>NZ_CP126084.1:3949285-4607500 GCF_030122845.1 Paenibacillus woosongensis
ACCTGCGCCGATATAGAATCGTAGTATTCTATATGTAGGCCGGCCATATTAAGTCGATGCATGCATTTGCGAGAAATCCTGCGTCATTTCCTCGCCGAAGAACAAATCATCCAAGGAACTGAGCGTTCCGTCTTCCTCTACCTGGTATACGGACATCTTCTCTCCGTTTACCGTCAATTCAATAAAGCATCCCCAGCAGTAGAATTGATGGGAACCGATCTTCCCAATATCCTTGGAGCTGCAATTTGGACATTTCATCATTCAATCACCTATCCATTGATAGAATTCATGGTCTTCTCCAGCCGTTGCTCACTGTTCGGGGGGACCATGATCGCATTTTCCCCTTTCGTTATCCCTGGCGTAAGAGGCAGTATTTTGCGCCCCTCCATCAGATCGGATATGAATCCATCACTGATTTCGATACCAGTAATTGTATTTCCCAAATTCTGCTCAAAATAAACATCCGCAACAGTTCCAATCATCGTACCGTCCTCCGTGAGAACGGGAAGTTCCATCAATTTGCCGTTACCCGAAATGAAGGTAAGCTGTATATTCTCGGCTCCGCATTTGCGGACAGCCTGTTGATTGCGAATCATGACGGCATCCTCGCCGTAAGCGACGATATCTTCCCAGAGCACTACTTTGCTGCTTGTGGAAAACATCGTCTTCCCCTCCAGCGTAATCCCTGAAATAGTCCAATCTTCATTCAACATTACATCGAGGACTTTTCCAACCTGCTTGCCGCCCTCCACTTCAAAGACAGCCAAGCCTATCATATCCTGCAGTCTCATAGTTGTTCAGGTCCCTCCTCGCTGGGCTAATTACAGCTTAATGTGAAAAAGCGAACGCATCCTCCTTTCCTTGGAATCTGAAAAACACAGCCCATTATATTTTTTTACGAAGACGGGTTAGGATGGTTCCAACTTTTTCGGCAGTGTACTCTATTTCTTCACTAGTATTACCCAAACCAAAGCTGAATCGAATCGCCGAGCGCAAAAGATTTTGCGGAAGATTCATGGCTTCGAGCACATGAGACGGCTCAAGCGATCCCGAGGTGCAGGCAGAGCCGCTGGCTACCGCTATTCCTTCCATATCGAGGTTCATCAGCATCGTCTCCGTCTGCATTTCCGGGAAGCTGATATTCACGATATGCGGCAGATAAAACTCCTGATTTCCGTTAACGCGAAAATGCTCCGAGCCGACGGTCCGCTCCAGATTGGACAACAATGCTGACCGCAGCTTCAGATCGTGCTCGCGTCTTCCCGACAATCCGGATACAGCGATTTCCGCAGCTTTGGCAAAGCCGACGATCCCGGCCATATTTTCTGTGCCAGCCCGTCTCTTCTTCTCTTGGAGGCCGCCATGCAGAATCGGCTCGATCATTCGTTGTTTACGGATATACAGCGCACCTACGCCTTGAGGGCCGTTTATTTTATGCGAGGAAAAGCTAATGAGGTCAACTGGGAGTTCATTGCAATGGATAGGAACGGCACCTAGTGCCTGGACCGCATCAACATGAAAGACGATGTCCCTGCCGGTGCTGCGGATCATTTCCCCGATTTCAATGATCGGCTGCAGTGTACCGACTTCATTGTTGCCAAACATCACGCTGACCAGAACCGTGTCGGGCCGCAGCGCCTCAGCAATCTGTTCCGCATGGACACGCCCCGTGCGATCGACCGGAAGATACGTTACCTCGAAGCCGTCTCGCTCCAGCTGCTGGCACGAATGCAGAACGGCGTGATGCTCAATGGCAGTCGTCACAATATGCTTGCCGCGGGATTTCTGAGCATGCATCGTTCCGAATAAGGCCAGATTATCGCTTTCCGTGCCACCCGCCGTAAATACCAGCTCCTCCGGTTTACAGCCGAGAGCCGCGGCCAGGCGATCCCTAGCACCGTTTACTACCCGCTTCGCTTCCCTTCCGAAGGAATGTACGCTCGATGCATTCCCGAAATGCTTCTGCATGACGGAAATCATAGCTTCGGCAACCTCCGGATGGATCGGGGTCGAAGCTGCATGATCCAAATATATTTTTCTCAATTTATGATCACCTGTCTTTTCTTTGCAAGGTTGCGCAAACAACCTGAATTTCATGCGTTTCTATCGTATTCTTCCCCTGAAACATTCCCATCATAACGCCGGGCTTAGCAGGTGTCCAGCAAATGTGCATCATAATCATGATTTTCTCTTTAATTTCTGCGTTAATATTCCGATGATAAAAGTATAAACCGAAGGAGCGTGAGAATGATGCACGAACTAAAGATGGCAGTTACACTAGAGCAGGAAGTCGTCATAATACTGGACTCGGGTGAGACGATGCGCGGCTTGCCGAAATGGGGAGCAGACCCGAAGAAGGTGCAGCTTCGCACCGTGGAAGGCGCGTTCTGGTTTCTGCTGGAAGAAATCGTGCACGTCACTCGCATCATCCCGATCGATAAAATCGAAAAGCCCCGCCCGGCACAAACGCAGGCGAAGCGTGATCGTTCTTATTGGATAAAGTAAACTGTCGTATCCTTGCCATAAGCCTAACAAAAGACTCCTCGAGAGGAGTCTTTTTGTGTTCGTCGCTATATTTAGATGTAGAACATATAGTTTTGCTCTGAGCCAACCTCTTCATAATTGATCAGACTATCTAGCGTAGTCGAGTCCAGCACCTCAGCGATGCTGTCACGGATCCGCAGCCATAAATCCCGTTTGGCCGGATCATCCTCCTCCGTGAAGTCTACCGGGGAGATCGGCCCTTCCAGTACGCGGATAATATCCCCTGCCGTAATTTCTTCGGCAGCACGCGATAATATGTAGCCCCCATATGCACCGCGCACGCTCTTCACGAGCCCGGCGTTCCGAAGCGGGGCAATCAGCTGCTCCAGGTAGTGCTCGGACAATTGGTTTTTCTCAGCGATGCTCTTCAAGGAAGTAGGTCCTTCGCCGAACTTCGCAGCGAGTTCCATCATGATCGTTAAGCCATAGCGTCCTTTCGTGGAAATCTTCAAAGAAGCCACCTCTTTCAATTTTCAAGTAATATTTATATAATTGAACATTGATCCATAAAGTAATGATAAGGGGGCTTGTGTCCGTGCCCAAAGGACATACTTGGCCAATAACTCCCTATTCCTATCATTCACCTATGTTTATCGTAACATATCCCGTGTCTTTTGGAAAATAAAACGGCCCGGCTTTCGCGCAATTCGGTTACCGTGAATTAACATTCCGATAATGTCGCCCGAACTGGCTGCTTATGATAAAATATCGACAGGGAAACCGCCAAAGGAGTGATATAGATGTCTGGATCAAACAGCGAAACAAGAATTGTCGTCGGCATGTCCGGAGGCGTCGATTCCTCGGTAACGGCGCTGCTGCTCAAGCAGCAAGGATATGATGTTATCGGCATTTTCATGAAAAACTGGGATGATACCGATGAATTCGGCCGCTGTACGGCGGAGGAGGACGCCGAGGACGTACGGCGCGTCTGTGAGCAAATCGATATCCCTTACTATACCGTCAATTTCGAGAAGGAATATTATGATAAAGTATTTGCCTATTTTCTCGAAGAATATAAGCGCGGCCGCACGCCAAATCCGGATGTGATGTGCAACCGCGAGATCAAATTCGGGGAGTTCCTGAATAAGGCCATGGATTTGGGCGCCGATTACGTAGCCACAGGACACTACGCCCGTGTTGTGCAAGAACATGACGGCCAATATAAATTGCTGCGCGGCGTAGACAGCAACAAGGACCAAACCTATTTCCTTAATGCGCTGAATCAAGCGCAATTGGCCAAAGCGATGTTCCCCATCGGACATCTGCCCAAACCGGAAGTGCGCCGCATTGCTGAGGAGGCGGGACTCTATACTGCCAAGAAAAAAGACAGCACAGGAGTCTGCTTCATCGGTGAACGCAATTTCCGCGAATTTCTAAGCCAGTACCTGCCCGCCCAATCCGGAGATATGGTTGACATTGTAACGGGTGAAGTCAAAGGCCGGCATGACGGCCTCATGTATTACACGCTGGGGCAGCGCCAAGGCCTTGGCATCGGCGGATCGGGCAGCGGTGAGCCTTGGTTCGTGGCGGAAAAGGATTTGCAGAACAACATCCTTTACGTCGTGCAAGGGGACAAGCACCCAAGCCTGTATTCGACCGGTCTGGTCGCCTCGGGCGTAAACTGGATCGCAGGCGCGGACAAGCTGCCGGACAAGCCGTTCAAATGCGTGGCCAAGTTCCGGTACCGCCAGCAGGATCAAGGAGTAACCTTGATTCCGCGGGAAGACGGAACGATGTTTGTTGCCTTTGATCAGCCGCAAAAAGCGATTACCCCAGGCCAGGCGGTCGTCTTCTACGACGGCGACGAATGCTTGGGCGGCGGCACGATCGAAGCAGCTGACAAGATGCCTGTTCCTGAGTTGGGAGCGTCCCTAAGCTAACTGAAGTGTGCGCACAAAGAGAAGGGGCTGTCTAATAAGTCTCCAAAATAAAAAGTTGGGCAAGAAAACGTAAGGTTTTCCGTCCAACTTTTTTTGCTCTGTCGCTTTGCAGGAAAGTAGCGAAGCGGATGCCCGCCACCTTCAGTAGATTGTGGGCCAAAGCCACAAACCCCAAATTCGGTGTGAACCCAGCCCTCGCAAGAAGAAGCGACGGAATGAGCGATTGCCCTCGACGTGCCCCCCTTAGTTTAATGGATTTATAGTAGTTATTATCTACGACTAAGAAAGGAATGTAGATTTAAATGGATTTCATGTCGTTAGTGGGAGGGAAGAAGGTCATCCTGGGCCGGATTCTTGATTTTTGGTGCATCAAATCCATCTAATTCCCTGAAATATTCGTTTCGAGCATAATTAAATACATGATTTCCATTTAGTCTACATCCCTGCTTAGCTTCGTGTCCGACAGTTTGTATAGAGGTGCTAAAGATGGGAGCCCCTCAGTCATCTAGGTTCACTTTGGAGACAGTCCCTTCTTCCGTTTCTCTGGCGGCCATTACAGATGGCGCACAAGCTCTTCCACAAATTGCTCCAGCTGCTCGCGGTCCAGCTCATCAAACCGGCTGGTAATCGGGCTGTCGATATCCAGGACGCCAAGCAACTCGCCGTTCTTGATTAACGGTACGACAATTTCCGAACGGGAGGCGGCATCGCAGGCAATATGGCCGGGAAACTGATCGACATCATCCACCAGCACAGTTGTGCGCTGCATGGCCGCTGTTCCGCATACCCCCCTGCCCAGCGGAATCCGGATGCAGGCCGGCAATCCTTGAAACGGACCCAATACGAGCTCGCCATCTTCATACAAGTAAAAGCCAACCCAGTTGATTTGCTCCAGAAATTGATTCAGCAGCGCCGCCGCATTAGCGAGATTGGCTACTCGGTTAGGCTCTCCTTCCAGCAGCGTCCGCAGCTGCGACTTGACGACGGAATATTGCTCTTCACGGGTTCCAGCATATTTTTCGGATACGAACATGGCATTTCCACTCCCTTTGTTATCTAATCTCTGTATCGGCTCCTTTTTATCGTGGATCACGTGGATCCAGATCGATTAACCTAAATCATGTCCGGTTATGATGATATATGTGACGAGGAAAACATTCAAGACTAAAATGACGGCCGTACAAAACCTTCCATCACGATCTGGCCCGTTAGCGTTCCGGTAATCGTCGAGTTCTGGCCGGAGGCCAGCAATGCGACCGCAAACAACGTGCTAGCGATGCCTACTCCGACCGTAGGGCTCAATAGCTCATAAGCTCTTTCAAGCTCGGAAACATCCATACTTGTACCGTAAAAAGCAGCAGAACCAAGAATTAAAATGGCTGAGTTAATCAAAAAAGCAATGATTAATGAAATATTCGAATCCAATACGGAATATTTCAGCGCCTCCTTTCGTCCTTCCCTGGTCCGCTCGTATTGTCTGGTTTGCACGATGGCGGAATGCAAGTACAGATTGTGAGGCATTACCGTCGCTCCCAGGATCCCCAGAGAGATCTAATGCGGAACCCTTTCTTCTGCAGCAGCAGTAACAGCAGCACGTCAAGCGTTGTAATCAAAATGCCCAGCAGTAACGGGATGCCAAACAGCAAATTAAGCGCGATAGCAGAGCCGATCACCTCGGACAAGTCCGTTGCCACGATCGCCAATTCTGTGAGAATCCATAAAACGAAGGAGGTTTTCTTCCCGACCGCATCTCTTGTGGCCTGGGCTAAATCCCGTCCTGTCACAATGCCCAGCTTCGCTGACAAGGATTGCAGCAGCATGGCAATCAAGTTAGAAATAAGAATGACGGAAAGCAAAGTGTAGCCGAAACGCGCCCCGCCTGCAATGGAGGTCGCCCAGTTACCAGGATCGACATAACCTACGGCTACTAAAGACCCTGGGCCGGCAAAGGCGAAAAATTTCCTCCAGAACTTGGCGTCCTTTGGGATTTTGATCGAACTATTCACTTCCTCCAGGCTTATATTCGAACTTTGCCGCAGCCATCCCTCAGCAGCATCATCTGCTCCCTTCGACGGACCATTCATTATTTCACCACTTTCTGAAAAAATGTAGAATTATAGAATACTAGTTATTTTACGCCAAAAACATAAAAAAAAACGAAGCACCCAACGGTGCTTCGACTGATAGTAAAAATTCGTACATTGGGTCGTATCTATCCTACTGCATGTCCTTCGACTGCCGAATTTGCTGGTTATGGCGGATTTTGCTCTCATTCCCCTGCTCTGTCGCCTCGTAGAACTTCCGCTTCGCCAAATTCGGCGGCAAATAATCCTGCTTCACATAGTGCCCTGGATAATCATGCGGATATTTATAGCCGACATGCCCAAGCTTTGCGGACCCCTTGTAATGGGTATCCCGCAAATGCAAAGGCACCTCCGCCGACTTCGCATCCTCGATGGCGGTCATCGCTTTGGAGATTGCTGTAGTCACAGCGTTGGATTTCGGGCTCTCTACCGCAAACAGAATCGCCTGGGCGATGTTCAACTTCGCCTCCGGCCAGCCGTTGTTCCGGTACGCTTCCAACGCGCTTACCGCCTGAACCATCGCCTGGGGATTCGCCAGTCCGATATCCTCGCTGCTGGCGGCGATCAGCCGCCGGATGAACGTCATCGGGTCCATCCCCAGCTTCTCCACCGCATACAGAAACCAGAACAGCGCCGCATCGCTGGAGCCGCGAATGCTCTTGTGGAACGCGGACAGCACGTCATATTGCGTGGATTCATCCGCCTTGACGAGCGGGCGCCGGATCGATTCCTCTGCCACCTCCAAAGTAATGTGGACACATCCGTCCGGCCGGGGAGGCGTCGTCATCGCCGCCAGCTCCAGCGCGTTCAGCGCCCGGCGTATATCTCCGTTCGCCATTGCCGCGATATGCAGCAGCGCCTCTTCGTCCACTTCAAGATGCATAAAGCCTAGCCCTTTCTCCTTATCCGTCAAAGCCCGTTTCATCGCCATGAGCGAATGTTCTTTCGTTAAGGGCTGCAGCTGGAACAGGGTCGAGCGGCTCATCAAAGCCCCGTTCACGTAATGGAACGGATTCTCCGTTGTCGCCCCGATAAAAGTAATCGTCCCCTTCTCTACAGCCGGCAGCAGGGCATCCTGCCGCGAGCTGTTGAACCTGTGCACTTCGTCTAAGAACAGAATCGTTTTCGTTCCATAGAAGGACTTATCGCTCTGCGCCTTCTCGATGACTTCCCTCACATCTTTAACGGAAGCATCCACGGCATTCAACCGGACAAACTCTCCTTGCGTATGATTGGAAATAATATGAGCAAGCGTTGTCTTCCCACAGCCGGGGGGGCCATACAGCAGAATCGAGGATACCTGGTCCGCTTCAATCGCCCTGCGCAGCAGCTTGCCCGGCCCCACGATCTCTTCCTGCCCGATATATTCATCCAGCGTCGTCGGCCTCATCCGGTCGGCAAGCAGCCTGCCGGCAGGGCTCGAGCTTTGCTGGTAAGAGAACAAATCCATGGAGTTCACTTCCTTATGACTCATAATGACAGCCTAAACCTAAACACCATTTTACCATATTGGGACATAAAACATGATGGGGTACAAAACATTTAAAATCATTCTTTCGCTTTCTTCCCAAGGCGGAATATGAGTTAATATAGATGTCGGGCCGACGAATCACTGGAAAGGGGGCTGATGAATGTGATTTCAGTGAGTGAGGTGGTTTCCGCGTAAGCGGAAACCTCAAGCAAGGGGGGCTGTATAGCCCCCTTATTTTCGTTGCTGTGAAAATATGTTAAGATATAGCCAGTTATTTATGAAATGACAATAACGATAAAATCAATTATTGCGAAAGGGGGATTACGATCATGCAGACTTATTTCGTTCTTGAACTAGATCGAGCACATCGAAACAAGGAGGAACATGACCGTGAGCTACAAAAATGGGAAGGATGTGCTTCCCCCCCGATTGCTGAAGGAATTGCAGCGCCATATTCAAGGTGAGCTTCTCTATATCCCCAAACCGGAGCAAAGCCGTGCTTCCTGGGGAGAGCTAAGCGGTTCCCGCACATCGATTGCCAATCGGAATGAGGAAATATTTAGGAAGCATCGTTCAGGCCTATCGGTTAGAGATTTAGCCGAGATGTATTATCTCTCAGACGAGAGTATCCGCAAAATACTGGCCAAGATGCGCACCGCCCAGAAGGAAACATCACCCTCATGCTAACCACTAAATCTCCATATAACAAAATCGGGAGCTGTCCCATTAGGATTTTCTAATGAGCAGCTCCTTTGTCTATTCCATACGAAACTAGGATTGATTAATCTGCCTTATGACATCCAATGGCACTTTTAACTTCCGCGACTCCGTCAGCAGCCCATTCATCTCCTGCTGTACATCTGTAATCTGTGTATAGCAATACCCGGCAATATAATCCGTATTTTGAATAGCTTGATGTATCCTTTTTAATCTTGCCACAAATGATTCTTCCGAGGATTCCTGGTGACCGTATCCCCAACCCGCCTCATTTTTAAAAGCTATGCCACCGAATTCGCTTACAATGATCGGCTGCCCGCTATAGGCATAACCGTCAGCAAAAGCGTACTTCCTCTTGTTAAAGGCAATTGCATTTCCGACGATTTTCTCTTTATCCTTATAACGCTGCTGGAACTCTTCCCCTGACTCTACATAATCATGAAGCGTTATGAGATCCGACACCGTATGCTCCCAGCCATCATTGGATATGACAAGCCGGTAAGGATCATAAGCTTTGGTGAGATGATAGATAGCCTCTGTGAAATGCTGCTGCTTCCTGTCCTTGGCAATTTGCATGATCCCCCAGGATTCATTAAATGGAACCCACACAACAATGCATGGATGATTATAATACTGCCGCACCACTTCCATCCATTCGTTAGTGAATCTCTGTATCGCATTGTCGTTAAATTCAAACGTAGCTGCCATCTCCGACCATACAAGCAGCCCCTTCACATCGCACCAATACAGAAAACGGGCATCCTCTACTTTCATATGCTTTCGAACGCTGTTGTAACCCATCTCCAGAATCGCATCGATATCTTGGATAATGGCTTCCTCCGAAGGCGGAGTAAGATGGCTCTCCGGCCAATAGCCCTGATCCAGAACAAGTCGCTGGTAGATCGGTTCGTTGTTAAGCAATACCTGTCCATCTTTCGTTGAAATCTTCCGCATGCCAAAATAAGAATAGACATGGTCGATCTTCTCACCCCCGCGGTACAATATAAATTCGACGTCATACAAGTTCGGATGGTCCGGCGTCCAGTAGCTCATCTTCCAGGGGCCGTTCACTTCATGAATCAGGTCAACCTCCAACTGGAGCCAGGCTCGATCCATCGCCAAGCCGGCTTTTTTAACCTGTTCCCCCTTCAAGCTGACGATCGTTTCCAGCCACATATCTCCGGCCGGCCAATCGCCGTTCATTTGATATTCGAACCTTACCTTCCATGCGTCGACGTCCGGGGTTATTTTCACATTTTCGATATAAGCAGGCGCCACGTATTCCAGCCATACCGACTGCCAGATCCCCGTCGTCTGCACATAGAAGCACTCGAAGCTATTCTGCTCCCAACGCTGCTTCCCCCGCGGCTGGGCGGCATCCATACTATCTTCCACCTTAACCGTCAAGCTATTGGCTTCTCCGTAAGTGATATAGGAGGTAATATCGAAGGAAAATGCGGAGTAACCTCCTTGGTGCTGTCCAACATACTCCCCATTCACCCAAACCCTGGCGATATAATCAACGGCTTGGAAATGCAGTATGACTCGCTTACCCGTTTTCTCGGCTGGAATATCCAGCGCTCTATGGTACCATACATTAGAATGATGCTCTTCTTGGCCAATCCCGCTAGCTTTGGTTTCATAAGTAAAAGGAACAATAATTTGGCGATCCCCGCCGAACTGCTTTGGCCATCCCAAGCGCTCACCCATGTTTTCATCATCGAATTCGAAGCTCCACTCGCCATTCAAATTAACCCAGTCCGTTCTTACGAATTGCGGTCTTGGATAATCCTTAATATACATCTGTGTTCCCATTGTATCTCATCTACTCCTTTATCCTATTTCTATCTCATGCTATGCCGTCTTAAGCAGTTGACTAAGGCAATTACCCTTTAACCCCTGTCATCGATACACCCTGAACGATATGCTTTTGCAGAAAAATATAAACAATCATCGTAGGAATAGCAGCGATCGCACTGGCTGCCATAATCGTATTCACATGCAGCACGTTATTCGATAGGAAGGTCGGCAAGCCTGTAGACAGCACCATGTTTTCTTCCGAATTAATCGCGATATACGGCCAGATGAAATTATTCCAGGACATAATGAAATAGAAAATACCAATTGCAATCATGGCTGAACGCGTTAGAGGCATATAGATCGACCACCATAAGCGGAAATCCCGCCCCCCGTCAATTTGCGCTGCTTCCATATAGTCCTTGGGCAGCCCATCCATAAATTGCTTAATCAAGATCAGTCCAAGCGGATTCGTCAGGCTGGGCAAAATAATGCCCCACATATTATCCAGCAAATCCATGCTTAAGACCGTCTCGTATAAAGGAATTAGCATCGCTTCCGTCGGTATCAACAGACCGGACACACATAAAATAAATAAAAAACCTTTGGATTTAAAATTTTTGCGTGAAAAAGCAAAGGCCCCTAACGAGCTAATGATCACGGTAATCAATGTGGTTACGGCTCCGATCACGAAGCTATTCCAGGTCCATCTCAAAATTTGCGATTCGACTAATACCTTGGCATAGTTTCTAATGGTTAAGTCCGAGAAGTCCGTCCACTCTGCCATCGTAATCGCGGATACGCCTTCGGGCTTGAAAGAAACGACAAACATCCAAACTAGAGGAATTACAAATATGACTGCCAATATGACGGTTAAACTATAAATCGCTGCTCGCGCCACCTCTATTCACTCTCCATTTACGACTCTTTTCTGTTCACAACCATGTATTGAACCGCGGCAATCAACAGCATAAAAATACAAAACAACGTCGATTGTGCGGCTGCAAGCCCGAACATATCCTTCTTGAATCCCGTCACATAGATATAACGGATGATCGTATTCGTCGTATCCCCGGGTCCGCCATTGGTCATAATCTGAACCTGCCCGAACAGCTTCAAGCCTGCGATGATTTGAAAAAAGATCTGCACCTTCATCACAGAAGATAAACCCGGAAGCGTAATGAACCGGAATTTATGTAACGAAGACGCGCCGTCAATATCAGCAGCCTCATAGAGCTCCTGGGATATTTCCTGCAGCCCTGCCAGGAACAATACCATGACAAAGCCGACCGTCCACCACACCGTTGCTATGACAATGGACCACCATGCCGCTTTAGGATTGGTAAGCCAGTGAACTGAAGATAATCCTAGAGCCTCCAGGATGACATTCACGAGTCCATGCTTCGAATCAAACATTCGGAGCCAAATAAAGCTAATAACCGAAACGGAAAGTACATACGGCAGGAAGTAAACCGATCGGAACATCGTCTGAAACGGAATCTTGCGGTGAATCAACAGAGCCAGCAACAAACCAAGCGAAATAATGATCGGAACGACTAAAATGACAAAATACAGGCTGTTCCATAAATATTTATAAAAATCGCTGTTCGTCAATATTTTTATATAATTATCGAAGCCCACATACTTCTCCATTCCCAGAATCGTCCAGGAATGAAGGCTAATATAAGCGCCTCTAAGCAATGGCCAAATATAGAAAACAAGAAGCGGAATTAAAAATGGGGCTAGAAATGCAATGGCTGAAAACTCATTTTTCAATTGCCTTTTCCACCCGCTTGCTGCTTGCTGAGCTTTCACGGTCATCCTCCTCCAACGCGATGCGAAACTGTGAAACCAAGTCCGCTTGCAAGGTTTAAGGAATGAAACCGCATCATCAGACACGGTTTCATCTCATCCACCTTACTCTTAATTTTGAAGAATCTCGTTAATATCCTTCTCCATGCCCTTAACCCCATCTTCCGGCGTTATCGTTTTAAAAATAACGGCCTGAAGCACATCCTTCACCACCGTATCGATCGCATTGTACCGATCCGTCTTCGGCGCGTGTTTTACCGTCTTTTGCGAGGCGACAAACTCTTCCCGATACGGAAGGTTCATGTAATCGTCGCTGGCAGTGACCGCCTTCGCTGCTGGAACATGCCCCGCCTGGGCCCAAATTTTCCCGCCTTCAAGCGTGAAATACTTCATAAATTTCATTGCAGCAACCTGCTTCTCTTCTGTCACATATTCAGGAATAACCAAAGTATGGGAGGCTGCCCAATGCGTCTCGCTGCCGAAGATCGGAGGAATCGAGATGATGCCGACATTCAGGCCTTCTTCGCCGAGATGCCAGCCCGCTTCCCACACACCGCCAAACCAGGTCGCGGATTTCCCGCTATGGAATGTATCCCAAGGCGTCTTATCGTTAATATCGCTAAGACCTTGATCATAGAGATCCAAATAAAATTTCAGCACATCTATGGCTTTCTCATTGTTGATATCGGCTTGACTCAGATCATCCGTCAAAATACTGCCGCCAGCCTGATAATATAAATTGTAGAAGGGCTCATGAAAATACGGCGTATTCACACTAAACGGCGTTACCCCTGGAACCTTGCTCTTGATCTCTGTCAAAAACTGCTTGAAGCCTTCCGGAGAAATCTCGCCAAACTGCGGCGTGCCATCCTCATTTAGCAGCCCGGCTTCCCCAAGCAAATCTTTATTGTAGTAGAACATGTGGAAATGAGTATCGATGGGAACGGCATAGGGATTTCCATCATAGCTGACGCTTTCCACGTTGCTATCCGTAATTTCGTTGAAATCAAAGCCGGCCTTCTCCGTCAGCTCGTTTAGCGCACTCAATTGACCCGCCTTAACAAAAGGCGCAAGCCGATCAGCATGAGCTACCGCTACATCCGGGCCTTTGCCGGAGGCCAGTGCTGTACCGAACTTGGCATAATACTCCCCCGATTCCAGCCGCAGCGTCTTGACCTTGACCTCTTGCTGGGAGGCATTAAAACCGTCCACGATTTGATCGACAAAATCGCCTTCCCCGCCCCCAAATAGATTCCAAAACGTAATTTCAACCGGCCCGCTAGCCTCACTGCCGCCTGCACCGCTATTCGTCTCGGCCGCCTTTCCCGAGTTGGCCGGACTGCTTCCTTGGCTGGAGCAGCCTGCTACAATCAGTATGATCGCAAGCATCAAGAATAACATCGTCGTGAACCTGTTCTTTCTAGCCATGGCGTATCCCCTTTTCTTGTATAGGTTTAGAACAGCTTCTTCTAACCCGCCTGTCATGCAAGCGCATTCATGCTGTTCTTGATTTTCATATTAGAATAAAGCGGCAGTCATTCAAACGGAATAAACCACGCAATCTATCGTAAAAAAATAAGGTTTTCATGGCACGAATCTTCAAACCCGGTCTCTCTGGTGCAATATTTCTCTCGATCCGTGTAAAATTTACAGATGACTTATATGGACTTTATTCCATCCCTATATTCGCTTGGTGTTGCGCCTGTCATTTTTTTAAACAGTTTGGAGAAATACTTCGAGTCGGAAATGCCCACCAACATGCCGACCTCACTGCTCTTAAGATCGGTATTGCGGAGCAAGGCCTTGGCACGCTCAAGCCGAACTTTGGTAATATAGTCGATGACCCCTTCGCCCATTTCTCGCTTAAACAAATTAGAGAAGTAATTTTTACTAAGATGAACATGCTGACTTAGCACTTGGAGCGACAGATCTTGATCATAGTTCTGCTCGATGTACTGAACAGCCTTCGCAATGCTTCCTTGATCACTTGAATAGACGGCCCGCATCTTTTGGATCAGTTCTTCATAGATCTCCACGAACCACGATATAATCTCCTCCAGCGTCTCAAGCTGTTTAATCTGGTCAAACAATTCCTTCTTCCGTTCATACAGCCATTCATGATCATGGGATAACTCCAAATACATATTGGTCAAATTCAGCAGCAGTTCAATGGATATGAGATGCACGCCTTCATAGTCGAGCCTGGCCTTCACATGATCAAAGGTATCGACAAGGTACTGCTGCATCGCTTCACGATCCAAAGAATACAAATAATCATTCAGCTTCTTGTTCATCACCGGAACCGGCTTCGCCGCAAAGTCAGTTTCATATACGAATTCTTGGCCAATCACGATGCCGCATCCGATAAACAGCTTGAGCCGATAGCGATGCTCTGCCTCTAAATAAGCATCCCGGAGCTCATGCAAGGTATAGATCGGACTGCTTACTCCAAGGGTTACCGATAATCCTAATTCGTCAGAGATTCGGGAGATGACCCGTTGCGCCAATTCCCCTGCCGCATCAGCAGTGATACCTTTACACAGTACAGTCCACAGTCCCGTGCTTCCAGAGATCATTTCGTTATCCTCCGCACCCATGGAGCATATTTCCCTAGTTACTTCCATCCCCTTGGTGTGAAACATAATCATCTCCTCTTCCGAGTGATGACTTCTCAGTTTTTCCAAATCATCGATCCCGATATAGAGTAGGATCAGAGGAGTCTTGCCGGGAGACAGGCCCGCTGCTAGCAGTTTCTCCTCGGTGACATGGGCCTCCGAAATCGTGCCGTGGGCCAGCCCCATTAACAATGCTTCTTTGGTAACGCGATCCTTATTCGATTCCTCGCGCGCCTGCTTATTCGGGGAATGACCAGCAGTCGATTGAGCCTCGTCCAGAACGGCCTTCAGATTCATCATCACCTGCTCCAAATCCTTGGGCATAATATCCGACTTGATCAAGTAATCCGTAATCCCGAGACGTATGGCCTTTTGGGCATACTCAAAATCATCAAGACAAGTCAGCAAAATCAGTTTGACCTGCCGATCCAATGCCCTGACCTGACTGACAAACTCGATCCCATCCATCACAGGCATCTTGATATCGGATATGACGACATCCGGCGCCAGCTCTTCGAAGGCCATCAGCCCCTCCGTGCCGTTGCTTGCTTCGCCAACTACATCAAACCCCATACTCTCCCAATCTATCATCGCTTTAATTCCATACCGGACGAAATGCTCATCGTCAACGATCAATACTTTATACATATTGTCCCCCTGACTACTCTAGTATTGGCAGCGTAATGACTACAACGGTTCCCTTTCCAGGCTTGCTGTTTATCGTAAGACCGTACTCTTGGCCGCAAATGAGCTTGATTCTTTCCTCTACATTAGAGAGACCCACCCCTAGGAAAAAAGCTCCCTTTGGCAAGTCATCCGCTTCCAGGCTGCCGAAATTGACCTCATCCTCGAAACCGAGTCCATTGTCTATAATTTCGAATAATAGATGCTTCCCCTCCTGCCTGCAGCGAATCGTGATCACCGCTCCCTGCGGCTGATCCGCAAATCCATGCAGCACCGCATTTTCCACTATCGGCTGCAGAATAACTTTGGGCGTTCGATACATCTTCACCTTGTCTTCAATCTCATAATTCACTTCAATCGGAGTTGTGGTGCGCAAATTTTGAATTCCCATATAACATTCGACATGCTCCAGCTCCTCGTGAACAAGAACCGTATCACTTCCTTTTCCGATACTGATATGCAGCAAACGGGATAATAACCGTGCCATCTCCGCCGTATTATTCGCTTTCTGAAATAGCGCCGTCCACTTGATCGCGTCCAATGTATTATAGAGAAAATGCGGGTTGATCTGCGCCTCCAGGGCTTTTACCTCGGCAATTCTTTTATTATTCTGCTCCTCGTACACCGCTTCCACCAATTCTTCAATTCTCCCCACCATATCATTAAAATGGTATTCTAAACTGCCGATTTCATCGATTCTGTCCTCGTTAATGCGAATCCGTGTCGCTAGATTGCCGAGATGAACCTGCTTCATCGCCTTCACCATCGCTTTTAAAGGCTTGGAGACAGACGATGCCATGGCATAGGCCGTAATGATTGAGAACAAAACGCACAATATCATGATCATAGCGATTACTTTTATTACTTGATTCGAATCCTTATATAAACTGGACCGTTCTATAATATGTACAACCTTCCAATCGTTGCTCTTTAGCTGCAGGTAGTTCACCATAACCTCTTTCCCTTTATACTTGGCCACGAAGCTGCCTTCCTTCACCCCGTCCTGAATAGCTGCCCCCGTGTCATTTTGAAAATATAGGTTCATCGGCGTCATGAGCATAGATTTATCCGCATGCGATAAAATAATTCCATTCTGATCGATCACGAAGCTTTCTGTAGAAAGCTCACTGTCTGTATTTTTACTTAAAATATCGCTTAGCATCTCTTCCCGGATATCGAGCACAACCACCATGCCCATTTGCCGGCCATCATAAATGTTGAATACCTGCTTGGCCAGTGAGAAGACCAGCTCCTCATGATTGTCCGCCGTATCCGAATACTGTCCTAGTCTGGTGGGGAACCAGACATAAGAATTCCGCTCGGCCATCGTCCGCTCATAGAAATCAGCCCGATGTGCTTCAAGATCCTCCCAGCGAAAAATCCCCTTAATATACTGAGCATCCGTAATAAACGAAATCGATTTGAACTCTGGAGAAACCGCCGTGAAGTAAGCCAGCTTGGTAGTCAGCGTGAGATGTTCCACAATGCTTTCATCACGCTGCTGCAGCTTATCCAGCAAAGACATAACTTCCGTGTTCGTGATGACCTGCATCAGCATATCCTTGTACCCGGAGAAGCGGATATCGATATTTTCCCCTGTCTGTCTGATCAGCTGCTTTGAGGAGTCCGTCACTTTCTTGTCAATCGCGTCTTTTGTAATTGAATACGAGACCAGCCCCAATATAAACAAAGGGATTAATGTCATCGCCGTGAGCAGCAAAATCCATTTGTATTTAATGCTCGTTCGCAAATGCCGCCAGCCTTTGCCTAATCTCATCGTCATCATCTCCACCTGCTTAGATACGAACAAAGAAAGACCCAGCCGCATGGCAGGATCCTTCTTCCACTATTTCTGAAGTATAGAACTATAATTAAGGATAAACCGTGAAGTTATCAAACGATGTACTCTGATGAGCCGTTCTTAACCCCGCTTTTCCATGGGTAAATGCCGTTTCCGAGTTATCGTTATAATCAATTTTCGGAACGTTTATATCCCCCACGTACACCTTAATATTCGTTCCCTGAACGACTACCTTCACTTTATGCCATGTACCTGTGGACAGAGCCAGATTCACACCCGTTAAAGGGCTCCAGTTGTAATTTTGTTTACCGAGATACACTCCATCCGTCTTGATGTAAGCATAATATCCCTGTAAGAAATCGGCATTGCCTTGTCCAAGCTCCAGCCCGTTTGCCGGATTAGTTCCACGGACAATGATCCCCGAGTCTCCACCGCCCTCGTTCATGCGAATATCCGCTTCTACGGTGTAGTCCGCCCAATGATCATTGCCAATCGTTGTCTTGGCAAATGTGCCGCCTGCGGAGTGATACTGTCCGTCGCTTACAGACCAGCTTCCTTCCCATTGCTTCCAGTCACCGCTCTTGCCGCTATTAAAGTTATCGCTCAGATGAGGCACGCTTGCATGATGCCGGAACTCCATACTGGCAAAATCGGCCTCGCCTGTCACAAATTCAACCCGCAACTCTCTTAAGCCTTGCGTGAGAGGTATGCCCTTCACCGTGATCGGGCGCCATTCATCCCAGCCGCCAGTATTAGGAATTTGTACAATACCAGTCAAGTCCGTTGCTCCATCCCATAGTCTGATTTGCACGCCATTCATGGTCGTTGCCATTCGAAACGTGACATCATACATCCCCGTTGAAGCCACATTGACCTTATACTTTAACCATTCCCCAGACTGGTTCCAGCCTACGTTATAACCGCCCTCCGGATTCACGCGAATATCTACTGCATCCTTCCTGTATTCGCCGCCCAGATTATTTGCGGTTGTATCATGATAAGCAATTCCTTCGCCACCGCTCATATAATGAACTGCTTCCACTTTGCCAGGGACAGGCTTATACGCATCCCAAGCGTTACTACCGTCCACTTTGTTGCTGAATGCGACATAAGCAAAATCAGCATGCGTATCTTCGGTTAAATAGCCGACCTGACCACCGCCAAGGTTGGCGTTTTGTACGATCTTCAGCATTTGGTCCACATAGATTCGGAATTCGTTCCCTGATTTCTCGACCCGAATGCTATGCCACTTGCTATAATCAAACCCGGAAGGCAGTGAAGCATAGACCCATCCTTGGGGCACACCGTTTACTACAAAATTAACTTCCAGGCGGTTGTTCAATTCGCTCAGCATTGCCACGCCGTAATTATCTTCATTTGTATAAGAAAATGTAGCGCCGTAACGCGGGGAGGCGCTTGTGCCTCGATTCATTTGCTTCATATGAAACTCTGCCGTATAATTCGCCTCCGTCGACACGTTCGTAATTTGTTTATGCGCCGCCGTTGACCCCAGGCTATCCTGCCACATTAACTCCTGGTTATAGATGCCCCAATGCCCGCCGTTTACATTGTACCAGTTGGAACCAATAGCCGTTCTGTTAAAGCGGTCATAAAAATCCGGCATATCCGGGTCGGGCTGCGATGTTGTCGTAGGGCCCGAGACGAGCATTTTGTCCCCGTTCCATACGACACGATCCATATTCATACTTCGAATCGGCCAGCCTTCAGGCGTGTAGCCCTTCCAGTTATGGTAGAACATATAGAGCGAATCCAGATCCGGGCCGGTGACTAACCCATTATGGCCCAATCCAATCGTTGGCCCCTCGGTCGAGAGGACGACGGGATTCTGCTTGCTGGCAGGTACAAATCCCGTTAAAGGATTACTGCTCACCGCATAATCGATCCGGTAAGCCGGACTATGAACATGATTTCCCGTATAAGTCATGTAATATTTTCCGTTCCGCTTAATAACGGTCGCCCCTTCTGTCCAGCCTCCGCTGATCGAGGCGCCAGTATTCGATCCGGCTCCAAAAGTATAAGGATCACTCATCGGATGAGCGACCATCTGGCCGTGTTCAGCGCGGTAAAAATACCACTGTCCATCGTCATCAATAAACACATGCCCATCAATACTCAATCCTTTATTCGGGGTTTGAACCGTAAAAGGCCCTGTCGGGCTTTCACTCCGCAGCACGTAATGGCCGTTTCCGCCTGGAGACGTATACATATAGAAGTAGCCATTCCAATAAATAACCTCCGGTGCGTATGCCCCTTTCGTAACGGGGTCTGTTGCCACAAGTCCGGCATAAGTCCAGTTCACTAAGTCCGGCGAGCTCCAGGCTTTAATGCCTGTCTCGGAGTCCTTGGTGCTGACGTACAAATAATAATCGCCTTTGAATTTCAAAATATAAGGATCACCGGAACCGTAAGTTGCCCATTCATGGCTGAGTGTCTGAGGATTCTGGTAGGCTTGCGCCAACGAAGACGGCAATATCAGGCATCCTACCATTAGAACAAGCATAATCTTTAAATATTTTCTCATAGCGTCCTTCCTCCCACAGGCGAATGTAATCGCTTTCTATTTTATCGTCATCTTATCATCACTCCTTGAAGTTTTTTATATCTTATAGGGTATATAATTGAAATGACTGCTCTTTTAATGAAATAGAATAACAGGTATAGTCACTCTTCTTGGAAGATACGTCCCTTGAATCTGCTCCAGCAGAAGCTCCACAGTAACTTTGCACATTTCCTCGACATTTTGCTTGATGTAGCTCACTTCTGCTAAATCGGACTGGTCAAAACTAATCAGTTCCGGACGTTGCTCTTCTGACAAATTCATATATTTCATACCCTGAAGCGTTATGCGGGTGAGTTCAGCATTTCCAGTAAAGACGGCCGTAATTTCGGGATGATTCATTAGAAATTCCTGTATTATGGAGCTTCCTTTTCCTGCAGCCATATCAGCTATGCTCACCACACACCACAAATTTTTGTTGATCGACAGATTGCGTTCAAGGAACGCCTTCTCAAATCCCAACGCCCGGTCCGCTGTCACCGAATTCGTCACTTCCATAGTGACAAAAGCAATTTGCCGATGCCCTCTGCTTATGAGGTGCTTGGCCGCCTGATAGGAACCGTCTACGTTATCTGCACTCACGCTGTAAGTCTCGATTTCTTTCAGATAACGGTCGATCAGGACGAGCGGGAACCGATTCAATGACAATCTTAAAATATCATTGTTATACATCTCCTGTTCAATCGGAAATATGATGAGCCCCTTTACCCTTAATTGGAGTAAATCCTCGATGGCCTTGCTCTCCTCCAGCGATGATTCCTGAGTAATTTTGATCAGAAGATGATAACCATTTTTCCGAACGTATTGCTCGATAGCATTGATGATCCGCTGGTCTACCTTTGTCTTCATGCTGGGGAGAATGAGCCCGATTAATCCCTTATGACCGCCCATGGACGGGATATCCTTGGGGATATGATTGACAAATGTCCCTTTTCCCCGGTGTCTGACCAGGATTCCTTCTTCAGCCAGTCCATTCAAAGCATTTTTAGTCGTAATCTTGCTTACATGATACTGCTCCGCAAGCTCTGTCTCCGATGGGACGCGATCCCCCGGCCTCAGTTGCCCCGTTCGTATGAGATACCGGATATCCTCTTGAATCATTTTGTATAGCGGCAATGACTTCATAGGTTAGTCACTCCCCCCCTGTTCCATGCTGCTTTAACTCAAATACATATAAATGATTATAACATCAGACCTATTTCTTAGTTAAAAATAGAAAAAGAGCTGCTTAAGGCAGCTCTTCCTGTGCATAAATCTATACTCATTTTCATGCGATCTGAATTTACGGAAGAGGACGGGTCATGTTCATGACCATCTCTGAATTTTCCATGATCACATAATCAGGTAATTCCTCTCCATGCAGCAGCCAGAGCTCGTGCAGAGCCCTTGTACAGCCGACATAGAGCAGTTTAGCATCCTCCGGCAAGTAATGCTCCCGGTCGACATCCGTAACGATGACAGCGTCAAATTCAAGCCCTTTGGACAAATAAGCTGGCAGCACAGATATGCCGCCGGCATACTGATCGCTGCTGCCATCGATCAAATGGGCTTCGATCCCCTCCTGAACAAGCCCTTCATGAAGCTCCGAAGCATCCTGCAGCGTCCTCGTCAGCAGTGCCGTCGTCCGGTAACTTCCCTTGAGCACGGCCTTCAGTGCCTCTTTGATGGCCTCGCTCCGTTCCGTTCCCGCCGCAGGCAATAGCTTGACCGGCTCCCCGCTGCGAAATACGGGAACGGCCAGCAGCTCTGTGCCGACTCCCCTAGCCAATATTTCGTTTCCGAAAGATATGATTTCCATCGTCGAGCGGTAGCTGCGCGTCAGGGCAAAATAAGCTGTATCCTCCGAATGAAACAGCTCCTGCATTTCATGCCAATCGCGCACCCCTTTGTAATAATGGATGCCCTGCGACAAATCTCCCAGAATCGTAAAAGAATGCCCTTTGACAAAGCGGTCCAGCACCGCAACCTGAAATGGAGAGAAATCTTGAGCTTCGTCGATGACAACATGGTCGAAAGTCATCTGGCCCTCGATCTCATGAATGCACGTATATAAATAGAGCAGCGGCGCGAGATCCTCCTCTTTAACGATGCCCTGCTTCAAGTTGCCGCGCGTCTCCTGCCAAATGGCCGGGGGAATATCAGCAGACATGTCTGGAAGGCCTATGCTCCCCTTTTTTTTGAGCTGAAAAAGCTCCTCGTAGAGCGAAAGCGGCGTAAGCTCCGGCCACTTCTTGGCATAGGCCTTCTCGCGCTGCTGCGCTTTCTTCTTCCACTCCTTGAGCTGTGCCGCAGACGGTGCTTTCTTCAGCTCCATCTCGATCCAGCGGTGAAGCCGGGCCAGCACCCGCTCTTTGCGTCTTGCCGCAGGATAATGCTTGTATTCTCCTTCGAACCAGGCCAGAATCTCGGCATAAGGAAGCTTCGTTCCCTCCCAAGGCTCGAAATCGATCTGCGGGACGCATAAGGCTTCCATGTCAGCGAGAAAAGCATCGATCACCGCCTTGAAGCGCATCGCGCCCTTGAATCGGCCCGGCAGCTCACTTTCCGGCACAGGCTCCGACCGGCCTGCATCGAACCACCGGTGAAGATCGCTCTGGCTTGCGGCCGGTGGATGCTCCAGCCCAAGTATTTCCGCAGCCCAGTCCGGGAACGTACTTTGCTGGATATCGCCGACGCCGAGCTCTGGCAGCACCTCGGAAATATAGTCGATGAACATATGGTTCGGCGCAAAAATGATCATGCGCTCCGCCTTGATCTGCTCTTTATATTGATACAGCAAAAAGGCCAAGCGATGCAGCGCTACCGTCGTTTTCCCGCTGCCCGCCACGCCCTGAATGATAAGTGCCGTGTTTTTTGCCGCCCGGATGATTTGATCCTGCTCTGCCTGGATCGTCGATACGATGTCACGCAGCCGGTTGTCTTTATTTTCGCCTAGCCGATAGACGAGGAATTCATCCGACACCGCGGGACCCTCGTCCTCCCGATTGAACGTATCGACGACGCGCTCCAGAATCTGCTGACGGATCACGATGTTTCTTTTTAAATAGACAAGTCCCTCGATCATGCCCTCCGGCGCTTCATAGGATGCTGAATCCCCGCCTGTAAATGAATAAAATAAACTCGCTACCGGCGCTCTCCAATCAATGACAATCGGCTGCTGGCCGGAAGGGTCGCTGACGCCGACTTTGCCAATATATAGAGAGGCAGGCTTCCGGCCCTGTTCCTCAAAATCAAGCCGGCCGAAGTAGGGCTCCCGCACTGATTTCTCCAGCTGCTGGCGCTGTTCCTCCCGGCCCGCCTCCAGTACCTGCTCCGTAAAATCATGACCTGTATATACAGGTATGGCTCGCAAAGCTGACAATTGGCGGTCGATCTCCTGTAAGGTACGGTCCAGCCGCTCCTTCTCTTCTTGATAGGCACTTTGAAAATCAGTCATTTCAGTTACCTCCTAAGGTTTATAGGTTAAGTGTTCCAATTGTCCTGGCGAGTGATTTTATATATCCAGAGTCAAAAGGAGTTACATTATACCACCATGGAAAACAAAAAGCGACCGCCTTCATGTAAAAAGGCAAAATCGCTTTGTCTTCATTAAATCTTGATTCCGTTGATTTCGAGCAGTTCCCGGACGGCTACGCTGACCATAATGAGGCCGACGACGGGCGGAACGAACGAGTTGCTGGCCGGAGGCTGCTTCGCCTTGCGGATTTTCGCGCCCTCCGGGGCAATTTTCTTAGTGACATCCTCGCGAGGTTTGACCGGATCCTCCGTGGAGAATACAACCTTAACCCCTTTCTTGATGCCGTCTTTGCGGAGCTTCGTGCGAATGACGCGAGCCATCGGATCGACCGAGGTCTTCGAAATGTCCGCTACCTGGAAGCGGGTCGGATCCATTTTATTCGCGGCGCCCATGCTGGACAGCATCGGAATTTTTCGCTTCAGGCATTCTTTGATGAGATGGATTTTGTACATGATCGTATCCGAGGCATCCAATACGTAATCGATGTCATATTGGAACAGCTGCTCGTAGGTTTCTTCCGTATAAAACATATTTAGCGCAATCGTCTCGCATTCCGGGTTAATGAGCTTAACCCGCTCGCACATCAAATCCGCTTTTTTCTGCCCGATCGTCGTAGTCAGGGCATGGATTTGGCGGTTGATATTCGTAATATCGACAACATCTTTATCGATCAGAATGATGCGTCCGACTCCCGTACGGGCTAGCGCCTCTACGGCAATCGAGCCGACTCCGCCGATGCCAAGCACCGCTACCGTACTGTTCTTCAAGGCTTCAAGACCTTCTGCTCCGATCGCCAGCTCTGTCCGTGAAAACTGATGCAGCATACTTCCCGCAATCCTCCTTTATGAAGCAGAAACGGGCTACGGCTTCCTGTCAGGAGGCAGTACCCGTCTCTAGCGAATGAATTATTGTTTTTTATCTTCAGCCGGCTTCACGGCCAATTTAATATGAAGCTGCTCTAATTGCGGCGCATCCACTTCAGACGGGGCATTCATGAGCAGATCTGTCGCGCTCGCCGTCTTCGGAAACGCGATCGTTTCACGCAGGTTATTGCGGCCGGCCAGCAGCATGACAAGACGGTCAAAACCGAAGGCTACGCCGCCATGCGGTGGAGTACCATAGTCAAAGGCATCGAGCAGGAAGCCGAATTTCTCCTGAGCTTCTTCAGGGGACAAGCCGATGGCCTTGAACATTTTCTCCTGAACTTCCCGCTTGTAGATCCGCATCGAACCGCCGCCGACTTCGTAGCCGTTCAGTACGAGGTCATAGGCCTGGGCCAGAATTTTGCCCGGATCGGTATCGAACAGAGCGATATCCTCGTCACGAGGGCGCGTAAACGGATGGTGCTCAGCGACATAACGCTTCTGCTCTTCGTCCCAGCCAAGCAGCGGGAAGTCGACAACCCAAGCGAATTTGTACACGTTGTCGTCGATCAGGCCAAGCTGGCGGCCGATTTTAAGACGCAGATTGCCAAGTACGTCGGCAACTACCTTCTTGGTGTCGGCGGAGAAGAGCAGTAGATCGCCTTCCTCTGCACCTGTACGCTCTTTCAGCGCCTCGATTTCCTGCTCGGAGAAGAATTTAACGATGGGTCCGCGGAATTCGCCTTCCTTCACTTGAATCCAGGCAAGCCCCTTCGCGCCGTAGCGGGCCGCATACGTTCCAAGATCGTCAATTTCCTTGCGGCTCCATGTACCGCAGCCCTTGGCGTTAAGTACTTTAACCTCGCCGCCCTTCTCGATAACGGAGGAGAACACTTTGACCCCGCAGGTCGATACGATATCGTTCACTTCGATCAATTCCAGGCCAAAGCGCAGATCAGGCTTGTCAGAGCCATACTTGCCCATCGCGTCAGCATAGCTCAAACGCTGGAACGGCGTAGGAATGTCGATTCCTTTGGTTTCTTTGAACAGACGTACAACGAGTCTCTCCATCATGTCGAGCAGTTCGTCGCGGGACAGGAAGGAGGTCTCGATGTCCACCTGGGTGAATTCCGGCTGCCGGTCGGCGCGCAGGTCCTCATCGCGGAAGCAGCGGGCGATTTGGTAGTAGCGCTCCACTCCGCTGACCATCAACAGCTGCTTGTACAGCTGCGGCGATTGCGGCAGGGCAAAAAATTCGCCGGCATGTACACGGCTCGGTACGAGATAATCGCGAGCGCCTTCCGGAGAGCTCTTCGTCAGGATTGGCGTCTCTACCTCGATAAAGCCCTCCCCGTCCAGGAAATCGCGGAATACCTTCGCTGCTTTGGAACGAAGCATCAATGTCTGCTGCATTTCCGGACGGCGCAAATCCAGGTAGCGGTATTTCAGGCGGATCGACTCGTCCACTTCGATGCCGTCTTCAATGAAGAACGGAGGCGTTTTAGCCGCGTTCAATACTTCGATTTCGGAAATTTGCACTTCAATTTCGCCAGTCGGCAGGTTCGGGTTGACCGTTTCTGGATCCCGCTTGACTACTTTCCCTTTCACGGCAAGGACGTATTCGCTGCGTACTTTATCGGCGATTTCCAGCGCTTCGCCGGAATAGTCCGGGTTGAATACGATCTGCACGATGCCGCTGCGGTCGCGGAGATCGATGAACAGAACGCCCCCGAGGTCGCGGCGGGTCTGCACCCAGCCGTTCAGAATTACTGTTTCTCCAATGTGAGCGGCGCTAAGCGATCCGCAATGATGAGTACGATTCATGAATTTATGGCTCCTTCATTAATAGTATTGGGGTCTCAACCCTCCCAAACCCTCCCTTACCGTAAGGGAGGGCCCCCAAGGGCTCGCTGCCCTCGGGACTCCCGCAAACTGGAGTAACGTAGGAGGTGAAGAGGTGCTCCTGCAGTCGCTGTTCCCTTCGGGAATGCGCTGAGGTCGGTGCGGGGAACGCTTTTCCCCCTTCGGGTACGTCTTACTTTTGGCGCTCCTGGGTTACCTGGCAAACACGCTGCATAGTGCTTCTGCTTTCGGCTCACCCGGGCATGGTATGGTGCTATCAGCCGCTTGCCGCCCTGACGGGCCTGCTTTACGCCGGTGCTCCTGCGATTGGGCGATAACTGCTGCGGGAGTGCGTTTTGGCGGTACTGCGTGCTTGGTGGGCGCTCTCCCCTCACGGGGATTCGCTCGCTGTGGTGCAGAGCAGTACTTCTTGTGGGCTGCGCTCTCTCCTGCGGAGATACGCTTGCTAAGATGCAGGGCTACTTCTGCTTGCAGCATGGCTTGCGGCCCTCACTTCTGCTCCGTGCTTAGTGGACGCTGTCCCCTGCGGGGATTCGCTCACACTAGTGCGAAGCTAACTGCTGCTTACTTCAGCTCGTTCGCAAGCTCAGCGAGCTTGACGGTGCGCTGCTCGCCGGTCTCCATCGACTTAAGAGCAATTTCGCCGCGCTCCAGTTCGTCGTCACCGAGGATGGCGGTGTAGCGGGCTTTCATCCGGTCGGCGGATTTCATCTGCGCCTTCATTTTGCGGCCCAGGTAGTCGCGCTCGGCCGAGAAGCCGGCTTGACGCAGCTTGAAGAGCTGTGTCGAAATTTCCTTGTCGGCGGCTTCGCCTAGAGCGACCAGGTAAACATCGAGTGGCTTCTCCGCAGAGAAGTTGACACCTTGCTTCTCGAGAATGAGCGCGATCCGCTCAAGACCGATGCCAAAGCCGATACCCGGCTGGTCGGGACCGCCGATTTCGGAGACAAGGCCGTTATAACGCCCTCCTCCCCCAATGGTATCGATCGCTCCGATGCCTTGGGCTTTATATTCAAACGCGGTATGCGTGTAATAGTCCAGTCCGCGAACCAGACGGTGGTTGATCGTATACTCAATGCCCATCGCCGTCAGCAGCTCCTGCACTTTGGCGAAATGCGTCGTGCATTCCTCATCCAGGCTGTCCAGAATCGAAGGGGCATCGGCAAATTTCTCCTGATCCACCTTGCAATCGAGCACGCGCATCGGATTGCGCTCGATCCGGGATTGACAATCCTTGCACAGATTGTCCTTCATCGGCATGAGGAAACCGAGCAATTTGTCGCGATAGGCCGCCCGGCTCGCCGGATTGCCGACCGAGTTCAGCTCTACCTTGACCTCCTGCAGGCCAAGCTCACGGCAGTACTGATATCCAAGCGCCACAACCTCGGCGTCAATCGCCGGATCGACAGCGCCGAATACTTCCACCCCGAATTGGTGGAACTGCCGCTGGCGTCCCGCCTGCGGACGCTCATAACGGAACATCGGACCGATGTAATACAGCTTCGTTACGTCCGGCTCTCCATACAGCTTGTTCTCTACATAAGAGCGGACGACTCCCGCCGTTCCTTCAGGCCGAAGCGTCATGCTGCGGTCGCCCTTGTCAATGAACGTGTACATTTCTTTCTCGACAATATCCGTCGTTTCCCCGACGCCACGCTCGAACAATGACGTTTGTTCGAAGATCGGCGTGCGAATTTCCTTGTAATTGAAGCGACGGCACAAATCTCTGGCCTTCTCTTCAATGAATTGCCACTTCTCGACAGCGCCAGGCAGTATGTCCTGTGTACCTGTCGGCTTTTGAAAAGCCATGTCTATCCCTCCATCCAACTATCTTACTGATGCTGTGAAAATAAAAAAACTCCCGTCCTGTTCATGAATCCAAACAGGGACGAGAGATCGCTTACCGAATCACCCGTGGTGCCACCCACATTCCGACTGCCTTGACTATAGCCCGGTAACAGGAGTAAACCCGTCCCTTCTTGCGCTATGCCTATGGCCCTTCGCTTTATGCGGTTAACGCCCGCCTGCGCCGCTCGGCTACTCTGTTACATTTCGCCGCCGGTTCTCAGGGAAGTCTTTCGTTCAATCATCACCGGAATCCTTCCAGCCAGCCATGGGCGGAAACAAGGCTCCAAGCATTGGCTTGAAACAGCATGCATCCCTCACGCCGGGATTCCTCTCTGTGGATGTGGGGCTGAATTACTTTCTCCCGTCATCGAATAAATGTATTAAAGAATTTTGCGTATATTTTTAGATTTTAAGTAACGCTAAGCACAAAGTCAAGCTTTAATCAAGAAAAAGACCTGCTACCAACGGGGTGCAGGTCCAAAAGTATATATTTTAAAAGGGGGTCATGCTGTTATTATAAACAGGCTATGTTAAAAGAACATGAAAGTAATATTACAGTTATATTACATAAACGAAAGCGATTTATTTCAGCGTTATCATTCATCAAGCTTAGCTACAAAAGCACCTTGGGAGCGCAATTTATGAACGACAGCGTCGTAATCCTGATCCCGGACTTTCAGGCTCAGCACATATTGCAGGCTGTCGTAATCCTCATCGCCGAAATCATTCAGATCCATCACCGGATCCGCTTCATCCCTCTCTTTTCGCGCCATCGCTTCCTCATGATCACCGCCGCCATCAGCGATAGTGCTGTTTGTCATGACGACCGGCACGAAGCCTTGCCCGCCGGCAGCGCCCGGATAGCCTACGGCACCGTAAGTTCCTCCTGCTGCACTGTTGCTTACCGGGACGAAGGGAACAAGGAAGTTCGCGTCCCTTCCAATCGACTGCTCCAGGCGTCCGACTTCAACCTGCTCCGTCTCGAACGAAAGCAAGCTCGTCCTGGCTCCCTCCGCCTGATCCTCACTTTTAAAATAAGCTTGAATATGTTTGGCCATATCGATCTCTCCTTCGTCACATGGAGTCACTGAACCGGATAAGACTGGTTTCCCGCTTACTTCAGCGCCTGCAGTATTTCGCGCACAAATGCCGGTTCATCTTCAGGCGTACGTGAAGTAATATAGTTGCCGTCGACCACGACTTCCTGATCTTTAAACTCGGCTCCCGCATTGATCATATCGTCCTTGAGCGGCGGATAGCACGTTATCGTCCGGCCCTTCAGCAAATTCGCGCTGATCAGGATTTGCGGGCCGTGGCAAATCGCAGCAATCGGTTTTTTGGCCTCATTGGCCTCTTTGACAAATTGCAGTATCCCTTCGTTCAAGCGAAGATTTTCCGGAGACGACCCGCCGGGGATGACTACGGCGTCATAATCTGCCACTTTGACGTCAGCAATAGCTTTCTCCACCTGATATTCAGCTTTGCCTTGCTTTCCCTTCAGTGTCTCCCCTGCTTTGAGGCCAATAATGTCCGCTTCATGGCCCGCCTTCTTCACCTCGTCGTATGGAACCTGCATCTCCGAATCTTCAAAGCCGTTAGCCAGCCAAAAGGCTACTTTGCTCATGGCTGTCCTCTCCTTCCAAAAAATTTCTCTCTTGGGAAGTTATTACCCACAACGCGATTTTTTATAACAAAGCAAAATAGAGCCGATTGGCTCTAGCTACCCGGCCGAGGGATTAACGCCCTTCCCGGTTTGAACTCCAAATGTATCCACTCGTGCTCCTCGGCGCTGGCTGCCCGGGACAGCATGGAGGCTTCGCTCCGGTCCCCTGCAGGAATCAGCGGAGGCTGGCGCCATTGTGAAGCTTTCAGCGACTGTCGCATGAAGTAAACTCCCTTTATAGCGGTTGTGCTTTTTTATTTTGGAAAACAAAAAATACGATCTCCCTTTCAGATTGCCCTGAAAGGAGAAATCGTATTCCAAATCGCGCGCTACGGCGTTTCTGTCTTGGACGGCTGCTGGCTCTCAAGCATTAATGTTACAGGGCCCCAGTTCGTCAGCTGAACGTCCATGTCAGCCCCGAACTCCCCCGTCTCGACCACCAGCCCTTTATCCCGAAGCAAAGCGTTGAACCGTTCATACAGCGGCTCCGCCGTTTCCGGCCTGGCCGCGGCAATGAAGCTCGGGCGTTTGCCTTTGCGGCAATCCCCGTATAGCGTAAACTGGGAGACCGATAAAATAGCTCCGCCAATATCGGTTACGCTCCGATTCATCTTGCCCTCGTCATCTTCAAAAATCCGCAGTCCGGCGATTTTGTCCGCCAGGTACGCCGCCTCCTTCTCCGTGTCCTCATGCGTAATGCCGACCAGCAGCATAAGGCCTTGGCCAATCGAACCAATCACGGTACCGTCAACCGTAACCTTCGCTTCCTTGCAGCGCTGCACAACAACTCTCATCGATTCATGTCTCCTTTAGTTCCGTTCCTGCTCCGAGATTACTGCATAATGCGGTGCACGGTATACACATCCTGAACCCGTTTGATCTTCTCCACAACAGAATGGAGATGGTCGGTATTGCGAATCAGGATCGTCATATGAATTAACGCCATCTTATTCTTGTCCGCGCGTCCGGAGACCGCGGAAATATTCGTCTTGCTCTCCGAGACCGCTTGAAGCACCTCATTTAAGAAGTTGCGGCGGTCATGTCCGGTAATTTCGATGTCAACGCTGTAGTTCGCTTCCACCGCGTTTTCCCATTCCACTTCGATGACGCGCGCCGCCTCTTCCCCATCGCTTGCCGTCGGAATATTCGGGCAGTCGCTGCGGTGAACGGAGACGCCGCGCCCCCGGGTAATGTAGCCGATAATATCGTCCCCCGGCACCGGGTTGCAGCATCTGGCAAAGCGCACGAGCAAATTGTCGATGCCTTTGACGACGACGCCGTTCGTTGGGCGGGATTTCCGTTCCTCCGGCGCCTTTACTTCCTTGACTTCGGAAGTCAGCTCGATCTGCTCCGCCTCTTCTTGCTCTTTGCGCAGCTTCTCTGTCAACTTCGTCACAATCTGGGATGCGGTAATGCCGCCGAATCCGATGGCCGACAGCATATCCTCCACATCGTTGAAGGCGTATTTCTTCGCTGCTTCCAGCAGCTTATCCTCTGTCATCCACTGTGCCGGGTCAAGACCCGCGCGTTTCAGTTCGCGCTCGATCGCGTCGCGTCCCTTGTCCACATTCTCTTCCCGCTTCTCTTTCTTGAACCACTGCTTGATTTTGCTGCGGGCATGGGAGGACTGAGCGATTTTGAGCCAATCCTGGCTTGGTCCGTAGGAATGCTTTGAGGTCAGAATTTCGACGATATCGCCGGTTTTAAGCTTGTGATCTAGCGGCACGATCCGTCCGTTCACCTTCGCGCCGATCGTCCGGTTGCCCACTTCGGTATGGATACGGTAGGCAAAATCGAGCGGCACCGACCCCGATGGCAGCTCGATGACTTCACCCGAAGGGGTAAAGACGAAGACAAGATCAGAGAAGAAGTCCATCTTCAGCGACTCGACGAACTCCGATGCGTCTTTGGCTTCATGCTGCAGCTCCAGTATCTCGCGGAAGAACGTCATTTTGTTCTCCGGCGTGCCAGCCTCCGTCCCTTCCTTATAAGCCCAGTGGGCGGCAATCCCAAATTCTGCGGTCCGGTGCATTTCTTTGGTGCGGATTTGCACCTCTGTAGGCTCTCCTGTAGGCCCAACAACGGTCGTATGCAGGGATTGGTACATATTTGCCTTCGGCATAGCAATATAGTCCTTGAACCGCCCCGGCATCGGCTTCCAAAGGGTATGAATGATCCCCAGGGTTGCATAACAATCCTTGATGTTGTTCACGATGATCCGAATGGCGAGCAGGTCGTAGATTTCATTGAACTGCTTGTTCTTCGTCGTCATCTTCTTATATACGCTGTATATATGCTTCGGCCGGCCGGACAGCTCGGCCTCAACGCCCATTTCATCCAGCTTCTCCTGGATTCGGGCGATGACATTTTTGATGAATTCCTCCCGCTCCGCCCGCTTCTTGTGCATCAGATTGGCAATCCGATAATATTGCTGCGGATTCAAATAGCGCAGGGAGATATCCTCCATCTCCCACTTGATCGCCGAAATCCCCAGCCGATGGGCGATGGGACAAAAAATCTCCAGCGTTTCATAAGCAATGCGGCGCTGGCTCTCCTCGGACTGGAACTTCAAGGTCCGCATGTTATGGAGACGATCCGCAAGCTTAATAACGATGACCCGGATGTCCTGGGCCATGGCAATAAACATTTTTCGATAGTTCTCGTTCTGCTGTTCTTCCTTGGATTGAAATTTGATGCGCTCCAGCTTCGTTAGCCCATCTACAAGCATGGCGCAATCGCTGCCGAAGTGATCATGGATTTCCTGCAAGGAAACGGTCGTATCTTCAACGACATCATGAAGCAGGGCTGCAATAATAGAAAGAGCATCCATTTGCATGCCCACGACAATTTCTGCAACCGCCAGCGGATGCAGAATATAAGGTTCACCGGATTTCCTCAGCTGGCCATGATGGGCTTGTTCCGCGAAGTCGTATGCTTCCCGAATGCGCTTGAGATCCGGTTCTTTAATGTAGATAGACGCCTTTTCGAGTAATCGCTCTATGCCCATTGAATCCGATTCGTTTCCTTTCTATATAAAATAAGACTGTATAGCAACGTATAAAAGGGCACTTTTCGCCCGATTTTGATTTCCTATAATTATGACTGCTGCGCCCTCTTACGTCAACCATTGGCCTGGATGAACATGCATAAAACTATATAAGATAAACTAAAAAATGGAATGCTTCTGCCTCTTATGAACCTATATCGTACTAGCCCCGCATTTCTTTTTATAGTTCGGCTTATATAAATGGATTATTAGCATTTAGTTTCCTTGGCAAGGAAGGGAAGTTAAATTTAAATGTATTTCATGTATTTTGATGTAGGGAAATGGCGACTAGGGGCTGGATTCTTGAAATTAGGTGCAGACAATCCAACTAATACCCTGATACCTTCGTTTTGGGCACATTTAGATACATGAATTCCATTTAATGCATGACACAGCTTAGCTTATTTCATGGCATCTTAGTGTTCAGCACGCTTAGTACACGGCATCTTAGTGTTGGACACAGATGAACAACTCAGCTTAGTTTACGCAATTTATATAAAGATGAGCTAAAAAAATGAATGCAGGCGAAGGAAAACCGATTCCGAGGAGACGGAAAGCAATGATACAGAAAGCTGCTTCGGAAGTATAAGCTTGTAGTCGCACTTGTGACCAGATTTCTGCCTCTTATGAACCTATATCGTACTAGCCCCGCATTTATTTCATGATTCAGCTTATATATTGAAATAAAAAAATTGTAGATTAAACAGGAATTAGTTTCTAAGGCATCGAATATCTTACTTTTAGTTGCATACATATTCATATTTTCAAGGAGGTTTTGCTGTTAATGAACGAGCCCCACATCGACGCTTCATCGACTAATCTCGATCCCAAGGTTGCCGGTCTTCTATGCTATGCGCTAAGCTTCATTACGGGAATCATCTTTCTAGTCCTGGAGAAGAAGAGCAGCTTCGTCAAATTCCACGCCATGCAATCAGTCCTCGTATTCGGCTTGCTGACCGTTGCCAACATCTTTTTTTCCTGGATCCCGTTCATCGGCTGGATCGGCTCCCTTATCGTCGGCCTGCTTTCTTTTGTGCTGTGGATCGTGCTGATGCTAATGGCGCTGCAGGGAAGATGGTTCAAACTGCCTTTTATCGGCGATTTCGCTGAGCAGCAGGCGAACAATTTCAAGTAGGCTGGCCGCTTATGTGCGAATCCTTCGAATAATCGATTAATCCGCGATTATCCGCGCCTTTGGCAAGACTCAAAGCTCGCTGCGTGGCGAACTTTGGGTCTTTTTCATTAAATTATTTGAAAAATATAATATTTTCTGTTGAAAATTGCGAACATAGTCATTATCCTAGTAAGGATAACTAAATATGAACGTTTAGAGGAGTGACCCTGTTTGCAACGTGAAATTCAAGTTAATGAGAAAGTTCCCTTCGGGCCTGGTGTTCTGCTGAGTATGCAACACCTTTTTGCCATGTTCGGCAGCACGGTGCTTGTACCGAATATTTTCGGCGTCGACCCGGCGATGATCCTGCTTATGAACGGGATCGGTACGCTGCTGTATATCTTGATCTGTAAAGCGAAAATCCCCGCTTATCTCGGATCAAGCTTTGCCTTCATCTCCCCGGTACTCGCAGTTCTGGCTGCTCATCCGGGTACAGGCTATTCTTACGCCCTTGGCGCTTTTATCGTGACAGGCTTAATTTTCATCGCGGTCTCGCTGCTCATTCGACTAGCTGGTACCGGCTGGATCGATATTGTATTCCCTCCGGCTGCCATGGGGGCGATCGTCGCGCTCATCGGGCTTGAACTGATCCCGGTTGCCGCCGGCATGGCTGGGCTGATTAATTCAGACCCGACCAAGGCCTGGACGCCGAATCCGACAGAAATTATGCTGTCCCTCGTTACACTCGGGGTCACTATGCTGGGAGCCGTCATGTTCCGCGGATTCCCTAAAATCATTCACATCCTCATCGGTATCGTCGTTGGATATGGTCTGGCTTATATCTTGGGTGTGGTAGACAAGGAGGCCATTGCAGCTGCACCTTGGTTCTCCATGCCGACCGTAACGACGCCAAAATGGAGTGTGTCCGCCATCATTACGATCATTCCGGTAGCGCTGGTCGTTATCGTCGAGCATATCGGACACTTGCTGGTAACAAGCAACATCGTGGGCAAAGATTTGTCCAAAGATCCGGGCCTGCACCGCTCCTTGCTCGGTAACGGAATCTCTACCGTATTGTCCGGATTCGTAGGTTCAACACCAAATACAACCTATGGAGAAAATATCGGCGTCATGGCGCTGACGAGAGTCTACTCGATCTTCGTGATCGGCGGTGCGGCCATCTTCGCGATCCTGCTCTCGTTCTCCGGTAAATTTTCCGCTATCATCGCGTATATTCCAAAACCGGTTATGGGCGGAATATCGCTTCTGCTGTTCGGGGTCATTGCCGCTTCCGGTCTGCGGATTTTCGTAGAGCAGAAAGTCGATTTCTCCCGGCCGACGAACATGCTGTTAGCCACCATTGTCCTCGTCATCGGTCTAAGCGGAGCAACGCTGAAAATGGGCGATGTCGAGCTGAAGGGGATGGCCTTAGCTACCATCGTAGGCATTGTGATGAGTCTGTTTTTCAAGCTTATCGAAGTGCTCGGCCTATCCAATGATAAGGAAGAAGCGCATTAATCCAAGAACAATGCAATATTGGGTACTAAGAAAGGCCGAGCAGGGAGGCGATCCCTGGCTCGGCCTTTCTTTTGCCGTAAGCAGATTTGTATGGCGTCCTTTTCATTGATTCTTAGTTGGTAAATGTGTAATGCGGCGAATCATATTGCGGCCCCGACTTCTCATAAGTAAACCAGTAATCGATGACGTTTCCGCCCTGCAGTCCTCCAATGACCTGCTCCCAGCTGCCGTTATTGTTCGTCATCCGGTAATTCAGCTGCTGCCCGCCAGACACCGTGTAATGAATATCCACGTAGAGCGCAGGCGTTTTCGGAACGAAGACAATCTTAACTTCCGATCCCGAGGCGCGGTTTACTCTAACGGTATAATCATCCGTGACGATGTCCCCGTTATTACCGTCTCCGTCTCCGCTGCCCCCTCCATTGTTACCTCCGTTGTTGCCGCCGCCATTGCCGATATTAAAGCTGTTCGGCTGCACCGTCACCTGATGGCCGTCAGAGAACTGAACCGTTTTTACGCTATTCGTCATATTATAGACGACATAGGTCTTGATTCCGTTCTTATTGAATACGGCATAAATTGGATAGTTCGCGGTTACCGACGGGTCAGCATGCCCTAACGCATCCAAGCTATAAATCCAATGGTACGCATTCGCTTTGGAGTTGCCGGCCTCCGGAATCAACTGCGATACGCGAGCATTAAATTTAGCTTTGGCATCCGCAGGATCAGAAATGGCCCGGTACATGTATACAAGATCTTCCCACGGGCTGAAATTGCCGCCGCTTTCCGATAACAGCGCATTGTAATTTCTTGCCGCATATTGCGGATATTGCGTCAAATAGAGCGATGCGGACGTGATGGGAAGCCAGTTAATGCCATGAACCTCAGTCGGGTTACCTGTCCACCAGGTGGCGTCGCCCACCGTCTTGCCTCCCCAAATCATGCTTGCCGTCTCCTTGGTAAAGCCGGCAGGGAAGTTGGTGTCATGCACATCGAACCAGTATTCGTTAATGGCATTCATTTCGGTTACATATTGATAAATTCCCGCGTCGCGAATCGTCTTGTTCCCAGTAGCCTCGCCCCACAGAATGAGCCCTGCCCAGGCATTCATCGCCTCTGACGATGACTCGTTGTTGTTGCCGTCCCCGAAGTTGGCATGTCCGGAAGCCCAGGAATGGCCGGCATAAGGATCGAAGTTGCGCAGATACGGGAACATCGAATCCGAACGGTCAACATTCGCGATGTCGCGAATAAGGAGCTTGATCATTCCGCCCCAATTGGCGTCGCTGGCCCAATCTTTATCCGTTCTGGCAATCTCAGCCGCCGCCTTAATGAAATAACCGTAGTGGAAATGATGGTCATTCAGCTCGTTAGCCGTCCCATAGCTGTCGGGATAACCGATGACGGTTCCCCAGTTATTGTTGTAATAAAATACATTGGAGGCTTTCAAGTTGCCGGATGCATTACTTGCTTTCAGCCAGTCCTCCAAACGGCTCTTGATTTCCGAGCGGAACTGGCTTGCGGCAGCCGTGTTGCCGACCTGATCGGCGATCGGCGCGAGTACGGCCAGCTTCCCTAAACGTTTGCCTGTCCAGTACGTATCCGCAGTGCCGGAAAACTGCTCAGCGGCAGCCTCATTTATATACTGGTTGAGAACATTTTTGTCATAATACCCGAGATCCGGGAGCGACGGCAGAACGCCGTTAAACTTCATCTTCGTCTGAAAGCTCGTTCCTTCCACCGTCTTCATTTGGCCGCGAACAGAAGGGTACGAATATGCCAGTGTAGCCGCAGATGAATTTTTCCATTGATGCGGATACAGCGCGAATATGGTTCCCGATTGATTGCCTTCTTTGGCTGCCGTGCTTGCCGTGAAGGTCGTCGTGACTTCACTGGTCGCTTCATTATAGGTATAGTTCACTTTAGTATCGGTAATATGGGAATAGGCGTATTGCTTGAATTTATTCAAGGTTTGCACAGAATTGTCCGGAAGCACTGCGATCGAGAAATAGTTTTTGCCGTTCAATTGATTCGTCAGCGTGTTGCTCCCAATGCCGCTCCAAGTACTGCCCGCTGCTCCGAATAAGCCGTAATGCGCGCCTTCAATCGTAATCCCGAGAACGGCGCTGCTGCTATCTCCCGACCAGACCGTTGGCGGGGTATAAAATTTAAGCTTTGGATCCCCTCCCGCAAAGGTGAAATACACGTAAGGCGAACCATGTCCGTAGGATACGCTCATCGAATTGTTCCCTTGCTGATACAGCGCCTTCACAAACCAGTCACTGAAGCCATCTACCTTAGCATCCGGAAAGGCGCCGACTGCAGAATGGCTGACCGTGAAATCATGGATATCATTCATCCAGCCCGCGACGAATCCTGGCAATGCGTGAACTCTAGCTCCCGGATAATAAATGCGGATGCCATCCTCCTGATGCTTCATTGCCAACGGATGCGGATACTGAGCTTCAGAATGAGTGCTCCAAGCCAAACTGCTCCACCAATCATTCGTAGGCATTTTTCCGGCCACGCTGGAAGTTTTGTATATACTGGACGGTGCGTCCGTCGCTCCCGGAGGCAGTACAGTCGAATAAGAGCCCCTACCTACGGGAACCTCCCCTGAGAACGCATTCAAATTTGTCACCCACATTGACATGCCAACGGCCAATACGAGTACATACGAAAGTAACTTTTTCAATGATATCCTCCTCTGTTAAAATGATGGTTAATCGTCTGTATGCATGACTTATACACCCCTATTGTTAATCCTTGGCAACATCCAGGTCAAGAAAATACTGTTAATTTTTAACTAAATAAGTCGAAACTACTAGAAATCGCCCTAAAATATGGTACGAAACGACTTCATTCATTTTCGTAAAAATTACTTTATTTTCCACCGTGCAAATGGAGCATATAAAAAGACATCCCGCGCAAGGATGTCTTTAATGTCTTTATGCTATGGCCTGCCAATCTTAATACTGTAATAGCGAGAACACGTCGATGCCCGGCAATTTCTCGCGGCCGTTCAACTCGCTAAGCTCAATTAAGAACGCGGTTCCTACCACATTGCCTCCAAGCTCGCGAACGAGCTGCACCGAAGTGGAGATCGTCCCGCCCGTAGCAAGTAAATCATCGGCGATCAATACGTTCTGTCCCGGCTTGACCGCATCGCTGTGCATGGCCAAGCGGTCCGAACCGTATTCCAGGTCATAACCGACTTCGATCGTCTTATACGGCAGCTTTCCGCTCTTGCGGATCGGAATGAACCCTACGCCAAGGGCATAAGCCAAAGGAGCGCCCACCACGAAGCCGCGCGCTTCCGGCCCGGCGATCAGGTCAATCTTTAAATCTGACACCATTTTCTTAAGCTCGTTAATCGCTTCGCGGTATTTCTCTCCGTTATTCAGCAAGGTCGTAATATCCTTGAAGCTGATTCCCGGCTGGGGAAAATCGGGTATGACGCGAATGTACTCTTTGAAATCCAATGCAATCTCCTCCTAGTAGTTAGCGCATAACAACAGCATATCTATGAAATTAAAAAGGAATAGCTAAGATACGTTTTGCTGATTTGTCATTAGCCACTGCGTAATTTGCGGTATTCCGGCATGATGGAGGATCTGCTCCATTTCAGCCAGCTCTCCAAGCTCCAGGTAGCGGCGAGACGTGTCCAGAGCCCGCTTGGCGGGAGCCTGGATCACCGTTAACTTACCCATATCACGATGGATGAAGCCCAATTCCTCGAAAACCTCCAGCGTCATCACAAGCATCCGCCGTGACAGGCGGGTGCGCCGCATAAGGCTAGGAATCAGCTCTTCCTCTGGCACCGCAGCCGTAACCTGCTGCTTGAGCAGAGCATAGATCTGTTTGAATTGCTCCCGGGACGGCGGAAGAATCGCCTCTTGCCGATCCCTTGCCGGGTGGAAGAGGTACACTCTCTCTAGCGAGGCGAATGCCCCCATCATCTTATGCCATATGCCGAAGGACTCGGGCAGTTCAAGAACAAACAATATTTTTATATCCATCCTGTTTTGCCCGTTCAGCTGAGCGGCCGTATTGCCAGGAATTACGCCAACGTCCTTATCATATATCCAACAAGGGGTATCGTTCAATTCATAATTTTTCGTCAATTCCGAGTCTTTGACCGCGACGACGGCGATCATTCGCTGCTCAAGCGATTGCTGCTCAATCAGCTGTCTGCGGATTTCATTCATCTTCACTACAGGATGGCTTGCCCCCCGGTAATCAAACACCTGGATATGCGGTACAGCGAGATCCTGAATCATTAGCTGAGGCTTGCGGGAACCGTTCCATTCATTGATGCTGGCTTCAGCCACGACATCGATCCGGGCCTCTTCGGTTAACTGGGATAACAGCTCTCCCTTCCCGAATGCCACCGCCTCCATGATTGTTCCATCCTGGCTGAGGACAAGCTTCATATGCTTGCCTTCCTTGCCTAGCGAACGCCTTTCCACTAGCTTGGCGCCGCGAATGAGCAATCTTGGACAGGTATTCCCCATGCCGAACGGAGCAAGATTCTCCAACTGCTCAATGACCGGCAAGGAAATATCCGATAAGCGGCACTCCAAATCCGTATACATCACCGGGATGAAATGCTCCTCGCAAAGCACGCCGGCAGCGAACTCATTCAGCTGCTCTTCCAACTTTGCAAGCTGGCTGCGGTGCAAGGTCATTCCTGCTGCCGAGGGATGCCCTCCATAGTGATCCAACAGGCCTTTGCAGTGAGTTAGAGCCTCATAAATGTCCAGTCCGGGGATGGAACGAGCGGAGCCCTTGCATGTTCCGGTCTCCGGGTCTATGCCAAGAACGATGGTTGGCCGATAATAGCGGTCCAGTATTTTAGAGGCCACGATTCCGATGACTCCCGGGTTCCAGCCCTCGCCAGCCAACACGATAACACCCGGTAAGGCCCCCTCAGCCTCTTTGCCGGCCAACTGGGCAATCGCTTCCTGAACGATGCTGTCCACCAGCAGCTGGCGTTCCTTATTCAGGATGTCCAAATCCTCAGCAATCTTCTCAGCCTCTTCAATACTTTGCGTCGTTAACAGGGCAACAGCCTGATTCGCATGGCTCATTCTCCCGCTTGCATTGATGCGGGGTGCAAGTCCAAACGCTACGTTCGTCGAGGATACCATGGTCAGCGGTTCGCTTTTTGCGTAACCCGCCGCCCCCATTAAAGCCGTGATCCCTGGAAAACTGGAATAAGCCATCGCCTTTAATCCGTTCGTTACTAGTATACGATTCTCATCTGTAAGCGGCATCAAGTCTGCTATCGTTCCCAGTGTAACCAGCTCCGTCCAGGCAGCAGGGGTCTCATCGGCAAGTAAGGCAGTCGCCAGCTTATAGGCTACCCCGACGCCGGCAAGGCCCTTAAACGGATATTTACAATAAGGCAATTTGGGATTGACGAGCGCGTAAGCCTCGGGAAGGACTTCTGGAGGCTCATGATGATCGGTAACGATAACATCCATCCCTGCCGCATTGGCGTACGCGATTTGCTCTACCGCACTAATTCCTGTGTCGACGGTGATCACCAGCGTGAAGCCCCGTTCTACGAATGGCTCCAAAGCTGAGATATGAAGCCCATACCCCTCTTTGGAGCGGTGAGGAATATAATACTCAAACCGGGCATTCAAATGGCGCATCAAGCAGACCATAAGAGCCGTGGAAGATACGCCGTCCGCATCATAGTCACCATAAATCAGAATTTGTTCGTCCTGCTCTACAGCCCGCCTGATTCGTGCAACTGCCTCTTGCATGCCGCTCAGCAAATAAGGATCATGCAGATCCTCCATGGTTCCCTGCAGAAAATGACGTGCTTCCTGAGCGTCTTGAATTCCACGGCTTAACAGCAGGGAAGCCACAATCTTCGGTATGCCGGCCTGCTCAGCCAGCAGCGAAGCGGCTTCCGCGTCGCTATGTAGACCAACCCAACGGTACTTCGGATGAAGCAACCTGACAGCACCTTCTTTCCTTCTCTCCTACTTGCGCGCATTTTTCTTTATTGCAGCAGCGTAGGCAGATCATTATTCGATCCTTCGTAGTTACTCTTGTAAGGATAGCCCGGATCATAAGGCATAACTTGTATACTTACGTCGCTCACCTGGGAAAAGCGATTCATCAGCAGTATTTTGGCGCGATTCGCAATATGATTGGCTTCCAATACGGAAATCCGCGGATTCACGCTAATAATGACTGCGACGGATATATAATGGCCGCTGCCATGCAATTTCAGTTCGTCTACAGTGATGACCCCATGCACCCTTTGAACGGTTTCAATGAATGCAGACTTGTCCTCTGCCTTCGCCTCCTCTTGGCCGTACACGGCTCCTACGATCAGCCGATACCCTTTCCATAGGACAAGGCAAGCAACAACGATAGAGGCAGCCGGGTCGGCATACAACAACAACGGTATATCCCACGCTTCCCCAGTCATCGCCCCAAAAATTCCGAGAAGAACAATAATGGAAGTGTATAGGGAATGCCTGTGCATTTCGATAAAGGATTTCGAGGCATTACCCGGTTTTTTGAGATTTTGGCGATACTGAAGCTGAAATACGATCTCTCTTAAAGCAATCGAGACGACTATGGCCACCCCAGCCATGAATCCAGGCGCAACAGCCTTCCCGGTAACCATAGTAGATACTGAAGCGCCTCCCATTTGCAAAGCGCCCATAAACAGGAATACAGCGAAAAAAATCGCTGCCAGCGGTTCCGCCTTCATGCGGCCGCCTGCCCCATGCCCAAGTCTCAGCCGCTGTCTGGCGCTTTGCGGAAGCTGAACCTTCTCCGCGATGCCCGCTGCCGCATCCGCCGCGGAATATAACGCGTCCGCAAGCAAAGCTCGGCTGTCAAAGAGCAAGCCGACCACTCCTTTGAACACGGCCAGGATGACGTTGTTTGCAGTGCCAAGCCAGGCGGCAGAATCAGATGGTACAGCTCGTTCGCGAATCATATTAACCCTCCTGAAACACGTTATTACCATGAAGACGGCGAAGCCGCGTCCTTCATCGAGACGCGGCTTCGCTCCTGCCATGCAAACGGCAAACCGTCGTTTAGGACGCTTTGGCCGGTTTGTTTTTTTGCTTGCTCTTAAGCACAAACCACAGCGGGCTGGCAATAAAGATCGAGGAATACGCCCCGAACAGCAGCCCGATAACCATGGCCAGCGAGAACATCCTGATCGACGCTCCTCCCAGCAGGAGCAGGAATAAAGCGGCAATAAATACGGTCAAAGCGGTATACAGTGACCGCATAATGGTTTGGGATACGCTCTTGTTTACGAGATCGATCAAATCCTGGCGTGTCTTCTGTTTGGCAAACCGCAGGTTTTCCCGAATCCGGTCAAAGATAACAATCGTATCATTAATCGAATAACCAATGATGGTGAGCACCGCAATAATAAAGGTCAAATCTACCTCTAAGCGGAAGATGGAGAAAATCGTCACCACCATAAAGGCATCATGCAGCAAGGCGATAATGGCAGCGATCGCAAAGCGCCATTCAAACCTGATGCCGACATAGACGATAATCCCGAGGCTTGAGAGCAGTACGGCCCATATCGCATTTGCCGCCAGCTCCTTCGCCATTTCCGGATCAACGGTATTGATTTCCATAGATGCACCGCTGTCGAGCTTCAGTATCTCGCCCTTCAATTGGTGATCCTGATCTTCGTTTAACACCTCATCGAAGCGGATCGACATCCGGTCTACGCCCGGAGTGATTTTCGATCCTTCCAGAACCCCGATATTCTCCAGGATGGGCTCGATTTGTTCTGAAGTCACGTTCTTCGTGAACGAAATGTCGACATTGGAACCGGCTTTGAAATCGACGCTATAATTGAGGCCAAACACAGCCAATGAGATGAAGCCAATAATCGTTAATATGATGGAAAATGTGTAGCAGCGCTTGCTAATGTGCACAAAATTCAAATTCAATAATTTATTTTTAAAGCTCACCAATTTCACTCTCCTTTACACCGAAATATTTCGGCTTCCGCAGCTTGCCCGCTTTAAGCAGCAGGTTCAGCAGGAAACGGATAAAATAAATATTGGTGGCAATGCTGAGCACGATCTCAACGATCAGGACAAGGGCGAAACCTCTGACCGCTCCGGTCCCGAAAATATACATTACGATCGCTACAATGATCGTTGTAATGTTCGAGTCCATGATCGTCCGGAACGAGTGTTTGCCCCCTGCCTTCACGGCAGACAGGATGCTCTTGCCTTGACGCATTTCCTCCTTGATCCGCTCATTGGTAATAATGTTGGCATCGACTGCCATGCCGACCCCAAGGACGATGGCCGCAATCCCCGGAAGGGTTAGCGTAAAGTCAGCAAAATTAAAGACCACGATAAGCAGCCAAGTGTGCAGAATCAAGCCAAAGCTGGCCAGAAGACCCGGGACGCGATACAACCAAATCATGAAGACCAATATGAACAAAGAGGCAACCAAACCCGCCTGAATCGTCTGATAGAGAGATTGCTTCCCTAGCGTTGCACCGACGCTCTGCGAGTATTTCTCCGTTAATTTAAGCGGCAGGGCCCCACGGTTAATCTCATCTTTCAAATCATTCGCTTCTTCGCGAGTATAGTTCCCGCTGATCGAAGCATTTCCGTCTCTTAACACAGCCTGAACAACAGGGGCGGACAACAATTCATCATCGAGAAAAATAGCCAGTTCCTTACCCAGCAGCCGCTCGGTAACCTTGGCGAATTTCTCCTTATCCTTCAGTTTGATGGCGATTTCCGGCTGGTTCAGCTGATTGAACTGTACGGATGCTCCTCCTTCGACAAAGTCAGTGCCGACCAATTCAATTTTGTTAAATTGCTCGGGACTCGTCTCCGTTCCATCCTTGCTGCGGAACGTCAGAGTCGATGGCTTCTTCATTAGCTTTCGGACTTCATTCTCGTCGGTAACACCAGCCAGTTTCAGACGAATCCGGTTCGTTCCTTCCGTTGTGACCTCCGGCTCGCTTGTACCAAGCTGATTAGCGCGCTTCTCTAAGCTTTGGGCCGTTTTGAGCAGTGACTCCTTCGTAACTTTTGCTCCGGCTTCAAATGGCTCGGCTTCATACAAAATCTCGAATCCGCCCTTCAAATCCAGGCCAAGATGTACATCTCGAAGCAGACCAGGGCTTGTCCAAGCCATGATTGCCGTTGAGACGACCACGACGGTTATGAATGCGATGAGTCTTTTCATCCCGTACCTCGTTCCCCTTTCGAATTCTCAATATTCCTATTATAGCGATGCAGGAAAAGAGCGTCAATTTATCAAATATTGTCGGTTTTATTAACTCTTCCCTAGAGAATAAAAAAAGAAATCCCGATTTCCTAGAAACGGGACCCACGAAATGCAGATAACGTCATATAGTTCATGAACTGGGTAGATTTGAGCGAAAGGATATCGTTGACCAATTGATGAAGTTCGGGGTATCCTTCTTTCTCATATTTATGACTGACGCAGTTCCAAATGTCCGATACGGTTACATGCTCATAACCGATAAGCCGGAATTCCTCCACTTTGCTGCGGCATAGAGCTTCGATCGTTTCATTTAACTGCTTATCGGCGAATTCCTGATGATCCATTTCATGATGCCCCTTTCCTGCGAGGTGAGCTGTCATTAAACTAATTCTATCCTTCTTCCGTGATTCCTGCTTCCTTGTTCCGGTTGATTGACGGTTCTCCAGACGCTTGGCAAAAAAGAGCTGTCATGAATCCGGACAGGTTCTGCATATTCATAAATATATCAGACAAGACGTCATAGTAAAATGCTTATTCCGGGAAAGAGGGAATCATTTTGAATAAACAGACCTTTATCCAAGGGACCATGATCCTGCTTGTCGCGGGTATCGTCAATCGCATTCTCGGCTTCATTCCCCGCATCCTTCTTCCCCGAATCATCGGCGCCGAAGGCGTGGGCCTCTATCAGTTAGGGTACCCGTTCTTCCTCGTTCTGGTCACCATCATTACCGGGGGCATACCTCTAGCCGTCGCTAAGCTGATCGCGGAAGCGGAGTCGTCCGGCCAGCTAGGCCGATCGGCGGCAATACTGCGGACGAGCCTGGTTTTTACAGCAGGGGCGGGGTTGATCTTTACCATCGTCAGCCTGGTGGGCGCGCCGTGGATCAGCCGCTATGTCCTGCCGGATTCCCGGGTATACCATACCTTTCTCGCCATGAGCCCGATGATCGTGATTGTCGCCGTGTCCTCCGTATTTCGCGGCTATTTCCAAGGCAAGCAAAACATGATTCCTTCCGCGAGCTCATCAATTATGGAAACCATAGGACGGATCATATGCGTGCTGTGGTTCTCTTATCTGATGCTGCCTATGGGCGTTGCATATGGAGCCGCCGGGGCGATGCTCGGCGTAGCCGCCGGAGAAGTGGTCGGCATGGCGGTCATTCTATGGCACTATTGGCGCGCCCGCCGTAAAGAGATAAAGGCGCCGCCGGCGGGAGCAGCCGCAGCCCCGGCTATGGATCCGGGTAAGGGATCAAGCCTGAACCCGGATCCAGGACGCTGGTCTTTCTCTACCTTGAAGCGCATTCTCCGGATAGCAGTACCGGTTACAGGAGGCCGCCTCGTCGGCTCGCTGTCTTATTTGCTGGAATCGATCACCACCGCTCAAAGCCTGGCCATAGCCGGCATTACTACGGCGATTGCCACAGCCCAATATGGGTCGCTGCAAGGTATGGTAATCCCTTTGCTGCTGCTGCCAGGAGCGCTCACATCGTCGCTCGCCGTTTCCCTCGTTCCTTCTCTGGCTGAGGCCCAGGCACGTGGGGATATGCGCACGATCCATCTGCGGCTCCATCAATCTCTGCGGCTGGCTCTCGTTACGGGGGGACCCTTCGCGGCGTTGATGTATGTCTTAGCCGAGCCTTTATGCCTGCTTATATATAACAATGCAGATATCGCCGGAATGCTCAAAATCATGGCCCCGTTCGCCCTGTTCCTATACGCCCAATCGCCCCTGCAGGCTGCCCTGCAAGCGCTCGACAAGCCGGGACGCGCTCTGCTGAACACCTTAATCGGAGCAATTATCAAAATATCGCTCATCCTCTATCTGGCATCCAATCCAAGCTTAGGCATTTACGGAGCGATCATCGCCATCATCGCCAACTTTGCTGTCGTGACGCTGCTGCATGGCTACAGCGTATCGCGAGAACTGCGCTATCGTATTCCCTATCTCGATGTTATCAAAGTGATTTGCGGAATGATCATCATGGCCGCTGCGGCCACTTATATTTATCACGAACTGCCGATCAGCCCGCTTCCGGAAGTTCAGCTTGTCTTAGCCGCGTCTATTTCGGGGCTGCTGTATCTCGTGCTGGCGGGAGCCATGGGACTGATCGATCTTCAGGATCTCCGCCGGCTGCCGCTGCTGCGAAGATGGTTCCGCTAGCTACGGGTCCTGCATCAAATTGATATACAGCTTCCCTTGATGATCGATGGAACAAAAAAATATTTCCTTGAATTCCTTGACGCCCCTGGCTTGAATTTGATTTTTCAGCCAAAATCGCGTTTTGCCGATCTGCTCCAAATTGCGATCCTGAACCTTGCCATCCATAATGAGGGACAAAGGAATTTCTTCATATCTTATTCTAGGAACCACCGGTTTGCTGGCTCGCTCGGCTGCAGCGCTGCCTTGTTCGTAGCGTCCGCTCCGGGCCGCCTCTTTTTTGGGCATAACGCTCAATTGGCCGCTAGTCTCGAGTACAGCAAATTCAACATCCGCCACATTATCTATATTATTGGCTCGCAGCTGCATGAGCAGGTCGTCAAGATTATAACGCTGCCTTCTCATCTCCTCCCGGTTGATCCGGCCGTCCTGAATAATTACGCTGGGCTTGCCGTCAAACAGAGATCTCACCCCCCGGCTGTGCAAAGACACTTTGGCAATCGCCATTTGTATTAGCAGCAAAGTAATCATGGGAACAATGCCTTCATACAGGGGGCGTTTCATATCCTCGATCGCGAATACCGCGATTTCGGCAATCATGACTGAAATGACCAAGTCAAAGATGGACAGCTCCCCGATCTCTCTTTTTCCCATAATGCGCATGACAACAAACGCGGTAATATACATGAGCACGGTCCGAAGTATAAGCGAAGCGAGATGTACGGTCATCAGGTTCCCTCCATCACATTTAATCAGATACGGTCAGAACGATTAGTACAAATATTGTGACCTTCTTCCCGCTGACCCATGCGAACGTCAAAGCGCTTAATTTGCGGCGGGACATGCATTTTTTGCTATGTCCGGCACGCGTTCGCAGCAAGCAAACCTGTACTAAACCTGCAAGCTTGACCATACAATGATGATAATAAATGAATAGGAGGAACGAGTTATGGATTTCTTCCGACGATTGGGATCAATTCGACTTTCCCATCCCACCTTGTCTGGCATATGGTACGCTTTCCTGTGGATGATGATCGGGGCGCTGATTTTATCTCTGCTGCTGCAATCCGGTTCGCTGGAGGAGCACAATCTTACCTGGCCGATTTACATCGTGCATGCCGCTGCTCTGTTATTTGGGGGACTTACCTCAGGGAAGCGGGCTGGGCAGAAGGGCTGGTATCAGGGGGCGCTTACCGGAATATTGTACGGCCTTCTGGTATTGTGCATCAGCTTTCTGGCCTTGGACAATTCGCCGGGTCTAAACGATTTCACTTTACTTCTTCCTGCCTTATTGATCGGGGCTCTAGGAGGGATGTTCGGAGTCAATTTGCATAAAAAAAGATAAGGTACTGCTTCAAGCAACAAAAAAAGAGCCTGCAACAGGCTCTTTTCTCATTCAGATGGGCGCTTCGTCCGTTACTTGGATTCGGAAGCCTTCTCTGTGCTTACGCTATGGCTGATCGCGTTGCGCTCAAACGTCAGCTTCGTCGCATCATTCACGAGAAGTACCACGTTATCATCCGTCAACGAAACGATTGTACCGTGCAGACCGCCGATGGTGACAATCTTGTCCCCTTTCTTGAGCGCTCTCAGCATTTCATTGCGTGATTGCTGCTTCTTCTTCTGAGGACGAATCAACAGAAAATAGAACACGATAAACATGATCGCGAACGGAACAACCAGGGAAATGATTGGATTCGCCGCACCTGATCCTGCCGCTGCTGCATACTGGAACATGGATATCCCCCTTTCGCTGAATAATTGCTTTTCTTAGAATCCCTTATCATTGCCAAACAGACCATACCGCTCGAAGAACTCATCCCGGAAATCGAGCAGCCTGTCTTCCATAATTGCCTGACGAACTTGACGCATCAGGTTAATTAAGAAATACAGGTTGTGATATGTAGTCAGCCGAAGACCGAATGTCTCATCACTTTTGATCAAGTGCCGCAAGTAAGCCCGGGAGTAATTACGGCAAGTGTAGCAATCGCACTCCGGATCGAGCGGCCCGAAATCTCTTGCATATTGAGCGTTGCGCACCACCAGTCTGCCTTGGCTCGTCATCGTTGTGCCGTTGCGGGCAATCCTGGTCGGCAGCACGCAGTCAAACATATCGATTCCCCGGATGGAGCCTTCAATCAACGCATCGGGCGATCCTACCCCCATCAAATAACGGGGCTTGTCTGCCGGGAGTAAAGGCACCGTATAATCGAGCACCTCATACATCAAATGCTTAGGCTCACCAACACTCAGTCCACCAATAGCATACCCCGGAAAATCCAGGGAAGTCAAATCCTTCGCGCTCTGTTTGCGCAAGTCTTCGAACATGCCGCCTTGGACGATCCCGAATAAGCCTTGATCATGCGGGCGGGCATGGCTTTTCAGACAGCGCTCGGCCCAGCGGGTCGTGCGTTCAAGCGATTTTTTAACATAATCATGCTCAGCCGGGTAAGGCGCACATTCGTCAAAGGCCATCATAATATCCGAGCCCAACGCGTTTTGGATTTCCATCGCGACTTCGGGAGACAGGAACAGCTTGTCGCCGTTCAGGTGCGAGCGGAAGTGCACGCCCTCCTCCGTAATCTTCCGCATTTCACTGAGTGAGAACACCTGGAATCCGCCGCTGTCGGTCAAGATCGGACGATCCCAATTCATGAATTTATGCAGTCCGCCTGCTTCACGAATAATGTCATGCCCGGGCCTCAGAAACAAATGATACGTGTTGCTCAATATAATTTGCGCATTCATTTCCTTAAGTTCTTCCGGGCTCATCGTCTTAACTGTGGCTAGCGTTCCGACCGGCATAAAAATCGGCGTCTCAATCACGCCGTGCGGGGTATGCACCCGACCGAGCCTTGCGCCCGACTGCTTGCACGTCTTAATGTGTTCGTAAGTTATTGCTGCTGCCAATATCATCAACCATCCTCTTAACCTTAATAAATAAACATGGCATCCCCGAAGCTGAAGAAGCGGTATTTGTGCTCGACGGCTTCACGGTATGCGTTCAGCAGGCGCTCTCGTCCGGCCAGAGCGCTGACCAGCATGACCAATGTCGACTTGGGCAAGTGAAAATTAGTAAGCAGCGCATCTACCAGTTTGAATTCATAGCCGGGATAAATAAATATGCCTGTCCAGCCGCTCATCGCGGTAATCGGACCTTCCTGGCATTTACCCGCCACCGTCTCCAGCGTGCGGGCGGAAGTCGTGCCGACGGCAATAATTCGCCCGCCGCGCTGTCTGGTCGCATTCAGCAGCTCTGCCGTCTCTTCGGACAGAATGTAATATTCCTCATGCATGACATGATCCTCTACCCGCTCGACCGACATGGGCCGAAAGGTTCCAAGGCCTACATGCAGCGTTATAAAAGCGATGTCCACACCTTTAGCCTGCACCTGCTCCAGCAGCTCATTCGTGAAATGCAGACCGGCAGTCGGTGCGGCGGCTGACCCTTCATGCTTCGAATATACGGTCTGATAACGCTCGCGGTCGTCGAGCTTCTCCTTAATGTACGGAGGAAGCGGCATCTGGCCTAGCCGATCCAGGATTTCGTTAAAGATGCCCTCATAGGAAAAAGAAAGCACGCGCTCCCCCATATCCCCTTCGCTCTCAATCGTAGCTGTCAGTTCGTCTCCGAAAGTGATTACAGCGCCGGTCTTCAGTTTTTTGCCGGGCTTGACCAGCGCTTCCCACCGGTCGTCCTCTAAGTTCTTGAGCAGGAGAACCTCGGCCTTGGCGCCTGTGTCCCGCTTGACGCCAAAGAGTCTGGCCGGAATTACCCGCGTATCATTCAATACCAGCGTATCTCCAGGCTGCAAGTAGTCCAATATCTCTGGAAACATATGGTGCCGCACCTCACCGGTGGCCTTATTCAAAGAAAGCAGCCGGGATGCGGTACGATCGGCGAGCGGTGTCTGGGCGATTAATTCTTCCGGCAGTTCAAAATCATATAAGTCAACATTCATAGGATACAATCATTCCTTAACGATAGTTACGTTCTGATAATAGTGTTGCAAAATGGATATATAATCATACCCTGCATCAGCCATTCCCTTGGCCCCCCATTGGGATAAGCCAAGTCCATGCCCATTGCCGCGTCCCACGAAGAGGAAACGGTTCGTCTGATCAACGGCCCGGGCCGCACCGTCCGCTCCCATGACGACCATGCTGCCCCCGCTCCAGTTGCTAACGCCCGATGAAGACAGCACCGGCGTGCCGGAGGACGCTGTCCCGGTGGACATTGCTCCGCCTGCGCTTTGTACAGTATACCTACCGGTAGCCGCAATATCAAACAGTGTGCTTGGGAGCCCGCCAAAAGCAGAACGGAATAAATCCGGATAACGCACATCGAGGATCTGCCCATTAGCTTTGATCTGCGTTGCGCGTCCGGAAGGCCCGCGCTGCGTGATCTCCAAATTGAGGATCGGGGATGGGGCTTCGGTCGCCGTTCTGCCTTTCAGCGACTTTAACAGTTCATCCGAGCTATAGGGGCCGCGTATCCACGCGTATGAGCTGGATTCCTCAACGAGGCCAAGGACAACCGCCTGATCGCCTGGATTCATTTGCGCTACCGGGCTGACATCCGCTTGGATCAGCGGAATCGGACGGACATTTGTTGCGTTTGCCGTTACCGTCATTTGGTCCAGGCCCGCGGCTGTCTTTCCTCCCGTAAGCTTTACGTTATCTTCCCTTACGTATCCCGTTTTACCCGAAGGCAGCAGCACATGATACCATGATTTCAACCCTGCCTGCGCCGCCTTGTCCCCATCGCTCGGCATGCTGCCAAACGTCGCGTTCGGGTTGCTCCATACTTCGGTCGAATCGGCCGTCATGCCCCCGCTATTGGAGGAGAAAATGGCTTCCACAATCCGGCCATTCGATTTTATAACCTCGCCGGCTGTGCTGTCCACGGCTTGTTTGATGCTGTCGACTTCCTTATCAACTCCATTGTATACCTGGCTTAAGGTTGTATCCACCAGCCCCGCAACGTTGAACTTATTGCCGGCTGCATGGTAAAGCGCATAGCTCCGGGCTGCAACCGCCTGCGCCTTCAAGGATTCCTGCGGCCAGGAGCTAGGCACCTCTGCAGCGACGACCGAATACAAATATTGCTCCAGCGGAACGTCGTTTACGAGGGCAAGCTGGCCGTTTACGCTGCTGATTTCGAAATCCCCGCGAAATTTACGGGCTGATCTCTCGGCCACCTGAATAACGGAATCCTCGCTATCCCGCACGAGCAGCTTCGTATTTGCGCCGCTGACCGCATAATGGTCAACCGCCATTGGGGAAGCCGCTTCCCCGGTAACATCGCGATACGCAATCAGCGCAGGGGCCTGAACATCCACCGGTGATAAATTCAATTGCGGCTGCAGTTGAAGAATCTGTCCCTTCAGGGCAGCCAATGCCGAATCGTTAACGGCTCCGCCGACCCATACCGCATATTGGCTGGCACCCACAACAGCGACCTTGACTTCTATCCCTGGCAGGCTTAACGATTGGCGGTAAGCCTCCGCTTCCGCTTTGCTTCTAAATAAGCCTGCGGAGTAATAGTATCCCCCATGGATGGTCGGCTGTGCTCCTCCCAACTGTCCGGCCAGCGCCTGGGTCACGCGGGTTACCGCCCCAGATGCCTCTTCTGCGCTGGCATAAGGCCCGGTATACACTTGATATACCGTTCCACCCGCTTGCTCGGTGACAACCGCCACCGGCTTGTCCGTTCCGCTCTGCAGCTTCTTGACGGCTGCCGAGACCATTTGCCAGTCTGCGCTTTCCAGCGCTTTGACTTTAATCCCGTCCACGCTGAAGCGTACCGTCTGGCCCGGGGTAAAATCCAGCCAGCTCTCAAAGCCGCCGTCTTTTTGCGGACCTGCCTGCCACGCCGATTCCGCAGTCAGGCTCACCGCCGGCACTATCGATTTATACGTGCTGCCTAAGTCCAGGAACATGGCGACGCGAACTCGTGTGTCCGGCATCGCATCCGCGCCGGCTGGCGTCTGGAATAAGCCGCCCAGCAATGCTGCGCTCAATAGAGCCGTTGCCCACTTCGAGCCCCTGTTTTTTTGTCCTCGTCTCGGTCTAGGAATAATCACGCTCTGTATCCTCCTCATCAACGTGTAATGCCGTCAGTTGGTTTCTCTTCTCAAGAATCTGCAGGCATGGGCAGCCCCAGATGCTGATAAGCCGCCGGAGTTGCCACCCTGCCGCGCGGTGTACGCTGCAAATAACCGATTTGGAGCAGGTATGGCTCGTATACGTCCTCGATCGTCTGGCTTTCTTCCCCGATCGTCGCGGCGATCGTATCCAGTCCGACAGGCCCGCCCCGAAAATTCGTAATCATCGCCCGAAGCATCTTATGGTCGATCAAATCAAGACCCATAGGATCAACTTGCAGCCGCTGCAAAGCTTCCTTGGCAATATCGGTAGTAATATGGCCGTCAGCGCGCACCTGAGCGAAATCCCGCACCCGCTTGAGGAGCCGGTTGGCAATCCGCGGCGTTCCCCGCGAGCGTAGCGCGATCTCGTCGGCTGCGTCCCCGATAATATCGATGCCAAAAATATCAGCGCCGCGGCTTACGATATAGCTAAGCTCCTCCACCGTATAGAACTCTAGACGATTCACCACGCCAAAACGGTCGCGCAGCGGCGCTGACAGCAGTCCCGCTCTCGTCGTGGCGCCGATCAGCGTAAACGGCGGCAAATCGAGCCTCACGGACCTTGCACTCGGCCCCTTGCCGATCATAATATCCAGGGCGAAATCCTCCATCGCCGGATATAGCACCTCTTCCACCGTCCGATGCAGCCGATGGATTTCATCGATGAAGAGAACGTCCCCTTCCTGCAAGTTCGTCAGCAGAGCGGCCAAATCCCCTGGCCGCTCGATCGCCGGACCTGACGTCGTCCGCAGGTTGACGCCAAGCTCATTGGCGATAATATTGGCCAGCGTCGTCTTTCCAAGTCCCGGCGGTCCGTACAACAGGACGTGATCCAGTGCTTCGTTGCGCATTTTTGCGGCTTCGATATATATTTTCAAGTTGTCCTTGATTTGGCTTTGTCCGATATATTCCGCTAAATAACGGGGACGAAGACTAAGCTCCACGGCCTGCTCTTCCATCATCAAATTCGCGGATATAATCCGGTCTTCCATCGCTAACTTGCTCCTTCCCCTCTAGCCCAAGATCAGCCTGCATACAGCAGCTTGAGCGCTTTTTTCATCACCGAATCCACCTCTTCGGCAGGCTTGATCGAATCCTTCAGCTGGTGCCATACACGGTCAAGCTCGGCGTCGGTATAACCGAGCGCCTTCAATCCTTCCCTGGCCTCCGGCCAGCCCGGATTTAGTCCATCCAGCCCGTCCAATTCAGCCGGCGCCTCATCAAACAGCGAAGGCCCGCCTAGGCCGTCCAGCTTGTCCTTCAGATCAAGGATCATTCGCTGCGCCGTCTTCTTCCCGATTCCCGGCAGCTTGGTCAGAAACGTAATGTTCTCCTGCTGGATCGCAGCTACGACATGCTCCGGCTGTCCCCCGCTTAAAATGCCGAGCGCCACCCGCGGCCCGATCCCGGATACTTCGATCAGCTTGCGGAACAGCCTCTGCTCCTCCCGCGTCGGAAAGCCGTATAGCAGGATAGCATCCTCCCGTACGTGATGATGGGTGAACACCGTTGTCTGCTCGTTTTTGGCAGCAAACACATAGGGGTTCGGGCAATAAATGCGGTACCCTATTCCCTGAACGTCCAACACGACATAGTCGTTTTCCAAATGAGCCACCTGGCCCCTAACAAAATCAATCATGTCCTCAATACCTCGTTCAATTTCGAATTTAATGTATAAGAATGGGCATGACAAATCGCTACGGCCAGCGCATCCGCCACATCGTCTGGCTTCGGGATCGCTTGCAGCTTCAGGAACATTCTTGTCATTTCCTGCACCTGCCTCTTCTCCGCTTTGCCGTATCCTACCATCGCTTGTTTGATCTGCATTGGCGTATACTCCGAAATCGGCAAATTACGCTGTGCCGCAGCCAGTACGAGTACGCCCCGCGCCTGGCTGACCGACATGGCAGTAGTCACGTTCCGGTTGAAGAACAGCTTCTCCAGCGCTACGGCGTCAGGTTGGTATTTGTCGATAAGCTGAACCATGCCTTCATAGACATGAAGCAGCCTTTCTTCCTCTGGCGTATGCGCCTCTGTCTGAATGCAGCCGTATTGTACAGGAACGCATTTGCTGCCTTGTTTATCAATAAAGCCGAAACCGACGATGGCGATGCCCGGGTCAATCCCTAATATTCGCAACCTCTATCTCTCCCCATGTTTGTTTACAGCTCCATATTCCTGAAGGAGCTCCCTTGCGGAAGCGAAGCCTATGTCCAGATAACCGAACATATGTATTCACTTATTATAGCAAAAGAATGAGGAGTGTTGAGGAAAATCTTTGTAGAACTTTGTCAGCGGCAACAAAAAAGAGACGTTTGGACAACGCCTCTTGGCATGATAGTATATACGCTTTATTCATCCTTTTGTTGCATAACCTTCCTGGCCGGCATGGCTGCAAATTCGCTGAATGTTGACAGTACGCTGTTGTACTCGTCCAAATCCTGTATGCGGATGCCCTGATGCAGGTGCAGCAGTACGTCAGGGGGCAGAGAGCTTTCCATCGTCTCTACGTCTAATTGGAAAAAGGTTTTAAGCACCTTCTCTTTATCCGGAGGTCCCTCGAACAGACTGAGATTCCCTTGCTGGTCGATCCCGAAGTATCCGTTGCTTCTGCACGTCTCCGACAGCTCATTGATCTGCTGCTCAAACCAGACGTCTCCTTGGGCATCCAGGCTTCCCTGCCAGCCTGGATTAGCGCGGTATATTTCAATGACTTCATTGGGACTTAAGATTCCCAGGACGGAACTCTCTTCTCCGCATGCATATATTTTGTTTAAATGAACGGTTCGCCGCTGCCTGCTTCGGCTCAATTGTTCGATCCAGGCTGGTTCCAAATCAGTCTCCTTGCCTGCGCCTATAGCCGCTTCCCTGATGATTCCCAGCGTTTCCAGAGCAATCGGCTCCTTGGCCATCAATTGCTCCATTTGATTGGACAACATTAGTCCGAGCCAAGTCATCATGGTGACCAGCCCGCAGCCGCCAATCGTCCAAATAGCGCGTCTCCATCTTCTCCACCGGCGCCTTAGCTGCTTTTTGATACGGAAGATATTCACTGGTATCCCCTTCTATCGGTCGATATTTACTGTTATTGTGACCGAACGGGGATTGAAATATACAGAATATAAAGAAGCAGCCACTCTAAAGAATGGCTGCTTCTTTGTCATATCGGGACGACACGATTCGAACATGCGACCCCCTGGTCCCAAACCAGGTGCTCTACCAAGCTGAGCTACGTCCCGATGTCAATAAATGATTTCTTGTAGTGATTCCTTTTTGGGTCACTTCTAAGATAATATCACTTGGAACCAAATGTGTCAACACTTTGTTTTTTTGTTTCTATACATCGCGTGGGATATTCCATACAAGTGCGACATTCAAGCTATAGTCAAGTCAAGGAAGTTGCTGCTTCAAGCAGACGGCCTCCCCATAGAACAGCAGATTCTAGACTGCGAAGACATGTTTTATTCGTTATGTTCTCTTATTTCATGGATGCGATGTCCTATCCCCTCTATCTCATAGCGGATATCGGACAACGAATATGAAAAAAACTATCGGCCGGCAGACATGAAATCCGTGTTGAGCCAAGCAAATCTAGTCATCATAGTTTTTTATTTCGAAATAGACGTAAAAAAACAAACCTTAGAATTATCCCTAAGGTCTTATTTGTGGTATTGGTACCGGTGAGAGGACTCGAACCTCCACGGGTCTCCCCATTCGATTTTGAGTCGAACGCGTCTGCCATTCCGCCACACCGGCATATTACTAATTAACTAATTAAAAAGTGGCACGCCCTGAGAGATTCGAACTCCCGACCTTTTGATTCGTAGTCAAACGCTCTATCCAGCTGAGCTAAGGGCGCAAATTAAATCTGGAGCGGACGACGGGAATCGAACCCGCGACCCTCGCCTTGGCAAGGCGATGCTCTACCGCTGAGCCACGTCCGCATTACTGTGGTGCGCGTGGAGGGACTTGAACCCCCACATCCGAAGACGCTAGATCCTAAGTCTAGTGCGTCTGCCAATTCCGCCACACGCGCATTTTTAAGAAAAGTGAGCCATGAAGGACTCGAACCTTCGACACCCTGATTAAAAGTCAGGTGCTCTACCAACTGAGCTAATGGCTCAAAATAATACTTATGCTTCAACAATCCCTTAATGGATTCTCATCCCTTGTTCAGAGATGTAATGGCGGAGCCGACGGGATTCGAACCCGCGGTCTCCTGCGTGACAGGCAGGCATGTTAGGCCTCTACACCACGGCTCCACACTAGGTAATGCAATTGCGGGGACAGGATTTGAACCTGCGACCTTCGGGTTATGAGCCCGACGAGCTACCGAGCTGCTCCACCCCGCGTCAGTAATAAATTTTATAAATGGTGGAGGCTAACGGGATCGAACCGCTGACCCTCTGCTTGTAAGGCAGATGCTCTCCCAGCTGAGCTAAGCCTCCATAATATTTTTGATAAAAATGGTGACCCGTATGGGATACTCTCACTTCGTTCGAGACTGCGATGTTATTGCTAACGAGGCTTAAGCCCCGACGAACCCCCAAGGGATTCTCATCCCCAATTAAATCTAGTTAAATAATGGTGACCCGTAGGGGATTCGAACCCCTGTTACCTCCGTGAAAGGGAGGTGTCTTAACCCCTTGACCAACGGGCCACATGGCTCCCCGAACAGGACTCGAACCTGTGACAACTCGATTAACAGTCGAGTGCTCTACCGACTGAGCTATCAGGGAACATCCGCTTGGCGACGTCCTACTCTCCCAGGACCCTGCGGTCCAAGTACCATCGGCGCTGGAGGGCTTAACGGTCGTGTTCGAGATGGGTACGTGTGGAACCCCTCCGCCATTGCCACCAAACGTGTTCAGATGACTTGATCACCTGAAAACTGGATACGAAACTTCATTTGCGTGTTAGCCCTTACTTGGTTCACCGGGGCCCCCGAAAAGTATTCGATATACTCTTCGAAGCCTCCGCTTCACTTTTTGGGGTGTTATTTGGATAAGCCCTCGACCGATTAGTACCTGTCAGCTCCATACATTGCTGCACTTCCACCTCAGGCCTATCAACCTCGTCGTCTTCAAGGGGTCTTACTAATTGGGAAATCTCATCTTGAGGAGGGCTTCACGCTTAGATGCTTTCAGCGTTTATCCCATCCGCACGTAGCTACCCAGCTATGCTCCTGGCGGAACAACTGGTGCACCAGCGGTGCGTCCATCCCGGTCCTCTCGTACTAAGGACAGCTCCTCTCAAATTTCCTACGCCCACGACAGATAGGGACCGAACTGTCTCACGACGTTCTGAACCCAGCTCGCGTACCGCTTTAATGGGCGAACAGCCCAACCCTTGGGACCTACTTCAGCCCCAGGATGCGATGAGCCGACATCGAGGTGCCAAACCTCCCCGTCGATGTGGACTCTTGGGGGAGATAAGCCTGTTATCCCCAGGGTAGCTTTTATCCGTTGAGCGATGGCCCTTCCATGCGGTACCACCGGATCACTAAGCCCGACTTTCGTCCCTGCTCGACTTGTCAGTCTCGCAGTCAAGCTCCCTTTTGCCTTTGCACTCTGCGAATGATTTCCAACCATTCTGAGGGAACCTTGGGGCGCCTCCGTTACTCTTTAGGAGGCGACCGCCCCAGTCAAACTACCCACCTGACACTGTCCCCGAACCGGATCACGGTCCCAGGTTAGAACTTCGATACGATCAGGGTGGTATCCCAACGGCGCCTCCACCGAAGCTGGCGCTCCGGATTCCTAGGCTCCCACCTATCCTGTACAAATCGCATCAAAGTTCAATATCAAGCTGTAGTAAAGCTCCATGGGGTCTTTCCGTCTTGTCGCGGGTAACCTGCATCTTCACAGGTATTAAAATTTCACCGGATCTCTCGTTGAGACAGCGCCCAAGTCGTTACGCCATTCGTGCGGGTCAGAATTTACCTGACAAGGAATTTCGCTACCTTAGGACCGTTATAGTTACGGCCGCCGTTTACTGGGGCTTCGGTTCACAGCTTCGGGTTACCCCTAACCGCTCCCCTTAACCTTCCAGCACCGGGCAGGCGTCAGCCCGTATACTTCGCCTTACGGCTTCGCACAGACCTGTGTTTTTGCTAAACAGTCGCTTGGGCCTTTTCACTGCGGCCCCCTCGTGCTATTCACACTACCGGGGCACCCCTTCTCCCAAAGTTACGGGGTCATTTTGCCGAGTTCCTTAACGAGAGTTCTTCCGCGCGCCTTAGAATTCTCTTCTCGCCTACCTGTGTCGGTTTGCGGTACGGGCACCTTCTCCTGGCTAGAGGCTTTTCTTGGCAGTGTGAGATCATGACCTTCGGTACTGTAAATTTTCCCTCCCCATCACAGCCCAGCCTTACGATGTGCGGATTTGCCTACACATCAGCCTCACTGCTTGGACGAGCATCCATCAGCTCGCGTCACTACCCTACTGCGTCACCCCATCGCTCATAACGGATTACGGTGGTACAGGAATTTCAACCTGTTGTCCTTCGACTACGCCTTTCGGCCTCGCCTTAGGTCCCGACTTACCCTGAGCGGACGAACCTTCCTCAGGAAACCTTGGGCTTTCGGCGGATCAGATTCTCACTGATCTTTTCGTTACTCATACCGGCATTCTCACTTGTATGCAGTCCACCAGTCCTTCCGGTCCAACTTCAATCCGCATACAACGCTCCCCTACCCCTGATGCAAAGCATCAAGCCATAGCTTCGGTGGTGTGTTTAGCCCCGTTACATTTTCGGCGCAGAGTCACTCGACCAGTGAGCTATTACGCACTCTTTAAATGGTGGCTGCTTCTAAGCCAACATCCTGGTTGTCTGTGCAACTCCACATCCTTTCCCACTTAACACACACTTGGGGACCTTAGCTGATGGTCTGGGCTGTTTCCCTCTTGACAATGGATCTTAGCACTCACTGTCTGACTCCCGGTTATAAGTCTATGGCATTCGGAGTTTGACTGAGCTTGGTAACCCTTGGCGGGCCCCGCACCCAATCAGTGCTCTACCTCCACGACTCTATTCACCGAGGCTAGCCCTAAAGCTATTTCGGGGAGAACCAGCTATCTCCGAGTTCGATTGGAATTTCTCCGCTACCCCCACCTCATCCCCGCATTTTTCAACATACGTGGGTTCGGGCCTCCAGTGCGTGTTACCGCACCTTCACCCTGGACAGGGGTAGATCACCCGGTTTCGGGTCTACGTCCACGTACTAAGTCGCCCTATTCAGACTCGCTTTCGCTGCGGCTTCGGCTCTTCACCTTAACCTTGCACGGGAACGTAACTCGCCGGTTCATTCTACAAAAGGCACGCCATCACCCATAAATAGGGCTCTGACTTCTTGTAAGCACACGGTTTCAGGTTCTTTTTCACTCCCCTCCCGGGGTGCTTTTCACCTTTCCCTCACGGTACTGCTTCACTATCGGTCGCTAGGGAGTATTTAGCCTTACCAGATGGTCCTGGCAGATTCATACGGGGTTTCACGTGCCCCGCACTACTCGGGATCCGTCTCGGAGGGAACAGACTTTCGATTACAGGGCTTTTACCTTCTATGGCCGGCCTTTCCAGACCTGTTCGTCTAATCGGTTCCTTTGTAACTCCATGTGAGACGTCCCACAACCCCAGAGAGCAAGCTCTCTGGTTTAGGCTAATCCGCGTTCGCTCGCCGCTACTGACGGAATCACTTTTGTTTTCTCTTCCTCAGGGTACTTAGATGTTTCAGTTCCCCTGGTATGCCTCTTCACACCCTATGTATTCAGATGTGAGTGACTGCGTATGAACACAGCCGGGTTTCCCCATTCGGACACCCCCGGATCAAAGCTTGCTTACAGCTCCCCGAGGCAGTTTCGTTGTTCGCCACGTCCTTCTTCGGCTCCTAGCGCCTAGGCATCCTCCGTGTGCTCTTAGTAGCTTAACCATAATGCTTCGGTTTTGCGCCTGGTGCTCTGTTGTTCGCCGATTTCTTGATCAAGTAAATTCATACAAGGTAGAAATCGTCTCACAAAGAATCTCCATTCCCAAAACCTACGCTAGCCACTTTTAATTCAAAACTTGTTAGACACAAGTTTCAGCTAAAAGGAATTTTCTAAAACGCAAATTTCGTTTCGTTATCCAGTTTTCAAGGATCAAGTTTCTTTCGCCATTTGACTGGCGGAAGAATATCTTATCATCTTTCAGCTTTCCGTTTCAACGGTAAGTGTTGGAAGATAAGCTTGAGAGTTGAACTCTCAAAACTGACCAACGAGTGAGCATCCGGCGACTTTCGTCGTCCGTAATATTTGAATGTCTTCGTTACAGAAGACGATTCTCCATAGAAAGGAGGTGATCCAGCCGCACCTTCCGATACGGCTACCTTGTTACGACTTCACCCCAATCATCTACCCCACCTTCGGCGGCTGGCCCCTTGCGGTTACCTCACCGACTTCGGGTGTTGTAAACTCTCGTGGTGTGACGGGCGGTGTGTACAAGACCCGGGAACGTATTCACCGCGGCATGCTGATCCGCGATTACTAGCAATTCCGACTTCATGCAGGCGAGTTGCAGCCTGCAATCCGAACTGAGACCAGCTTTGATAGGATTCGCTCCACCTCGCGGTTTCGCTTCCCGTTGTACTGGCCATTGTAGTACGTGTGTAGCCCAGGTCATAAGGGGCATGATGATTTGACGTCATCCCCACCTTCCTCCGGTTTGTCACCGGCAGTCGATCTAGAGTGCCCACCTTTATGTGCTGGCAACTAAACCTAAGGGTTGCGCTCGTTGCGGGACTTAACCCAACATCTCACGACACGAGCTGACGACAACCATGCACCACCTGTCTCCTCTGTCCCGAAGGAAAGGCCTATCTCTAGACCGGTCAGAGGGATGTCAAGACCTGGTAAGGTTCTTCGCGTTGCTTCGAATTAAACCACATACTCCACTGCTTGTGCGGGTCCCCGTCAATTCCTTTGAGTTTCAGTCTTGCGACCGTACTCCCCAGGCGGAATGCTTAATGTGTTAACTTCGGCACCAAGGGTATCGAAACCCCTAACACCTAGCATTCATCGTTTACGGCGTGGACTACCAGGGTATCTAATCCTGTTTGCTACCCACGCTTTCGCGCCTCAGCGTCAGTTACAGCCCAGAGAGTCGCCTTCGCCACTGGTGTTCCTCCACATCTCTACGCATTTCACCGCTACACGTGGAATTCCACTCTCCTCTTCTGCACTCAAGTCACCCAGTTTCCAGTGCGACTCGGAGTTGAGCCCCGAGTTTATACACCAGACTTAAATGACCGCCTGCGCGCGCTTTACGCCCAATAATTCCGGACAACGCTTGCCCCCTACGTATTACCGCGGCTGCTGGCACGTAGTTAGCCGGGGCTTTCTTCTCAGGTACCGTCACTCTCAGAGCAGTTACTCTCCAAGACATTCTTCCCTGGCAACAGAGCTTTACGATCCGAAAACCTTCATCACTCACGCGGCGTTGCTCCGTCAGACTTTCGTCCATTGCGGAAGATTCCCTACTGCTGCCTCCCGTAGGAGTCTGGGCCGTGTCTCAGTCCCAGTGTGGCCGTTCACCCTCTCAGGCCGGCTACGCATCGTCGCCTTGGTAGGCCTTTACCCCACCAACTAGCTAATGCGCCGTAGGCCCATCTGTAAGTGACAGATTGCTCCGTCTTTCAGCATCCCGCCATGCGGCGAAATGATTTATCCGGTATTAGCTACCGTTTCCGGCAGTTATCCCAGTCTTACAGGCAGGTTGCCTACGTATTACTCACCCGTCCGCCGCTAAGTTATTTCGGAAGCAAGCTTCCAAAACAACTCCGCTCGACTTGCATGTATTAGGCACGCCGCCAGCGTTCGTCCTGAGCCAGGATCAAACTCTCCAATAAAGTTTGACTTGCTCATTTTGAATCTGACGAGATCAGATTTACATCTGACTCTATTATTTAGATTTCACTTCCGTGAAACCCGCTCACTCGTTGTTCAGTTTTCAAAGATCAACCTTGTTTCGTGTGCCGCAGCGTTTCAGCGGCGACTTAAATAATATAACACATTCTTTCTCGGCTGGCAAGCACTTTTTTTGATAAAAATAAAATCAATTAAGTTTTCGCCTTCCGCCCTCAAAGAATGATTTATCATCTTTTTATCGGGACATTTAATATATCATATAAACCAATCTTTCAGCAAGCAGTTTTGCAATCATTATTCATAGTAAAAAAAGGAAGAGGCGCGGAGGCGCCTCTCTGTCGTTATTGTCTAATTATTAATCCAAGGATTGCGTTTGCGGCTGCGTTTCTTTCTTGTGGTCGGCTTCTTGTTTTTCGCTTCCGAACTCCGCTCTGGTTTACCTTTCCTAACTTCAGAAATATTCGCATCTTTCTGGGCTTGCTGCGGTGTATCCGTATTTTGACCCGTACTGTATGTTCTTTCTTCGGCTTGTTCTGCTGCCTGGATATTCGCTGTATCCTCCCTATTTCCGCCTTTATACCAATCTTCGTGGTGCATTTGCTCAGGAGCACCGAATCCCCCTAACGGAGACACAGGCACATTAGGCATTGCCGCTTGGTACGGCTGAACCGCAAAAGGCGCGTTCGTGTACGGCTGGACTGCCGAATGTCCAGAGCAGCCACAGGGTGAATAGGTGTGATGCGGCTCATAGTAAGGAGCTGAGTAAGGATAAGCTACATTAGGCGAGACTGATGAATAGGGTAAGATCGATCCAGGTGATACAGATGCATTTGGCGATACATTAGCATTAGCCCCGTATAAGGGAGCAACATTCGATGAGAGCTGGGCCTGCCCCCACGGTAAATTGTCACTTCCCGGGAACGGCGCATTTGGCGTATAGCTTTCTGGCATGACATTTCCCACTTCAGGATAACCATGCGGGTGATGATGAGAGTGATGGGAGTGAGTATGATGAGTATGGTGAGAATGATGATATGGCAGGTTTTCATGGGCATACGGATGTACAGGTGCACATGGATTCATATATTGTGGCGACTGGTAAGGCGCATTCGACAGACCCGGATATTCTCCCATGGCAGCCTCATTCGGCCAAGCTGGCGGAAAATCATAATAAGAAGATACATTTTCATTCTCGAAATGATAGGGAGAGTACAAATTCTCATGATGATGTGTGCCATGACCGGAACATCCGCACGGCGAATAAGGCGGGTGCTGCCCAGCTACTGGCATCGGCGGCTGCTCGACTTTGAATTGAAATGGTGACACTAGTTCAGGACAATGCGGTGTGGGCGGGCAAGGAGGCTCCTCATATTTAATCGGCTTCACCTCCATTTGAGGTACCTGCTGGGGAACGACGGGCATGACATTTTCAATAATTTTAATATTCTCAACTTTGACGCTCTCCAGTTTAATGCTTTCAGGCTTCACGATAGGAGCCGGCTTCGGATTCTCCGCAATCGGCTTAATATTCTCCGGCTTAGGATTCTCTGCAATCGGTTTGGTATTCTCCGGCATCACATTTTCTGGCTTGATATTTTCCGGTTGAATGTTCTCAGGCTTGATGTTCTCGGGTTTCACATTTTCAATCGGGGCCGTATTTTTCTTCTGGATCGGACTAACCAGGTTTGGATTAGGCGCGGCATTATTGGAAGGATTGTTCGCCCCTGGATTGGCGGCACCGGGAATGTTGATCACATCCCCAACGTTAAGTACATTAGGATCACTCAACTGCGGGTTGGCATTTACCAGAGCCTGCAATGGCAGTCCCCAGGCTTTGGACAACTTCCAGAGAGAATCCCCTTGCTTCACAGTATGCTTGTAGATAATCCCTTCTTCCACGGGAACGGCCGAAGTAGGAATCTTAACCTTCATTCCTATGCTAAGCTCATCTGGATTGCTGATTTGCGGATTTGCCTCGATTATTTTCTGCAGAGGGACATCATATTTTTTTGATAACTCAAACAAAGTATCTCCTTGTTTTACGATATGGATTTTCACGTGCTAAAGACCTCCTAGGTTTCTTCTCCGGACCGTGATCTTCGCCCGGGGCCCATTTAATACATCCTATGCAGGAGCCCGGCTTTTGACATCCATGTAACGAAAAAAACCTATCCTTCTTTATAGAAAAAAAGGATAGGTTCCTTAAATTAGAGTCTTACCAAACTTTTAAGCCGTCTTTATCCACAATGCTGCGGAATTCCTCCAACAGCTTGAGCGTGATCGGGCCGGCATGTCCCTCACCAATAATCCGCCCATCGACTTCACGGACCGCAATAACCTCAGCAGCCGTTCCTGTCAGGAATACTTCATCAGCTACATAAACATCATGAAGCGTAAACGGCTCTTCCTTCAGCTTATAGCCCTTCTCATGGCAAATATCAATGATGGCTTGGCGGGTAATCCCCTCTAATGCGCCTAAATAGCATGGCGGTGTCGTAATGACCCCGTTCTTCACGATAAAAATATTATCTCCCGAGCCTTCGGTCACATAGCCTTGCGAGTTCAGCATAATCGCTTCGCCCGCACCCGACAGGTTGGATTGGATTTTAACCAGGATGTTGTTCAAATAGTTCAGCGATTTGATCTTCGGGTTCAGCGCATCCGGAATATTGCGTTTCGTCGATACGGACACCGTCTTCAAGCCGGTTTTGTATGCCTCCTCTGAATAAATCGCGAGCTGCTCAGCGATGATAATGACAGAGGCCTTAGGACAGCGGTTCGGATCCAGCCCCAGGTTGCCTGCACCGCGGGACACAACCAGACGGATGTACCCGTCGCGGAGCTCGTTACGACGCAGTGTTTCGACCAAAGCGTCCTCCATCTCCTGATACGTGAGAGGAATGTTCAGCATGATCGATTTCGCGGAATCATACAAGCGGTCCAAGTGCTCTTTGCATTTGAAAATATTCCCGTTATAGATGCGAATTCCTTCGAATATCCCATCACCGTATAAGAAACCGTGATCGTATACGGAGATCTTTGCATTTTCCTTTGTTACGAATTGTCCATCTAAATAAATCCATTGTTCTGCCATTATTTTCGCACCTCCAGCTTTTGATTCTTCACAGAATAACTTGGGTAGGAACCAAGTATACGCACTTGGCAGCCTAACGCCTCAATCTCTCCAATGGCTGATTGCAGCAGGACAGTGTCCAGGGAGGAGAGGACATCCATATAAAAATAGTAACTTCCAAGCCGCTTCTTGGTAGGTCTCGATTCGATGCGAGACAGGTTCAGCTTTCGCCAGGCAAACGCCGACAGCACTTGATGCAGAGCGCCCGGAAAATCCTCGGGAAGCGTGACCAGAATGCTCGTTTTATCCTGGGCAACCTCACTCCGTTTCAATTGAAGCGGCTCCTGACCGATCAGGACAAACCGGGTATAGTTGTTGTCATGATCCGTGACCCGGTCGGCCAAAATATCCAGCCCATGCGTCTTGGCGCCAAGCGCAGTACCGATTGCCGTCCAGCCTTCGCCAGGGCGCTGCTTAACCAGCTTTACGGCTTCCGACGTACTTGCGACATGCTCCAGTTCCGCTTGAGGCATGTTGGCCTTCAGGAACTGCATGCACTGCGCCATAGCCACCGGATGTGACAGCACCTTGGTCACTTTTGCATAATCAATCTGACTCGCATCGGAATCCGATACGAATTCTTTCCTGTCGCCGATTAAATTTTGAATGGAAGGGTACACCCACTCTACTTGCATCGGGATATCGACTTCATGAACGAGCCAATCCATATGCAAACTAACGGAGCCTTCAATCGTATTTTCAATCGGGATGACGCTGTACTGGCTTGCTCCATTTGCCGTCGCCAGAAACACGTCGGAAATCTGCTTGCAATGAAGCAGCTGTACCTGCTCTTCGCCAAATAAATGAAGAACGGCCTCATGAGATACCGAGCCTTCCGGCAGCAACGCAATCACTTTCATGCTCTGACTTCCCCTTTTATGGAATCAATGAACTGCTCACCTATATTTATAGTAAGCGTCTTAGCGCCTTGTGTGCAAGGTTGCAGCCAAATCGTCTGAGCCCGGATTCCCTGCTCGCCAAGCACCTCAAGCAAAAAGCGCTCTAATTCTGCGCTTCTTTTCTCGCGGCGGTCCATCAGCGCCAGCAGCGTCGGACCCGCTCCACTAAGCGCAGCGCCGAGGGCGCCGTGCTCCGTCGCCTCTTTCAATATGCGCTCCATTCCCGGCACCAAGGAAGCACGGAACGGCTGATGCAGCCGATCCTGCATCGACGCACGAATCAGGTCAAGCCTGCCGGAAGCCATCGCTGCTGTAAACAGAGAGGTCCGGCTAATATTAAATACGGCATCGCCCAAGCTGACCTGTTCGGGAAGTACCTGACGCGCTTTCGATGTTGAGAGCTGGAAGTCGGGAATCGCCACCAAAACCTCCAGATCGGCCGGCGGCTCGATCCGCAAATACTCAGCATGGGCCCCGTCCCATACAGCCGTAATCAATCCCCCAAATAGGGAAGCGCCGACATTATCCGGATGCTTCTCAAGCGCCGTAGCCATATCAAACAGCTTGGCTTGATCCAGCGGGGAACCGATCAACTCATTTGCCGCGACCAGTGCACCGACGATCGCCGATGCACTGCTGCCAAGACCTCTGGTAAGCGGAATATCCGAATACATGGAAATTTCCAGCTCGGGAAGAGATACCCCTGCTTCGCGAAAAACGGATTGAGCTACCTCGTAAATAAGATTGCTTTTATTGGTTGGAATCCCCTTCATCTGATCGCCGTATAAATGAATATTCGTCGCTTCCGCTGGTTTCATCTCAATCCAGGCGTAAAGCGACAGGGCCATACCGAGCGTATCGAAGCCTGGACCCAGATTTGCCGTACTCGCAGGTACTTTGACGCGTACGCCCGCTTCAGACATCATTGCTGCTCTCCTTGCAGCTTCGCGATGGCCGCCATAACTGCTTCTTCCGTATCCTTCACGACAATTGGCTCGCTGCCAATGCTCTTGATCGCAATATTAGGATCCTTCAAGCCATGGCCGGTCAAGACGCAAACAACGGTTTCTCCACCTTTAAAGTAACCTTCGCGATGGAGCTTATACACACCGGCAACAGATGCCGCAGAAGCCGGTTCCGCAAAAATGCCTTCACGCGCCGCGATCGTCTTATACGCTGTCAAAATTTCTTCATCGGTTACGTAATTGATCTGTCCACCAGACTCCTCTGCGGCGGCTACTGCCGTCTTCCAGCTTGCCGGGTTGCCGATGCGGATTGCGGTCGCAACAGTTTCGGGCTCCAGGATCGGCTCACCTTTAACGATAGCCATCGCTCCTTCGGCTTCAAAGCCGACCATGCGCGGAAGTGAGTTGCTCTTGCCATGCTGCTGATACTCCTTAAAGCCCTTCCAGTATGCAGAAATATTCCCCGCATTGCCGACTGGAATCGCCAGGACGTCCGGCGCTTTACCCAATTGGTCGCAAACTTCAAACGCTGCCGTCTTCTGTCCTTCAATGCGGTACGGGTTCACCGAGTTCACCAGCGTAATCGGATGCTTCGCCGTAATATCGCGGACGATTTCAAGCGCACGGTCAAAGTTCCCTTCGATGGCAATAACTTTGGCTCCGTAAATCATCGCTTGGGCCAGTTTGCCGAGAGCGATGTTATTGTTCGGGATCAGCACGATGCAGTTCAGCCCTGCACGCGCTGCATACGCCGCAGCGGCAGCGGACGTGTTCCCCGTAGAGGCGCACATAATCGTGTTGCTGCCTTCCTCAATCGCCTTAGCCACGGCCATGACCATTCCGCGGTCTTTAAATGAACCCGTTGGGTTCAGACCCTCGTATTTAAAATACAGATCGAGCCCCAGCTCCTCGGACAAATTATCAGCACGAACGAGCGGCGTATTGCCTTCATGCAGCGTTAGCAGCGGCGTGTTGTCGTTAATAGGCAAATACTCTTTGTAGGTATGAAGCAATCCAAGATATCTCATGAAATAAAAACCCCTTTTATTATTAGGAATAAACGAGAAGATCTTTAACCTTCTACGCGGTACACGCTCTTAACGCGGCGAATAACCTTCAGTGTCTCGAAATGCTTCAGCACTTTATCCATGTTCGCCTTCGAGGCATGATGAGTAACGATAATGATTTCAGCATCCGGCGTATGCTCATTTGGCGATTGCACGACCGATTCCAGACTGACATCATATTCCCCGAACACTTGAGTAATTTGGGCTAGCACGCCAGCTTTGTCGTCGACTTCAAGCAGCAGGAAGTTCTTGTAGGCGATTTGCTCGTCGCTCTTCAGCTTCTTCGTTTTATAAGGAACCATTGCTTTCAGGCCGTTGACTCCGAGCTTCAGATTCTTCACTACCGCAACCAAATCAGCGACTACCGAAGTGGCCGTCGGCATTTCCCCGGCTCCAGCGCCGTAGAACATCGTCTCGCCAACCGCCTCGCCATGGACATAAACAGCGTTGAATACGCCGTTGACGGCAGCGATCGGATGACTCTTCTTCACCATTGTCGGCTGAACGCTGACACTGAATTCATCGTCCTGGCGATCGGCGATGCCGAGCAGCTTCATCTCATAGCCCAGCTTCTTCGCATAAGCGATATCCTCCTTGGACACGCTCGAAATCCCCCGGACATCGACATCGCTCAACTCCACGTTCGTTCTGAAGCCGAGCGTTCCCAAGATGACCATCTTGCGGGCCGCATCCAGGCCTTCCACGTCTGAAGTCGGGTCAGCTTCGGCATAGCCAAGCTCCTGCGCTTCCTTGAGGACATCCTCGTAGGATGCATCTTCTTGGCTCATCTTGCTCAGAATATAGTTTGTCGTCCCATTGACGATCCCCATAATCTTAACGATTCGATCCGAAGAGAAGCCCTCGATCAGCGTCCGGATGATCGGAATCCCCCCGGCCACACTCGCTTCATAGAATACATCACATTGCTTCTCCAACGCCTTGGCCATGATCTCCGAGCCATAGAGCGCCATAAGATCCTTGTTTGCCGTTACAATATGTTTTCCCCGATCCAGCGCTTCGAGGATATATTCCTTGGCAGCCTCCACACCTCCCATCACCTCGACGATGACATCGATTTCCGGATCGCGGATCACCTCCCAAGGATCTTCCGTAAGCTTGCTTTGCTCGATTTCAATGCTTCTGGCCTTCTCCAGATTTTTAACGGCCACCTTCTCGATGATAATTGGAGATCCGACTTGACTGCTCAAATCCTCCTGATGTCCTTCGACGATGCGCACAACGCCGGTTCCTACGGTGCCAAGCCCCAGTAATCCTACCTTAACGGGTTTCAATATAAGTCCCCTCCTGTTCCCTATACGGGTTGTTTATGTCGAATTGTATTGCTGCGGGAAATACCTATCCTTGACCGACGATTTGAATTTTCTTCACGCCGGAGATTTCTTGCAATGCCTTGAGCATCTTATCCAGCTCCTCCGTCAGCCGCGAAGTTTCCACGGAGATGACAACATTTGCTCTTCCCTGTAAAGGAATGCTCTGATTGATCGTAAGCACATTCCCTCCCGATCCGGCAAGCAAGGAAAGTACTTGGGATAAGATGCCGGAGCGATGTTCCAGATCGAACGATATCGTGACGATTTCTTCCCGCTCCATCTGGTTCAACGGATGAATGCCGTCCTTATACTTATAAAAAGCACTGCGGCTAAGCCCGACCTGGAGCGTCGCTTCATGCACGGTTTTAACGTCCCCGGCAGCAAGCAGCTGCTTCACCTGAAGCGTCTTGATCACTGCTTCCGGCAAAATATCTTCACGGACCAAGTAATAACGCTCCTTCACAAACGTCCTCCCCTTAAAGACTAATGTTTTCGTATAGTGGACATTATAACGAAAAAAAAGTCTGGAGGCAACCTATTTTCCGCACAGATTTTCGCGGATTTCCCCTGAGCGCGGTTTTTGCCGATATACAACAAAGAGCACCCTTTACAGGTGCTCTCCATAAAGACTTTAATAGTAGCTGCTTCCCTCAACAAATTCGAATTCAAAATCGCCGATTCGGACAATCGTTCCGTCCTTGGCGCCGCGTCTCCGTAATTCGTCGTCCACGCCCATATGCCGCATGGTACGCGCAAGCTTGAGAATGGCGTCATGCGTATTCAATTGCATTCGCTTCATCATTCTTTCGATCTTCGCGCTCTCGACGACAAAGTCCTCGTTCTCGCGGCGAATCACGAAGTCCTGCTCCTCTTCCTTCTCCAGCTTGTAAATTTTCCGTTCGCTTAATTCGGTAACTTCCTCCAGCGCTGGCTCCTCCGGAATCTGATCAAGCAAATCGGCCGTTCTGTAAATCAGTTCCTTGATCCCCTGACGGGTCAGGGAGGATATCGGCATGATTTCAAGATCAGGGCGAATCTCGCTTACCTGTTTGCGGAACTTCTCCAAATGTTCCGCCGCATCCGGCATATCCATCTTGTTTGCAGCTACGATCTGCGGACGGTTCTCGAGCTGGGCGTTATACAGCTTAAGCTCTTCGTTGATCTTCAACCAGTCGTCGAACGGATCGCGGCCTTCCGATCCGGCCATATCGACAACATGAATAATAACGCGCGTCCGCTCCACATGGCGAAGAAATTCATGACCTAGACCCACGCCCTCATGCGCCCCTTCGATAAGGCCCGGGAGGTCGGCCATAACGAAGCTGCGCCCTTCGTCGACGTCCACCACCCCGAGATTCGGCGTGATGGTCGTAAAATGATAAGCCCCGATTTTCGGCTGAGCCGCAGATACAACGGATAACAGCGTAGACTTGCCTACACTCGGAAATCCGACCAACCCCACGTCGGCCATCACCTTAAGCTCCAGCACAATCCAGCGCTCCTCGCCTTCCTCTCCATGCTCTGCGAGCTCTGGAGCCGGGTTGCTCGGCGTCGCAAAGCGGGTATTGCCCCGGCCTCCGCGGCCTCCCCTCGCTACTACGATTTGTTGTCCGTGCCGGGTTAAATCGGCGAGCACCTCCTGGGTGTCGTCATCGATAATGACCGTTCCCGGCGGAATCCGAACGATCATATTTTCGGCATTTGCCCCGTGCTGGCTTTTGTTTCGCCCCTTGACACCGCGATCCGCCTTGAAATGCCGCTGATAGCGGAAATCCATAAGCGTGCGCAGACCTTCGTCTACACGGAATATGACGTCTCCGCCCTTCCCGCCGTCGCCGCCCGCAGGACCGCCTTCCGGAACATATTTCTCCCGGCGGAAGGCAACGATACCGTCGCCGCCGTCGCCGCCTTTTACATACACTTTCGCTTTATCTATAAACATGCGTTCACCTCTTTTAAATTTCCGCACAGCATCCTTAGCCGTACCGAAGCTTGCCCGGAGTCTCCGTGCTCTGCACGAATTTGTTTTCCGTCCAAGACTTCAGATAACCGCTGAAAGAGGATTTCCGTATTTCCTGAGCTTTCCTTTTGAACGAAACTGACCGACAACTCGTTATCGTCAAGACCAATCGACATTTTAAGCTGCAGCATTTCTCCCCAAGAGGAACGGCCGGCAAATTGGAAGGCCCGGATCGTGTCAATGATGGCCTCTGTCAACTCCTCCGCATCCTCGGCAGTGAGCAGCTTGCCTAGCTCCAGGTCGTCTTCAATGCTGACCTCCAGTTGAACCGAGCTGTTTACTTCACGAAAAGATTGCAAATAAAAAACCAGCGAAGGGATGCCCAAGCGGGATATTTTGCTCTCTACGGCCATCCTTTCCTTTATTCTGTCCACACAGCTGGCCAGTTTATCAATCTTGCCCAGTTGAATGTATCCGTACAAAATTTGCAGGTCGTTCATCCAATCATGCCGATGGTGACCCAGTGTGGCAGCCGCGGTTCTTTGTACCGATTCCAGCAGCTGCTTCCTTTCATCCGCCGCCCGATCCTTTACATATTTGTTATAACCCCACAACACCGCCAGCAAACCTACGCACAACACAACATACCATACTGTCGATTCAACGAAGTACAATATCACCAACAAAGCAAGCGTTAGCGTTCCGGCAATGACCGGCACTGTGAACCGATGTTTCATGAATTTCCCCGTTCCTCTTCAATTGGGTACATGACCTTTTTATTTTTAACATCTTTACCCAGTATATCACAATCCTTGTCCCGGCATGGACTTAAAAAAGTCTAGTGAAACAAGTAATCTCAAAAAAGCCCTCGGCACGAGTGCCGAGGGCTTATAAGCAAGCTATTAAGCTTCAACTGCTGCCGCTACAGGAGCAACTTCCACAGGGTAGACGCTCACTTTCTTGCGATCGCGTCCCCAACGTTCGAATTTAACAACGCCATCGACTTTCGCAAACAGCGTGTCGTCTTTACCGATTCCCACGTTGGTACCCGGATGAATCTTCGTTCCGCGTTGGCGAACAAGAATGCTTCCGCCTGTTACAGTTTGGCCGTCAGCACGTTTCACGCCAAGGCGTTTAGCGATACTGTCACGACCGTTCTTTGTGGAACCTACACCCTTCTTGGATGCGAATAACTGGAGATCCAATTTCAACATTATAGTCTACCTCCTTCTTTAAGTAATGATATCTTGTATCTGAATATACTCACCGTATGACATTTCGATACTTTGCAGCATAACGACCATAGAAGCAAGGAGAAGCTGTGCCTGCTCCAGAGCTTTCGGCTGCTCCACATGAGGAAGACTCGCGTTCAAGAACCCGTTCTTCATCTTGGAATCCATGACGACTCCGGTCAGCGTCTCGATGGAATTCACCGTTCCAACGGTAACGGCGGATACCCCGGCGCACACAATGTCTTGGCCTGGCTCGGCATAATGGGCATGACCTTCTACTTTGAAACCATGTATTTCGTTATCCTTGCGACGCAATATGGAGACGCTAATCAAGGTACGTCACCTTCTTACGCTTGGATTTTCTCGATGGTCACTTTCGTGTATGGTTGACGATGACCTTGTTTCTTGTGGTAGTTCTTCTTCGGTTTGTATTTATAAACGACAACCTTGCGGCCTTTGCCGTGCTTCTCAACTTTCGCTGTTACACTAGCACCGGCTACTACAGGAGTTCCCGCTACCAAACCGTCGCCTTTGGATACAGCCAATACACGGTCGAACGTCACGCTTGCGCCGTCCTCTGCGTTCAATTTCTCGATGTAAAGAACATCGCCCTCTTGAACACGGTATTGTTTACCGCCAGTTTCGATAATTGCGTACATTTGCTTGCACCTCCTCATGTCTCAGACTCGCCTAATTCAGGTGCGCCGCGTTATGCGACGATCTTGTTAACCTGATCGGAGCGGTTACAGCATGTGCACAAGCTACACTCATGACACATACTTAACTATAATATCACGGGAAAAGGTCAAAATCAATCGATTCCGCAAATTTAATCCATGCCCGAAGCAGCTGTCTCCTCCCGTATTCGCTTTCGCGTCATTTCAAGCAATCCAAGCCGTGTCCAGCCAAGAATATGATGCTGGGTCCGATCACCCTGCATGCAGCTGTGAAGCTTGTCCAACACGGCATCCCTGTGCTCCTCGCGATCCATATCGATGAAATCGATGATGATAATGCCCCCAGTGTCCCTGAGACGAATCAGCCTGGCCATTTCGGCCGCCGCTTCGAGATTGGTCTGGAACACCGTTTCCTCCAGCGAGTTTCCGCCGATGTATTTCCCTGTGTTGACGTCAATAACGGTCAGCGCCTCGGTCTGATCCCACACCAAGTATCCCCCGCCAGGCAGCCACAGCTTCCGCTGGAAATCCTTATCCAGCTGGCTCTGCACGCCATAAAACTCAAATAGAGGAACTTCCTTATCGTAAATTTTGATGGCCTGCTCATGACCGGGAATCATCATCTCCAGGAACGCGGCCACTTCAGCGGCCCGCTTGGGGCAGTCCATAATGATCTCATCCGTCTCTGGACTGTACACATCCCTCATCAGCCGCTGAACCATGCTAAGTTCCTGATGCAGAAGAGCGGGCGCGATATGCGTCTTGCTCTTCTCCAATATCCCTGACCACTGTTTGCGGAGCAGGGACAGGTCCATGGCAATGGCTTCCAGCTCCTCAAGCTCGGCCACTGTACGGAGAATAAGCCCTTCCTCCTCCTGCCGAAGCTCATCGCCGATCGCTTTAAGCCGATGTCTTTTATCTTCGTCTAAAATCTTCTTGGAGACCGCAACATATGCAGCTGAAGGCATGTATACGAGCCAGCGGCCGGGAAGGGAATAATGCGTCGTAACTCTCGGTCCTTTGTTGCCGATGGCGTCCTTTACAACCTGCACGATAATATCCTGGCCAGGCTGAAGCAGCTCGGAAATCGGCGGTTTAACTTTCGGTTGTCTTTCCAGATGTGGATGAAGCACGTCATCGATATATAGAAAAGCATTCTTCTTCTGCCCGATATCCACGAAGGCAGCCTGCATGCCGGGAAGCACATTGACTACGCGCCCTTTAAAAAAACTGCCGACAAGCCCCTTGGCCTGACAGCGCTCTACGGCATACTCCACCAGTCTGCCGTCCTCCTGGAGCGCCATTTCGGTAGAGCCGGAATTGCAGTGAATAATCATCCGTTTCACGATCTCACCCTCTGTCTGCATTGCAACGCAATGAATATGATGTGATTATACCACGGCAGGATACTATGCCGCAGGCCCGCCTTTAAAATAGGAGGAAATAACCCGTTGCTCCGGCACAACGGCAATGATCCTTCCCTGGCGGTTCATCACATAGATAAAATGGTATTTTTCCCTTTTAAAAAGACGCAAAATATGGTCCAAAGGTTGCACTTTATCCGCTACAATCGGTTGCGCCAGGCTGCCATGAAGCAAATGGCGCGAGAACGAACGCTCCCTGTTCATCAGAAATCGCATGAAACGATAGGGAATGTTGCGGTAATCCACATAATTGGAATAGAGCAGAAACAGCCCTATTAACAGCAGGTTCAACTGAAGCATTCCGCCCTGTGAGAACAGAGGATACAGCGCATATCCGATAAGCAGAAGGCTGAACAACAAGCTGATGCGCAGCGACCAGACAAGCGCCAAATGGTACGGCAGAATAATACTGCAGAGCGACTGGAATATCTTTCCCCCGTCCAGCGGCAGAACCGGAAGCAAATTGAACAATGCGATGAGCACATTTCCCTGTACAAAATAGTCATAGTAGGGCCCGTCCCACAATCCGGCGGCATGCAGGAGCCAGGCGCAGCCAATCAGCAGCCCGTTCTGCAAAGGCCCGGCTAGCGCAATCATCATCTCGCGCCCCGCATTCAAATAAGCCGTATCCTCCATTACGGCAACGCCGCCAAACGGCAGCAGCTGCACAGAAAGAACATGGACGCCAAACCATTTTGCAGCGGCCACATGCCCCCACTCGTGAATGAAGACGATCGCAAACAAAGTCAGCAGCTCCAGGAAATGGCCTGTAATGACAGATGCCAGCATGACGAGGACAAACAACGGGTGAAAAGATATCGCAATGCCGCCCCATCTAATCAAATGGAATCACATCCGCAGGATCAATATAGCGATCATTCTTCTTCAATGCGAAATAAAGGGTCGGCACGTTCTGTTCGGATGATACTGCCAGCTTCCCGACCAAATCCCCGGACTCTAGCCAGTCCCCTTTTTCTACAAAGGATTGCTGCAGGTTGCCGTAAATAGACACGTAACCTCCGGCATGCTGAACGACAACCGTCTCACCTGTGAAGGCATCGTTGCCGACGCTGAGCACCCTACCTGTTTCTACGCTTTTAACCTGTAAGCCCGCACTCGAATCATTAGCGGGCACGATGTTAATTCCCCTTAAACTGAGTGCGAACGCACTGGCAATTCTGCCGTCGAGCGGAGCAGAGAAGCTGCTCGCATTGTTGACTTTAACCCCTTTATCTTCGTTTTGCCGAAAGATCGGTATGAAAGTCGGAGCTCCGCCAAAATTGCGCTTATACCATGCTTCGGCGGCCCCAAAGTCCATTTCATAGGTTAAAGAATGGGCCACGAATAGGCGGATGGATCCCGCCCAAGGCGGCTCATACCGGTTAACGGCCCATAGTCCGGCAAAGATCAGCATGCTGATGCAGAGACGAATGAACAGCATCCCCCAGAAGGAAGATCCCTTTCCATCCTTCGGCATGACTGAATCCTCCCGGCCGAACAAACCCGTATCATTCCAGCGGCCTTGTCCATGCTTCCACATCCATTCCGGATCCTGCTCCTTGTCCGACGCATTTTTCGCACTCTGGCGGATATCCTGCGGGCGCTGGTCGTCCCCTGCATGGTCCATGTCCCGTATTACAGGGTATCTGTCTGCAGAGGGCCGCGTCATCTCCTGCAATCCATAATTAACTTCTTTCATATAGGGATGTCCGCCCGAGACAAGCTGCTTGATTCGTTCTTCCCGCCGCCGCTTCACATTCGATTTTACGTCCATCGTCCATATCCCCTCCGAATAGCATCAGGCGATTTCTTTCCGATACGTGCAACATGGCAGGCTGTACCCGGCAAACATGTTGTATTTAGTTTATGAGCGGTTTGAACGGAATATGAACAAGCTTCTCTGATGAAGGCAAGCCCATTACGCATTTATTGAACGCAAAAAACCGGCGCTTACAGCGCCGGCCCCAGCTCTAATCTACCTTATATTTCTCCTGGTGAAGCATAATGCTGAATACCAGCCCAATGCACAGCATATTCAACAGCAGCGACGTTCCTCCGTAGCTAATAAACGGCAGCGTAATGCCTGTAATCGGCATCAGGCCAATCATCATGCCTACATTCTCGAAAATTTGGAACAGAAACATCGCCGCAATGCCCACGATGATATAAGCTCCCCGCTTATCTATACAGCGGAGCGCGATTTGAATCATCCTGTAAATAAACAAAAAGTAGAGCAGCATCAGTAAGGATGAGCCTACAAAGCCGAATTCCTCGCCTACGACGACGAATATCGAGTCCGAATACGGGTAAGGAACAAACCGTTTATTTTTTAGCTCGCCCTGTAAAAAACCGTCACCCGTCAGCCCGCCGGAACCAATCGCAATTTGGGCATAGCTGGACTGGTGCTTGGCATCATTCGAGGCCAAATCCGGATTGATAAACGTATTGATCCGCTGATACCAGTGCAGTTTCCCTTTATCGGCCAGATAATCGTGAATTTGCGTGTTATAAGCATTAAATAATGTAACGAACACGATCAGGAAAGCCACGAATGCCGTCAGGCCAACGAGCACATGGCTGTATTTCGTGTTGCCGATCCATAGCATGGCGCAGAGTACAACCAGATAGATGATCGCATTCCCCAAATCCGGTTGAATCAGCACCAGCAGGAAAGGCAGCAAGGTTACCGCCGTAATCGGAACAACGTCGCGCCGGAAGCTGAGCAGCCGGCCTTCCCGCTTCCCGAGCAAATAGGCCGTAGTCATAATCAAAATGATTTTGACGAGCTCTGCCGGTTGAAACAATAGGCCTCCCGGAAGCTCAAACCAGCTCCGTGCGCCATTAATTTCCGGCGCAAACAAGAAGACAAGAACGAGCAGCAAGCTGCCCGTTCCATATACATACCAGCTATAGCGTAGCAACGTGCGGTAATCGACGATCGACATGCCGAATACCACGGCAAAGCCGAGGCCATAGAACATTAAAGTCTTTAAATCGTAGTTCTTGAAATCGGGCGCATATGGAGCTATTGCACTGTGAACAAGCATCGTGCTCATAATCATAAACAAGACCAGGATTGTCACCATAAGCCAATCGATTTTTTTGAGTTTGAAGAACAACAAGGATCAACCCATTCCGAAAAACTTCTTAAAGCGTGTAAACATGCCTTTCTTCTGGTCAAGCAGCATGAGAGGGACGGTGTCTCCCAATATGCGCCGGGCAATGTTACGATAGGCAATCGCGGCCTTTGAATCGGGGTTCATTACGGTAGGCTCCCCATTGTTCGCCGCTTTGATGACAAGCTCGTCATCCGGCACGATGCCGATGAGATCGATATTGAGCACCTGCAAAATACCTTCGATATCCAGCATGCTTCCCGACTTCACCATATCGACCTTAATCCGGTTTACGACCAGCTTCGGCGAACCGATATGCGAGCTCTCGAGCAGGCCGATGATCCGATCCGCATCACGGACAGCGGCATTTTCCGGTGTCGTGACGACAATCGCTTGATCTGCTCCGGCGATCGCATTTTTGAAGCCTTGTTCTATTCCAGCAGGGCAATCGATAATAACGTATTCATATTCCTTCTTCAGTTCAAGAACGATATCCTTGACCTGCTCTTCCGACACGGCATTCTTGTCTTTCGTTTGCGCGGCGGGCAGCATGTACAATTCATCAAAACGTTTATCCTTCACCAAAGCCTGGTTCAGGCGGCAGCGCCCTTCGGCCACGTCGATCAAATCATAGATGATCCGGTTCTCCAGGCCCATCACGACATCCAGGTTCCGCAGGCCGATGTCCGTATCGACGAGACATACCTTCTTGCCAAGCAGCGCCAGAGCCGTACCGATATTCGCGGACGTAGTCGTCTTCCCTACGCCGCCTTTGCCCGAAGTGACAACGATAGCTTCTCCCATAGTTTACACCCCTTTGAACATCTTAAAGTCCGGACGCACCCGGGTTATGTTCGTAATTTTGTCAATCTGCATCATCCCGTCACGCAAAAAAGCGAATTCCATGCTGCTCTCGCGATGATCCCACTCGTCTGGAGGCCGGCTATAGACTTCGGCAATGCGCAGCTGCGTCGGTGATAAAAACGAAGCTGCGATGATGGCATCTTCTTTGCCCTCTGCCCCGGCATGGACCATTCCCCGCAAAGCCCCCAGAATATACACGTCACCGGTGCAGGAGATTGTCCCTCCCGGATTGACGTCTCCGAGAAACAGCAGATTGCCGTCATGCTGCAGAATCTGCCCGGAGCGCACAATCCCGATTATCGTCGTGAGCTGCCCTTCCTTGGGACGGTCTTCTTCCGCTAATGGCGAATCTACCGACCGGACTAGCAAATTGCCTTTTTGCTTCAATATATCAAGGATCATTTCCTTCTCTGCATCTGTTACGATTCGCTTGCCCAATTTGACATCTACATGAATAATCGGCCCTGTCAGAATATTCTGGTGGCTATGCTCCAATTTATAGCGCAGCTCATCCAGAAGCTGTTGCAAATCACACTCATCGTCAAGCAGGAATACCAGGCCATCTTTGATGCCCTTGATCGTAACGTGCTTCGATTTCACTGTCATAAGCCTGTCCCTCCCCCCTATTCATTTCGTGCAAGAGCACCCAAGTTCCTGCTTCTTATGGAAAAGCACGAAATATCAGGCTTGGCTCTCGGAAGAACGACGCTTCGTAATCAGCTCCAGCTGGCGTCTGAGAGGGACGTAAATAATCAAAGCAAATACGACGTGAACGAATACGTTTGGGATAATAAAAGTCATTAAAGCCCAGGTATAAGGCTGATGTGTCAGTTCAAACAGCGAGTAAGTGCCGAATAGGATCGAGTCCAGCAGCAGGCTGCCGATTATTACGACGATCAGCATCAGCGGCAGCGGAGCTCTCGGCGAGCGGAACACAAGGCCAAGCAAATAGCTGGACAGCCCCATGGCGAAAGAATAAGCTCCAATGATCGCCCCGTAGAATACGACATCCTGCAGCAGCCCAAAAAGAAGACCCAGCACCAAGCCGCTATGCCGGTTGTCGTAAATGGTAATAAACAGAATGGCGATATAGGCCAGGTGAGGAACAATGCGCGTCTGCCACGCATCAGGGATTATCCAGGGAATGACCGTCCCCTCGATAATAAACAATACGAACACCAGCAGGATCATTATATATTTACGATTCCTCACTACTCCAAGACCTCCGGTGTATATACCACAATCAACTCTTTCCAGTCCGTGAAGCTGGCTGCGGGCTCGATGAATGCCGTATATGTCAACCCGTATTCGCCAACCTGAATATCCTTGACTGTACCGATGACCATCCCTCGCGGAAATGCTCCGCCGACGCCGGAGGACACAATGGTATCGCCGACTGCGAGCGAAGAAGTATCATCGATTTTATTCATCAGGAACATGTCCTTGTCGGGATCGTAGGACTCGACGACGCCAAACACTTCATTCTCTTTTCCCTGAGCCGTAGCGGAGATGCCGTTCGAATTCGGATCCTTCGCGTCCATGGTCGTAAGCAGCTTGATGGTAGACGTAAAATTGCTGACTCGGCTAACCGTACCTACAAGCCCTTCAGCAGAAATAACCGCATACCCCACCTTGACGCCGTCATTGCTCCCCAGGTTCACTTTAATCGTCCGATTGATCGGATCGTTATTTACGCTGACCACCTGGGCAATCCGGTAGGTGTAATTGTATTGATTCTTCTGGGCTTCTGTAAAATTAAGCAATTCCTGAAGCCGGATGTTCTCCTGCTCAATCCGATTATAGATGGCTTTATCTCTTGTGTAATGAGACAGTGCAATCTTCAGGCTCTCGTTCTCCTCCTGCAGAGCGCGCAAGTTAGAGACATCCTCAATCAAGCCGGCGATATACGAGGTAGGCTTATAAAAAATCGACTGCACGAAGCCCACCGTATCTTTTACAAACTTCTCCGGCCACGACAAATTCGCCCGGGGACCGAGCGTAAATCCCATTATAGCGATAAACAGAATAAGTCCCATCAGCAAAATAAATAATCTTTTGTTGCCAAGCAGCTTAAACAGTTTAAGCACCCTCCAACCTTGCAATTTCTCCTCTCCACGAGTCCACCTATAGAAAAACGGCACAGCCGTCCATGTCAGGACGGCGCCGTTTTATCATAAATAGTGCACATTCTCCCGTTCTTCAGCGCTAAAGATTAGCGCTTGCGAAGGGGCGAACTGCTTCTTGATTTGAACAAATGGATGTTATCGAGAGCTCTCCCCGTACCGATGGCAACACAATCGAGCGGATGCTCGGCCACGATGACAGGCATGCCCGTCTCTTTGGCCAGTAGCTTGTCAAGGTTGCGCAGCAATGCGCCGCCCCCCGTCAACACAATACCGCGGTCCATAATATCGGCCGCCAGCTCGGGCGGACATTTCTCCAGGGTGACCTTCACCGCTTCCACGATGGCGTTCACTGTATCGCCGAGCGCCTCGGTAATTTCGTCGGAAGTGATAGAAATGGTCTTTGGCAGCCCCGTAACGAGGTCGCGGCCGCGGATTTCCATCGATTCCACCTGCTCGAGCGGCAGCGCCGAGCCAACATCCATTTTAAGCTGCTCCGACGTTCTCTCGCCGATCATCAGGTTATATTGGCGCTTGATGTATTGAATAATAGACTCGTCCATGTCATCGCCGGCTACGCGCGCCGACTTGCTCGTAACAATGCCGCCGAGCGAAATAACAGCCACCTCTGTCGTTCCGCCGCCGATGTCTACAACCATGCTCCCGGTCGGCTCCCATACGGGAAGATCTGCACCAATGGCTGCCGCAAACGGCTCTTCAATCGTGTAGGCTTCACGTGCTCCTGCCTGCTTCGTGGCATCCTCAACCGCACGCTGTTCCACCGCCGTAATGCCAGAAGGCACGCAGACCATCACGTTCGGATGGCGTTGGAACAAGGAACGCTGCTTCTGAGCCTGGCGAATAAAATATTTAATCATCGTTGCGGTGGTATCAAAGTCGGCGATAACGCCGTCCTTCATCGGACGGATGGCACGGATGTTGCCCGGTGTTCTTCCGATCATCTTCTTGGCCGATTCCCCGACCGCTACAATGCTCTTATTATCAGTATTCATCGCTACTACCGACGGTTCTCTCACTATAATTCCTTTGCCTCGAATATAAACGAGCGTATTCGCCGTACCCAAATCAATTCCTAAATCTTTCGTGAAACCACCTAACATGCTGTAATCTTCCTTTCCTTCTGTATCTGGTCTATTATATTACATCAAGCCTTGCTCCTTCAAACTTACGAATTCCCCGTCTCCAATCACGATGTGGTCCAGCACATCGATGCCGACGATTTCCCCGGCTTTGCATAGGCGCCTTGTCATCCGGATATCCTCCGGGCTTGGCGTCGGATCTCCGCTAGGATGATTATGGGCGCATACGACAGACGCGCTGCTGCATTTAATCGCTGCGCGAAACACCTCGCGCGGATGGACGATCGAGGAATTCAAGCTTCCCATGGAAAGCGTCTCCTGAGCAATGATATGATTTTTCGTATTCAAAAATAAACAGACAAAATGTTCCTTCTGCAAATAACGCAGCTGCTCCATCAATAAATCCGCTGCATCCCGCGGACTGCGAATGATCTGGGCCTCCGGGAGCCGCGTCTTGGCAAGCCTCTGCCCCAGTTCGATTCCCGCCTTAAGCTGCACCGCTTTGGCAGGGCCGATGCCTTTGAGCTTCATCAGCTCATCCAGGCTGAGATCCACCAGCTGGCGGAGTCCGCCAATTCCGCTCAGCACGCGCTGAGCCAGATGTATGGCCGATTCATCCCGGGTTCCCGTGCGAAACAATATCGCCAGCAGCTCAGCGTTGCTGAGTGATCCGGCTCCGTATTGCATCATGCGTTCTCTGGGTCTCTCCTCAAGAGGCATGTCCCGCAGCAAATATTGCGGCATATCCATTCATATCCCTCGCTTCCGAATGATTAGGCATGGGTCCGGATCACCGGCCGCCAGCAAAATTCATAGCGGAAGGATATGCTTTATCTCTTCCTTTTCTTACAACAACGTACGTATGAAGTTATTTGTTACATCATTTTTGACTGGATTTAATTACCGCAACACATGGATTCCAAAATGGCCCAGCATCTCGCTCAGCAAGGATAGCGGCAGTCCAACCACGTTAAAATAACAGCCTTCGATTCCCGTGACAAAAATCGACCCGAGTCCTTGTATCGCATAAGCGCCCGCTTTGTCCAAGCCTTCTCCGGTCCTGGCATATGCGGCGATCTCTTCCTCGGCTGCGGTTCTCATCGTAACGGTCGTACGGCGATATTCGACTTCCGTTCTTCCAGTAATCACATCGATGCAGGCCACGGCAGTATACACATCGTGGCTTCGTCCCTGCAGGGAACGGAGCAAGGAAGCTGCCTCCGCTTCATCCTTGGGCTTGCCAAGCACTTGTCCGTCCAAGACGACAATTGTATCGCTGCCGATGATAACGGCTTCGCGCGTTGCTGGCTCAAGCGTTGCCTGAACCGCCTTGGCCTTGCGCAGCGCAAGCTCCATCACGATTCGCTCCGGCTCCCATTGCTCCGGCGTAGTTTCGTCCGCTTCGCTTGGAATCACCTCAAACGGAATATGTAAGGAAGCCAGCAATTCCCGTCTGCGCGGTGAAGTCGAGGCCAATATGACATACTGCGATGATGAAGCTGCAATTTCCAAGTTCATATGCTCCTTTGCCCGGCTGTCGCCCGAATAAGTTCAGAGCTGTTAACCTCGCCATTTTTTGACACTTTGCACTTCATTATTATAAGGTTAATTGATCGGCAATACAAACATAAAAAAGGCAGGGGCAACTATTTCCAATTCCCTGCCTTTTGATGGTTCATTTACAGCCCTTCTTGGCCTCCGACCAGCTTTTGTTCCGCCAGAATGAACCGCATCACTTCGTTCTGCACTTCCCAGAGCATGGTTTGCTCGCCCTTCTCGTTAAATTCCTCCATCGCCTCAACCGCACTGTTCATCGCCTTCTCCATCTCCTTTGCTTCAGCCTCCGCGGCTGCCGTCAGCTTGCCTCGAACGTCGGCGGCGCTTTTGGTCCACAGCTGATGGCTCTCCCTTAGCCGGCCGATTTCCTCCTGGCTCTGGCGCCCGGGAGAAGCTTCTCCCAGAAGAGCTGCCGAGGAGGAGCTGAGCATATAGGCGAGATCCGCACTCTGCGCCAAATATTGCTGGAGGGATGCCGCATCCCCTTTATATTCCATCGTAGCCGATTCAGGCAAGGCAATTTCATGCAAAATGAGGTGAACGCCTCCTGTCTTCAGCCTCCCGCTCAGCAGTTTAGCTTCCTCACGGTCCGGGGAGACTCCCGCATAGACCCGCTTCTCATCCAAGGTATCCCGCGCGGCGGCAATTCCCGCGGAGCGCAATTGTTCCTGGGCCAGGGCAACGCCTTCCGCTGTGCTGAACACGCCGTACTGCAGGAAATGATAGCTCTGCGAAGGCAGAACGACCTGTACGAGCGGAACCTGTTCCTCCGTAATGACACTGCCCAGTACGGGAATATCGGCCGCTTCTCCGGCCGCCCCCTGCTTCGGCACGCTAATTCCAGGGATCGGCACCGTCATTTCCTGGTCGAACATGGACAGAACGACGAATCCAAAGAGCGCTCCGGTCACGATCGCGCCGGTCAGCGAGCCGGCAACCTTCCACCAGGAGGTCCGCGTTTTACGAAAATAATAATCTCCGCCGCCTGGCTCGGCATGCTCTGGCAATAGGGCAATCCCTGTTCCTGTATGGTCTGTAAAGGGATCTCCCCAATAATCTATCGTTTCCACCGCACGGTAAGTTATAGGAGTATCCTTCGGTTCCTGTTCTGATCGCTCGGGCGGCTTGTCATGCCCTGAAGCGGGGGTGGCCTCCAGCCGCTGGCGATCTCCAGCCTTCTGTGCACTGTGCGCTTGTTGCCCATGTTCATCGAACCGGAATGTCATCTTTGCCTTGTTCACGATCCGCACGCTCCTTGTCCTCTCTTCTACCGTTACAATATGAATATTTGCGAGAATATAGACCACTTCATTTAAACAAGGCTTTACAATTGAAAGGAACTCTGTATAATGGGAACCATTGACAACCGCATCACGAAAAAATGCACTAGGGGTGCCTTTGCTGGCTGAGAGATCGTTCCCGCTTGAGGAACGGTTAACCCTTTACACCCGATCTAGATCATACTAGCGTGGGGAAGTGCGGGGAAACGATAAATAGCGCTGCGTGCTTGCTTTAAAATGTTTAAGCAGACACAGGCTGTATCGATATAACTGCACTCTTCGGGTGCGGTTTTTTTGTCGTTATCAGCGATAATTTAAATTAACCAGGGGAGGAAAAGCATCATGACCAATTCATTCAACCACAACATTCAAGCCGCGGCCTGCGGCACCAGCCGCATCGTCGGCTGCCGGTTCTCTCTGTTTCCGATGAGCGACCGGTTCGTTCCGATCATTCTTGGAGCGCTGGAGCATACCGATACGTCCAAGGTCTGGGTTCAAAGCGATGACGTCAGCACCTGCGTGCGCGGCCGCCATGAGCATGTGTTCGACGTAGTTAAATCCATTTTCCTGCAGGCGGCAAAAAGCGGTGAGCATGTCGTTCTTAGCGCAACCTTTTCCGTAGGCTGCCCGGGAGATACGGAAGGAGATGTCTTCATGTCTGAGGACGATGTCCGTTTGAACGAAGGGAACAAAACATCGGTTGATACCGCAGCTCAATTCGCCCTTTACCCGATGGGGGTGCCCCACTACATGGACGTCATTTATGATGCGGTCAAAGCGGCGGAAGCCGAGGGAACGTTCTCCGGCGGAATTCATTACGCTAGCCGCCTGGATGGAACCGCCCAACAGGTGTTTCGTTCACTCGAAAATGCCTTTGTCACGTCAAGCACCAAGACTTCCCATCTAGTCATGACGGCCACAATCTCCTGCAACAGCCCGTCAGCCAAACCGGAGCATGTGCAGAGGAAGGGGGAATAAGGATGTCATCCTGGAAGCTTCGCGACATTATCGTTCTCAGCTCGCTGTCCGTCGTGTTTGCTGTCGTCTATTTGATTTTCCTGCAGATAGGCAATGTGCTCGTCGGCTTTATGGGTCCGATGGGATATGAGGTCATCTTCGGCATATGGTTTATCGTTTCGATCATTTCAGCCTATATCTTGCGCAAGCCCGGAGCAGCCCTGCTGTCCGAGACGATCGCCGGGACGATCGAGGTATTGATCGGCAACGTCACCGGCCCGATCCTGATTCTGTCGGCCTTTATTCAAGGCCTCGGCGCGGAAGCGGTATTCGCCGCCGTAAGATACCGTTACTACAACACAGCAGTGCTCATGGGCGCAGGCGTAGGCGCGGCCGTATTCAGCTTTGGCTGGGGCTTCTTTCAATCCGGCTTCGCCGCTTTGTCCACGGGTCTAGTCATCTCGATGTTCATCGTCCGGGTTATCAGCGGTGCAGTGATCGCCGGCCTGCTAGGCAAATGGATATCCGATGCGCTGGCCCGGACAGGCGTATTGAGGAGCTTTCCCATCGGGAAGGCCGCTGTCCAAAGCGCCAATCAACAACGAACCTCGGTGAAGCAGTAATGAATACGTTGCTCCCGAATCAAGAAACGATGGATAAACCGATGGTCTTGGAGACAAAAAATTTATCCCTGGCTTTCAGCGAGGACGGGGAGGAGCAGGTGTTCTCCTCGATTTCCCTCCGGCTGCATCAAGGCGAATTGCTGCTGCTCCTTGGTCCAAGCGGCTGTGGGAAAAGTTCCTTGGCCCTCTGCCTGAACCGGGTGTACCCGTCAGCCATCGATAGCCTGGTGACAGGCGGCGTTTATCTGTATGGCAAATCCCTAGAGGGACAGGATCCAGGTGAAATTGCGCAGCAGGTAGGCATTGTGTTCCAAGACGTGGACAGCCAATTTTGCATGCTTAAGGTGGAGGAGGAGCTTGCTTTTTGCCTGGAAAATATCGGCTGCCCACGGGAACAAATCAGCGCGAAAATCGACGAAGCGCTGCGGCTTGTCGATCTGACCGACTGGCGGAGCGCGCATATCCATACTTTATCCGGTGGAATGAAGCAGCGGCTCGCCCTAGCCTGCGCTCTGGCTTTGAATCCGGATGTACTCATCCTTGACGAGCCCACATCCAATCTGGATCCGCTGGCTTGCTCGCACTTGGCCGATCTCATTCATTCCATCCGCAAGCAGCGGCAAATGAGCATCTTGCTGATCGAGCACCAGCTCGATGCCTGGATGCCTTATGTCGATCGCCTTGCCGTGATGGGCACAGAAGGTAAACTTGTTTACGAAGGGGAGCCCCGAACCTATTTCGCCAATTTTAAAGAAGAGGCGCAGCATTTGGGAATATGGATGCCGGGGGCCGTCCGCCTGCATGAGCAGCTGCAGATAGACAGAGAACCTTCATGGCAGCCGCTCACCAGGGACGAGCTGGCCGAACTGTGGCTGAGCAAACCCGATTCCGTAAAAAGAACGCTGCTTCAGCAGTTGGAGCAAACCGATGTCTCCCGATCCAAGCTGCCGGACGAAGGGGCTGCCGATGCTAGCGGCAAGGAAGCCTTGCTGTCGGTCGATAGCCTTTCCTTCGAGCGCAGCGGAGGACAGAAGATTCTCGACAGGCTGTCACTGTCGATCCCTGCCGGGCAGTTCATTGCCCTCGTCGGCCAGAACGGGGCGGGGAAGTCGACCCTCGCCGCGCTCTTGTCGGGCATATTGGAGCCATCCTCCGGCAGAATCACCTTCTCTGGCCGACCCTTGCCGGACTGGCCGGAGAAGGAGCTGCGCAAGCGCGTTGGTCTCATTTTCCAGCATCCGGAGCATCAATTCGTCACTGATACCGTCTACGACGAGCTTGCCTTCGGCCTGCGGCTGCAGAAGCTGTCTGAGGAGGCTGTATCCGATCGGGTCGAGTCGCTGCTTGAGCAGTATCGCCTGCAGCACCGTCGCGGCTTCAGTCCCTTCGCCCTGAGCCAGGGACAAAAACGCCGATTAAGCGTGGCCGCGATGCTGTCTGAGGAGCAGCAGGTGCTGCTCTGCGACGAGCCGACCTTCGGCCAGGACGCTTACTCTGCCCTGGAGCTGATGAACTCGCTGCGCGCCCGGGTAGACCGTGGACTAACCGTCATCATGATTACCCATGATATGGAGCTTGTCCAGCAATTTGCCGATCGGGTCATCGTACTCGGCGAGCGAAGCATTCAATGGGACGGACGCCCCGATGCATTATGGGATTGGCCGGAGGAGCAGCTTCGGGCGCATAAGCTCGTCCCGCCGCTCTCAGCCCATTTGAAGAATAAGCTAAGATGGGCGCTCCGGAGAACACAAGAAATCTGCGGGGAGGTTATCGTATGATAAGATCAGGCGCATTGGGGGAGCTCCTAAATGATATGAATCCCTCCATCAAAGGACTCACCGTCATTACAGGGGTCATTTTAATGTCGCTTGCCTTCGATCCGGTTACCGTTTCCGTCAGCCTCATTTATATATTGATGATTACTGTCATATTTGGCCGGATTTCCTGGCGCAGATGGCTGTTCTTGTTTGTGCCTTTCTTTATACTGGCGATCGGTTATTTCTGGACAGCTGCTCTTTTTCCACGTTCCGATCTGCCGCAGGACTCCCCTTTGCTCTTATCGTGGGGACCGCTGAAGCTGACGGTGGCCGGGTTCAATCTGGCCCTCTCGCTCGCCTTGCGTACCTTGATGTTCTCGGCGCTGTCGCTCCTGTTCGTCCTGACGACCGAACCCGTCAAATTTATGCTTAGTCTCATGCAGCAATGCAAGCTGCCGCCGAAGCTGGCGTACGGCATCTTGGCCGGATTCCGCTTCCTCCCCCTGTTCCGCGAGGAGCTTCTCATTATGCAGCAGGCCCACCGGATTCGGGGCATATGGCGGGAGAAGCGCAATATCCGCTCGGCGCTCCATGCTTTCAAGCGTTACAGTATCCCGCTCCTGGCCAGCGCCATACGCAAATCCGAGCGGGTTGCCGTAGCCATGGTGTCGCGCGGCTTTACCGGCGGCAAACGGGATTTCTACTACCGAATGACCATTCGTCCGCGGGATTGGATGCTCATGGTCATCGTGCTGGCCGGCATCGCTCTGGGATACACGGTATCCTATGCGCTAGGCACCTTGACGTGGTATGGGGGCCAATTATAGAACATATGAAGCATAACGCAAAGGAGCTGTCCCGCCGCAGACAACATCTGCACTGGGAACAGCTCCTTCTCTATAGCTTGCTTTAGGCCAAGCTCTTGGCCAACTCATGCCCAACCTTCCATATATCGCCGGCCCCCATCGTAATGACAAGGTCGCCTGGCTGCAAACGTCCTTGCAAATCATCGAGGACATCCTGCTTTGTCGGCAAGTGCCTAGCTCCGGCATTGCTGTTCACTTTAATCAGCTCTACCAGCTTCGACGAATTGATGCCTTCAATCTGTTTCTCTCCCGCAGGCGAGTAGATATCCGTAATGATCACCTCATCCGCTCCGCTAAACGCGCGGCTGAACGCATCCAATAGGAAGAAGGTTCGCGAATACCGCTGGGGCTGGAATACGGCAATGATCCGTTTGCCGGTCGCTTTAGCTGCCGCAATCGTTGCTTCGATCTCCGTCGGATGATGGGCATAATCATCGATAACCAGAATGCCGCGGCTCTCGCCCAGCACCTGGAATCGGCGTTTCGCGCCATGAAAATGCTGAATCGCCTCGGCGATCTCTGCAAAAGGAATACCCGACTCAAGACATGCAATTACCGTGGCCATGGCATTATGGACATTATGTCTTCCGGGAACCGAAAGCTTGACTTGGCCCAAGGGCTGCCCGCCGCGGTTCATCGTAAACGCGACCTTCCGGTCTCCAAGCTCAATATCCGTTGCCGTATAATCGCATGCTGTTTCGATGCCATAGGTCACGACCTCGCATTGCAGCTTCGGCAGCAAATCACGGATGTTCCGGTCATCTCCGGATACGATCGCTTTGCCTCCTGGTTTGATTTGATTCAGGAACTGCACGTAGGCCTCTTTAAGTTTGCTGAAGTCGCCGCCGTAATTCTCCAAATGGTCCGCCTCGATGTTTGTAACGATGCCAAGCGAAGGATGGTATTGAAGAAATGAGCCATCGCTCTCATCGGCCTCAGCGACGACGCATTTGCCCTGCCCTGCTTTGGCATTTGTCCCGATATCCATAATTTCGCCGCCAATAATATAGGTAGGGTCCGTCCCGCATTGTTCCATCACCAGAGCGATCATGGAGGAGGTCGTCGTTTTGCCATGTGCTCCGGCAACAGCCACGCCTGTACGTTCGTTCAGCAGCCTTGCCAGCATTTGCGAACGATGCAGGACCGGAATTCCCTGTTCCTCCGCGGCTACCCGTTCGACATTATCCTTGGGCAGCGCAGTCGAATACACGACTAAATCCGCCCCATGCACCTGCTCTTTAGTATGTCCGATATAAATTTTAGCTCCTTTGGCCGCCAGCTTCTCCGTCAACTCCTGGGAAGCTACGTCCGATCCGGTTACGGTGTAGCCCATTTCCAGCATAACGCGGGCAATAGCACTCATTCCATAGCCACCGATCCCGATAAAATGTACATGTTGTTCTGTCGTATTCAACAATATGGTCACCAGCCTTTTTCAGAATCGGTTTGATGCAAAAGGGTTGCCCGCACGTCCGAAATCATATAAAGCGTGCCAGTGACGACCCCAAGATCCTCCCGTTCCGTCCGTGATTGCAGCAGTGCCAGCGCACGCTTCCAGTCACGCTCCACAATGACTTCCAGATCCGCCTTCGCCATATCCTTCCGGATTTGCTCTACGAGCTGATACAACGAATCCGCATCCATTTTCTTGCGAAAATCGGGCTCGGTCAGAATAAGCGTATCCACTATTGGTAATATATGCTCCAAGTATTCGCGATGATGCTTATTAGCGAGCATACCCATCATCAAATTCAGCTTCCGGTAACTGAAAGCTTCCGGAAGACTTCTCGCAAGCGCCTCCGCCCCCTCCGGGTTATGGGCACCGTCCAGAACGATACGCGGCTGATCTGACACCTGCTCCAGCCGGCCTGCCCAGAAGGCGTTTTTGAAGCCGGACAGCAGCAGCTCATCCTCGAGAACGAAGGCCATATATTGGCGCAGTACCTCCAGCACCATCATCACTCCGGCAGCATTCGTGCATTGGTGCCTTCCAAGCATCGACAGCTCGATGTCCATGCTGCGGAACGGCCCTTTAAAATGAATGCTTTGGGTCCGCCCGCTTAAGCCGCCGCCATCGTAATGAAACTGCTCTCCGAGCAAATAGAGCGTCGCTCCCTTCGCTTTTGCCGTTTCTCTCAGTATGGCGATAACGGAAGGCTGGCTGGCACAGCTGATTACCGGCACGCCTGGCTTGATAATGCCTGCTTTTTCACGGGCGATCTCCTCTAGGGAATTTCCCAAGATGTCGGTATGATCCATGCCAACATTCGTAATAAGGGACACGATCGGAGTAACCAGGTTCGTAACATCCATTCTGCCCCCGAGCCCAGTCTCCCATACTACGACATCGGGATAGCATACTTCCGCGAAGTAGAGAATCGCAAGGGCCGTACTCACTTCAAACATCGTTGGAGATCCTAACTCGCTGGCAGCGATCTCTTTCACAACAGGAGCAATCCGGTTAGCCAAGCTTAACAGCGTCTCCTCTGGAATATCCTCTCCGTTAAACTGGAATCTGTTCGTAAATTTCGTAATGTAAGGGGATGTGAACATCCCTACGTCATATCCGCACTCCTTAAGCGTTGAGCTTAAAAAAGCACAAGAAGAGCCTTTGCCATTCGTTCCGGCCACATGTATGAACTTGAGTCTTCGCTGCGGGTTGCCAAAATGCTCCATCATCCGCTGAATACGCTCCAGACCCGGACGGATGCCAAACGGTATCAAGCTGTTAATCCACTCTACCGCATCTGTGTAACTTGCCAGCGGCAGCTGGATTTCTTCCGAAAGATTAACCCCCATGTCATATTCACCTTCGTTAATGTAATGAACTAAAATGCTGTTTCATAATATGGAAAGGTACAGCAAGAGCCAAATAAAGCGAATCAGGCTCCTGCTGTACTGCGATTATTACCTTTGCTTCTAACCTTTTAATTCAGCGATCCGTGCCAGCACTTTGTCGCGTTTGCTCGCATAATCGGCCATTTTGGCGCGTTCTTCCTCGATGACCTTGGCAGGGGCTTTGGAAACAAAGCCTTCATTCGCCAGCTTCTTCTCTACGCGCTCAACCTCTTTGTTCAAGTGCCCGAGCTCCTTCTCCAGGCGGGCGATCTCCTGGCTGATATCGATCAGTCCTGCCAGTGGCAAGTACAGCTCGGCCCCGGTCACCACTGCCGTCATCGCTTTTTCCGGGACAGCGGCGCTCAGTGAGGCCTCATATTGCGAAGTGTTGCAGAAACGCCGGATGTAGTGGCTGTTCCGCTCGATGATGTCCAGCAGCTCGGCGGAGCCTGGCTTCACAATCAATTCAATTTGCTTGCTCATCGGCACGTTCACTTCTGCCCGGATATTCCGAACAGAGCGGATCATGTCGATCAGCAAATTCATTTCGCGCACAGCATCCGGTGCCTCCAGCGACGGATCAAACTGCGGCCATTCAGCCAGCGTAATCGTTTCGCCGCGATGCGGCAAATGCTGCCATATTTCCTCGGAAATAAACGGCATGAAAGGATGGATCAGGCGCAGCGTCCGGTCGAGCACGTAGGCAAGAACGGATTGCGTCTTTCTTTTGGCAACAGGATCTTCGCCGTAGAACGACAGCTTAGCGAACTCAATATACCAATCGCACAGGTCATCCCAAATGAAGTTGTACAGCTCCCGGCCTGTCTCCCCAAATTCATAAGCATCAATCAGGCGGGTAATGTTGCGGGCCGTCTCATTGAAGCGGTGGAGAATCCAGCGGTCGGAAGTCGACAGGTCTCCTTGAATATCGATATCTTCAAACGTTACGCCTTCCAGATTCATTAACGCAAACCTGGAGGCATTCCAGATTTTATTCGCAAAGTTGCGGGCCTGCTCGACGCGTTCCCAATGGAAGCGCAGATCCTGGCCAGGCGTACTGCTCGTAGAGATCATGTAGCGCATGGCATCCGCGCCGTATTTCTCGATGACATCGAGCGGATCAACGCCGTTCCCCAGCGATTTGGACATTTTCTGTCCTTCGCTGTCCCGAACCAACCCGTGGATCAGCACATCCTTGAATGGGATTTCTCCAGTAAACTCAAGGGCGGTAAAGATCATCCGCGCTACCCAGAAATAAATGATGTCGTACCCGGTAACGAGAACATCCGTCGGGAAAAAGCGCTTGAAGTCCTCGCTGTCCTCATCCGGCCAGCCGAGTGTGGAGAACGGCCACAAGGCCGAGCTGAACCACGTGTCCAAAACGTCGTCGTCCTGCACCAGTTCATGACCTCCGCATTTGGCGCAGGTATCCACGGCCTCCCTAGCGACATGCAGCTCGCCACAGGATTCGCAATACCAAGCCGGAATACGGTGGCCCCACCACAACTGGCGGGAGATGCACCAGTCGCGCACATTTTCGATCCAGTGCAGATAAATTTTCTCGAACCGCTCCGGCACGAAATGAACGCCTTTGCCTGATTTTTGGGCAGCGATCGCCGCTTCCGCCAGAGGCTTCATTTTAACGAACCATTGCGTCGATAAATAAGGCTCGACTACAGCGCCAGAACGCTCGCTGTGGCCGACCTGGTGAACATGATCCTCGATCCGTACGAGAACGCCGGATTCCTTGAGATCGGCCACGATGGCCTTCCGGCACTCGCTGCGGTCCATCCCCTGGTATTTGCCGGCCGCCTCATTCATCTTGCCGCTCTCATCCATGACGGTAATTTGCGGCAAATCATGACGCAGTCCTACCTCGAAGTCATTCGGGTCATGGGCAGGCGTAATTTTCACCGCTCCGCTGCCGAATTCTTTATCGACATATTCGTCGGCAATAATCGGAATTTCACGATTTACAATGGGCAGCACGAGCGGCTGGCCGATTAGATGACGGTACCGCTCATCCTCAGGATGAACAGCCACAGCCGTATCCCCAAGCATCGTCTCCGGTCTTGTCGTAGCTACTGTAATGAATCCACTACCATCCTTAAGCGGATACTGCAGGTGGTACAAATGACCGTTGACTTCTTTATATTCCACTTCAATATCCGAGAGGGCCGTGCGGGCTGCAGGATCCCAGTTAATAATATATTTACCGCGATAGATCAGGCCCTTTTCATAGAGCTTGACGAATACCTCGCGCACCGCCTTGGACAGCCCCTCATCCAGAGTAAACCGCTCGCGGGAATAGTCCAGCGAGAAGCCCATCTTCGCCCATTGTTCTCGAATCGTATCCGCATAATGCTCTTTCCATTCCCATACCTTCTCAAGAAATTTCTCGCGGCCGAGATCATAGCGGGAAATTCCCTCTGCCCGGAGCGTCTGCTCCACTCTCGTCTGCGTCGCTATTCCAGCATGGTCGGAGCCCGGCAGCCATAAAGCATCATACCCCTGCATCCGCTTCGTGCGGATCAGGATATCCTGCAGCGTAAAGTCCAGCGCATGCCCGATATGAAGCATGCCCGTTACGTTTGGCGGGGGAATGACGATCGTGTACGGCTTGGCTTCCGGTACTTGGCCCGCCTTAAAGAAGCCGCCCTCCATCCAGTAGCGATACCATTTCTGTTCTGCAGCCTTGGGATCATACGTTGTCGGCATGTTGTTTGCCGACGAATGCTCTTGGATCTCTGACATAATTTCAACCTCCGTTACAATTCAGCATTGCCTTAGCGTAATCAGGATAGTCTTGCTCAAAAAATACAAAAAGCCCCTCGTCTCAAAGGACGAAAGGCTTTACTTTCGCGGTACCACCTTTGTTTTGCGGGTTGGCCCAGCCCGAAACCGCTACACTCGCGGAATCGCCGAGAAACTCGCAACACTCATACAGATAACGGCTGCTACCGGCCCGTTCTAACGACTACAAACTGCATAGCTGCTCAAACAAGCGACTCCCGGGTGACTTCGGCCAGCTGCATCCTGCGGAATCTTCCAGCGCTGCAATCCCGCTCTCTGAAGGGCTCACTGCCTACTCTTCCCGTTCCATGTCTTTTCACACGGTTTTTTTAAGTTAATCCATATTATCATAGCGTGAAATTAACGGGGAGTCAATATTTGGTCTGAATGGCTGCGAGAACAAGCCGGCGATCAAGGCTCGTTTCCGAACACCAGTGTACCGTTATGGTACAAGGTGACGCGTTCCCAATTTGCATACGCGGTCTTGGTTGGATCAAAAGAATAGTCATTGCTCTCGTTGAGGTTCGCCCAGTTGCTCGCGTGATTGCGCGTCTGGATATCCCCCGTCTGCCCGCCGGGCTGCAGCGAACCCGCTGCGGCTTTAAATGTGATTTCCAGGTAGGTATCGGCGTTCGCTTTGCCCGGATTCATTTTCACGAAAGCCCCGTTCACGTTGGAGCAGCCTACCATGGCCCAGTCACAATTGTATTGCAGCTGGTCATTGCCGTCAGCTGTGAAATAATATCGCAGACTCAGCTCGCTTAAAGGCACAGCCGCAGCCCCCTTGTTCACGATATTGAAATGAGGCTTGAACTGGTTGTCGGCTGCATTCGTATCTCCGGCTTTGTACTGAACGGCCAAATCTCCGCTAGGTCCCGGGTTCGGATTTGGTCCAGGTCCCGGATCAGGATTTGGGCCCGGGTCAGGGTTTGGATTCTCGTTCGCGCCTCCGCCTAAAGGTTCTCTATGGTCTTGAATGTATTTGGAAATCCATACCAGCGGCGCATTCCAGTTGATCGTATTCTCTTTGGACACCCAAGCATCAGGAGCCGTATTCTTCGGCGCATACGATTTGGCTGCAGGCATTCCCGTCGGTGTCGCCGAATCGTTGATCACCGTATTGTTCGGCCCGCCAGACAGCCAGCCCTTCGGATACGGCACACCGCTTTGGTACTTGCCCCAGGCCCAGCGGTCATGCGTATCAGTCTCGAAGTATTGGCCGTATCCCGTAATATAGGATAGTCTCATTGCATTATTGCCCATGAAATAATCCATCGCCCGGTTCATCGCTTTTAAATAACTCAGGTTCTGGCTAAGATCGTAGGCGTACCCGAGCATTATCATTTTATTGGCAATGGCGGAGTTGGAGCCCCAGTCATAACCTTTGTTCCCCGGCAGCAGCACAGGGTACCCTTCCCCATTTAGCGTCGCCAGTGTATCGTTCGCCTGGTTCAGCACATTCGTCTTCATGGCCTGAAGATCGGAGGCTGGCAGATCGTTCTGGGCCGACAGTATGGACAGCGTTCCTGTTGTAGCAGTAGACTGCCAGTCGAACTGGGACACCTCGCGGTAATGTGGTGACGAAGTTAACGCTGCTTTGTAGGACGATGCATTGCTGTCGCCGAGCGCATAGGCCGTCAAGTATAGCTCTGCGGCCGCCGCATACCGGTCATCGCTTGTGCGAATGTCATCATAATCCCCGCCGCCCGGAGCATCCGGCGTTTGCGAGGTATAGAGAACGTTCGGATTTGCTGAGGCCCGTGCCCAGGCCTCCTTGGCAATCCCCCACATCTCTGCGGCTTCTGCTTCTTTATACGGCTTGATCAGGCGAGCCAGATGCGCCAGGTTGCGAGCTACCGCATAGGTCGCATTCGTGGAAGGCGGCTGAGCCTGACGGTTCATGCTGTTCTCGGCGTCAATATTCGTCACCGGAAACGCGCTCCAATTGTCATTATGAATTTTGTGCGAGGCCAGCCCGGTCGATGGCATAACTCCCTTCATAAACGTCGAACCGAACAGGACTTCATCGAGGACATCGGGAATGCCGTTCCCGCTCTCCGGGATGTTCAGGGAGCCGTCCGGGAAGGCCCCGGGATAACGCTCGTATAGATTCAACAGCGTCCAGGCTGATATCGCCTGATTCACGGGATAGATTCCGAAGTCCCCTGCATCCGCCCAGGAATTTTTCACATTGAGTCTTTCGCTTCCGCACCAGCTGTTATAACAGCCGATCGAGCTGTCCCCCGGATGGAGCGCTTTGTGGGCAAAGGCCGGATTGCTCAAATATTGCGCCTGAATATCTACGCCCATCCGGTGGAAATAGAAATATTCCATTGCCTCGCTGGGCAGGTCCGGATATAAATTGCCGTTAATGGCAAACGGCACGCTTTCTCCTAGTCCGGAAACCCAAAGTCTATAAGTGCCTTGTTCCGTGACAGACGAAAAATCGGCATGATGAATGCGATCGGCAGAAGCCTGATCCAGGCCATAAACATGCGTTTGTCCTTGAGCCGCCACGCTGCCTTCTGCCTTGCGCAGCTCCCAGGCAAGCGGGGATGTCGAGCTGCTGACAATCGTGGCTATTTTATCGGCCCCGGGCAAGTAACCGATTTGGTTTACCCGAATTGGGCTAGGATCGTTGTCCGCATGAATTCCTGCCGGTAACAAACCGGATATCGCCAGCATGAAAATGAGCATGATCGCGGTTAGTTTTGCAAGGTTCCGTACACTGCTTCCCGAACTCTTCATTAAATTTGTCATTCCAGCTCCCTCTTTTCGTTTTCATTTTCGTTTTCATTTTCATTAATCAAGGCTCGATTCCCCAAATGGGCTGCCCGTTCCGGTACAGCGTTACCTTCTCCCAATTTGTAAACAGCGTTTTTGTTGAATCGAAAGAATAATCATTGCTCTCATTTAAATTCGTCCAGTTGCTTCTATGGCTGCGCGTCTGAATTTCTCCACTGCTTCCTCCCGCGGAAAGGGAGCCTGCCGAAGCTTTGAAGCTAATTTCCAGATAAGCGTCAGCGTTCGGTTTGGCTGTCCCGAGCTTCACGAATTTACCGCTAACATTCGAACAGCCAACGACCGCCCAGTCGCAATTGAACACAAGAGAATCTTCCCCGTCCGTAGTTAAATAGTAGCGAAGGGTCAACTCGCTTAACGGAACCGCAGCATTGCTGTTGTTCACAATATTGAAGTGCGGCTTGAACTGATTGTCGTTGGCATTCGTATCTCCGGCCTTATATTGCACTTTCAAATCTCCTGTAGGGATGGGACCGGGTTCGCCGCCGGAGTCTTTCAGCTGGACGGCGACTGACAGCACGCCGCTTCCCGGTGCCAGTTCAAAAGATTTGGTCGCGCGGAGATTGCCTTTTGTTACTGTTACGTCATAAGTGCCATGGAATCCCCGGAAAGCGTATTGGCCATTAGCCGACGTCGTCCCGGATTGATGCGTTGTCCATTCGTCCATCAGAGCGAGGTATCTTTGCCCTGCCGCATTCAGGGACCAGTCCATGTTCACAATCGCCGCATCCGCGCCCCGCCAATGGTTACCGGCCCAGAACCCCCACATCATGATCCCTTCTACGGCCGGATGACTGAAGGCTGTTCTGTAGAGCGCTTCGAGATTGTCCGCCCTGATACTCTCATTAGGCTGGGTAGAGTCATATTCGCTAATCCAGATAGGCAAATTCAGAGTCGCCAAATTATCCAGTCTCTGCTTCACCACGATTGGATCGATCGTTGCACCGAAATGCCCCTGCACGCCGATGCCGTCGATGGGCGCGCCTTGGCTGAGCAGCTCCTGGATGTGAAGCTTGTAATCGTTGTCCCCGGGCTGGCTAATCACGTTATAATCGTTGACAAACAGCTTAGCGTCCGGATCAAGCTCCTTTGTTCTTTGGTACATGTATGGCCAAATCGAGGCACCCAGCCGGTCTTTGAAAAAGCTGCCATGCATCATTTCGTTATTTACGTCCCAATGGACGAATTTGCCTTTGAAATGATTCACGACGCTGGTAATCCGGTCATCCATCGCCTTGCGAAGTTCGCTGCCCTGTAAGCTTTGGACCCAGCCAGGCTGATATTGGTCAACCTCCCAGTGTACCGTATGCCCCCGCACCGTAATGTCATTGGCTTCGGCAAATTCCATCATGCGGTCAGCCACACTATAGTTGACATTGCCTCTACTGGTCTCATTGGAGTACCACTTGGATTCATTTTCGAATACAGCCCAATTGAAATGCTCCTTGAAAAAATCACTGTACTGGCCGTTGGACAGCACCGTACTGCTCATCGCCGAACCGAAAGGAAAACCATGTCGGGTCTGCCGTACTTCAACATTTGCCCCTGATACGGGACGGCCCTCCTCATCGGTCACCAGAATTTGCACATCGTCTTTGCGAAGCTGCTCAATCCGTGCATTGGCTTCCGCCTTCCAATCGATGTCTGCTCTTTCGGTAACTATAACGTCATCAACGTAAAAATCTACGCCTGCATCGGGACCCTCAAAATAAAGCTTTAACGATGTGACCTCACCCGAAGGCTCATACAGGAACGATCCTCTCAATGTCATCCATGCGCTGTCCGTTACCGGCGATTCAGCCACACGTAGATAGTTATCGCCGCTTCCATCGCTCTGCTGCATCGTAATCAGGATTCGCCCACTGCTGGCGTTGTTAAGGCGAATTGCGGCGGAAATATCGTACGTACGCCCAGCCGTCAGCTTGCCTTGCAGACTTTGAGCGATGCCGTGCCAATCGCTTTGCCTTCCAGATACGAGAGCACTGTAGGAGCCTTCGTACACAGGACTGCTGACAGTGCTTAACGTTTCTGTCCCGGCCATTCCTGCCCAGCCGGTGATCATTCCGGATTCGAAGCCGGGATTGTCCAATAAATTTGCAGATGCGGCTGCAGCCCGGCCCAATGCCTGGGTTCCAGGGAACAGACTGATTCCCATCGTAGCAAGCAAGACAAATACAATCGCCAAACTGATGCGTCTTCTTGCAGCAATCATCATACTCCCTCATTTCCTATTAAATTTTAAATTAGATGCCGAATCCTCCTTACTTAAAGGGAACGGCGCCATATAGACGCCGTTCCTGGTTAGTTATTAAGGTTCAATTCCCCATACCAAAGTTCCGTTCTGGTACAGCGTTACTTTGTTCCAGCTGGCATAGGAGGTTTTTGTAGCATCGAAGGAGTAATCGTTGCTCTCATTCAAGTTAGTCCAATCGCTGCTATTGCTGCGCGTTTGGATGTCACCAGTGCTTCCTCCAGGAGCGAGCGTTCCAGCCGACGCATTGAACTTAATTTCCAAATAAGTGTCGGCTCCTGTTTTACTATCGCTCATTTTGACAAACGTGCCTGTCAGGTTCGAGCAGCCAACCATCGCCCAGTCACAGTTGAATTGCAGCGGCTGTGTGCCGTCCGCCGTAAAGTAATAACGGAGAGTCAATTCGCTTAACTCAACAGGCGTTGAACCGTTATTTACGATGTTGAAATGCGGTTTGAGCTGGTTGTCGGTTGCATTCGAATCCCCAGCCTTATACTGAACGACCAAATCGCTGGTCGGCTCAGGATTCGGAGTCGTGCCGCCGCCCTGAGGAAGCGCAGAGGCCTGAGGGGAATTAACGCTGGTACCCACGCTATTGGCCGCACTGACCACATAATAATAAGTCGTTCCGTTCGTGACCGCGGTATCTGTGTAGCTGGTGCCGCTAATCGTTGCTAGTGAAGTGTATGGCCCGCCGCTTGTCGTGGAGCGTTTGACCGTATAGCTGGTCGCGCCTTGCGAAGCATTCCAGCTTAAGGAGACTTGTCCGTTACCACCCGTAGCACTGAGTCCGGTTGGTGCAGCCGGAGCCGTCGGAGGCGGGTCAACTGGTCCCCCACCGCTTGCCGGGATGGCCGGATATGCGTTTTGGACGAGCATGACAAATTGATCATGGAACCAATGGCCGGATACAGGAGCGTTTGGTAGCGCGCCCGTCAAAATACCGTACTGGGTTTGGTAAGTCGGATCACACATCCGGTCAAAGCCCTTTCCTTCGTTGTTCGGAATTTCAGAGCTGGAACCGTCGGATTCGCCGGGAGGCTTAACCCAGACAAAAGCGTCGATATGCGAAGCCGGGAATCCTGCTGGAGCAGTCTCTGGCGCTCTTCCCATGCCGGCGCCACTGTTGTTGCACCACAGTCCCCGATGCCCGCGGCGATCCACACGGCCCGAATTTACGATTTGGTCAACCGTAGAGCCAATCGCACTGGTTGGCCGATCCGGGCCTCCCCAGCCGTTACGGGATGTGTCAATAAGGAAGCCAATGCTGCTTGGCCAGCCGGCGGACACAAAGCCCGAATACAGACCCGCAGCAAAATCAGCTTCGCTGAAGTATGGATTCCACTCATAGAAACTAGCGGATCTGAGCGGCGTACCATTTACATTTTGGTTCGGATCCGGTAAATTCGGCTCTACCAATGGTGTCGTATTCGCCGTGTTCAAAGCGAAGCCGTCGACGCTGGCAAAACCGGCATTCGTAGCTTTGGCCACTTGTGTATATAACTGGATGGTGCCTTGACGATTATCATCCCATCCGAGCCAGCCCGAGTGGCCAATATCTAGATAAGTGTATACGTTAGGGATGACAGCCAGCTTATTGAGCGTATATTTGATAGCATCGACATAGATTCCGCTGGAGTTGGCTGCAGCGCATGCCGGAGTGCTAAGGTTGGTAACCAGGTTCGGAAGGCTGTCCGGCTCAATGACAGTAACAATCCGGATATCCTGGTATTTAGGCTTGGAGAAAATATCAGCAATCACATCGATATAGTCAGTCTTATACGTTTGCAGGCCCGCTTGTGTCAATGGCAGCTCCCCATTAGAAGCCAGGGCATGACAATCCCGGCCAGGCAAATCATAGATGACGAACTCCGCAACAATTGGCGTATTGCCTTGCTTTTGGGCCAATGCAGCGTCCAGATGTCCCTCGAGACTGCGGCGGTTGCCGTTATCCTCGCCGCCGTAAATCGCCGCGATGCGGTCAAGCCACACGTAGGTATTATAGGATTTGATCGTTTCCATTTTCGCTTTCAACGTGTTGTCGCTGACTCTAGCAATCGAAGTATCGATCAATGCAGCATAGTCGGGGTTGATATATTTTGTCGCGCCAACGTAAGGGTTGTCTACATGGGCCTCTGCCGCCTGAGCGTTTTGATTCCCAAAAGGGGTTAACATCGTGACAACCAGTGCCGAGATCAACGCAAGCATCGCAGTGCGTTTGGGCAAATACTTTATCATTTCTTTCAGCTCCTGTTATAAATTTTATTAAATTAAACCATTCGCTTGGGAAATGTATGCGCTCTCAAAATGTAGCCGATCGAATATGCAGTTCCTGTTGTTTTCCCTTCTGCCCTTGCTCTCCTTTCTTGAGTCATCCCGAAATATCTCATGGAAGTTAACTGATTGACCCTTGCTCTTCACTCCTTCCGTAAACATTTTGTCATTAGGCCGAGAAAATCCGACGAAATGACGTAAAAGATAGAATAGCCGACGACAAACAATGTTTAAAAAAAGAGAATGTTCGCCATCTAGACACAAATATACCATAAATAGTAAAAATAATACAAGATTTAACGGAAATTTTATTTTAATTAAGTTTAAAATTTACACTAACAAAGTAAATTTTGTTAGCGAGGGGAGATTGCTGTCGTGGACTTACCAAAAAAAACTGCGCGAATTACGCGCAGTCTGCTCTTTAATATATATGATTCCCACAATCAATTTACGGAATATATAGAACTTGCCCTTCCGCTAAGTTGTGTTCAGCTAACCGATTGTAAAGCTGCAGCTCCCTTGTGCTGAGATTGTACCGCTCGGCAATTTCGTCCAAGGTCTCTTCGCGCTGAACGATAACGAGCCGGATTTTCCGAAAGGGGGTCTGCTCTTCCGCATTGCCGATGAATAAGTTTTTCCAGCGAACTTCTTCCTCGTCCCCGTGTTCTTCGGCGGCTGCCTGTACGCTGCCTTCTTCCTGTTCCAACGAGCCTTCCGGCTCTTTATTGGGCCGTTGAGCGGATAACAGCTTAGTGATGCCAATATCGCTTCCCTGTACCGTTTCATCCACCTTCTTGCTGTTGAGGGCAATTTTCAGCTCTTTTTTCTCCTCGGGCTGAGGGCGAATTTCCGGCTCCGAATCTTCATGAGCCACATCTCCAGCAGCCTCTGGTTCGGTGGATGCCGACAAAACCGGCTCAGACTCCGCGCCTTGCTCCGAAGAAGCCGCTTGGTCCGCTTCCCTCGACACAGCCTGTACGACCTCGGCGGCATCACCCTCGTGTTCGCTTATAGACGGAGTTTCAAAATGATACTCCTCCAGTTCGTCACGGCCTTCTTCTTCCTTGAACGAAGCTAAATTCTCTTCCGCTTGCTGCACAGCCTCCCGGATCTCATCTTCAGAAGCCGCCGCCTTGTCCTTCCATAGCGATGGGGATGAGAGCAGCGAATCGTCCGTCCAGGAGATCACGTTCTGATGGGGGGGTTCTGGAAAATCCGGCAGACCCGGAACCTCGGCAGCCTCCAAAGAACTTTGCCACTGAGGAGCTTGATTCTCCCTGTCTCCAGACAACGGTCCCTCGGAGATCTGCTCCGCCAGTTGGTGTTCTTCTTGTCGCAATGTGTCCTTTGGTAATGGCTGCTCTGTCAGGCCAACCTCGTCCGGTTCATCCTGATGAGATTCATGTGCAGCTATAAATTCCCTGTCATTCCATTCTTCGCTCCCCGTTAACGTAGTCGTCTCAATCCCCTTAAGCGACAAAACCCCGGTAATATTCAAACTGCGGGCACTCAGCAGATCTACATCAAAATTGTCAATTTCGACGGCGATCTCCTCCAGTTTGTTAACCCGGCTTAGCGGAATCGTGATTTCAACCGGGATCCAATGCTCCAGCTTGCAGCTTTCCCCCTGCCCCCGGTATAGTCCGGACAACAGCAAATGCCCGCGAAGCGCGGCATACTCCTCGCCAGGAATCACCTGGATTTTCGGAATGAGCTCTATTTCCTCCAATTCCTCAATTCCAACCACATCTTCCGATAAATGAACACGCTCATAAATATCAAACCTCAGACCGTAGGATTGATCAGCCAAGAAAAGATACCTCCTTTCAGCATTTCCAAACATGATTTCGCATCCCATGGATGACATGGTCCAAATCATCGCTCGTTTTATTTATATGCTTGAAAAAGGAGTGCATGCCTGGTTTTTGCCGATCGAACACCGCTCATCATGGCTTTGGCTTTTATCCAATTCCTGCGTTGGCTAGGCCCGAAGCTGCTTAAGCAGCGCTTTCCAGCTTGCAGGCCAAGGGTCCTGCACGGACAAGGTCTCTCCCGTAAGCGGGTGGGCAAACATCAAGCTCTCGCCGTGAAGCGCTTGATGGGGCGTCAGCTTGGTACTGCCCCCATATAAAGCGTCCCCGATAAGAGGATGGCCCGCATAGCTCATATGAACCCGAATCTGATGCGTTCGTCCCGTCTCCAGCGTGAGGCGCACGAGGCTGGCATCCGAATAGGCCTCCAGCAGCTCTACGCGTGTTACTGCATGCTGGCCCGACGGAGATACGCGCCTTCGAGCTCTATGATGCCGATCCTTGCCGATTGGCTGGTCAATTACGCGGAGCGCCGGACTTACTGCGCCTTGTACCAGCGCAACATAGACCCGGCCGATTTCCTTGCGCGCCATCGCCGCGTCCAGTTTAAGCTTGGCATAAGTATTCTTGGCATATAGCACCGGACCGGACGTGTTCTCGTCCAGCCTGTGTATATGCTCGGGCGCAACGGGCTCGCCGCGTTCCGAGTAAATCGCTGCGACCATATTGGCTAAAGTCGGCTGCGGGCTATGTCCATCGGGATGTACTTTAACCCCTGCAGGCTTATGTACAACGAGGCAAAAATCATCCTCGTACAAAATTTGCAGCGGGAGCTCCGGCTGCATAGGCTCATACTGCGATATCCTTGGCGGAAAAAGCCGCAGGCGCAGACGATCTCCCGCCAGCTTAATCCCCTGCTCGGCTTCAAGTGTGCGCCGAAGCTTGGCAGGAAGGTCCAGTTCGCCTTCCAGCCAGGCAAGCGCCGCTTCATAGCGGTCACCGCTCGCCGGCCTGGGGAGCCTGCCGGGCATCAGCTCCAGCCACTCTCCCCGTCTAGCGCCTGCGATCCGTAAACTCACAGCTTCTGCAGCGCTTTGCGATGCGCCTCGATCGTAGCATCAATGTCCTCGTCGGTATGAACGCCGGAAACAAACATGCCTTCAAACTGAGACGGGGCGATATTGATCCCCTCCTGCACCAGCGCGGCAAAATAGCGGCGGAACAGATCTAAGTCGCTGCTCTTGGCCGTATCATAATTAACGACCTGCTCATTCGTAAAGAACGGGCATACCATGGAACCTACGCGATTAATCACGCTAGGGATTCCCGCTTCCTTCGCATTCGATTCAAGCCCTGCCTGAAGCTTCGCCGACAAGCGCTCGAGACGGTCATAAACCTCAGGCGTAAGCAGCGACAATGTAGTGAAGCCGGCAATCATGGCCAGCGGGTTCCCGCTTAGCGTACCCGCCTGATAGATTGGGCCCGAAGGAGCGATTTGCTCCATAATTTCGCGTTTGCCGCCATAAGCCCCAACCGGCAGTCCCCCGCCGATGACTTTACCTAGGCAGGTCAAATCCGGAGTAATGCCAAACAGTCCTTGAGCAGAGTGCAGGTGAACGCGGAATCCGGTCATGACTTCATCAAAAATAAGCAGGCTGCCGTATTCCGTTGTAATGCGGCGCAGTCCTTCCAAAAATCCAGGCTGCGGCGGTACGACGCCCATATTCCCTGCGACCGGTTCCACAATGACGCCGGCAATTTCTTCGCCGAAGCGTTCGAAGGCCAGTTGAACGGATTCCAGATCATTATACGGAACGGTAATGGTGTTCGCTGCGATGCTCTCCGGCACGCCCGGGCTGTCCGGCAGCCCCAGTGTTGCTACGCCGGAACCCGCTTTGATGAGCAGGCTGTCGGCATGGCCGTGATAGGAGCCCTCAAATTTCATAATTTTGCTGCGTCCCGTGTAACCCCGAGCCAAGCGGATCGCGCTCATCGTCGCCTCCGTGCCGGAGTTGACCATCCGCACGACTTCAATAGACGGCACGCGCTCTGCTACGAGCCTGGCCATCTGTGTCTCAAGCAGTGTAGGCGCGCCAAAGCTGGTGCCCTTGGCAGCCGTCTCCTGCAGCGCCTTAACGACCTCCGGATGGGCATGTCCCATAATAAGCGGGCCCCATGATCCCACATAATCGATATAGCTGTTGCCGTCGATATCGTAAATGTGCGAACCAATACCGTGGTCCATATAAATCGGCGTCAGCCCAACGGACTTGAATGCGCGTACCGGGCTGTTAACTCCGCCCGGCAGCACTTTTTTCGCTTCTTCAAATGCCTGATAGGACCGTTCTTCCCCTTTGCGTCCGATAGTTGTACTCATTGACGTCACGCTCCTTGCTTTGTCATTGATCTATGGTCTGTCCTCGAATTCCGAAGCATAATTCAGGTATGCTAATTGCGTCCTTCGCGCAGCCAGCGCGCCGCATCTTTGGCAAAATACGTAATGATGATGTCAGCTCCCGCGCGCTTCATGCCCAGCAGCATTTCGCTCACGATCGCCCGCTCGTTAATCCAGCCTTGCTGGGCCGCCGCCTTGACCATGGAATATTCGCCGCTCACATTGTAGGCCACGATCGGCAGGTCGAATTGGTCCCGAAGCATGCGGATCACATCCATATAGGCTAGCGCCGGCTTAACCATAAGCATATCTGCACCCTCTAGCACATCTGTCTCCGCTTCGCGCAGCGCTTCGCGGGCATTGGCCGGATCCATCTGATACGTCTTGCGGTCGCCGAATTGCGGTGCCGAATCTGCTGCTTCCCGGAATGGGCCGTAGAAGGCCGAGGCGTATTTTACGGAATACGACATGATTGGCACATGGGTATAGCCTGCTTCGTCTAGTCCGTGGCGAATCGCTTGGACGAAGCCGTCCATCATATTCGATGGAGCGATGATGTCAGCTCCCGCTTGCGCCTGTGACACTGCCGTCTTCACCAGCAGCTCCAATGATTCGTCGTTCAACACGTCCCCGCAGACATGGCCATCCCGTTCAAAGGTGTGTACCATGCCGCAATGGCCGTGATCCGTAAATTCACATAGGCAAGTATCCGCGACCACAAGCAAATCGGGATACCATGATTTGATGAGCCGGGTGGCTTCCTGTACGATGCCAGTTTCGACGAAGGCCGACGTGCCTACGCTGTCCTTCTGTTCAGGAATGCCGAACAGCAGCACCGCCGGAATGCCGAGCTCCACGATCTCCTTCACTTCCTCCTGAAGACGGTCTAAAGAGAAGTGGAACACGCCCGGCATCGAAGAGATTTCATTTTTTACATTGCTGCCATAGGTGACGAATATCGGCTGTACGAAATCATCGACGGTAATCACGGTTTCGCGCACCATACCGCGAATCGCAGCCGATTGCCGCAAACGGCGGTGTCTTACGATTGGAAATGTCATAGTTGGTGTCGTCCTTTCAATTGATCCCATCCCACCCAAACCCTCCCTTGTCGTAAGGGAGGGCTCCAAGGGCTGCGCCCTCTGGACTCCCGCAATCGGAATAACGTAGGAGGGGCAGAGGCGCTCCTGCATCGCTGTCCCCTGGCGGGGATGCGCTTAGGTTTGGTGCGTGGAACGCTTTTCCCCCTTCGGGTACGTCTTACTTTTGGCGCCCCTGGTCACCCTGGGTAAACATTCTGCTCAAACCTGCAGCGGTCGACGCTCCCGGGCAAGCTGCGTACAACCAGTCGCTTGCCGCCCTGACGGGCCCGCTCTACGTTAGACGCTCCTGCTGTCTGGGTGGATGGAGTTTATTTGGCTGTATTGAGTTAGGCTGGCTGTAAGGGGCGCTGTCCCCTGCGGGGATACGCTCACTGCGGCGCAAAATATATAAATTATGAGGGCTAATCCATAGCTAATCACGATTGCTTGCACGCCAGTCGCAAAGGGATTGGACAAGGCTGTTGATCGTCGATTCCTCAGCCACCATATCGACGTTGAAGCCAAGGTCCCTAGCCGTTTGCGCGGTAAGCGGGCCAATGCAGGCGATGGCAGCGCCAGACAAGGCTTGAACGGGGTCTGCAAGCCCCATTCCCTTCAGGGCTGCAACCAGGTTCTTTACTGTCGACGAGCTGGTGAAGGTCACGACATGAATGCCGCCCTCTTCGACGAGCTTCAGCAGCTCATCGTCCTCTTCACCGGCAGGCACGGTTTCGTACATCACGGCATCGGTGACGGTCAGGCCCTTCTCCCGCAGAACCTCTGGCAGCCAATTACGTCCAAGGTCTCCCCGCGGCAGCAGCACCTGCTGTCCGGCGTGCATTTCGGCGCCGTACGCCTCGAACATGCCTTCGGCCTGGTATTGTCCTGGCAGCTCCTCTGCGGCAATGCCGCGGGCGCGCAGCGCTTCCTTCGTTGCCGGCCCGACTGCAGCAATTCTCGCTCGATGAAGTGAGCGGACATCTTGTCCCAGTTTCTCCAAGCGCCTGAAGAAATACTCCACCCCGTTGACGCTTGTGAAGAACACCCAGTCATACGTCTCCAATCGGCTTAAAGCCGCATCCGCATAAGCGATCTGTTCCTCGTCCTCAGGCAATCGAATATCGATGACAGGGAATTCGTACGGCTCACCGCCCAAATCCTCGATCTGCGCAGCAAGCTCGCTGGCCTGACTGCGGGCGCGGGTAACTAGCACGCGCGTGCCAAACAGCGGCAGGGTCTCCGCCCACTTCAAATGCTCGCGCTGTGTCACGACGTCTCCTACGACGATGACGGCCGGTGGCTGGAAGTTCGCCTGCTGCACTTTGCGCTCGATGTCCTCCAGCGTGCCGGTCAAGGTCTCCTGTTCTGCCCGCGTCCCCCAGCGCACGAGAGCGACGGGCGTATCGGGAGATCTTCCGTACGTTATCAGCTGCCTGCTGATGTACCCGATCTTGGCTACGCCCATCATGAAAATGAGCGTCCCCGTCGCATTCGTGACCTTCTCCCAATTGATGGACTTGTCCAGCTTCTCAGGACTCTCATGTCCGGTAATGATGGACAGGGAGGAAGCCATGTCCCGGTGCGTCACCGGAATGCCCGCATAAGCAGGAACCGAGATTGCCGCGGTAATTCCCGGCACAATCTCATAAGGGATTCCATGCTTGCGAAGCAGCTCGGCTTCCTCGCCGACCCGGCCGAAAATCGTCGGATCGCCGCCCTTCAGACGGACAACGGTCTTCCCCGTCAGCGCCAAGTCCACGAGGAGTTGATTAATCTCCTCCTGCTTCATCGTATGACGGTCCGGCAGCTTGCCTACATAGACCTTCTCTGCACCGGGCTTCATTTTCCTCAGCAAGCTGGGATTGGCCAGCCGGTCGTATACGACGACATCCCCCTTTTCCAGACACTGCAATCCCTTTACTGTAATCAATCTAGCATCGCCGGGTCCCGCCCCGACTAAATATACCTTTCCAGCCATCCCATCACTCACTCCCTGACTTCCGCCAAAATTTCGTCCGCTCCTCTAGAAATCAGCTTAGCTGCAACCTCATCGCCCAGCTTCAGCGGATCCTCGCCAGTCAGGACATCCTTCAGAACAAGCCGTCCGTCCGGCGTTCCGACCAGCCCCGTCAATTCGATGCGCGCTCCTCCCGTTCCAATCCCGGATTCCTCCTGCACCAAGGTAGCATATGCGCCGATCGGAACCTGGCAGCCACCGTTCAATACGCGCAGAAATTGGCGCTCTGCAGCGACGGTCAGCTCGGTATCCCGGTCATTGTACAGCGACAGAAGATGACGCACCTCCTCATCGCTTTCACGGCATTCAATGCCCAGCGCGCCCTGGCCGACAGCAGGCAAACATACCTCAATCGGCAAAAATGAGGTGATCCGATCCTCCCAGCCCATCCGGTACAAGCCCGCCGCAGCAAGGATTATGGCATCGAAGCCCTCGGTCTCCAATTTGCGCAGCCGGGAATCGATATTGCCCCGAATCCATTCCAGCTTCAGGTCCGGACGGTATTTCTTCAGCTGACTCGAGCGGCGCAGGCTGCTCGTACCAATCTTTGCTCCTTGCGGAAGCTCATCCAAGCTCAGGCCGTTCTTTGAAATCAGCGCATCCCTAGGATCGACCCTCCGCGGAACCGCACCGGTTACGAGACCTTCCTGCAGCACGGATGGCATGTCCTTCATACTATGTACCGCCATATCGATTTCCCCGCTCAGCATGGCCTGCTCGATTTCCTTCACAAACAAGCCTTTGCCCCCTACCTTCGATAACGTTACATCCAGAATACGGTCGCCCTTCGTCACGATCTTGCGAATTTCGAAATCATAGGGCAGCGCATGCTCCTCGCATATCGCTTTCAGCGCATCAATAACCTGACCCGTCTGCGTCAGCGCCAATTGGCTCTGTCTAGTTCCGACGACAATCGTACGTTTTTTCATCTTTATTCCTCCTGATATGCATCAATCCATGCAGCTAGCTTCTCCTCGCTCCAAGGCTGAAATCGTCCTTCACGAATTTCCGTCAATATATCCATTTCGGCTAACGCTTTAAACAATAGCTGGCGTCTGCCCCGGTCAAGCACCTGTTCTTTAATCCTTACCCTGATCTCGCTTAAAAAATCGATATATGTCTCGTAGTGCTCCCCGATTAGCGCGTCGACTTCCTCACAAAGCCTGCGGGAAACTGTTGGACCTGCTCCAGAGGTCGATACGGCCACGATCAGGCCGCCCCGGCGGATTGAGGCCGGCGTTATAAAGTTGCCCCGGGCTCCGTCGCCGGTATCGTTCACCGGCATGCCCCGGCTCTCCGCCTCCGCAACGACGGCTTCGTTCACCTGACTGCTGTTCGTTGCCGCATATGCCAAAAAAGCCCCGCTTAAGTCACCCTCCCGATATTCCCGATTTATCCAGTGCAGCTGCCCCTTCTCGTAACAAGACATCAAGTAAGGGGTTAACGAAGGGCTGATGACGATCGTCTCTGCAGAGGATGCCAGCAGCGCGCCAGCCTTCCTTTCGGCGATTATCCCGCCGCCAACGACGACGCAGCGTCTTCCCGCGCAGTTTAGCATCACGGGAATATAATGCGGGACGTTCATGCTCACCACTCCCATATCCAGCCATGGCCGGCGGATCATACATACGTCATTTTACATTGATAATAGCATAACCTACCATCCTTTATTTTGCCACGTCCGCCGCCAAAACATAATCTATGCCCTCCCATAGCGCCAAAAAATGCCCTGCACCCTCCGTTATACAGATTGCACCCTAATGCAATACGAGAATAAACAGAAGGCTCAGGGCATACAATGATGATCCCGGCATATATTCAAAGATGAAGATCTAAGCGGCTCACCGCTTTAAACAGATACCTTCACGAGCGGAAGCTCGGTCTCTGTTTCGAGTGACGGCTCTTTCTTCTTCTCTTTTTGTTCTTGTGTAGAAATTTCCTGAGTCGCGCTATTCTGCTGATCCGCAGCCGTAGAAGATTCAGACAGAGCTTCGAGCTGCTGCTCCAGCGCAAAAATTTGCGTGAACATTTCGAGCGCCTCCACTCCATGTTCCTCTCCGGCCATTTCCTTGATCCGGTTAATCGGATCATGCATCATCTGATTCACGATGCTCTTGGTCAAACGCCGTATGACCTTCCGCTGCCGCTCATCCAGCTCAGGCAGCTTATTGAACAGGCTCTCCATCGTGCTCTCATGAATCGAAGTCGATTTCTCCTGCAGTGCGCGAATGACCGGTCTGACGCCAAGCGTTTGCAGCCAGTTGGCGAACGCGCCCATCTCCTCTTCAATCATCCAATCGATTTTGAGAGCTTCGCTGCGGCGCATTTCCATGTTGCTCTCCACAATACCTTCCAGATCGTCAATATCATATAGGAACACATTGTCAAGCTCCCCGATCGCTGGATCGATATCGCGAGGCACCGCTATATCTATAATGAACAATGGCCGGTCCGGCCGCTGCTTCATACTGTTTTGCACCTGAGACGACGTTATGACGTAACCGTCCGCCCCGGTAGAGCTGATCAAAATATCGATGTCCAGCAATCGCTGCATCGCTTCCTGCATCGAGCACGGGATACCGTCGAACTTGGCTGCCAGCTCCTGTGCACGGCCGAAGGTACGGTTAGCCACAAGCACCTCTGCCGCCCCGCCTCCGCTCAAATGCTTCGCCGTCAGCTCGCTCATTTTGCCGGCGCCGAGGATAAGCACCTTCTTCCCCTCGAAGCTGCCGAATACCCGCTTGCCCAGTTCAACAGCTGCATAACTTACCGATACGGCGCTTTCGCCGATCGCTGTCTCCGAATGGGCTCTCTTGCTTAGCGTGATCGCCTGCTTAAATAGCATATTAAACCAAGTACCCGTAGCCTTCTCTTTTTGCGAGAGTAAAAAAGCGCTCCGAACCTGACCTAGAATTTGCGTCTCGCCAAGCACCATTGAATCAAGGCCGCATGCGACCCGGAACAGATGGCGGATGGCCTGTTCGTCCTCATACATGTATAAATGTTGGGTAAACTCTTGTCGAGGAATGCCAAACCACTGCTCCATGAAGCTGCGGATAAAATAACCGCACATATGCAAGCGGTCAACCACGACATAAATTTCCGTTCTGTTGCAGGTTGCTATAATGACGCCTTCCAATACACTCTTGGTGCGTTTCAACTCTTGCAACGCTTGCGGCAAATCCCGTTCGGCAAAAGTAAAACGTTCCCTGACTTCCACAGGCGCTGTTCGATAGTTCAACCCGACTACGACGATGTGCATTGCAAGTTCACCTGCCTTGTTAAGATGTCATAGCATCGATCGAAAACAAACTATGTTAATTATATCACAGGACTGGCAGATTCCCCGGTGGTTTTAATGAGCGTTTTATGAACTCTTTATGAAGATAACCAAAAAAATTTCGCCAAAAAACAAATAACCATGGAATTGCTCCATGGTTATCCTATTCTACCCAATTTTCCGCAAACTATGAGCTACGAAACCACTGAGTCTTTAATTTCTTCTTTATACGAGCTCCACTTGATTCATAACCGGCGTTACGACCTCAAGCTCGCCCAGGCCGCGAATGAGCTTCTTCGCGTACATCTTCTCCGGCTTTAATACGGACACCAGGTAATCGATCGCCAATTGCGGATCAACCGTTTCTCCACAAGTATAGCAATCAATAGCAGCAAACCCTCTCTCAGGATACGTATGAATCGAGAGATGGCTCTCCGACAACAACACAAGTACCGTCGCACCTTGCGGTTCGAACTGTTTGGATTGCACGGACAATACCGTTGCTCCACAAGATTCAGCAGCTTCCACCAAATGAGCTTGCAATAGCTCTGCATTGTTCAGTACCTCAAAGTCGACTCCCCAAGTATCAACAGCAACGTGTCTTCCGAAAGTTGAATATTCCATCCTTCGGTTCCCCCTTCCTAGGAATAAAATGTTTGAAAAAATTTCATCCGCTAGGACCTACGTCATTCACTTCCCGAGGGAAAAATCTCTCGCAACATCTCCATGTCCTGAGTGAATCCTGGTTCCTATATTCTTTTCAACGAGATTAAAAATACCATCTATCCGTGACAAATGCAACACTTTTCGCAAAAAAAGTTTATTTGTTGGCCCGGAAAAAAAACTACCCTAGCATTAGGGTAGTTTTCCTTACCACTTTATGTCATTGTCTCGTCAATGGTGACAGCCGTCTAGAAAAATATTTATAGCCTCTTCAGGCTTCCAGAACAAACAAACGGCGAGTATGCTTGCGAAGTTCGCTATCGATCCGCTGTACAACCTTGGCGTCCTCAGCGACAAAGCGCTGATCCAGAAGAACGTTCACCTCGCGATGAATCTGTTCAATCTCCCGCTCCACATCATTGTTGCGGTAAATCCGCTGCAGCTCGCCAACCGTATCCTTATGTTCATAAACCAATTTGTAGGAATCACGGGAATACTCTACGATTTTGCGTACGCGGCCCTCTTGATAATAATACATCATCATGAATCCGTTATAAATGCGCGTAACCATTCCCGAGCCTTTGAAGGCGGCAAACAACAGTCGCATGACGTTCGTTAAATGGGGTTTTTCCAAGCGGAAAGACAATTCACAGACATAATATCCGTCCTTACGGTCAAAAGGCAGATGGACTTCTTCTCCGCTATCATCCTCCAGCACCACCTCTTGGCCGCCATTATCGAGCACTTTCACCCGCTGGCGCACATGAGGATCGTATACCTTGTGAATAAACTGGGACATCTGAACTTCCGACAATCGTAAACTGGCATTAACATATTCTGTGGCTAACCGCTGAGCCATAAAAATCTCCTCAATTCTTTTAGCAATCCTTAATCATAATTATACACTACTCATTCAAGGTATTGCTCAGCGTCCAAAACGTGAATTCCTGCCATTTTTCAGAAAAAAACGGATTTAGCCGTTCTCAGCTGCAAAAATCCCCCTGCATGCTCACTTTCCTGCTGTAACTCCTTCAAATCCCTTTGCTATCCATCGATTCTTATAATTTTTTCATTCGGAGGCATCCTGCTCGGCCGGCTGCTCCTCAAGAATATGACGGCTAATATGGCTCCACAGCTCGTCCTTGCCGATTCCCTCTTCGGAAGAGAACATGACAAACTCATCCCTAGCCCGAAGGACGAGTGAATCCTTAATAATTTTAATATGCTTCTGCCAGCGGGATTTTGGAATTTTATCCGCTTTTGTTCCGACCACGCAAACCGGCAGATCGTAATGCTTCAGCCAATCGTACATCATTTCGTCGTCCTTAGTTGGGGGATGCCTTAAATCAATAACGAGAAGAATCAGCTTTAGGCGGTCCCTCTCGAGCAAATATTTCTCGATCATCTGCCCCCATACCTGGCGCTGCGTCTTCGATACCTTGGCATAGCCATATCCCGGCAAATCAACGAAATACAACTGATCATTAATGCGATAATAATTCAAATGCTGCGTCTTGCCCGGCGTCGAGCTGGTGCGCGCCAGGTTCTTTCGGTTAATCATCCGGTTGATCAGGGATGACTTGCCAACGTTGGAGCGCCCGGCCAGAGCAATCTCCGGCAGGGCGTCTCCTGGATATTGATCAGGGCGTACCGCACTGATCACAAATTCTGCATTCGTAACTTTCATAGGTGAATTCCTCTCTAATGGATCCCGGATTGGTCTACAAGAGCGTGCTCCAGTACCTGGTCCATATGGGACACAGGCACAAATACGACTTCTTCCTTCACGCTGTCTGGAATATCCCGCAGGTCGCGCTCGTTATCTTTAGGGAGCAAAATCTTCTTGTAGCCTGCGCGATGGGCCGCCAGCGATTTCTCTTTCAGGCCGCCGATCGGCAGCACGCGTCCCCGCAGCGTGATCTCGCCAGTCATCGCCACATCTTTGGAGACATAACGGTTCGTCAGCGCGGAGATCAGCGCCGTAGCGATCGTAATGCCTGCGGAAGGCCCGTCTTTCGGTATGGCGCCCTCCGGAATGTGAATATGAATGTCGTTCTTCTCATGGAAATCAAGCGGAATGTTCAGCTCAGCCGCCTTGGATCTCGTATAGCTGAAGGCTGCCTGTGCCGATTCCTTCATGACGTCGCCAAGTTTCCCGGTCAAGGTCAGCTTGCCGGTACCCGGAACGACGGTGACCTCGATGACGAGGGTTTCGCCGCCGACTTCCGTCCAGGCGAGGCCGGTTACCGTCCCAATCTGATCCTCCAGGTCGGCTACACCGTATCTGTATTTCGGCACGCCTAAATAGTCCTTGATGTCATCCGGCCCGATTACGATACGTTCTGCATCTCCGGAGACGATAATCTTGGCCGCTTTCCGGCATAACGCCGCAACCTGCTGCTCCAGATTACGCACACCCGATTCCCTGGTGTATTCCCGGATCGTCCGCAGCAGACTCTCTTCGCCGATCTCGAGCTGCTCCGGCTCGAGCCCGTGGTCGCGTTTCTGCTTCGGAAGCAGATAACGCGATGCGATTTGCAGCTTCTCAAGCTCGGTATACCCCGGAATATAGAGCATTTCCATCCGGTCGAGCAGTGGACGCGGAATGTTATGCACTGCATTCGCCGTCGTTACGAACATGACATTCGACAAATCGAACGGGAGCTCGATGAAATGGTCGCTGAACGTGTTGTTCTGCTCGGGATCCAGCACTTCCAGCAGCGCAGCAGAAGGGTCCCCGCGGAAATCGGAGGCCATCTTGTCGATCTCGTCAAGCAAAAATACGGGATTCAGCGTCCCCGCCGTCTTCATGCCCTGGATGATCCGTCCCGGCATCGCTCCTACATAAGTGCGGCGATGGCCGCGAATTTCAGCTTCATCCCTAACGCCGCCCAGTGAAATCCGCACGAACTCCCGGCCGAGCGAGCGGGCGATCGAACGGGCTAGCGATGTTTTCCCTACCCCCGGCGGCCCTACTAGGCAGAGGATCGGTCCTTTGAGCTTCTTCACGAGCTTCTGTACCGCCAAGTATTCCAGCACGCGCTCCTTCGGCTTATCAAGGCCGTAATGATCCTCGTTGAGCACTTGCTCCGCTTTGGCCAAGTCGAGGTCATCCTCGGTTCTCTCGTTCCAAGGCAGGCTGAGCAGCCAATCCACATAATTGCGAATGACGCCGCCTTCTGCAGAACTGGCCGGCATCTTCTCGAGGCGGTCGATTTCTTTCTCGGCCTTCTCCCGGACGTGCTCCGGCGGGTTCTTCTCCTCCAGCTGGGCGCGCAGCTCCTCCGCTTCGCCAGCCCGGCCTTCCTTCTCGCCTAGCTCCTTCTGAATCGCCTTCATCTGTTCGCGCAAATAGTATTCCTTCTGCGTCTTTTCCATTTGCTTCTTGACGCGCTGGCTAATTTTGCGCTCCAGTTCCAGTACTTCGCGCTCATTATTCAATATATCGAGCAGCTTCTCCAGCCGTTTCCTTACGTCGATTGTCTCCAAAATCTCCTGTTTGTCCTTGATCTTTAGCGACAAATGGCTCGTAATGACATCCGCCAGGCGGCCGGCTTCCTCAATATCAGACACGGCAGCCAACGTCTCCGGCGTCACTTTCTTGGACAAATTGATATAGTGCTCGAATTGGTTCAGTACGGTACGCATGAGGGCATCTACCTCAGGATCAAGCACTTCCTCTTCAGGACGCTCCTGAGCAAGCACCTCGTAATGCTCGTCATTGTCCAAATATTCAATTATTTCGGCGCGCTCTACCCCTTCGACCAATACACGAATCGTACCGTTAGGGAGTTTCAGCATCTGCCGAACTTTCGCTACTGTCCCGATGCGGAATATATCTTCCTGGGTCGGCTCTTCTATGTTCACTTCGGATTGAGAACAGAGGAGAATTAAATTGTCGTCTACCATCGCTTTTTCCAGCGCCTTTACCGATTTCTCCCGGCCTACGTCCAAATGCAACACCATGCTCGGATAGACGAGAAGGCCGCGCAAGGGCAACAAAGGAAAACGACGGCTCTTGGATTTATGGGATCCCATCGCTTTCGCACCTCCAAACGTTCTCGTAAGATATTAGTCCTATTTTAGCAAATGTTTCTTGAAAACACCAACGAAGAGCGACTGCTCCATGCAGCCGCCCCATTGAAAAGCCCTGGGGGATTGCTTCGTCAAATCCCTTCAGATTCCATTTGTACAGCCTTACAGTGTTCCGCTCTGCGGAGACTCGGCATGCAAAAACGGGGCTGGAGCCGGTACGAAAGAGTCGCTTCCCAAGGACAGGTCAAAGTTCTTCTCGGCTTCAGGGCCGAACACATGGCGGAACACCTCGGATACCGATTCCACCGGGATCACTTTGAGCCCCTGCAAGCCTTCAAACAGTGTCTGCCAATTGTCCTTTGGGATGAGCACGGTCGTCGCCCCTGCCTGAAAAGCCGCCTCAACCTTGGCGACGACTCCGCCCACGGGCTTCACTTTGCCGTGAATGCCCAGTTCACCGGTCATCGCGATCCGGTTGTCCACAGGCACCCGCTTGATTGCGGAAGCAATCGCCGTTGCGATTGCGAGCCCTGCGGAAGGGCCGTCGATCGGCGTTCCCCCAGGAAAATTGATATGCAGGTCATAATTCGCCGGATGAAGGCCGATGCTCTTCAGCACGGTCAGTACATTTTCCACCGAGCCTTTCGCCATGCTCTTGCGCCGCAGCGTTCGGTTGCCGCCACCGATTTCTTCTTCATCGACTACGCCGGTGATCGTGTATAAGCCTTTCCCTTTCTGGGCGGGGACAGCCGTCGCTTCAATTTCCAGCAGCGTGCCCATGTTAGGACCGTATACCGCAAGACCGTTGACAACGCCGATTTCCGATTGTTCATTGATTTTGCGATCAGGACGCGGCGCCAGCTGGCTGCTCGTAGCCACCCATTCCAAATCCGATGCGAGCAAATGATCGCGCTGCTCGGTTAGAGCCAGCCCTGCGGCAAGCTGAACCATGTTCACTGCTTCCCGACCGTTCGTCGCGAATTTCTTGATGACCTCGATCGCCTCGGGGCAGGGCTGAAAGCCGATTCTTTTAACCGCGTCCTCGGCGATTTGGGCGATCTCGTCCGGCAGCAGCGGGCGAAAATAAATTTCCATGCAGCGTGAACGAAGGGCTGGAGGGATTTCATGCGCAGAACGTGTCGTTGCCCCAACCAAGCGGAAGTCGGCTGGCAATCCATTTTGAAAAATGTCATGGATATACGCTGGAGTCCCCGAATCCTCAGAATTGTAATAGGCGCTTTCCAGATAGACCTTGCGGTCTTCCAGCACCTTTAACATTTTATTCATTTGAATGGAGTGAAGCTCACCAATTTCATCGATAAAAAGAATACCGCCGTGCGCCTTCGTCACCGCTCCCGGTTTCGGCTGCGGAATTCCCGCCACCCCCATGGCGCCAGCGCCTTGGTAAATCGGATCATGAACCGACCCGATGAGCGGATCGGCAATGCCCCTTTCATCGAATCTGGCAATCGTCGCATCCATTTCAACAAACTTGGCGTCTGACTTAAAGGGCGATATCGGGTTTTTCTTCGCTTCCTCCATCACCACTCTGGCCGCTGCCGTCTTGCCGACGCCTGGCGGGCCATAAATAATGACATGCTGGGGATTGGCGCTGCATAATGCAGCCTTCAAAGCCCGAAGCCCATCCTTCTGGCCAACGATGTCATTCATAGTCGCCGGACGCGTACGCTCAGCAAGCGGCTTCGTCAGCGATACCGCCCGCAATTTGCGCAGCTTCTCCATTTCCTTGCGCGACTCCTTGTCCACCGCAGTCCGGTTCCCCCTCTGGCTGCGAAGCTGATTCCAGAAATAAAGGCCAATCACCACGGCGAAAAACATTTGAACAGACATCAAAACTACATTCAGTTCCATTATACAGAGCCTCCCACACTTTTACTGATACATGGTAGTATTGCCCTATTCACTCATCATAAAACGCAAATAAAAGCTAAAATGTCATTAAGAAAACCGTCGATTGACGTTATTTCCTATAGAATTCAGGTCTGCTTAAGGAATTTTTTAGTCGGTTTGCAGATACGGCCCATTGGGAATGTAAACAAACTGGTTTTTATTAGTCACAAGGAAATATGAGTGGAAGAAGACTGAACGTGGATCGTGGAGATACTATAGAAAAGAAACGGTTAATGGTAAAGGTTACTAAATGTATTTCCTACAGTTAGTTCAACGCTTTTAGCTAAGTCGAAGGCAACTAACTGCAGAACCTGCATTTATTTTAGGGCTATTACGGCATTTCAGTCCAATTCAGGCGAATTAACTGCATGTTTTACATTTAGTATAGGTAACTTCTATAAAATGAGGGAAACTAGTTGTATATAGTGCATTTAGTATTCCAATCGACTATAGAAAGCAAGGTAACCCGGGGATTTTGCGTAACTTGGGGGACTCAAACCAAACTATACAGAGTACCAAAAAAAGGATAAGCACACCAACAAACGATGTAGTATACCAGCAAAGAATATAGGCTGCTAACAAACAATACAGGTTACAACAAACGATAAACCCACCAATTACGATATAGCATATCAGCTGACAATGTATCTCTAACTCGTCAATCTTCGTCAATCGACTGACATAACACCTCAACTGTCACCCACTCATGCCTTAGTGAGCTATCGCAATCTTGACACCGTACCGACACAACTGTTAATTCGCCCAAAAATGAAAAACAAAAACCGCAAACTGCACCTGCGTACAGCTTGCGGTTTCATTATTTCACGGTTCACACCGCACATATGCGTTATTCCCGCTGCTTACGTAATATAATCCCTATGCTTAAACGTGCTTCATGCTCATCGCTTATGCTTGAGCACTGGCGGCCCGGTGCTCTTTGCGCCCCGGGATTTCCCCGGTTGCTTCATAGACCTCGACGATGTGGTCGATTTCTTTCTTTAACTCCGATACTAATTCGGCCTCCGGCACCTTGCGGATCATTTCTCCGTAACGGAACAACAGGCCTTCACCGCGCGCTCCGGCGATGCCGATATCAGCTTCGCGGGCTTCGCCCGGCCCGTTTACGGCGCAGCCGAGCACGGAAACCTTGATCGGCACTTTCAGATTGGCGATATATTCTTCCACTTCATTCGCGATTGCAAACAAATCAATGTCCAAGCGGCCGCAGGTCGGGCAGGACACCAATGTGGCCGCGTTCGAAATTAATCCGAAGGTCTTCAGCAGCTCACGAGCAACCTTGACTTCCTCCACCGGATCGGCGCTTAATGAAATCCGCAGCGTGGAGCCAATGCCCATGGAAAGCAGTGCCCCGATGCCTGCCGCACTTTTGACGGTTCCCGAGAACAGCGTACCGGCTTCGGTAATGCCAAGATGCAGCGGATACGGAATGACCTCCGCCGCTTTAGAGTACGCGGCAATAGCCATCGGAACATCGGATGCTTTGAGCGACACGATAATATCGTGGAAATCCAGTTCCTCCAAAATCCCAATATGGAACAATGCGCTCTCCACCATCGCCTCTGGCGTAGGATAGCCGTATTTTTCGAGCAGATGGTTTTCAAGAGAACCTGCATTGACTCCAATACGGATCGGGATGCCTTTCTCCTTGCAGGCTTTAACGACGGCTTCAACTTTTTCCCGGCGGCCGATGTTCCCCGGATTGATGCGCACCTTGTCGATGCCATTCTCAATCGCAAGCAAGGCCAGCTTATAATTGAAATGAATATCTGCCACAAGCGGTATATGAATCTGCTTCTTGATTTCCTTGATCGCCGCTGCAGCCTCTTCATTATTCACGGTCACGCGAACCAATTGGCAGCCTGCTTCCTCCAGCCGGTGAATTTCCGCCACCGTAGCGGCGACATCTGCCGTCTTGGTCGTACACATGCTCTGAATGATTACTTCGTTACTGCCGCCGATCGTCAGATTGCCGACTTTGACCGGCCGGGTATCTTGTCTCAAGAATGTCATTTCAGGTCTCTCCCATAACGTCAAAGCTCCACCCCCGCAAGCAAGCACGTCACTTACCACGCGCCCTTGCAAAGGTGGAGAACCCGACATCTATTTTGTGGCGTATTCGGCCGCTAAGCCTTATGCGCTCTCTTCTTGCTTCTTGTTCTTCTTAGGCTCAAGCTCGGGCACCGTCTTGTCTTGAACGACTTTCTCCGTAATGACGCAGTCCGTGATGTCCTCACGCGAAGGCACTTCATACATCAGATCCAGCATGATGCCTTCGATGATCGCACGGAGTCCGCGCGCGCCCGTGTTCCGCTTAATCGCCTCCTGGGCAATCGCTTCAAGTGCCTTTGTTTCGAAAGTCAGGTTCACGTTGTCAAGCTCAAGCAGCTTCTGATACTGCTTCACCAGAGCATTCTTCGGCTCGGACAGAATACGTACAAGCGTCTTCTCGTCAAGCGGCTCCAGCGTCGAAATCACCGGCAGACGGCCGACGAACTCAGGGATGAGACCGAACTTCAGCAAGTCCTCTGGAAGCACCATGGAAAGATATTCGCCCGGTTTAAGGTCCTTCTGTCCTTCGCTCACCGCGTTAAAGCCGATCACTTTCTTGCCGATCCGACGTTTGATGATTTGCTCCAGGCCGTCAAACGCACCGCCGCAAATAAACAAAATATTCGTCGTATCGATTTGGATAAATTCCTGATGTGGATGCTTGCGTCCGCCTTGCGGAGGCACAGACGCTACAGTGCCTTCCAGGATTTTGAGGAGGGCCTGCTGTACGCCTTCACCCGATACGTCGCGGGTAATGGAAGGATTCTCGGATTTGCGGGCCACTTTATCGATTTCATCGATGTAAATGATGCCGCGTTCCGCCTTCTCCACGTCATAATCTGCCGCCTGAATCAGCTTCAGCAAAATGTTCTCGACGTCTTCGCCGACATACCCTGCTTCTGTTAGGGAAGTCGCATCCGCAATCGCAAACGGTACGTTCAAAATTCTCGCCATCGTCTGCGCAAGCAATGTTTTACCGGAACCCGTAGGACCGAGCAGCAAAATATTGCTCTTCTGCAATTCGACGTCGTCAACCTTGCCTTGGATATTAACGCGCTTGTAGTGGTTATATACCGCAACAGACAGCGATTTCTTCGCCTGTTCCTGGCCAATGACGTACTGATCCAGGATGTCGCGAATTTCCTTCGGCTTCGGAATTTCTTTCAGATCGAGTTCCTCTTCGTGTCCGAGTTCCTCTTCTACAATCTCCGTGCACAATTCGATGCACTCGTCACATATATAAACGCCCGGTCCGGCAACAAGCTTGCGGACCTGTTCCTGCGATTTGCCGCAGAACGAGCATTTTAATTGTCCTTTTTCATCGTTGAACTTAAACATGTAAACACCCCTTTATGGTTTAATCGGCTTACTAATGACCTGGTCGATGATCCCATAGGCCATAGCCTCTTCCGCGCTCATGAAGAAGTCGCGGTCTGTATCGCGTTCGATTTTTTCAAGGGGTTGACCCGTCCGATCCACGTAGATCTGATTCAGCTTCTCTCTCGTCTTGATGATCCATTCAGCATGGATTTTGATATCCGCGGCTTGACCGCGTACTCCACCAAGCGGCTGGTGAATCATCACTTCACTGTTCGGAAGTGCAAATCGTTTGCCCGGGGCACCCGCTGTAAGCAGGAGCGAACCCATGCTGGCAGCCATTCCTACGCAAATTGTAGAAACGTCTGGTTTGATATATTGCATCGTATCATATATACCCATCCCGGCTGTAACCGAACCACCAGGGGAATTGATGTACAGATGGATATCCTTCTCAGGATCTTCCGCTGCCAAGAACAACAGCTGGGCTATTACGAGATTGGCAACATCATCGTCAATCGCGTTGCTGAGAAAAATAATTCGATCCTTTAAAAGTCTCGAGTAAATATCGTAAGACCGTTCTCCCCGGCTTGTTTGTTCTACGACCATAGGTACCAGACTCATGCGACCAACCTCTTTTCCTTTTCAAATTCTTACGCTTACAGAAATATTCTATCACGTTCAAAGGCGCATGTCATTTTTCATTCGATACAGTGTATGACTTTCTGAACGTATTATATAACCAAAGACTTGTCCTGCAAGGTAATTCCAATATATGTATTTCAAAAAAGTTAAAAATTAAGGCACGCATCTTATATACGTGCCTTAACATTGTCCAATGTTCTATCCTGAAGATCCAGCGGCTTAAAGCGGGTTAAGCTCCCGGCTTATTATTCAGCTGCTGCTTCTGTGGATTCCTCTTTAGCTTCTTCTTTCTTCTCGGCTGGAACCTCTTTGCTGTTCTCCAGCAAGAATTCGATCGTTTTGCGAAGAGTTACATCCTCATTCAAGGTGCCCAGCGAACCGTTAGCCGCAAGAATGTTGCGGATCTCCTCTGGAGTACGCTTGTACGCTTCAGCCATATCGTTAAGCTCTTTATTGACTTCTTCTTCGGTAGCTACGATATTTTCTTCCTTCGCGATTTGCTCCAGAACGAGGTTGTTGCGAACGCGTTTCTCGGCATCAGCTTTCATTTGCTCCTGCAGATCTTCGATGCTTTGGCCGGAGAAGCTCAGGAACATTTCCAGGTTCATGCCTTGGGAGCGCAGACGGTTGTCGAAATCGCGCACCATGTTTTGAACTTCGCTTTGAACCATCGACTGAGGAATTTCAACTTCAGCGTTCTCACTGGCTTTCTCAACGACGATTCCTTCGCGCGCTGCTTTGCTGTCTTTCTCTTTGCGGGAAAGAAGTTCTTTCTTCAGATCTTCCTTATATTCAGCAAGCGTATCGAACTCGCTGACATCTTTCGCGAATTCGTCATCCAGCTCAGGCAGTTGTTTGCGTTTAATTTCATGTACTTTTACTTTAAAAACGGCTTCTTTGCCAGCCAGATCCTCGGCATGGTATGTCTCAGGGAAAGTCACAGTTACATCTTTGAAATCTCCCGTCGCCAAGCCGACAACTTGCTCTTCGAAACCTGGAATAAATGTGCCGCTGCCAAGCTCCAGCGAATAACGCTCAGCTTTGCCGCCTTCAAACGGAACGCCGTCTACGGAACCGTCGAAATCGATGACAACAGTGTCGCCGTTTTGGGCTGCTTCTTCATCGATAACAACGAGTTCAGCATGACGCTGCTGCAAACGCTCAAGCTCTTGGTTGATTTCTTCTTCAGTTACTTCTACCGGCTCTACAGGCACTTCGAGGCCTTTATAGTTGCCAAGCGTAACTTCCGGTTTAACAGTTACTTTCGCTTTGAACTTAAATGGTTGTCCTTTAGCAAATTGCTCTACGTCCACTTCAGGACGGTCCACCGGGAAAATATCCGTTTGTTCAACCGCTTCAGTGTACACCTCAGGAAGCAAGATATCGATCGCGTCTTGATAAAGGGATTCAACGCCGAAACGCGCTTCAAAGATCGGCCGTGGTACTTTACCTTTGCGGAATCCAGGTACGTTTGCTTTCTTTACCACTTTTTGAAACGCTTTATCTAGTGCAGCAGCTACACGTTCTGCTTCAACTTCAACCTCAAGAACACCGAGGTTCTTCTCTATTTTTTCCCAAGTTGCTTTCATTTTATGCCTTCCCCTCCAAATTTCACATATTACTATATTGAAATACTGAAACCGAATCGCGATAAAGCAGCTACCATGGTTCCAGTATAGCTGTCTCTATTCCACGTTCAGAATAACCACTATATTATAAACAACAATACATGTTTTTACAAGAGCAGAACGAGAGGGTTCTTGGAGACCATCGGCTACCCCGTGTCTCGATTACCCCCCCACGCCCGCTGCCACGAACTGCCGCATCATACGGCAGGCCTGCTCAAACTTTAACCGGAGATCATCCGTTATACCATAAAGCGTCCTCAATTCCTCATCGCTTTTCCCGCCGGGAAGACTGTCCGAGACCATAAGATGCAGAGCGGCCGCCCAAATATCGATAATCGCATCCTCCTCGCTCAGGATCGAGTAGTATTTCTTCGTCCCGTAGATCGCCATTATAAACTGCGACCAGAGCTCCTGGGCAAAATAAAACAGCGTCGGATCATGCACCTGCGTCTCGTTCCCTACCCGTTCCAACACTGCTTGTATCGGCGCCGGAAATTGTTCCGGCTTCAAGGGAACAGCTTCGATATCGATTTCGACCGGCTCGCCGCCGCGCTTCAAGATCAGCGTTCCCTGCGTGCCCCGGCGCTGCAAAGTTTGAAACACGCGGAATTGCAGCAGCGGATGCAATTCCGTGCCCTCAATCCAGCGGATCAGCACCTCGTCCACTTCTGGCCTATCCAGGTACACCAGCTGCTCCAGCGCAAGGAAGGTCTGCTCCGATAAAGGCTTCTCGGTTACGGCATGAAGAAGCTTCTCGACGTAAAGATGATCCTCCGCCAGCTTGGCTTCAGCATGCTGCCTGGCCATATCTTCTTCGGCATAATCGTCCTCTTCGGGCATCTCGCCTTGGTCAAAGCTTGGAAAAGCGCTGTTCAGCCAATCAAGCAGAGCCTGCCATTCCTCGTAATGGCGGGGATCCTGCCCCTGGCATTGCAGCAAAAATTGCAAGAGCTCCGCGGCCTCACGGTATCGTTCCGTTTCCAGCATCCGCGTCAGCTCGATTTGATAATAATCCAACGTTTTGGGAAATAAAACGATGTTGTCTTTTTCATCGGGTCGAGAATTGCTGATATGCGCAACCTCCTTTATTCCGTATTTGCAATTAATTGAGATTATAGCATAGACGTATTCGAGATAAAAATACTTGTATTCAAGACTTTATTTAGGGGCGGATTGTGAATACTATTAATGAAGGAATATTTTTATTGATTTACCTATTGATTCAAAGCATTTCGTGTGTTAAAATATTTTTTGCTTGCGTTTTTACTTTTAATATTTTTTATGTCCCAGTAGCTCAGCTGGATAGAGCAACGGCCTTCTAAGCCGTCGGTCAGGGGTTCGAATCCCTTCTGGGACGTAGTCAAAACTCTCCATTAGGAGAGTTTTTTACGTTTCCCAGAGGATGAGAACCCCTTGAGGGTTCGTCGGAGTGAGTTCGCCGCGCGAAACGGCTGGACGAATGGAGTCTCGCGCTTGGAGCGCGAGTATCCCTTCTGGGACGCAAGTCAAAACTCTCCTTCGGAGAGTTTTAAAAATAAATATTTTACAACACAATCCGCTAAAATACCGCAAAATTTGCATTTATCCCATACAATCCCTATGAAAAATATCCCATTCCTCCGATATAAATAAAGATGTAATTTTTCATTTAATGAAGGAGGAAAATTATGCGTTACATTATTACCCCCACGGGCTTTGCCAATCAAACCCTGGAAGTCGTGACTTCAGGCATTGGCGGCAATGCCAAGCTTATGGTGAATAACCAGCTGGTTATCGCCAAGAAGAGGCAGCCGATGATGCTGCGCCGGGATGACGGGCAGGAAGTAGAGGCTGTGTGGAAAAAGGATTTATTCGGAATCGACGTCCCCAATATCATTATTGACGGCTCGCTCATTCAGGTTGCTAAGCCGCTTCCTGTCGCAGCTAAGGTTTGGTGTTTCCTGCCGTTGGTATTTATTTTTATCGGGGGAGCGATCGGCGCCCTGATCGGCATACTTGCTGCGGCAGCCAATATGAGCGTGTTCCGGCTGCCTACCAATTTGATCGTGAAATTTATTGTAACTCTGCTGATCGACCTGGTCGCAACCGGCCTGTTAATGTTCCTGGCAAGCACCCTTCACTTACTGCTTCAGTAGCAATTAATTCATCAAGAGGGCATATTTAAGAGGTTCTTTTTTTATAGTTTCGAGTACATAACCGAGCGAGTTTTTTCGACAAATATCTGCATTTGATATGTCGAAGAACTCGCTTTTCATTTGTTTTTCAATTAGGCATCTCAAGCAAAATGAAGTACAATAAAGACGTCTGGCTGTCTACCAAATTCTGCTCATGTTGAAACGCAATCTATCAAACTATTGATGAGGAGGTCCGTATTACATGAGTTTTACGTTACAGCTTGGAGCGCAGGCTCCCGATTTTGAACTTAAGGCGACAGATGGGGCGTTGTATTCATTGGACAGCTTCGCTTGGGCCGATTATCTCGTAGTTTTCTTCACTTGCAATCACTGCCCTTACGTGGTCGGTTCCGACGAAGTCACTCGCCAAACGGCGGAGAAATTTAAAGACAAAGGCGTGGCCTTTGTCGGCATTAACGCAAATAGTGAAAACACGCATCCCGATGATTCTTTTGAGCATATGATTCTTAGAATGGAAGAGCACCGCTTCCCTTGGGTTTACCTCCGGGATATGGACCAAGACGCAGCCAGAGCTTACGGTGCGCTGCGCACACCTCATTTCTTTGTATTTGACAAACAGCGCCGCCTTGTTTATACAGGCCGTGGAGTGGACAACCCTCGCGAAACTTCAAAAATGACCACCAATGATCTGGAAAGGGCTCTGACGGAGCTTACCTCAGGCCAGCCGGTCAGCGTGCCGTTAACGAATCCGATCGGCTGCAATGTCAAATGGGAAGGACAGGACGCCCACTGGATGCCAGCGGAAGCCTGTGATTTGGTATAACGTTAATGTCACAATTATATCAATTTGAAGTTCAGACCATCGCGGGAGAAACTGTCACGCTTGAGCAATTCAAAGATAAGGTGCTGCTAATCGTTAATACGGCCAGCGCTTGCGGATTAACACCGCAATATCAGGGATTGCAGCATTTATATGATACGTATGGCGAACAAGGATTGGTCGTTCTCGGCTTTCCCTGCAATCAGTTTGCCGGGCAAGAGCCAGGTACGGAAGCGGAAATCAAAAGTTTCTGCGATTTGAATTACCGGGTTACCTTCCCTCTCTTCGCCAAAATCGATGTCAAAGGCGAAAACGCCCACCCGTTGTATAAATATCTTGTCAGCCACGTCCCGGCTCCTTACCGGACAGGGGACATTGAATGGAATTTCGTCAAATTTCTTGTTGACCGGAACGGAAACATTATTAAGCAGTACAGCGCGCGTACGGAGCCTTCAGCTCTAGAGTCTGATATCCGGCAAGCGTTGATCCATGCTGATTAACCGCCCGGGAACACTAAACTGAGGTTGTTCAAAGAGCCCAACGCTCTATGAACAGCCTTTATTTTTGCTTCCGTCATTGCCGCTCCCTCTTTGAGGCCTTCCCCTCCATACAACCCCTGAGTCCCTTCTTCTTTTGAAATATCCATGACTGCAAATCTATTATTTAATCGAGCTTTTGAAGCTCATCAAATAATTAACTAAACCCGATATAATATATTATAATATCATTTACCTGAAATATCCTGGATTACCGGATTATATTCCTATTTGCGGAGGACGTAACTATGACAACACGAAGAACGGATCCCTTCCGTTACTCAATGATCACACCCTTGCCCTGTTGGATTGAAATCAGGGAAATTAACGCTGTTCCTGTTCACAGTAAATTAGCAGAAATTGAGCTGATCAATATTAGCAAGTCAGGATGCCGAATCCAGACCAAGCTGGATCTTAGAGCATCCACCCATCAGATTGAAGCTACAGTTCATGTGCGACTCAATGAGGATCTACATAAATTTCCGGGCAGCATTCGCTGGCAGAAAGAGCATGAGAACGCCGTATTCCATTATGGCCTTGCGCTAAATTTGACCGAAGACATGAAGGAAAGCCTTAATATTGAGCTGCGGTCCCTGGCCGCCTCTCGGCGAATCGTAGTACTGTAATACATACATATTAAAAAGTAACCGCAACTGCAAATCTGAATCGATCTGCGATTGCGGTTACTGTTCTCTGTGGCCATCAAATCCGTTTATCGTTCACCTTTACGCACGGCTTCCAGCGCCGACAGCTTTCCTTCCCAGAACCGAGCCTGCCTCAGCACTTCGCCTTTGCTCGCCTCAAGCACCAGCCCTTCTTCCTGGACAACATATCTCATCGGATAAGCTGCATAGCTGGTTATGATCCAGCTATCCCCGTCCTCCGTAATATACCCGTTGACACAACGCAGCTGTCCCTTTGCATCGCGATATAAATAAGTCGTCGTGCCGAATCCGAGCAAGTAGGCCACAAGCTCTTCTCCCATATCCCAATCGTCCCCTGTCGCATTAGCGAACAAGGAAGCAAATAACGGATCGCTCGCGTTCCGGAACACGGATTGCCCGAAACGATCGCGCGACAGGGACGGCATGTTCAGGTTCGGGGCAGCCACGCTGTAGGTCGAAGCCGCTTCTCCGGGCTGCAAGCGGCGCGGCGTAGATGTGACGTTCCAATCATAGCAGTTGAAGACTGCCATCGCCGCGCGATAGGCGGCCTCCAAATACTGCGGATTTCCAAGATGCTCGTAAGCTACCCGGGAAGAAGCCGCTACCAGACCTCCCCATAAGGAATGGATCATGTACGACAAGGCTTCCCACCAGCGATCCGGATTTTGCGCCCGATAATCATTGCTGAAGCCGATATTAGCCAGGATCAACTGACCGTATTTCTCCGCTTCATCCCGCAGTCCGACCGAGAGCAGCGTCTCGCATGTCGGCCCGAAGCCGGCATTATCATAGAAATGCTCTGTAATTGCACCGGCAAACGGCTCCTCGTTACGTTCCAGCCTTATCCCAAACTCCTGCCACAGCCGGGTCAAGCGCTGGTGCCACACCAGCATCCCAGTCTCCGATAAATCTTTGAGCAAGTCGTCGATATACAATATAAACACGCCGCTTAAACCTGTTTCATCCTTCTCCCTCTGACCTTGGTGACAGTCCGGATTCAACCGGACAGCAAGCACTTCCGCCGCCCATTCTAAATAAGTATGGGGTGTATTCAATTTTAGCAGCGAAGCCTCCATGCGAGAGAGCAAGTAAAACACATGGGCGATATAATCCAAATCAAATATGCGATAGAAGCTTCCATATAAAGCACGTGGCTTAGTAAAGTTGCCGTGTTCAAACCAATGACGCTTCATATCGAGCACTGCGGATGCTTCCGCTTTTTCCACTTGCTCCCGAACGGGGGTCGTCAGACTATTTTTCATAAGCAGAAAAGTAAGCTTCCCCAGCGATTCCCCCTGATTCGATAGCGGTAAAAATGCATGCGCTCTTCCCATCGTCCCCTCTGCGTCGTAGTTGTTGCGGCAGAGCCACTCCGCACGCTTCTCCAAAATACGGTCGATCGGTTCAAGCACGTTCCACACCAGGATATCCTTGCGCCCATCCTCCAGCAGCAGCTCAAGCTTATGCTCACCTGGCTCCGTTCGCTGCAAGGCGGCTTGGAATCGCTGAGGGCACTGCCCATCCGCTGCGAAAAAGGAAGTAATGTCTTCCTCCTGGACCATACCTTGTGATGACGAAGTAAGCAATCTAACCTGCCTGACCTGCTGCCCATTCGGAAGCTCCAGTTCCGCTTGAAATAACCCGCCTGACGTCAGCACGGGAGTATACGTCCAGCGGGGATGCCCGTGCTCTAATGCCTGGTGATAGAAATCCTCCTGATCTTCACAAGCAGCGAACGCATATTCCCACAGCACCCGCTGCCCGGCATCCAAAATCAGCGGATCATACTCATCCCCGTAAATCCAATCGACTGCTGCCGATTCCGGCATCGAGCTGCCATTCTCGACGAGCGATAAGCGATGGAACAGCAGCCCGTCAAGCGATGGCGACACCTGCTCCAGAAAGCGATTTTCATATCTGCAAAATGAACCGAACGCCGCGGAACGCCCCTTTTTTCCATAAATACCGAGATGGGGTGCCTCATTACTGCGCCGGATTGCTGCAAACTTGGAGAAGTCCCCTCCCATATGTGCGAATACCGCACAGGATTGGCGGATGTTGCGTACGACGTTATCATCGCGAAACATCACGTAGGCTAACGAGAACCAGAGATGGAATCCATCGACCCGCAGCTCCTTGTCCGTAGAATTGAAGCTTTCAATTTGCCAGATCATCCGCTCCTCTTCAAGCCGGTAAGTCAGTGTGATCGTCAGCCCCCCTGTATCGAAAGAGACTTCAGCACAGCGCTCACTGACCTTTCTAATCGCCGGGATCAGATCGAAGCTTCGTATTGTACGTCCGTTCACTACCGCTGTCCATTCCCCGAACAGCTTATCAACATCATCATAACCCGCCTCGGCCAAATAATCGGGATCAATGACCCAGTTCATCGCGTAAGGATCATCCTTCATCCTCAGAGACTTTACCGCTCCACGCTCTGTAAAGGCAAGTTCAAACTTTGGACTATTCAGTATGTTCATATGTCTCCACCCCTCAGTCTTGTCACCTTTATCATTTTTTGACTCCGCTGAGCGAAATGCCCCCTAGAATAAGATTTTGCGTAAAATAGAACAGCGTTGCCGGGAACAGAACCGATAAGCAGGATACCGCCATCAGTTTCTCGTATTCAATATTAAAAGCATTTTTGAATAAATTGATTCCAAGCGGCAGCGTGTACATGCTCTGGTCATTGATAAAAATGAGCGGCGTTAAAAATTCATTCCAGCACCAGACAAAATGGAACACGCCAATGACGACCACGATCGGGCGGCATAACGGCAGAATAATGCTCCAATAAATTTGCCAGCGGTTGCACCCGTCAATTTCAGCCGCTTCGTCCAGATCTCGCGGAACTCCCATAATAAACTGCCGGGCTAGGAAGATGAAAAACGCGGAGCCAAACGCCCCCGGCAAAATCATAGGCCAAAGCGTGTTAATGAGTCCCATTTTGTTGTACTGGATATATAACGGAATCGCCGTTACGTCCCAAGGAATTACCATCGTACCGATCACGAAAAGAAACAGAGCATTCCTGCCCCAGAAATTGATCCGGGCAAATCCGAAGGCGACCATCGTAGCGGACAGCATGGCAAACGGAGTCGATACGCCCACTACAATCAGCGTATTCAGAAGGAAGCGGCCAAACGGCTGCGCGTTCCAAGCATCGGCAAAGTTATGCAGCTGCCAATTTGTCGGTATAAGCTCTGGCTTTGCTGTAAAAATATCCTCCGGCGCTTTCACCGCCGTGGACAGCATCCAGGCGATCGGAAAGAGGAATGCTGCTGCACAGAGTACCGTCAAAGCAAAAACCAGGACTGTTTGGGTACGTTTTTTACTCTCTAGCGCATGCATTAACGTCCACCTCCGTCGTCTTCATAATGAACCCAATATTTGGACGAAGCCAGAACGAGGCCGGTCAGCAGCACGATCAGAATGAACATCACCCAGGCCATGGCCGAGGCGTAGCCCATTTTGAAGTGGGTAAACGCATTGCGATACACATGCAGAGAATAGAAGTACGTTGAATTTGCCGGCCCGCCTCCTGTCAGCACGAACGCAAGAACAATCGTTTGAAAAGCCGAGATCAGGCTCGTCAACATATTAAATAGAATCGTCGGCGTAATCAGCGGAATCGTAATATTGAAAAATTTGCGTACGGGACCTGCGCCATCAATGTCTGCTGCTTCGTAATATTCAGAGGATACCGAACGAAGCGCTGACAGGTACAGCACCATCGGGGAGCCGACGCCCCATAGAGCAATGAATATGAGCGCGTATAGAGCAACGTTTGGATCGGTCAGCCAGTGCACTCGTGGAAGTCCGACAAGCTCCAGCATGTAATTGACCGGCCCAAAATCGTCGTTCAGCATCCAGCTAAAAATTAGCGCCAGCGTTACCCCTTGAATGAGGGATGGCAAATAAAAAATCGATCTGAAAAATTTAATGCCGTAGGTGGCCCGGTTGAGCAGGACAGCGATAAGTATCGCAAACACGACCTGCAAGGGCACCATAATGAACACGTATTTAAATGTGACGATCATCGATTTAAAATAGAAAGGATCGCTCGTGAACATATGGACGTAATTTTCAAGGCCGATAAATTTCGGGCTGCCCACCATATTCCATTCGGTGAAGCTGATCCCCAAAGAGAAAACCATCGGGCCGAACATCAGCAGAAGAAAGCCGATGAGCCACGGCGAGATAAAGAATAGACCCGCCGCATTTTCACGAAGCCTTTTCCTTCTGAAGGAACGTTTCAATAGAGTCTGATCTGCGCTGGATTGTGCCATGTTGTCATCACCTCAATTTGAGGAGAAGGGGAAGCCTTTCAGCCTCCCATCCTTCCATTACTGTGAATCCGTACTTGAACCCTTTATTTCAAAACCGCTTGAGCCTGCTTGGCCGCATCATTCAAAGTGCTCTGAATGTCGGCATTGTTATAGAAGATCGCCTGTACCCCGGCACGAATCATATCCTCGGCCTCGCTCCATTTTTCGTTCCGCATGCTCGCAATCAGCTTGTCACTGCCCTCTAATTCTTTGGCGAAGGCTTCCAGATATGGATCCGCGGCGTAGCCATTTTCTTCGTCCACGGAAATCACTGGTGAGAATGCGAACTTATTCGCTGTGATGATTTTGATGCCTTCTTCACCCGACATGAACTTGATCAATTCCCATGCCGCCTCTTTGTTCTTGCCGGACTTCGGCATCGAGTAGCCGGACGTATGGATTATGCCTTTTAGACTTCCGCCCTCCGGCAGAGGATGCGTCACAGTTCCGATATCCAGCTTACCTTCCTTCAGAATATCTCCAAGCGGCCACATCCCGTTGTCGAACATGGCGATTTGCCCTGTCTGGAACGATTCCAAACCGTTGTTCGTGCTGAATTTGCCTGCGGAGTTGATTTTGGAGGAAGCATCGTACAGTTGTTTCAGGAAGGTCATCGTCTCCACGTTCTCCGCACTGTTCAAGACGCCTTCCACCGTTTTCCCGTCCTCGCTCACCATGTCCCCGCCGTTGCTCCAAACATATGGCTGCATTGTCATCACATCATCCGGCGTCATAATGAATCCGTATTGTCCGGGCTTGGTCAGCTTGTGGACGGTATCGACGAATTCATCCCACTTCCATCCGTCTTGCGGATAGGGTACGCCTGCTTCATCAAACAGCTTCTTGTTGTAGTAAATGGCACGGGTAGAGTACGTTGTCGGGAGTCCCCACAGTTTGCCGTCATATTTCATGTAATCCATTAAGATCGGATAATATTTGCCGAGATCATAGTTGTCCTTATCTACCCAGGCCTGCATATCTTCAAGCGCTCCGCCCGGTACGTACAGCGGATAGTTCCAGGCCATGAACACATCAGGAGCGGTATCTGACGCAAGAGATGTCAACAGCTTCTGATCATAGTTGTCCGGTACGGATTCGACTTTGACTTTAATGCCAGGATTTTTTTCCATAAAAGCGTTAATTGCATTCTGGTAAGGCTGAAGCGTCTGTCCGGAGTCCCAGGTCATAAAACGAAGCGTCACTTCATTTCCTTCAGTACCTTTATTGCCTCCATTAGCTGCTGTCCCCGGCGAATTGGCACCGCTTTCACTTTTGCCGCCGCAAGCGGACAGCAAACTGAGACACAACGCAGCTACCAGAGATAGCATAAACCATCTTTTGTTCCTGCTGTTGTCCTTGCTTCTACTCATGCTCATTTTCACATTGACCCCTCCCTAATGTGTGGTACATGTATATGTGAGCTTGCCTCCATCGGCAAGTTGTCACCATTTGGTCAAAAATTTAAACGTTTAGATTTTATTGGAAAAGAGGAGCTGTCTCGAAAAATTCTCTCATTTCTTCGGGGCAGCTACGGAATCACGCTCAATCAACCGGCAGACCGGCATATTCACAGGCTCGTTTTTCTTTCCTTGCATAAGGTTATGGAGAACCTCCATCGCCTGGTATCCCATTTCATGCAACGGAATATCCATGGTTGTAATGCGGGGAGTCAAATAATCGCTGAATTCCCGATTATCGAACCCGATCACAGACAAGTCCGCCGGTACCTTTACTCCGGCTTCGTTTGCCGCTTCCAGAACCCCGACGACCATAACATCATTCATAGATAGAATCGCTGTCGGCGGCTCCGGCAAAGCCAGCAATTCCTTCGTTAATCGATAGCCGGACTCCCGTTCCCAATCCCCCATTTTAATATACAGCGGGTCAAAGGGAAGTTCGAACTCTGTTACGGCCTTGTAATATCCATTCAAACGCAGGCGGGAAGGAATCGAATCCATCAAGCCGCTGATGATAGCGATTCGCCGGTGTCCTTTCTGAACTAAATAGGACATTGCTTCATATGATGCCTGTTCATCGTTATATTGAATGGCGATATCGTTCTGGGTATAGCCGTACGTGTAAACGATCGGTTTGCCCTCCGTATCGATCAAACCACTCAAGTCCCGGGTATGTACGCCTACATAAATGATCCCGTCCACCTGCTTGCTGAGCAGTTCGGATACGGCGCTTGTAGCATATTTTTTGTACTTGTCGACGTTGTCGAAGTCGCGGCCGATCCGTTTATCCAGACGCAGGTTCGTCAGCAAAATATGCAGATCATGGCGGTCGCCATAATCGTTAATACCGTCAATAATTTCTGGCGTGTTAAATACGGTAACGTCTTCGGCAATGACGCCAATTGTATCGGTACGTCTTCGTTTGAGGCTTTTAGCAATATCATTTGGCTTATAATTGAGCTCTTCGATCACGGCCAATACCCGTTCACGCGTTTTGGGACGGACATTCCGCGTGCCATTGAGGACGTAGGAGACGGTAGCCGTAGACACATTCGCCCTGGCTGCTATATCTTTAATGCTAATGTTAGACATACTCCACCTCCTCGACATAATCACTATTCTCAAGAGATCTAAACGTTTAGATTTATATTTTTTATACCATATCCATTTTTGTTCTGCAAGCGTTTTCTTGTCATTTAACTAAAATATTATTTTCACTCAGGTAAATATGATTAAAAAAAAGGTGGATATTTATGGAGGAAATTGGTTATAATAGTTCAAACTTCATATGTGCATCCATGATTGGAAGAGTAATTATTGTCCTCTATGTCCAAGCGAGCCGGGAGGGTGAGAGCCGGCCGGAGTCAATAATGAAACGGATCCATGAGATGGTCTTCTGAACAGTTAAAGTAGGAAGGCCCGGCAGACACCGTTATGTTATGAGTGGTTAGACATTTATGTTTAACAACAAGAGTGGTACCGCGAGTACGATCAGTCCTCGTCTCTTATGAGACGTGGGCTTTTTTATTTTTTACAACAAACTTTTATTGGGGGGGATTGCATGTTAAGTCATTGGATGGTGGGGCATATAACCGATGCTGTTCAGAGTCTGTGTGAAGAGCTAGACGTGGTGGGCACTACAGTGCCCATTGTCAAAATTGAACAACCCGCAAGCCTTGAGCATGGCGACTACTCCAGCAGTATTGCGATGCAATTGGCAAAGGCACTTAGAAAATCTCCTCTGCAAATCGCAGAGCTTATCAAGGCCAAGCTCGTCCAGCAGGGGAGTATGCAAAATTTATTGAGCCGAATCGAGATCGTCTCTCCCGGTTTTATAAATTTATATATTAACTGGGAAACATGGATGCAGTGTGAGTTCGTTCTGCCAGAATGTTCCGCTGGAAAAGTAGTGATCGAACATACCTCCATCAATCCGAACAAGTCAGCGCATATCGGCCATTTAAGGAATTCATGTATTGGCGATACGTTAGTAAGGCTGCTAAGAAGAGTCGGCTATAAGGTCGAAGTTCATAATTATATCGATGATTTAGGCAATCAATTAGCGGACACCGTGGTTGGGCTGCTGCACATTCCTTTAACGGGAGAACACGAGCGTTTCGGAGATTATTGCTGGGATCTCTACGCAACAACCAACAAAGCATATGCCATTCAACCTGAACTGGCCGAGAAGCGAATCGAAGTGCTTCATGACCTGGAAAGCGGCAGCTCCAACATATCTTGGGTAGGCATGCTTGCGGCGGAACGCATCGTTCGTGAGCATCTTGAGGATATGAGCGCATTCGGAATTCAATACGATTTGCTCGTCTGGGAGAGCAGTATCGTAAGAGAAGGATTTTGGCATTCGGCGTTTCAACTGCTGCAGAAAACCTCTTTATTTTACCAAGAAACCGAAGGCCGGCTGGCTGGGTGTTGGGTTTTGAAGCAAAGCGCTGAAGAACAGGTTGTGGACAGTATGCAGAAGGCAGCGACCGATCATGCCGCAGATAAAGTTCTGGTGCGTTCCAACGGCATTTTAACCTATACAGCCAAAGATATTGCCTACCATTTGTGGAAATACGGGCTGTTGGACAAAAATTTTACGTATCAGAAATTTTCTGGTGATTTATGGATAACCCGCTCTTCTGGGGTCGAGAACACTAATTTCGGCCATGCCGATTCAGTTATTAATGTCATTGATTATCGGCAGGAATATCCTCAGACCATGGTTAAGCAGGCGCTGGGTTATTGGAAAGAATCAGAAAAGCTGCATCATGTCAGCTACGGGGTAGTCTCATTGAGTCCTTCTTCGGCCCTGGAACTAGGAATCGACATATCCGAGGGCAAGAGCTCGTATGCTATGTCCGGACGCCAGGGAATTGGAATTAAAGTAACCGAGTTGCTGAATATCATGGAGAGCGTGATCGAGCGCAAGCGTACGGAGCAAAGCGGGCTGTCCAGCAGAGTGATTGCGGCCGCAGCGATACGATATTATTTACTCCGCTTCAGCCTTCAAACGGAGGTGGTGTTCGATTTGCAACAAGCCACTGAAATTTCAGGAAATACGGGCGTCTATTTGTTATACGCTTACGCCCGCGCCAATAGTGTGATAAGGAAGGCGCAGGAACGAAATCTTCAGCCGAATCTCAACACGGTCAAAATCACTTCGCTGGAACCGGCCGAAAGGGCTTTGCTGAGGCATATCAGCGGCTGGTTTGACACTCTGTACAGCGCGAGTAAGGAATTGACGCCAAATACAATATGCGGCTATGCCTACCAGCTGGCTACGTTGTTTAATAACTTCTATACATCCTGCCCTGTCCTAAAAGCGGAGAGCGCATTGCAGCCATTTCGCATATGGTTGACGGCCAAAGCCCAGGAGACGTTAGGAGATGCGCTGCAGGTACTCGGTTTGCCTGCGCCTAGCCGTATGTAGATTATGGGCGCGAGACTCCGTTCGACCTGCCGCTGCGCTCAGCGGGCTCACTACGACGAACCCCCGAGGGGTTCTCATCCTCTGGAAAACGTAAAAAACCCTCCTATGGAGAGTTTTGGCTACGTCCCAGAAGGGATTCGAACCCCTGACCGACGGCTTAGAAGGCCGTTGCTCTATCCAGCTGAGCTACTGGGACACATTTTAACGCAACAGTATTATTATACCGCATCGAGTCTTTTTTTCAAGACCTTAAACTGATATATCTGTTGTTTCGGAGCAGTTTTAATTAGCAATCAAGAAGTGCAGAAGATAGGCCATTGAACTTGGAACAGAAGTATTGTTCCGTATCCGATTCGCTGCCCCATCTCCGCAGTACTTAAAATGAGAAAAACGGCCTAGCGCTTCCCTCTCCAACCCAAAAAAAAGCAACCGATAAGGTTGCTCTAAAGCTGTCGAGAAAGCACATTTAATGTGTTTAATGCTGGCCGTTTTCACCACTCAATTTTTCCCTGAGCTTGTCGGCGATGTCGCCGTAAGCGAGCAGCTGCTCCTTGAAATCAGCACGCTGCTTTGCAGGCTCAGGCCAGCCAGTATCGCCAAAGTTCTCTTCAGCGATCTCGGCATAAGCCTCGTGAAGACTGTTATCATACCAGTCGATCTCAAAATCGGCATCACTGCGAATCATCCGGATGATCTCATAATCCTCGTTCCCATTCTGGGAGCGGGCTACGTACACAAACAGCTCCGGATCACCGGCCGCACCGGGCCATACTTGAATTTCGGCGCATTCCCGGCCATCATGTTCAGCCAACCGGCGAAATTTGGCTTCCTTAATATAATACATATTCCTTCGCACCTCGTTATTCTGTAGTTGGTGTTTGTCTTCAACCCCGTTCCCATAACCGATCCGGGCCAGCTCACGCCTGGTCTCTTCCGTGCCCAACCGGTAGATTTCCCGGTATACCTTGTCAATCTGACTCTGGTACCCGCTGTTTACGACATCTTCCGGCGTATCCGGCCAAGGATACATGTAGGCCACAAAGGAGCTATCCTCCTTCTCTCCAATCCGCTCCAGCATATATCTCAAATTGATTGCCTCTTCAGAAGACGCTTCAATCGTCCATTCATAAGCTGTGGCGCCCTGCTCTTCCAGAACCGAGCGTCCCGGTATGGACACATAGTAACGCTTACCCATCGTCACCCCTCCTCTAAGCTTGCCATAGTTACCATTGTGTGCAATGTGAAAGAAAACATGCACGTCGAGCCGCTGTCAGCACCATAAAATAAAATCGCCAGCCTGAGAACACTCAGACTGGCAATTTATTGGGTTCCTGCGTTATGATTTTACTTCAGAGGGCTTGCGCATCGTCAAACCAACTCGTCCCTTCTTAATGTCAATGTTAAGCACCCATACTGTCACATTGTCGCCAACCGATACCACGTCCATCGGATGCTTCACATAGCCATTGCTAAGCTGGGATATATGCACCAAACCATCGTTTTTGATGCCGATATCGACAAATGCGCCGAAATCAATGACGTTGCGGACGGTACCCTGAAGCTCCATGCCTGGGGATAAATCCTCGATCTTCAGAACATCCGTGCGGAAGATCGGCGGCGGAAGCTCCTCCCGCGGGTCACGGCCCGGTCGCTGCAGACTGTCGAGAATATCCCGCAATGTCGGAACTCCTACGCCGAGCTGTACGGCCAGGTTCTCCGGCTCCAGCGTAGAGAGCATTTGGGCCAATTCCTTCGTTCCAAGCTGACTCAGTTCTACGCGAAGCTCCTTGAACAATTCGGTTACCACGCCATAAGACTCTGGATGAATCGGCGTGCGGTCAAGCGGATGCTCCCCATCATTGATCCGCAAGAAGCCGATACACTGCTCATACGTTTTTGCGCCAAGGCGCGGAACCTTTTGCAGCTGTTTGCGGCTCGTAAATTTTCCATTCTCTTCCCGATATTTCACGATGTTCCTGGCAGTGGTTGCATTAACGCCAGAAACGTAGGACAAAAGAGAAGGAGATGCCGTATTCACGTCTACACCGACATGGTTAACCGCAGACTCTACTACCGCCGTAAGACTCTCGTCCAGATGCTTCTGGGATACGTCGTGCTGATATTGGCCTACGCCGATTGCTTTAGGTTCGATCTTTACGAGCTCGGCCAGCGGATCCTGCAGCCTTCTGGCGATCGAAACCGCGCTGCGTTCAGCGACGTCCAGATCAGGGAACTCCTGCTGCGCCAGCTTTGAGGCTGAATAGACACTGGCACCCGCCTCATTCACGATCAGATAGGCCAGGTTAGGATCATTGCGTTCCGCAATGATCTCGGCCACAAATTGCTCGGTCTCCCGGGAAGCCGTTCCATTGCCGATGACAATCAGCTCCGCGCCGTATTTATCTATAAGTTCATTAAATTTAACCGCTGCTTCCCTTTTTTTGTTGTTCGGCGGCGTCGGGTAGGTTACAGCGACCTCAAGCAGCTTCCCTGTTTCGTCCACGACGGCCAGCTTGCAGCCTGTACGGTAAGCCGGGTCAACGCCGAGCACGATTTTCCCTTTTACCGGCGGCTGAAGCAGCAAACTGCGCAAATTCGCCGAGAAAATAGAAATCGCCTGCCGCTCAGCCTTCTCCGTCAGCTCCGCGCGCACCTCCCGTTCGATCGAGGGGGCGATCAGCCTTTTATAAGCATCTTCAATTACGCTTTGAAGGATGCCCTCAGTGACGGAACGCCCTTTAATCGTCCGCCCAGCAATATGGCGATGGATGGCCTCGGCGTCCAGTTCCAGCGATATTTTCAGAATATTCTCGCGTTCTCCCCGGTTAATCGCCAATATGCGATGGGGCGGCATTTTCTTGGCCGGCTCACGATAGTCGTAATACATCTCGTATACGGATTCTTCCTCGGAGTTTTTCGCTTCCGACACGATCACGCCATGATCCATGCTGTACTTCCGTACCCAGGCTCTGATTGCCGCCTCGTCCGCGATCTCCTCGGCCACGATGTCCATAGCGCCCTGCAATGCGTCCTCCGCCGTCTCTACCCCAAGCTCCGCATTTACATACTTGGCGGACTCCTCCAGCGGCATGCCGTCTTTAGGCTGTGATAGCAGCCATTTTGCCAGAGGCTCCAGGCCTTTTTCTTTGGCGACGCTGGCTCTTGTCTTGCGCTTTTGCCGGTAAGGACGGTATAAATCCTCCACCTCTTGCAGCTTTACCGCTTGAACGATGGCAGACTCCAGCTCCGGGGTCAATTTGTCCTGCTCGCCAATAATGCGGATCACTTCCCGCTTGCGGACCTCCAAATTCCGCAAATATTGCACCCGGTCGTCGATATCGCGCAGCTGGTTTTCATCCAGTTCCCCGGTCATCTCTTTGCGGTAACGGGCTACGAAGGGAATCGTATTGCCTTCATCCAGCAGTTGGACGGTCGTCCGTACCCCTTTTAAAGGCAGCCCTAGCTCTTTAGCTACCTGAACCACAATTCTTTCCTGAACCTTAGCCTCGATTTGCGCTTCGCTTGTATTCGTTTCCGGATTGATTTCAGTTTGTGACAAAGTCATCCCTCTTTCATCCTCAGATTGCACTGCTCCTATTATCACAAAATTTATGGCCGAGTGCCAGTCGGAACCACTCTTTGCTGTGAATGAACAACAAAAAACACCGTACACGAGGTACGGTGTCCGATCGTCGAATTTTAGAAGTTCGAGTAGTTCCAGTAGTTATCCGGTGTAGATACGGCAGCGATAATTACGATGACAAAGAACAGGATAAGAAGTCCGTAAATTACGGTGCTAATAATTCCGCAAACCAATCCTGCTACGGAAAAGCCATGCCCTTTCTCTTGGGTAGCCTTTATTTCCTTAAAGGAAAGAGAAGCAATAATGATTGCCACGATACCTAAAATAAATCCAATATACGGAATAGCAATTGACAAAATTCCCAAAACCAGCGCTGTAACTGATTTGCTATTCGTTCCCTGCTCTGCAGGCGGGGCAGGCGGCTGGGGCGGTGCGGGCGGATAATTGTAGTTGTACTGCCCGGAAGAATTATAATCCATTAAAAACGGTCCTCCTCAGAGAAATAGATATGATTATTATACCAGATTCAGCCAATGAAGATATGCGAAAACGAAAAAATTCATTCTAACTATAAATGGAAAATCACGCACCCGACGTCATCTGCAGGAACGGAAGCATACCATCTGCATGAAAAAAGACGCCCTTGAGGCAGGGCGCCTAAGGAAGATTTCTCCCCCTTTTTCATCAAAAATCGATTAATCCCAGACTAATAAGCAGCGAATCGTTAACCTTTTTCATCGTCTCATCATCCAGGTGGGTAATTTTGTCCGTTAATCTTTGCTTGTCAATCGTTCGTATCTGTTCAAGCAAGATGACGGAATCCCGGTCAAATCCATGCGTAGCCGCTTCAATCTCAACGTGAGTCGGGAGCTTCGCTTTTTGAATTTGAGCGGTAATGGCAGCAACGATTACCGTAGGGCTGAATCGATTGCCGATATCGTTCTGGATGATAAGCACAGGTCTTACCCCGCCCTGTTCAGAACCGACCACAGGGGAAAGGTCTGCAAAAAATACGTCGCCGCGCTTTACAATCAATGGTCACACCCCGCTAACTAGGCGGTCCAGAGTGCTGTCTGCATCTTCCTCCGCGTGGAAAGCTTCAGAGGCCATGGTTAAGTTAATTTTGGCCATTTCCATGTAGCCGCGCTGCATAGACTCCCGGATGAAGCGTTTCTTCCGTTCGTTCAAATACAGTTTCATGGCTTGCCTAATAAGCTCACTACGATTGGAGTTCTCCATAGCTACGATTCCATCCACTTCCTGTAACAGATGATCCGGTAAGCTGATCATAATCCTTTTGGTGTTCTGCATATTGGCCATCGTTAAACATCCACCCCCAAAACCTTGTCGACCCAGATCCTTGTGACTCAGTATAGCAATATTCAAGGATATTTATACAAAAGAATATATGCTAAGTGTATATCAAGTATGCTGCATTTCATTATAACCAAAATTGGCATGAGCGTACATACCTGATCATTTCCATCTTTTCGATCATAATGTATATCATTCGATGGACCTAGCATAAATTCCTTCCATATAGGAAGAGAGTTTTGTAGTTTTTTGTCTGCCTGTATTAGGCAAACAACGGGTTAACCAAAATTTGCGGTCTATTTGTGCCTATGTATAGACGGGGCACACGATGAGCCAACATACAAATCAACTCGTAGTTAATGGTACCGAGCATGGAGGCCAGTTCGTCCGCTGTAATCGTTGCACCGGACTGCCGGCCGATGAGAACAACCTCCTCACCGACTTGGATTTCTTCAGCTTCTTCAGCTAAAGATTGTAGCGAAACCATACATTGGTCCATGCAGATCGTTCCCACGACAGGGACGCGCCGTCCGCGAATAAGCATTTGCGCTTTACCGCTAAGCATCCGTGAATATCCGTCGGCATAGCCTATGGGCAGCGTTGCAATAATCTCTTCCCGGTCCGTCACATATTTCGCTCCGTAGCTTACGGAGGAATGCGGCGGCAAAGTCTTCACATGAACGGTTTCCGTCTTAAGAGACAGAACCGGATGAAGCGGAACCTGCTCCTTGTGAACCTCATCGGACGGGTAGAGACCATACAATGCGATGCCGATCCGCACCATCTGGCACGAAATCTCCGGTAAATCAATTGCAACCGCGCTGTTGCCTGTATGTATAATCGGGATATCCAAATCATAATGCTTCAGCGCATGAACCACATTCTGAAAACGTCGGTACTGTTCCAATGTATAGCTCTTATCTTGTTCATCCGCTGTTGCAAAGTGGGTAAATATGCCCTCCACTTCCAATTGCGGCAAGCTCATAGCATGGCGGATGAAATCCAGCGCCTCATCCCCGGGCAGGAGTCCGAGACGCCCCATACCAGAATCGATTTTGATATGAACTTTCAGTTTGCCGGGATACTCAACAGGATCAATAGCCTTTATCTCGTCAAGCACCTCTCCGCTGAACAAAGTAAGCGTAATCCCATTCTCCCATGCCGCACGTATTCCGTGCGGAGGGGTATAGCCCAGAACCAGAATAGGAATGGTTAGACCAGCTTGGCGCAGCTCCAGCGCCTCGTCCAGGAAGGCTACGCTAAGATAGTCGGCACCGTATTGCTCAAGTTCTTTGGCGATGGGCACAGCTCCATGTCCATATGCATTTGCTTTAACGCATGCCAACAGCTTCATGTCCGCCGGTATTCTTCTCCGTAGAGCAGTATAGTTGGCATAAAGCGCGTCCAAATCGATTTCTGCTCGGGTAGGTCGATACTTCACTTGCACTTTGTAGGTCACCTTCTCTAATGAGTGAAAATCCATCATCAAACAATACATTAATCGTAATGTTCTAGAAGGCGGCTGTCAATTATACAGAATAAGCCATATTGTGCATATGAAGTCATTTTAACCCATAATCCTGTTTTATCCAAATAAAAAGAAGAGACAGACTGACGGGTTCGATAGCTTCTACAGTCTATCTGAAGTACCGCAAGTCCGCCAGCCTCTTCTTATTTACCCGTTTGTTCCTCCATAGACGCGGCGATTTTAACCATTTCGCTCACTGGAAGATTGTCGCTTGTAATACGGAATTCCATTCCATCCACAGTCCAGGTTAATGTCTGCAGCTCATCCCCTGTCAGCAGGCCGGCAGTAAAGCCGAGATCAACGACTGTTCCGGCAACTAGCGAAACCGTGCGATCCGGTGAACGGGATTCGGTTACCGTAAATTGATATGTACCGTCATATCGGAGCAATACGCTGCTTCTATCACTATCATCTACGACTTTGTCATCTTTATACACTACACCTTCAGGCAAATATGTCGGAACAATCACCCCAAATGGCTCGTTCAGCGCCGGTGCGGCAGAACCATCGCTCTCAGCTGCATTCGCTCCGGTCTCGGAAGCGTCCGTGCTCTCCACAAGCATCCCATTCTCATCAACTTCGAGCAGCGTCCCTTTGGCCCGTTGGCCAGCCGTGTCCAGATTATGCTGCATGTCGAATGATTTATCATCAAACTTCGCACCGAAATCAAATTTGTCAAATTTGACCTCGACTACGACTTTCGCTTCGGCGTCCGAGACCTGCACCTGCTTCGGCGCATAGTCGTCTTTGTCCAGCCATATTTTTTGACGTACAAGCGCATGAGTATTATAGTTTGCGGCCACATCGAATACATAGCTGTCCTTATCGCTTACGAATTGGCGCGTGTTGTCGCTCAGGATGCTGCGCACAAGCGTCTGATACAAGTAGACCTGACCTTGGTTCTCCGGCCAATCGCTTTGGAACCGGAAGCTCTTGTTCAGGCTCGGCGTCAACACGTAAACGCCCTGATCGTTCTTAAGGACGATCTGCGTAATGTCCTTCTGGGCATTCGTCAGAGCAATCCGATAATAAGACGGATTCTGGTACCACACCTCAACCTTGTACTCCTGGGGCTTATCCCCCGTATAAAGCGTCATCGTTCCCGAGCCCTGGTAGCTCTCCAGCTTGGTAACGATTTTGTCCAAATCCTTGACGACACCGTCAGCATCCTTCTTGCCGCACCCGCCCAACACAGCACTCAAGCATATCACAATGACTAGCGCCCAAGTGATCCGTCGCATGAAGATCATCCCCTCTGCAGATTGATTTCCTAAACTGATAACATGTCTATGAGGGAACTTGGCCGATTATGCGGACTAGTTTGACAAGCAGGAACTCGGCTTAAAAATGCGCGCTATTTCACAATTTTCAGAACCTGGTCAATGATTGGAGTAGAACCGATCGGCGCAATGCCTCGATTCCACAATTGCTGTTCAACGATATATACCTGATCTTTTTGAACCGCTTTAATGTTTTTCCACAGTGCCGGGCTCTTTAATTCATCTAACCTGCTCTTGGCTGTATCCTCTACATTCTCCATCAGGACAATATGATCCGGATTTAAACGATCTGGTTCGTCTATTCCAAGCAAATACACACTAGTGGATACGAGAAAAAAAGTAACTTCCCAGCAGCAAGCCTTGGATGAAGTTCTGCAAAACATGAACGATTCCAGCAAATCGGTGCTGGAGGCTGTCAGCCAGCTCTTGTCCGGTGCCGGCCAGTCGGCCAAGGCCAGCCAGGAAATCGTAACATCCATTGAAACGATCTCTGCGGGGGCTTACGAGCAGACGAATAAGCTGGGCTAAGGGGGCGATAGCATTCAAAGCATGGTGGATCAGGTCGGTCACATTAACGAAAATGCCAGTGTAGTTACGGAGAGTTCCCTGGCAACCTCAAAGCAGGTCGTTTATGGACAAGAGAGGATTCATCTGCTGGCGAGCCAGATTCACGTCATTACTTGTGCCGTCAATAATGTGAACGAAGTGATCCAGCAGCTGGCCGAAAGCTCTCAGGAAATCAACAAGCTCGTGGATCACATATCGTCCATCGCGAATCAAACTAATTTGCTGGCCCTCAATGCCTCGATCGAAGCAGCCCGGGCCGAAGAACATGGAAGCGGATTTGCCGTGGTCGCCGCGGAAGTTCGCAAGCTGGCCGGACAATCCAATGATTCGGCTGCCGAAATTCACAGGAACGTTCAATCTTTCCAAAGCCGCATTGATCAGGTGCTCGGTGAAATGAATGTCAGCTTACGCGAGGTACAGAAAGGCAAGGAGCAGATTACCGAGATGCAGCGCGTCTTTGCTGAAATTTCCGAATCTTCAAAAACAGTCGATCAGCAAATTAATGACATCTCCGTCACGACCGATTTACTGCTCCAGCACTCCAAACAGACCAATGACATGATGATTCAGGTGTCCGAAATAACGTCGGCTTTTTTCTCAAACCTTGAGAAAATTTTATCCGCCGCAGAGGAGCAATCCGCATCCTCCGATGCAGTTCATGATATCGCCTTGAACCTGGAATCGCTCGTTGCCGAGCTAGGCGGGATTGTCGGCAGCATTGAGAGGAGCTTATCGGCGGATAAACTCTAAACTGTGCAGCAGGAAAAGGGCTCTCCCAAAAGCCATCCTAGATGACTGAGGAGCGCCCTTTTTTTTCAGAAAGACTTTCCGTTTCTGCGGAATCCATTTTCTCCCTTGCCTGATATCCGATTCTGTAGCTCATCTTATATAAGCTGTGTCGACACCAAGATGAGATGCCACGTACTAAGCTATGTCGTCTACACTAAATGGAATTCATGCATCTAAGTATGGTCCAAACGCATGTTTTAGGGGATTAGATGGATTTTATGCACCTAAAATTAATAATCCAGCCCATGATGGCTTTCTTACTTCATCTAACGACATGGAATACAATTAAATCTACTTTCCTTTCCTTGTCGCAGAAATTAACTACTATAAATCCATTTAGATGGGTCAAATAAAATGGGTATGGCAGTGAGGAAGTTAGCAGGCATCCGCCTTGCTGCTTTCCTGATCAAAATCTCAATACAAAAAAATGGGATGGAAAACAGATTTTTAACGATTTTTAATAACACCTGCTTAGACGTCTGTTCTATAGCGGCGAATGCAACTAAAAGATAAGAATCCTCGTAAACCGTCCGTGTGATCGAGTAACCGGGAATGTTGATCATTACGCTACAATCCTTTTTAACTGTGATATACCTCATTATAAACTAAAACGGTTAGCCTAATAGATTCTGAGCGTAAAAATCCTCGTCAATTTCGAGAAAAAAAAGAGCCTCCCGGGCTCCCATAAATAAGGACTATGTTCATCTTACAGCGTTACCAGCCTGCGCCGCCGTCTTCTCCGTCTTTCCAGCAGCAAGATGGCAAGCAAATCAAACAGCACGAGCGGAATGATAAACGGAGCAAACGCGGCATGGGCCTTGCTGCCCCGCTCATGGACGGATGACACTTGAAGGTACAGCTTATTCCCGCTTACCTTGACGATTTTACCGTACAGCACCGCCCCGGTCTTTGTTTTGATTTTGACCCGCTTATTCAAATGCTTCCTCGCCTGATCACTGATCTTCACCAAGCTATATCACCTCCCCGGCTCATGACACAATATACGCGTCATTTGCCGGGGGAGTGTGGACGATTGCCCAACATACAAGTTATATTATCCTCAAGAGGAAACGGCTTGTCCTTCCCGCTCGGCACGGGCCTGCTCCAGCTTCAGCATGCTCCGATGGGCCAAATACAAAAATGGGACGCCGGCAAAGGTCGTCAATCCAAGGAGAGCAAAGATAAGCTGCGACGAGGCAACCCCCAGGCCCTGGAGCAGAAAGCCGCCCAGTAAAGGCGCCAATACCATTCCCAGATTATTAAAACCAAACATGCCAAAGTACGCTCCCCGCAGCTCAGGCTCCGCTATGCGATCGACAAGCACATCCGTTGCCGTGAATACCAGCACTTCGCCAACCGTAAATATAACGACGCATATCATTAAAAAAGGAAGTGTATCCGACATCCCGAATAAAATAAGGCTTGCTCCTGTGAATAAATTACCAGCAATAATCGGCAGTGCCGGCGCAAAGCGGGCAGCGAGCCGAACGAGAGGATATTGAACCGCCAGCACGACTACCGCATTGAGCGATATCAGGTAACTGAACCATTTGACTCCCTCCTCGATTCGCGGGCTCATCTCCATATACTGCGCCAGTGTCGAGTCGAAATGTCCATAACCGAGCACGCAGAAAATCATCCCGATCAGCACCAGCATAAATGTCCGGTTTCCGCTCGTCGCTTTCAAAGCCCCGCCGATGCTAAGCCGCTGCTCATTTTCTGTGCTCGCCTGTCCAAGCTCATGATAACGCCAAAATTGTACGACCAGACAGATGCCGTAACAGGCGTATACTACAGCCGCTATTAAAAACACGCTGTTCGAATCGGAAGCGCCTACCTGCAGTCCGAGCAGCGGTCCAATGACAACCCCGATGTTAATGGCCGCATATCGCAGATTGAATACGAGCAGCTTGCTTTCCTTGGGGGTAATATCGGCAAGAAGCGCGCGGGAAGTAGGCTCGAACGTCGCCCTGCACAGACCGTTTAAAGCATTCATAATGAAGAAAATCCATATTTTATTCGCAAATGCAAACCCCACAAACACGAGCACCCAACCGAAAATCGCAATGAAGAGCACTTTTTTGCGCCCGATGACATCGGAGATATAACCGCCGTTAAAGCTGGCAAATACGCCGATCAGCGAGCTAACGGCTACGACGATCCCTGTCTCTGCCGGCGTAGCTCCCATGGAGCGGATCAGGTAAATCGACAAGAACGGGATGCTCATCGAAATTGCAGTACGGCCAAAAATCGTGCCGATGATGATCGTCCAGGACAACGGGTGAATTTGTTTCAAATGAGCGTTCATTTATGCGCCTTCTTTATTTACAATTTATTCAAAACTATTCAACCATTTAACTCTTATTTTTTTAAACTGTCAAGATCTATGCCAGACTGCGAATGTGGTAAAATGAAGTCCAATCGATAGTCCAATTCCTGGAAACTAAAAGAATAGGAAGGTAACCGCTATGAATCAAAACATACTGCTTGTAGAAGACGATGGTTCGATCAGCGAAATGGTTATTAATTGCTTGTCGAAAGAAGGGTTCTCTATTACGCTCGCCCGCGACGGGGAGGAGGCCCTGCGCTTATTCGGCGAGCAGAGCTACGCGCTTGTGCTGCTGGATCTCATGCTGCCTTACTTAAACGGCATGGATTTCCTCAAGAAAATCAGGGAGCATAGCCGCGTCCCCGTGCTCATTGTGTCAGCGAAGGATAGCGAAGTAGATAAAGCGCTGGGACTTGGCTTTGGAGCGGACGATTACATCGCCAAGCCCTTCTCCTTGATTGAATTGACCGCCCGCGTCAAAGCCGCAATTCGGCGGGCGACGGAGTATTCGGATGCGGGAGGCTCCGCTTCCCACAGCCCGAAGATCATCACCGTGAAGGACATGACCATGGATATCGACAATATCCGGCTGACCAAACATGGGCGTGAAATTCATCTGACCGCTAAAGAGTGGAGCATCCTGAAGCTGCTGTTTACCTATCCGAGAAAGATATTCACTAAAGAGCAGATCTACCGCTCCGTTTGGGGAGACGAGTACTACGGCGATGAGAACATGATTAACGTTCATATAAGCCGGCTGCGCGACAAAATCGAGGACCATCCTTCCTCCCCGCAATATATCAAGACCATATGGGGCATCGGCTACAAATTGGGGGATTTTCAGGAATGACCGCTTTACTGTGGCTTTTGACCGCCCTTCTTGCCGGGTCGATCGGCTGGAACCTGATTCAATATGCCGCGCGGAAGAAGCGTGATGCCAGCCTAGCGGAGATATCCAGCAAGTTAAGACGCATTGTCGCTAATGAAACCTCTGAACGGCTGCTGCTCTTTACCGATGATAAATATTTGCAAGAGCTGGTCCAAGACATCGAGGGGGTATTGTCCAGCAGCCAGAAAATGGCGGTTCGCTACGCCAGAACCGAGCAGTCCATGCGAAAAATGCTGGCGAATATTTCGCATGATTTAAAGACGCCGCTCACCGTCATTCTGGGATACGTCGAAATGATTCAAGCCGATCCTGCCATGGATGAAGCCGAACGAGGCCGCCTGTTTCGCCACGTACAGCACAAAACGACCGAAATCATTGCGTTGATCCATTCTTTTTTTGACCTGGCGAAATTGGAATCCGGGGACCGGCAGATTGAGAACATGAAAGTACATATGAATGAAATTTGCCGTAAAAATATATTGTCCTTGTACGAGTGGGTTCAATCCAGCGGGATGGAAGCCGTTATCGACATTCCCGACCATCCTATATATGCCTATGGAAATGAGGAAGCACTAGAGAGAGTCTTAAGCAATCTGCTCTCCAACGCGATCCGCTACGGACATGACGGGGGAGTGCTTGGTCTGGCCCTTGCTGCGGACGAAACCCACGTGACGATAGAAGTATGGGACCGGGGCAAAGGCATTCAGGAGCAAAATCTGGAGCGCGTATTTGAGCGCATGTTTACGCTCGAGGAATCAAGGAATCGTGCCTTCCAAGGCAGCGGACTGGGCCTGACGATTACCAAAAGGCTGGTGGAAGCGATGGACGGGTCGATTACGCTGCGCAGCGTGCCCTTCCAGAAGACGGTATTCACAATCATGCTGCAGCGCGCGGCCGAGACAAATGTAAGATTTTCTTAAGATTTATATCACAAATAAGATAATTTCTGCAGCTAGAATGAGTTCGTAAGATCACGGAAGGAGCCATGCCAATGGAATATATTATTCAGACCCGCGGGCTGAGCAAAGCCTACAAAGGGAAAGAAACCATCAGCAATGTAAATATGAAGGTTCGACAGGGAGAGATTTACGGTTTCCTCGGGCCAAACGGCGCAGGTAAAACCACCATTATGAAGATGCTGACCAATCTCGTAAAACCCACGACAGGGGAGATTCTGCTGTTCAACGAACGATTGACGGCTGCTTCCTATGAAGTGTTGGGACGGCTCGGCAGCATCATCGAGTACCCGATATTTTATGAGAAAATGACAGCTGCACAAAACTTGGAGCTGCATGGCGAATATATGGGCTACCATAACAAGCAGGCCATTCAAGAAGCTCTGGATATGGTCCATTTAAGAGATACCGGCCAGAAACCGGTGAAGGAATTTTCTCTGGGCATGAAGCAGCGGCTCGGCATTGCCAGGGCGATCATGACCAAACCCGAACTGCTCATTCTGGATGAGCCGATAAACGGGCTTGATCCGTTAGGAATTCAGGAAATGCGGCAATTGTTCCGAACCTTGAGCAGGGAGTACGGGATTACCCTGTTAATCTCCACTCATCTGCTGGCCGAAATCGAGCAGATTGCAGATACGATTGGTGTAATCAGCGACGGCCGGCTAATTGATGAAGTGTCCATGGAAAGCATTCGGGGACAAAATACGGAGTTTATCGAGCTAATTACAGCTGAACCCAGCCGGGCGGCCGCCATTCTGGATCACCAGCTGCGGATTTCCAATTTCAAAGTGCTGCATGACCGGATCATTCGCGTTTACGATCCGTCGATGGGTCAAGGGGAGATTGTTCGGGCGTTAGTGCAACAGAACATCGAAATCGAGGCTATCAACAAGAAATCGATGTCCCTGGAGGAATATTTCCTGGATCTGATCCAACGCAGCAACAACCATATGAAGGGGGCATCGTAAATGATCAAGCTTATGAAGCTGGAGCTGAAAAAGCATTCGCTGGGGTGGTATTTCAGCAGTGCGTTTATCGCCAGCCTGTGCATCATAGCAATACTCATATTGGTTAATTATGTAGAAGCTCCCCATGAAGTTCCCCTAAGAGATTTAGATGAAGCCTTGGTTGTCGTCGGAGCTGTTGCAAGAGTGACCTGCGTCATTCTAGGCGGGGTGCTAGTAGCTAAACTAATCGTTGAAGAATACAAGAGCAAAACTATTTTCATCCTTTTCTCTTACCCGATCAGCCGGAAAAAATTGCTCGGCGCGAAGCTGCTGTTCATCGCGATCTTAACTTTCATCACCGTCTTTGTTACCAATTTATTATCGGCAGGCTTGCTTGTGCTGCTGAATTCTTATCTTCGTTTCATTCCCGGTAACGTAGACACAGGCTTCTTGCTAAAGCAGCTATTATCCATACTCACCTTCTCGGTCGCCACAGCAGGCACCAGCTTGATCCCATTGTATTTCGGCATGCGCAAAAGCATTCCGTGCCTGCGACGATCGTATCCGCCATTCTTATCGTTGCGCTGATCGGGTCGCACAATCCGGAGTTCTCGATCGCCTCGATCGTTTACGTCCCGCTGGCCTTGGCTGTTATCGGCGTACTTATAGCCGCTTGGACGATTCGCAACGTGGAAAGAGCCGACGTCGGGTAAATTACCTGAATACCGGTTACTGCTGCTGCTTGTCACGGTTTGCCTTCATTTTCTCGTGAAGCACATCCTTGAACCGAACAGTCTTGCGCGGATCGTCATTTTTCCTGGAAAGAGGCATGATCGGTGATCTTGGATGCTGGGAGTAATAGGGCAATGCGCCATGAACGATGATGTCCATACTGTTCTCGCTCCTTTCATTGCTTTGGTGTAACTTAACCCGTTACCGCATGCTTTAAACTTATTACGTGATAAAAGGGAATAAAGTTGCAGTTCAGGCGGACGTGGATAATTCATTGTTCCGCCTTATCTGTATTGTAGGTATATTGTGGAACATGGTACATTAGACTTATCTAGTTAACTAATTGGAGCATTGGATGTGACCTAAGATGTCGAATATGGAGATTCGTCCGATTCAGAGCCGCGCCGAGCTGGAAGAGGTCTATAATTTGCTGGAAACCTGTTTTCCCATCAGCAAATCTTATTTTCAATCCCGTCTTGACCACTATACCGCTTACCGCTCTGATACCACCTGGGTAGCTGTTGTGGATGGCGTCATCGCTTCAACGGTTCAAATTTTCCCTTATATTTGCCGCGTAGAGGATGTAACACTCAAGGTGGCCGGCATCGGCAGCGTTGCGACAAAACCAGAATACCGCGGGCAAGGACTAGGTCTGCAAATTTTGCAAAAGCTAACGGAATGGATGGCGCAGGAAGGTTACGATTTATCGTTGCTCTTCTCGAGCATCCATCCTTTTTATGAAAAATTGGGCTGGACCATCGTCCCGGAAACGGAATATCGGCTGCCTGCGGAGCAATTCTCTTCCCAAATCAGTCTAGCATCGCCGGATTCGGATACGGCAGCGCATTCCCCTTATTGGGTCAAGCCTCTAGAGCTGTCCGGCGATCTGAAGCAGGTCGCCGCCATTTATGAGCAAACCAATCAGAAACGCACCTTATCACGGGTGCGGGATTCCATCTACTGGCAGGACGTGCGGCAGTCGGCGGAATGGCTGGAAGGCACCTGGTCCGCAGCTCTGCTGGACGGGGCTATCGCCGCTTACGGCCGCCTGGGGCGGCGAAATCCGTGGGATAACGAAGCCATCACCCTTGAGGAGCTCTGCTATTTGCCGGGGCATGAGTCTGCCATCCTGCCGATTCTGTCCCATTTGGCTGCACAGCACCCGGATATAAAGACATGGAAATTCAGGCTGCCGCCGGATCACGCTTTGCTGCCGCTTCTGAAGGAATGGGATGCGGAGCAGACAGCCTCGGATCTGATGATGTGGAAAATCATCCGGCTGGCCGAGACCCTGCAGATCCTGAAGCCGGTATTGGAGCGAAGACTGCGTGACAAGTCCATTGGCAGCTTCAGATTAGCTCTACGCTGCGCAGGGCAGTCCGCCCTGCTCATTTATGAAGAGGAGCATTTAGCAATTGCTGCGAACTACGATTCCAGCAAGGCTGCTTCCCTGGAACTCCGGCAACCGGAGCTGGTGACGATGCTGCTGCATGGCTACCATAGCGAAATACCGGTCGATGATTGCCCGGGAGTACAAGTGAAACCGCACCCTCCGGTGGACGAACTGCTGCAGGTTATGTTTCCGTTTCAGAACTCCGTATTTTATTTAACGGATAAATTCTGATCCGAACCATTGGATATAAAACAGGCGCTTGACTGGATATCCTGCTGTTGAAAAAGGTTACAATATAATTGTAGACATAAGGAGAGGTGGAAGAATCATGCCAAACAACTCATTCCGAATCGAAAAGGACTTTCTCGGTTCTGTGGAAGTTCCGAGGGAGGCTTATTACGGCGTCCAAACGATGCGTGCGGTAGAGAATTTTCCCATTACCGGATACAGGATATATTCCGAGCTCATTCATGCGCTCGCCCTGGTGAAGAAAGCCGCTGCCCAGGCGAACATGGATATCGGCCAGCTCGACCCTATGATCGGCAATGCAATCATCCAGGCAGCAGACGAAATTATGGGCGGACATTATCATGATCAGTTCATTACCGATCCGATTCAAGGCGGCGCAGGTACTTCGATTAATATGAACGCCAATGAAGTGATCGCGAACCGTGCGCTGGAGATTCTCGGCAAAGAGAAGGGCGATTACGCCTCGGTCAGCCCGAACAACCATGTGAACATGTCCCAATCGACGAACGACGCCTTCCCGACGGCGAATCATATCGCGATTCTGAACCTGCTCGACCGGCTGATCAAGACGACTCGCTCGCTGGCCGATACGTTCAAGAAGAAGGCTCAGGAGTTCGACAGCGTCATCAAAATGGGACGGACGCATTTGCAGGATGCCGTGCCGATCCGCCTCGGACAAGAGTTCGAAGCCTACCGGCGCGTGCTGGAAAGGGACATTCGCAGAATGGACCAGACGAGACAAGCTTTGTTCGAAATCAATATGGGGGCTACGGCGGTCGGCACCGGCCTAAATGCGGATCCGAAGTATATCAAACGGGTCGTCAAGCTGCTGGCCGAGCTAAGCGGTTATCCAATGTTCTCAGCAGCCCAGCTCGTCGACGCCACCCAGAACTGCGATGCGTATACGGAGACGTCGGCAGCGCTCAAGCTTTGCATGATCAACATGTCCAAAATCGCCAACGATTTGCGGCTGATGGCTTCTGGACCTAGAGCGGGGTTCAGGGAAATTTCCCTGCCGTCCCGCCAGCCCGGCTCCTCGATCATGCCGGGCAAAGTCAATCCGGTCATGGCCGAGCTCATTAATCAGGTGGCCTTCCAAGTCATCGGCAACGACACCACCATCAGCATGGCGGCCGAAGCCGGCCAATTCGAGCTGAACGTCATGGAGCCCGTGCTCGTGTTCAACCTGATGCAGTCCATCAGCATCATGAACAACGCCTTCCAATCGTTCCAGAAATACTGCCTGGAAGGAATCACCGCGAACGAGGAGCAATGCAAAGCTTACGTGGACCGGAGCGTCGGGATCATTACCGCGCTCAACCCGCATCTGGGTTACGAAACGGTCAGCAAAATCGCTGCCGAGGCCATTGCGACAGGCCGCTCTGTGCGCGAGCTATGCCTGGAATATAAAGTGTTGACCCCGGAGGAGCTCGATGAAATCCTCGCCCCCCATGAGATGACCTCGCCGGGAATTGCCGGGGCCAGATTCCTGCATCATACCCCTTCCTCCGGGAAGTAAGGGGTGGCCGGGATGACGATCTGCACCGTCGTCCCCATTCCCGGCCTGCTGCCGATCGTTACGCCGTATTCAGCGCCAAAATGGAGCTGGATGCGGCTATTTACGTTGCGGATGCCGAAGCCGACGTTCTGGCCTTCCACCGGGTCGAAGATGCGGCGAATAAGCGCAGGAGGCATGCCAAGGCCGTTATCGATCACCTTGAAGACGATATTGTCGCCGATCTTCTTTGCCTCAATCCGAATATGGAGGGCATCGCCAAACCAGGCATGCTCCAGCGCATTTTCAATGAAAGGCTGTAAAATCAATTTAATGGTCACATAACGCACGATCTCCGGATCGAGGTCATAGGAAATCGCCACCTTGTCCCCGTACTTCGTCCTCTGGATATTGAGATAGGCCTCAGCCTGCTCCAGCTCATGGCGAATCGGGATCACCGTCCTTCCTTCATTTAAAGAAAGACGATAGAACTTGGCGAGATCAAGCACCATCTTCTGCAGCCTGTCGATTTCGCCAAATTTGGCCAGCCGGCTGATAGAGGACAGCGTATTATACAGAAAATGCGGATTGATCTGCGCCTGCAAGGATTCCAGCTCCGCCTCCTTCTTCTCGATTTGCGTCAGATACACCTGTTCGATGAGATGATCAATGTTCTGTCCCATCTCATTCAGCGCGGAGGCGATTTGCGAGAATTCATCCTTGCCCTTGTAGCGCATCCGTTTATGCAGGTCGCCTTCGCGGAAAGCGTTTAATACAGAGACGATCTTCTTGACGCGTACCGAGAAATACCGCGAAATGAACATGCCCGCGACCGAGAATACGATCAGTAAAACAGCACATGTCCCTAATATAAACATGCTGACCCGCACAGAGTCCCGCTCCATAATCGTCATTGGCACATAGGCATGCAGCTTCCAATTCCCGTCATTCAAGGTTTCGGTAATGGTTAAATAATCCTTCTCCGACAGTTCTTCCACTCTCCGGCCAGCGGGGAATTCGCCCGACTGATATAGAATCTTCCCCTGCTCATCCTTCAGGAGCAGCACGCTGCCCTCCCCGATTTTTAAATAGTCCATCGCTTCGAACAGCTCCTGAATTCGAGCGCTAACACGCATAAATCCGACTTCCTTGACTTCCAGCGGGAATACATCAACCATGCGCCGCAACAGAGATATCCGCCCGAATTCCTCATCGCGCTGCACTTTTTTCCAGACCATCGTTTTCCCGTATTCCTCTTCGGGATAGGTCCTGTACCACTCTTGATCAACTAACCGGTCCAAATGATATATGTTGTATTTGCGTTCCAGCATATCCAGGTTCTCTTGTTCGAAGGAGCCATAATAGGTTTCGTTAAAATGCTGATTCTGCAAAAAAATAAACATGGCAATATTGATCCGTGCCGCCTGCATCGCGTTTTGGAACTTGGGCCTGAGAGTTCTCATCGTCCTGTCATAGGTATCCCATCCGTTGTCAAAATGGCGCAGCTGCAAAACCAGGGAATAATCATCATATATAATAGAAGAAACTCGTTCCACATCCTCCAGTTTATATTCGATATTATCCCGAATTTGCAGCAGCGTGGCCTGCGTATTCGTCCGGGCATGCTTGCGGATCGACTCCTGATACATGGCATTCGAGAAATAGCCGATGGCGATGACAGGAATGACGATAAAGAACATATATGTGAGCATCAGCTTATAGCCGAACGGGATATACGGCCTCTGGCTTTTTTTCTCCTTCATAGGGACCAGCATGTCTTCCCTCCTGCATTACTCTCGTTTGCGAAACTCCATTGGCGTCATCCCGTAGGTTTCTTTAAATTGCCTGCTGAAATAAGGGATGTAACGATATCCAACCTGATCGGCTACCTCATAAATTTTGAGCGTCGGATTTCGCAGCAGCTCGCAGGCTTTTTCCATTCTGAGCTGAACCAGCATTTCGCTAAAGGTCTTTCCTACTTCTTCCTTAAATAGATGGCCCAAATAATTCGGCGAGAAGGAAAATTTGTGAGCGATATCCTTCAACGTCATATTCTCATGCATCTGCTCCTGCATCGTGCTCAATATATCGCGGATCAGCCTACTGCACTGGGAGTTCTCCCTTTGCCGCAAGGTTTCGGAAATTTCAAAAGCTTTACGAACAAGCCAGGAGCGAATATCGTCCATCATTTCGAATTTCAATACAATATCCAGACTAGAAAGCTCGAAACCAAGCATTTTGGACAGATCCTCATCCAGCGTGCTCAAATAATGCTCCAGCTTGAAGACGATATACATTGCCAGATTGTAGATCGTAAATTTGGAGCGCAGCGTCGATACCGATTGGAACAAATTATCGATTTCATCATGTATTTGAACGAGCTCGTAATTGGACATGGCCTTGAACAAAGCATCCAGACGAATGTCCAGCGTTTTTGCATCCCTCATTTCCGTAGTACGGCGAACTTCTTCATATTTAATGAGATGCCCCCGGCCAATAAACATTTTGCCATCCAGCGCTTCAAGCGCCTGCCTATAGGATTGCGGGAGCAGAGATATTTCCTGAACCGGCTCTCCAAGACCGATCGTTACGGAAACGGCCAGTTTCGAGTTAACCGCATCATATAATGCCGTAAAACTTTCATTCACTCGATCTCCCTGCATAATGACGGCTAACCGCCGTTTGGACAGCTTGCAGGCATGCTCCATGCCGCACTCCTGCAGCAGCTTATTGATTTTCTGCAGCAAATGATCAGAGTGTCCAGCCTCATCTGGCATGCTCAGCTGTTTCCAATTCAACTCATCCGTTTCAATAACGGCCGCCCGCAGCGGTCCTTGAAGCGCAAATAAACCATTGGCTGCAGCTAGCTTGGTCAAAGCCTCAGACTCATCCCCCTGCAGCTCGCCTTCCAGCAAACGAATGAGCAGCTCATTTTTGGCCATCGGAATCATGCGTTGGTAATGCTTCTCGGCTTCCTTTCGTTTACCTTCGAGCTCGAGCTCCTGCTTGATCGTCTGGAGGGATGCGATCAGTTCATCGTCATCCACCGGCTTAAGCACATAGCTGCAGGCCTTCATCGATAACGCCTGCTTTACGTAGTGGAAATCCTGGTAACCGCTTACAAATACAATGCGAATGTCCGGCTTCTTCTCGATGGCCTTTCGTGCCAGCTCCAGCCCTGACATGTTGGGCATATTGATATCCGTCACCAATATATCCACTGGCCGATGCTTGATAACATCGCAGGCAGCGAATCCATTACTCACGGCATCAACCACTTCAAGCCCCAGCTCAGACCAAGGAATGAACCGCTTCATGCCTTCAAGATCCAGCATTTCGTCATCAGCTAACAGTACTTTGTACATGATGCCCCTCCTCCGAGTCATCGTCTTGGGTTTTATGATGATCCTCTCAGCAAATAGGCAACACAATGAGGGGTCCCGCAGGCCCCCTCAAACACAATTATTAATTTCTATTAATCATGGCCTTGTTCTCTTCCCACTTCATTGTATAATAGTCGAGCACCTTTTGGAATCCAGCTTTCATCGAATCTTCATGGGCCTTATCCAGTATTGTTAACGCTTCTGCATCCGTCTTAGCATACATGGACTGCGGTCTTGCCTTCAGCCATATATCCTTAACCCGCTGGAAGGCAATTCCTTCCTCGGTATCCGGCATCGGGTGCATGTTTACAAACTCCGTATAGTCACCTTGCGTTTTCCATGTGATTTTATATTGCCAGTAAGTGGCCCAGTTGCGGTCCTCTTCCTTCAAGGTCTCTTCATATTTCCCTTTCATATCATCCAGGTATACGGTATTGCCCACCCACTGGAACGGATCCGTGCTTTTTTGATACTCGGCCAGCTGATCTCTTTGCGTGACGTATTTTTCCGTAAATATCGGCGTAGTTCCATCCTCCTGCCATCCTTGCCAGTACTCTCCCTCAACTCCGTAGTATTGCAAGACCATGCCCTCAGGTCCAGTCCACCAGTCAAGGAATGCAAATACAGCCTCAGGATTCTTCGCGCTGGTCGTAATTACCGCAGCATTCCAGCCCAATTTATTATAAGTGCCCGGATAAATTTTGTTCTTATCCAGGCCTTCCTTGTGGATCGGCCAAATCATAAAGTAACCATCATTCGGATCTTTCTTTCTTAACGCTACGTCAGCTTCCATGGCGAATACCGTTGGGTTCCCGGAAGCATACACAGCTACGCGGCCGGATACGAGCTTCTCTTGAACCTGGTCACGGGTTTGTGTCATAGCATCCTGTGTGATCAGACCCTCGCGGAACAATTTGGCCGTATAGACCACAGATTCACGGAACGCCTCGTCTTTATAAATTGATTCCATCTTATCGCCGACAGGAACGGCATAATATCTTTCGGCACTTAAGTTGTTTTCTTTAAATGCAGAATAAATTTGGCTTAGACCATGTCCCTCTGCGGCTAGATCTGTTTCCAGCGGGATGACGTTCGGATATTTCTCTTTAACCATTTTCAAATAGTTGTATAAATCGTCAGTCGTCTCAAGCTTAGGAGATCCGAGTTCCTCGTAGATTCTCTTGTTCACTACCCAGCCCGCATTACCATTCGGACGGTTCGTATACCAGTTCGGGAATTGATACAGCTTCCCGTCAGGTGAACGCAGCATATTTAAGGCTACAGGGTCAAGCCATTTTTTCAAATTTGGGTATTTTTCCAGGTAATCATCAAGCGGCACAAGAAGCCCAGCTTCCCGAAGACGCTCTACGTCTGCACCACGTTCTCCCCAAACGATGTCCGGCAAGTCACCGGAAGCAATCATCGTATTGAGCTTTTAAGCGTTATTGCCACCGTTTGGAATTTCCTTAATTGTGATTTTTTTATTGTCTTGAACCCACTGTGTCATGGGATCTGCTCCCCATTTCGGCATCGTGTACCACTCATAGTTGCCGAAGATTGAGATTTCAAGAGGCTCTTTGCCAAGCTCATACAGGTTGGATTCCTCAGGAGGTGTATTTCCCTCTTGCTGCTGCTCTCCCCCAGTGTTGCTCGGTGCGGCTCCCTTGTTGCCCCCATTGCCGGAGGAGCAACCCACTATGAGCGAGAAGACCATCACCACAGACAAGATACTGATCAGCCAATTTCTTTTTTTCATCCTGCTGCTTTCCCCTTTCAAATTCTTAATTTATGTTTAAAGCATGATGCTCTAAACGCTATGCATACGAGCAGCTCTGCCCGATCTACTCTTTCAGCGAACCTACAAGAACCCCTTTAACGAAATGCTTCTGTACGAATGGATATACAGTAATGATCGGAAGCGTGGCTACCATCATCGTTGCCATGGACAAGGATTTGCTTGTAATCGTTCTCACTTTGGCCATATGCGCCAAAGCCGAGGAATCAAGCCCTCCCTGATCCGTTACAATATTCGAAAGAAGAATCTGCCGGAGGATGGTCTGGATCGGATATTTTTCTACATCCGAAATATAAATCCCCGCCAGGAACCATTCATTCCAGTGCGTAACCGCCGTAAATAAGGACAAAGTCGCTATGACCGGACCCGACAGCGGAATTACGATGCGAAAGAACGTCCCCCAGTTTCCACAGCCGTCTATTCGCGCCGATTCCTCAGGCCCTGCCGGAAGCCCCTGGAAAAAAGTACGGAATATAATCATATTCCAGACGCCGACCAGGGAAGGGATGATAAATACCCAGAAGGAATTCATCAGTCCAAGATTACGGATGAGCAGGAATGAAGGAATCAGGCCGCCCGAGAAGTATAAAGTAATAATACACATAATCATGTAATATTTACGGCCGATTAATTCCCTTTTTGACATGCCATATGCAAAGATGGCTGTACATAAAATCGATCCGATTGTACCGACCACTGTACGAAGAACCGAGATAACAAAGCCGTTAATCAGCCTTTCGTCCTTAAACACCACACCATAATTCTCCAATGTGAATACTCTAGGCCAAAGCGTAATTCCGCCTCTTGAAGTATCCATTCCTTCGTTAAAGGAAATTGCCAGCGCATTCAGGAATGGATACAAGGTTGTAATTGCCAGTAAACTCAAGAAAACATAAATGATAATTACCATGAGCCGATCGCCGAAGCTTTCACGTGCCATTTCCGCATTCCTCCAATTGTGTCAGGATTACCATAGACTATTGCCGGATCTTCTAGCTATTAGGTTCGCCAATGTCAAAAGTCCAACGCTTACTACTGCTTTGAACAAACCGACCGCCGTAGCGAAGGAGTAACGGTAGTTTTCAATACCCACCCGCACGACATACGTGTCGATAACATCGGAGACGTCCCTAAGCGATTTATCTGCAGCGAGGATCAAAATATCTTCAAAGCCTGCACTGAGCAGATTGCCGATAGCCAAAATCATGAAGATCGTAACGACTGGCATGATCGAAGGAAGCGTTATCAAATAAATTTGTTTAAAGCGGCTTGCCCCATCGATGGAGGCCGCCTCATAGGTATGCGGGTCTACTCCGGCAATCGCCGCCAAGTACACTATCGAGCCGAAGCCAATCTCTTTCCACACATTCGTAGTTATGAGAATTCCCCAAAAGTACTCAGGCAAGGACAAGAAATTAATCGGCTGAGAGATCAGGTTAAAGCGCTCCAGCAGCATATTGATGGCACCGCTGTCTACGGACAGCAAGGAGCTCACCAGACCGCCAACAATAACCCAGGACATAAAGTATGGCAAGTAAGTCACGGTTTGGACGGTTCTTTTAAATGCCATATTCCGGACTTCATTCAGCATTAAGGCCAGGATGATTGGCGCTGGAAATCCAATTAGGAACTTAAGGAAGCTGATGACGATTGTGTTGCGCATGACCACACCGAATTCCGGCGAGTTGAAAAAATAATTAAAATGCTTGAATCCTACCCAGGGACTGCTCGTGAAGCTGCTGCCGATTTTATAATCCTGAAAAGAGATTAAAATTCCGTACATGGGAATGTACGAAAAGACAAAAACGAGCGCCAAAGCAGGGATAACCATTAACTGCAAATCCCATTGTTTCAAAAAGCGCATCAGCCCACTCTTCTTTTTTTGGGTCTGCGGCAGGCTTGGCTGCATACTTTTCTCAACGGAAAGCTGTGACATATTGTTGTTCCCTCCTACTCCGTTTTCCAACGTCACTGAAGTAATCCACACTTCTATCTTAAAAAAGCCGGAGGGTATTAACTACTTGCCTAATCAACTAAATCTGATAAAAATCACTGTCTTTATAAATTCTGTGGTCAAAAAAAGAGAGGCCCCTTTCGCCATCGTTGATGACTATTGGGACACCCCCCTGATTATCTTAAGGTTTAGGCAAAAAAGTTCGGCAAATAATGGCGATGTGCTTCCAGCATTTCATCCAGGAGTATTTTGGCCGTAGAGACGGATGGCACGAGCGGGTGATGAACCAATGCCTGTAGCGCCAGCGCCCGATTGCCGGTAACCGCTGCTTCTATCGTTAAGCTCTCGTAGGTCTTCACCGCATGCAATAGGCCCTTGATATGAGGCGGGACATGTCCCGGAACGAGCGGAACCGGCCCGCCGGAGGTCACTACGCAGTTTACCTCGATGGAGGCATCCTCAGGCAAGAAATCATAGATTCCCCCATTGGCCACATTCAGCGTCTGAATGTCGTTGCGCCCCAGATAGAGCGACTGCATCAGTCTTACGGCTGCCTCGGAATAATAAGCTCCGCCGCGCTGCTCCAGCTGTTTCGGCTTCTCTTCCAGGGTCTCGTCCTCGTACAGCTCGAACAATTCCTTCTCTACCCGGCTGACGATATCGGCGCGTGTTCCGTTCTGCCGCAGCGATTCCTTCATTTCCGCAAACATCTCATGTTGCATGTAAAAATATTTGAGATAATAGGTGGGCACGGCGGCCAGCGATTGCAGGAACTCCGGATCCCAGCCGAAAGTGGGAACATTCGATGCGGTATACTCGCCGCCCTCCCCCGCGAGGAGCTCGGGCAGAACCTCCCTGCCGTTCACAAGGGCGGAGGTTACCCAGTGCAGATGGTTGATGCCGACGAATTCCGGCAGCACCTTCTCCTCCGGCACGTGATAGGCCGTGGCCAGAGACTTCTTGAAATTAATCGGCGAGTTGCACAGACCGATCGTCCGAACGCGAGAATATTTCTGAACCGCCTCGGTGATCATGCCTGCCGGGTTTGTAAAGTTCAGCATCCATGCATGCGGAGCCAGCTCCTCGATATCGCGGCAGATGTCCAAAATAACAGGGATCGTGCGCAGCGCCTTGAACATCCCTCCGGGACCGGTTGTCTCCTGGCCGATCACGCCATGCTGGATCGGGATATGCTCATCGAGCTTTCTCGCTTCCAGCATGCCTACGCGCATTTGTGTCGATACGAAGTCCGCGTCCTTAATCGCTTCCCGTCGGTTCAGGGTCAGGTGCACCTGTATAGGCAGCCCAGCCTTGTGGACCATCCGTTTGGCGAGATTGCCGACGATATCCAGCTTGCGTTTTCCGGCCTCGATATCGACCAGCCAAATTTCAGCTATAGGCATTTCACCATAGCCATTTATCAGACCCTCTACCAGCTCAGGGGTATATGAGGAGCCCCCGCCGATGACAGCTATTTTAAGACCGCGTTTATCCTTCATTCTCCGCCACTCCCTTCAGATCGCTGAAGCTTGTATTACGCAAACGGCTCATGATTTCCTCACTCGCCACATGTCCCGCTTTATCCATTGCACTTAATACCGCGCCTGCCACCGGCTCCATCGTAATGCGGGCCACCTTCGCCCGGGGAGCCGTCAGGCGGACGGTCCTGGCCAGCGCTTCGGTCATAATCGTGCTCCGGCCCTTGGCCAGGATGCTGCCGCCGAGCACGACATCAAATTCATCCTTCTCCATGCCCAGCCGGCGAATCAGCGCTGCGGCGGCATTTCCCAGCTCGCTGCCCTGCTCAGCCAAATGACTGGCAGCAACCTCGTCGCCTTGCTCAGCCGCAGCAAATACAACCTCCGCCAGAGATAGCGGAGGAACATAGCCTTGATCCAGCGCCGCGTCCAGCATTTGCGGTACGCTTTGGAAGCCTGTAGCCTTCAGTACAAGATCATGGAGTGCCGTAGGTTTGCCTCGCAAATCCCAGGCCCGTACTGCAGAACGAAACGCGAAGTTCGCGAGATCCCTTCCCGAGCCCTGGCCATCTCCATAAATATATCCGAACCCGCCATACTGTACCTCGTCGCCGGCAAGATTACGAGCGGCGGCATTGAATCCCGTGCCGCTGATGACGACAGCCCCGTAAGAACGTGCCGTGCCCGAACGCATCGCAATCATCGTATCGCAGGCAATGGAATGCTGCGGGAAGCCTAACCTTCGGATCATCGGACGCAGCACCGCATAATCAGGCTCGCGGTCCGCTCCGGCGAGACCGAAATAAGCATGCGTAATATTTTTCGTGGATAAGCCTGCTTCCCGGAGCGCCTGATGACAGGCTGAAGCAATATTATTCTCCGCGTGGGCCGGGTTAGTCTGATGATTTCCATTCCCGCTTGCACCGCGGCCGAGTGTCTCGCCCTTCTCGTTGACGATAAGGCTGTATGTCTTGCTGCCGCCAGCGTCGACACCCAAAAAGATGTTCATAGGTCATCTCTCCTTCTCCCTTTAGGATACGAGGATAACCTGCCGATTTCTTCTGTAATCAAGCTTAAAACTGATACAATCTTACTGTTTTGGATCGCCTGCAGAAGATTTGGGGACCTCTTCCCCCTGCAGCCGCCTTCTCATGGCGGTCGGGGTTACGCCCAAATAATTCATAAACAGCCGGTTAAAATTCGAGAGATTTCTGAACCCGCACTGCCCGGCGATTTCAAGTACGCTTCGCTCTCCTTGCTCCAGCAGCTCGACCGCGTGATCGAGCCGAAGCTGAAGGAGATAGTGCAGCGGCGAGGTCCCGACCACCTGGTTAAACAGCACGCTGAAGCGGGACGGGCTCAAATGAGCGATCTCCGCCATCTCCTTCAGCGTCCATGGATGGGAAACATCACCCTCCAACGCCAAAATGACTGCTCTCATCTGCTCCAATTGTCTGCGGCCGGAAGCAGAGCGGCTTGTTTTTACGCTTGTATTTAGGCTTGTAGCTTCACCCGCTCCAATGGCTCCGCCGGGAATGATGTCTTGCAGCCTGAAGCTGCGATTCACCTCGCCCAGCAGCTGCAGCAATAAACCGCGAATGATCGAGGCATGCGACGGCTTTTGGGCCGCAAATTCGGTATAGATCGTCTCGATGTATCCGGCCAGCCGCTTGCTTCCTGGCAATTCACGTGAAATATGGTTTGAAAAATGAGACCCGGTGTCGCGGAACGGCAGCAAAATTTCCGGATCATACCTTTGCTCGGTGGCAAGCAAAGCCGGCTCCATCATCAGGATAACCATCTCCAGGTCCTTCCCTTCGTAGGCACGATGCAGGTCATCCGAATTGATCAGGAAAATATCGCCCGCGCTGAACGGATATTCCTGCCCATTGATGACATAAATTCCGCTGCCGCGGGTAATCCAGTTGATCTCGAGCGCCCGGTGCCAATGAAGCCGCTGGAACAGCGGGGATACCCCTTCTGTTTTCGAGACATGCAGCGGAAATTGCAGGGGCAGATTGATTTGATCTCGCTGAATGGAAATGGATGACGGCTTCAATTTTTTTACCTCCTGTTGTCGGGTTCACGTTCTTGATAAATAGGGGGCTTGTAAGCTCCCGTTAAAATTTTGCAAAAAAAATAGGCTTGACGAGCAGCATCCAGAACGTTACTATGTTACTTAAATTTGTTAACGATTTGTAATAACTGTTTATATTCGGAATTAAAACCATAATTCTACATGGTGGTTTTTTGGTTCTTTTTGGTGATTTATGCTGATTTTCGTCATGCTTTGCCTCTAACTTAGGTATGAACTCTGTCACAAGCTGTTGCCAATCGGAGCTCCTTGGAACAGTACCTGGACTAGAGTTTATATATAAAATCAACTTCGCAAGGAGGTGATCTTAAGTAAAGACGACCTGCAAATTCATTGTATAAGGAGGTAGTCCTGCGTTGTCAACCATACTCAAGCACAGCTACACAGAGGGTATTATTCAATTTGAGAAAGGGGCTAACGTAATGTCAGCTATTCGTATATCTCACTCGGTTGTTTTGAAAGCGATTACTTCTTTGGGCGTAATGATTCTTTTGTCCTTTTTGATGATTTTGTTTGCCGAACAAGCATCGGCACACGGTTATGTAGACAGTCCGGGCAGCCGGGCAATTCTCTGTAAAAACGGGCAAAACAAGGACTGCGGTGCAATTGTGTATGAGCCTCAGAGCCTAGAAGCGCCAAAAGGCTTCCCTCATGCGGGACCTGCGGACGGCAAGATTGCCAGCGCGGGCGGAATTTTCCCTAAACTGGACGAGCAGTCCGCTACGCGCTGGACAAAGGTGAACATCAATGCGGGTACGAATACGTTCAATTGGAAGCTTACCGCAGCTCATGCAACCGCCAGCTGGAAATACTATATCACGAAAGACAACTGGGATCCGAATGCGCCTCTTTCCAGAAACTCCTTTGATCTGACTCCTTTTTGCTCCGTAGACTATGGTGGTGCACGCCCTCCATTCGAATATTCGAATACCTGCAATGTTCCGCAGCGCAGCGGATACCATGTCATCCTGGCAGTTTGGGAAGTCGCTGATACGGCGAATGCCTTCTACAATGTCATCGATGTCAATTTCGGCGGCAGCAATCCCCCTTCCGATACGATTGCCCCAAGCGCGCCTGGAGCTCTAACATCTACTGGAACTACTTCAACGAGTGTGTCCTTGGCTTGGAATGCATCTACGGATAACGTGGGCGTTACCGGATATGAAATTTACAACGGCAGCTCGCTTGTCGCAACGGTTCCCGGCTCTGCATTGAGCTATACCGTTACGGGATTAACCGCAAATACTTCATATACCTTCACCGTGAAAGCTAAAGACGCCGCTGGCAACCTGTCGAATGCCAGTAATCCGGTTACCGTAAGGACGGAAGGAGTTATTGCGGACACTGAAGCCCCTTCGGCTCCCGGCAATCTGCATGTCATGGGTACGCCCACTTCTTCCAGCGTCTCTTTGATGTGGAGTCCCTCCACGGATAACGTGGGCGTAGCAGGTTATCGCATCTACAACGGTACGGCTCTGGTTGCGACGGTCTCCGGCGCGACCACCGATCATGTCGTTACAGGACTTGGCGCAAATTCGACATATACTTTCACAGTTCGAGCCTTCGACGCTGCTGGCAACCAATCCGCGGCAAGCAATTCGGTCAGCGCCAAGACGGCCGAAGCGCCGGCAGCCCAGGCATGGGAGCCGAATACGGCTTACACAGCTGGAACGCTTGTAACGTATAACGGCTCGGTATATGAATGCCGCCAGGCCCATACTTCCCTGCAAGGATGGGAACCGGACAATACGCCAGCCTTATGGCTTTTGAAGTAGAACCGGATGACTGATCCGGCATGATATAGCCGAACCAGCCTCGCCCCTTTTAAACTGCCGGTCAACAACCTCCAGGTTGATCCATCGGCAGCTAAAGGGGCTTTGCGCCGTTTATGGCGGAATACATATCCTATAAATTGAACTAAATCCAACATTCCTCTAACATCAGGTTTAATCCAGCGACTACTAGCTTTCCAGCTAGGCGAAGCATGTTACAATAAATAGAGATCAATAACCGGGTGGGAGAAACCATGGAACTTCAGCAGCTTCAAACCGAATATATTCCCTCAAAGCCGCCGCTGCGCGCGCGGCTTGGCCGTAGAATCCGCGACACCTATCGCTATGATAGCGTTTTTTGGCGAATGGCTGTCGTCGGTCCATGGGGAGCGGCGATGTTCGTATTTGCTTTGGCTGCGCTGGGCATGCCTACCGGCTTTGGCGCTTTGGCGGATATTCTGGCCTTTATCTCCGTGGGGACGACAGGGCTGTTTATCGCCGCCCATTTGGCTGCCGTACTGCTCGCGCTAATCGGCCTGCCGCTTCCCCGGCTGTATGCCGGCACAGTGATATATGCGCTTACGGTCATTTTCTTTATTTTTTGGCAGGATCATGATACGGTCATCTCCGCGGTTACTGCAATTGTCCTCACGCTGACGGGCATCGCGCTGGGAATCGGCGCCGGAATGCTTCGTACCCGATTTAGCCGACGGCTGAGATTCTATGCAGCTGCCGTGCTTGGGCTCCTATGCGTGTCCGCGGCGGTATGGCCTGCAGACAACCCGGCGGCATACCCGGGCATAGCGAAACACGCAGCACCCATCGAAGCGGAGAATCCGGCCAGACCGGGACATTACAGCTATACTACGTTCGACTACGGAAGCGGAAACGATTATTGGCGGACAGAATACGGCAAGGAGGCCGATCTTGTTTCGACTTCAGTAGACGCCTCCCTATATATTAAGAAATGGCCTGCTTTCCGTACCCGCTATTGGGGATTCGATCAAAGCTCGCTTCCCCTGAACGGCAGAGTTTGGATGCCCGAAGGAAACGGCTCCTTTCCGCTGGTGCTCATGGTCCACGGCAATCACCTGATGGAGGATTTCTCTGATGAGGGCTATGGCTATTTAGGCGAGCTCCTGGCCAGCCGAGGCTTCATCGCTGTATCGGTTGATGAGAATTATTTGAATTATTCCGTCTGGACGGGGATTCCGGACAATGACATGAAAGTCCGTGCCTGGATCCTGCTGAAGCATCTGCAACAGATCGAAAGCTATGCAGGCGATGCAGCAACCCCTTTTTACCAGAAAGTGAATTTTGCGCAAATCGGATTAATCGGACATTCCCGGGGCGGTCAGGCGGTCGCCATGGCGAAGGACGCGGGACGCTGGTTCAGTGCGGACGAGACGCTAGGCGACTTGGAGCGTTACAACATTCAGGCCATCATAGCGATTTCGCCCACGGACAAGAAGGTGGACGGAGAGTTTGCCAGAATCAAGGACGTCAGCTACTTGGCTCTGCAAGGGGCGCGGGACGCGGATGTGAACGATTTTGATGGCGACCGTCAGTATATTAGGACTTCCTTCACGAAACCATCCGCTCACTTCAAGTCTTCCGTATATATCACGGACGCCAATCACAGCCAATTTAACACCGAATGGGGCTTTCGGGATATCAGCTTTCCGAAGGGAATCTTCTTGAACCAGCAGGCGATCATCGGTCCCAAAGAGCAGCGGGAGATTGCCAAGATATACGTCTCAGCCTTCCTGGAGTCAACGCTTCACGGGAATGAGAGCTACTTGCCTTTATTCCAGGATTACAGGACAGGACTTCACTGGCTTCCCGCGGACACCGGATACTTCGGCCGCTTTGAGAGCGCCCTTTTCCACAAGATGGCCTGGCACGATGAAGATTTGAACCGGGGCACGCTTCCAAATGGCGGTTTGGCTCAAGGCAATCATTTAACCTGGGTGGAAGAAGAGGTCACAAACCGCAAATCCGTAAACAAAGGAACCCGGGCCATAACCTTGGAATGGGCAGATAGAGCAAATAACGAGGAGCCTGCTTCCTATTCGTTATCATGGAACTCCTCCTTCCTGCCAAGGAAGATGAGCACACCTCCCGAAATCCTTTCGTTTTCAATAGCTGACCGCAGCTTCGAGCTCACTGAACCGGCGGCATCCTCCGCCGGGCTGCAGGCTGAGGTGGAACTGCAGAGCACTAACGGCGAAACGGCCCGTATATCACTAGCCGACTATATAAAGATTGCACCCCCGCCGGATGTTGCCTTTACCATCCTTCCTTGGGTAGAGAAGCGCCTGTCCGACGGCAAATACAAATATCCGCAGGAGGCGGTATTTCAGACGGTAATGCTAGACTTGGCGGAGTTCGCCAAAATCAATCCCCAGCTGGATTTGTCCGCGCTTAAGGGAATTACTTTCTATTTTTCCGAAGGCCCGGGCAAGATCATGCTCGATGATATCGGTATATACTAAGCAACAATGCGGCAACAACATGCAAAAACCGCCATCCCTGCCGGGGATGGCGGTTTTGTTGCGGCGGCTGATAGCCGGCTTTTAACGATGTGATCTACTCTTTCGGAACAAGCTGGTAAATCTCGCCGCTTTCCATAGCATCAATCAAACGGTCAAGCCATTCGTAGTACTTAACGGCATCAATCATTTTTTTGCGATCCTCCTCAAGGATAGCCGCAATGGCTCCTTCCGGTTCAGAGGCCAGCCATTTATTTATCTCCTCGATCGACCTGCGCAGGATGAGGATGTTGGATTCCACCGCTTTTCTCCACTTGATCGCGAAATAATCTGTAAATGTCTGATGCCAGTCGTACTCGACCTCATATAAATCCTTACGGGAGCCTTTCTCCCACACTTTGTTCACCATTTTAAGATCAAGCAGAGTCCGCACGCCCGTGCTCATGCTTGTCTTGCTCATCTTCATCTCCAGACCCATTTCATCCAGTGTCATCGGTTTATCTGCAAAAAAAAGCAGACCGTAAAGATGACCTGTCGACAACGAAATCCCGTATAAATCCATGTTTCTGCCAATGGCTTCAATAACCCGTTTACGAACTTTCATTATATCCGCCTGCTGCTCTGGGGTGAGCTGGTCCAAGCCCATGCTTGCAACCTCCTATCACGATACTTCTTATATCTTAAAAAAAGGCCAGATAAAAGTAAAGTGGCGGCTTAGCGAGCATTTGTAAGGATAAGGGAGTATATATACCATTCACTCTGTACAGTTTTTTCTGTACGTTCTATACGAACCGTATTAACGGTTGTTTAGATTCCCTTTTTTTTGTTAGACTAAGTACCATGTGAGGCTGCAGGCCCGTGCAACCTTAGAATTTCATTAGAAAAGGAGTGGATAATTTGGATGAACCCATTCTAGAAGTAAAGCAAGTTACTAAATTGTTTGGCCCGAATGCAGAGCAGGGACTTCAGCTGCTTGAGCAGGGACAAACGAAAGAACAGTTGGCTAGCCGCGGCATCACCGTTGGCGTGAATCGGGTCAGCCTGGACATCCGTCAGGGAGAAATCTTCGTCATTATGGGACTATCGGGAAGCGGTAAGTCGACCCTCGTCCGGATGCTGAACCGGCTGATCGAGCCGACCTCAGGTCAAATTCTCATTCACGGTCAGGATTTGCTGAAAATGAACAAAGCCCAACTGCGGAAAATACGTCAAAAGAGCATTAGTATGGTATTTCAGAAATTTGCGCTGTTTCCACACAGAACGGTGCTGCAAAACGTTGAGTATGGCCTGGAAATCCAAAAAATCGACGCAAATACCCGGAAACAGAAAGCAGAACAAGCTCTGGAACTTGTCGGGCTAAAGGGCTGGGGTGACAAAATGCCGGATGAACTCAGCGGCGGCATGCAGCAAAGAGTTGGACTCGCCAGAGCCTTGGCCAATGACCCCGAGGTGCTGCTGATGGATGAAGCATTCAGCGCTCTCGATCCCTTAATACGCCGGGATATGCAGGATGAGCTGATCGAGCTGCAGGAGAAAATGAAGAAGACGATCGTCTTTATTACGCATGACCTTGATGAGGCCTTGCGGATCGGGGATCGGATCGCCTTGATGAAGGATGGCTCGCTCATCCAAATTGGCACGCCTGAAGAAATGCTCACTCAGCCGGCTAACCATTATGTCGAACGATTTATTGAAGATGTGGATCTCTCGAAGGTGCTGACTGCTTCGCATGTGATGCGCAGACCCGAGACGATTACGCTGGATCGCGGTCCGCGGGTAGCCTTGCAGTTGATGCGGGAACGGGGAATTTCAAATCTTTTCGTCGTCGATCGCTCCATGCGCTTGCTTGGCGTCATTACCGCGGAAGATGCATCTGACGCGAACAAGACAGGCAAAACGCTTTCGGATATTCTGATCAGCGATAGCCCGCAAGTACCGCCGGATACTGTTCTTAGCGACTTATTCGAAGCGACCAGTTCCACTAAGGTGCCGCTGGCTGTTGTCGATGAGCAGAGACGGCTGCTGGGCGTTATTGTACGGGGTGCCGTGTTAGGCGCGCTTGCAGGAGATGTGCGCGAGATGGAGGTGAAGCAGCATGAACTTCATTCCTAAAATTCCTCTCGCGGATTGGATCGAACTAATCGTAGATTGGATGGAATCCAACCTGGGGGGCTTTTTCGAGGGGCTGTCCAAGATCATTGAAAGTGTTGTCGAGTTCTTCTCGTGGCTATTTCTCTTACCGCACCCGCTACTATTCATCGCTATATTCGGTGTCCTGGCCTACCTGATCGGAAGAGTACCGCTCACGTTATTTACAGTGATCGGCTTCCTGCTGATCGACAATCTCGGCTATTGGACGGAAACGATGAATACGTTAGGCCTCGTAGTCACTTCCGGCATTATTTCAGTGGTCTTAGGTATCCCTATCGGAATATGGAGTGCCTATAGCAAAACTACTCACCGCATTATTTCACCATTGCTTGATTTCATGCAAACGATGCCTGCCTTCGTCTATCTTCTGCCTGCCGTGACTTTCTTTAGTCTTGGGGTAGTGCCGGGAGTAATCGCATCTGTCATCTTCGCGATTCCGCCGACAATCCGCTTGACCTATCTCGGTATCAAGCAGGTATCCGGCGAGCTTACCGAAGCTGCCGACGCCTTCGGTTCGACCTCGTGGCAGAAGCTGTTTAAAGTGGAGTTGCCTCTGGCAATGCCTACGATGATGGCTGGCATAAATCAGACGATTATGCTGTCCCTTTCGATGGTCGTAATCGCTTCGATGATCGGTGCGCAAGGAATTGGAGCGACGGTATACCGCGCGGTGACTCAGCTTAAGATCGGGCAGGGCTTCGAAGCCGGATTGGCTGTCGTCGTACTTGCTATTGTGCTGGACCGCTTTTCGCAAAATTTATTCAAATCCAAAAAAAGAGGTGCATAATTCATGAGGAACAGGAAAACTAATATATGGATGTTGTTAAGCTTGGCAGCCGTACTGCTGCTGTCTGCCTGCGGAAATTCAGGAAATGCTGGGGGTAACGCCGGCAATACAGCTGGGAATGCCGGAGGCAAGTCGCTCGGCGACCAAGTAAAGCATGAAATCATCGGCATTGATCCTGGTGCCGGCATCATGAAGGCGGCTAGCGCAGCCATCGAGGAATACGGACTATCCGACTGGACATTGATCGAAGGTTCCAGCGCGGCCATGACGGCAACACTGGCCAAGGCGATCAAATCCGAGCAGCCGATCATTATTACGGGCTGGACGCCCCACTGGATGTTCGCCAAATATGATCTGAAATATTTGGAAGACCCAAAGAAAGTATTTGGAGAGGCAGAGGAAATCCATACCGTCGTTCGCAAAGGACTGAAGGAAGCTCATCCGGAAGCCTATGAATTCCTTGAACGCTTCGAGTGGACTTCGGACGAGATGGGCGAAATTATGACGGCCATCCAGGAAGGACAGGATCCAGCGGAAGCGGCCAAAGCCTGGGCCGAAAGCCACAGCGACCGTGTTGACGTTTGGACGGCGGATATTCAGCCGGTCAACGGCGACACCTTTAAACTCAGCTATGTAGCATGGGATTCCGAGATCGCCAGCACGAATCTGATTCAATACATTTTGGAGAGCCGCCTTGGATATAAGGTAACTGCGCTTCAGGTAGAAGCAGGCCCTATGTGGACGGGCGTAGCCAACGGCGATGTGGATGCAACGGCTGCAGCTTGGCTGCCGCTGACCCATGCTGATTACTGGGATAAGTACAAGGATCAGGTAGAGGATCTTGGTGCAAATATGACCGGAGTCCGTACCGGACTTGTCGTTCCGTCCTATGTAGAAGCCAACTCCATCGAAGACTTGAAATAATTCTCATTATGTAAAATACAACTCAATCTTGCGGCTATTCATTTGGCCTAACGGCATAGAACCCATCCCGCTTCAGCGGGATGGGTTCCTTTATAAAAAAGGGAGTATCTATACTTTAACTGCCCTTCCTTAATGCCACATTATCATAACCTGAAAAAGAAATTAAAAATGGTTTTTTTTCAGCTTATTGAGCGTACCCTGTTCGAACTCGCCCAGCCTCCATAAAACAATATTATCGTATCCCGACTGCTGGGCTATGTGAATCCATTGCGATATTGTCTCCCCATCCGCATACCACACGGTATGCTTCTGACCTTCTTCATCCTTATAAGAAAAATAGAGGCTTCCGCTAGCCTTATCCCTCATCGGTACGGCCGTACGGCTCTGCCGCAGCAGCTCTGCCGCCTGCTTCTCCGTCAAGGAGGTCACCCCCCCGCCGTCCGTCCAGTCAAAGCCGCCCACCGAGAATGCGATCGCCGCTTCGCCTGGCAGTACTTTCATGCGGGAAGCCAGCTTCCTAATAAATGCATGATCCGCTTTCGGACCTGGACCGCTATGGCTGCCGAACAAATTGTAAGCCATCATTACATACACCGGCCCTTCAGGCAGCGCCAGCCGCTCTATAGGGGTACGCGGCTCCAATATGACACGGAGCGATTTCCCTTTGGCGTGCAGGCGTTCATACAATTTTGCATAGAAAATGCAGAGCTTCTCCCAGTCCGCATCCCCGATCTTCTCAAAATCCATCTCAACGCCGTCAAATCCGTACCGTTCCACGGTGTCGATGATCTCTTCGATATGCTGCTCCTGACTTTCCCGCGTGGCCAAAATACGCGAAACAATGCCCGGATCCTTCTGCACTGCCGTTCCATCCGGGTTCCAGCGGTCATTGACGATCGTCAAATCCACGTACTTTACGCCGCCTTTCCGCGCCGTCTGGAATATATGCGGAAGCGCCTTATGCATGTCGTCGGTAAAATAGAGATGGTTCTCACTGTCGAAGTAAGCGGCAAACGCCTGCAGCCGGTCGAGATTCCTGCTGATCTGCTGTAAATCGGCCACACCGGATTCCCATTTCCAATCCACGACCCATGCGGACATTTCCAAATCCTGCTCCACGTCCACCGCCCGGATTGTTTGCTCCTCATTCTCCTGCCTGTAAAACCATATAATACCCGCGATAATGACTATAATTACAGCAGCCATAATATATACCCATCGTCTCGTCATCTATGCTCTGACACCTTTCTCTTCTTTCTATTCCGTTATTAGAAGGTGTCCATCACCCAAGTTATGGAGGCGTCCAACCCTTTTTTGAGGCCGTGAACGATACCCTGAAAGCCAGTGATTCTATGGCTGAACACAACATCAGGGCTGCCGTCCTCCTTCGTTATCCGCGCCACTTCAAAATCCTCGAATACGCCGTCGTAAATATCGTCCTTCTTATTTTGCCCGCTGTATTCCGCTTCAAGGGCAATGCCGCCGTTTTTCACCACACCGTCAAGCGCCATTCCGTCAGCAATACGATCACCGTCGACTATGATGGTCAGCTGGTCTCCGCTCAGCTCCACCTGCAATTGCCTTATCTGCCGAATATTCGTCGGGTACTCTTCCTCCTTCGGCCCGGCGCTTGCGGCAATTTGTTCCTTCGTGTATACCGAAGCCTTAGAGAAAGCGAGATCCTCTTCGCTCCAAGCTATCGGCTGCAGCGGGCTGGAGAATACGCGCTCGGCCTTGCCGCCTGCTTTTTGCTGTTCGATGTGCAGCTGGTTGTTCTCGACGACCACCCTTAGAAAAGCTCCCGCCCGACGGTCATAACGGACATATACGGTCTGCTTGCCGACCACGTTCCCCGCTAATTTGTAGGAGATTACCGTATTCTCGCTGTTCTCGCTATTGTTCAAGTACAGCATGCCCGGGGCTGCCGGAGGGGAAGTCAGAATAATCCGATTGTCGGCAAACTGCGCCGCTCCGCCAACGAGCTGCCAAGGTTCGGCAAGCTTTTCGTCACCGCGGACAAACTGCATCTTCTCTCCCGTATCCTTCTGTATTTTCATCAGCAAATGATTGGTGTACCAGTACGGCGCCGCCTGTACCCGCGTCAAATCATACACATCTGCGTCAGCAGAGTTGAAGGCCTCGCCTTCCCGATTGAAATGAATGCTGAACAGCTGCTCGATGTTCGTGTTGTTTGCGTGAGCAACCAGCGGGTTCATTCCGTTGTTCAAGGCGTTTGCGTGCATGATCATGTATACTTGAGGCACAAATCCCAGCTTGCTGGTGTAGATGTCCTTCATCGCGGCATAATCGCTATGAATCCGCGCTTCCATCTCCGTTCGATTCTCTGCCGGGATCATATTCTCGTCCCGAATGAAATCCATCAAATAATGGTTATAATACTCGATATGCTCCTTATTGGTTAATTCGTTCTCTTCCTTCATCCCAATGAAGCTGCCCTGATCATCAAAAATATTGATGTATGTCAGCCGATTTCCATTAGTCCCCAGCTCCCAATAGCCTGACTTCATCATGTTCAGCATCTCTTTTGGCTGCACGAACTTGCGCTCGCTCTTTCCCATTTTGTTCGCATAAGAGAAAAACGTCGCCTTGTAATTATATTTCTCCAGCAGCGGTTGGGAGTACAGGCTGGAGTCGTTTCGTCCGTCCTCAAACGATAAGTACAGCGCTTTGTCCGGCAGCGGTTTGTGATGAAAATAGAAATCCAAAATATCCTGCTGCGATATCGTCACGTAGCCCTGGGCATATAGCGCCTTCAGCTGCTGATCAAGCTCGCTCTTGGCCACCAGCTTCGGCGTGGCTGAACGCCCTACACCGAAATAAGATATGGCGATAAAACCTTTATGATTGCGCCATTCGGATTTGTCAGGCTCCTCATATCGCCGGATTCCGAACAAGGCGTCGAACAGCAATACGCCCACGGCCAGCAAAATCGCACTTTGCACGATGGTCCTGATCCATTTTCTGCGATTTTTCTTGCGATAATCCAGGGCAGAGTTCCGGTTCTTCTTTAACATTTCTGCCATCCTCACTCTATGAATCTTCAGGCGATTGCTTTAGAACGGCAATCCGATTCTTTTTTTATTTTTTTGCCTTCGCGCTTCCTTCTTCTCTCTAGCTTCAATATCCTGCGGCGTCTCCCTTGTCCCCCAGGTAGACTTCCAGAACGTCACCCAAGCCACCGGCATCTGCCACAGAAGCACTGCCTCGTAAAATACGCAGAATATCAGTCCGTATACCCACAGCCTGCTCTTGCGGAACAATAGATGGGCCAGACTCATCAGCAGTCCCATGAGAAGCAGTCCCATCAGAAACGTGCCCGGGAAAATCTGATAAGCTAGCGGGACATAAACCAGGTTGTACAGCACGACAACCGGCGCCGCGATCGGCACGATAACCCCGACGTAGAAAAATAGCGACATAAAAGGCTCTTTACGCCAAATAAACCCCGAGGCCCGCAGCGACTCGCGCAGCCATGAACGCTTCCAGCGCATTTGCTGCTTCAGGAACACGCTCATCTTCGACGGCACAATCGTGGAGCAAATCGCACTATCCTGGTAGCCAGTACGATGCGTCTTTAAAATAAAATTCGTCATGCTCCGGTCATCGCCAAAGGTCGCCGGCTGTCCCAGGAACTTCTGGTTCAGCCACGCTTCGGAATGCTGCAGTACAAGGTCCTTGCGATAACAGGACAGCGGGCCGGACAGGCAGGTGACGCTATCGAAATACGATTCCGCTGCCTTCATAATGCGAAACGCGATATAATAACGTACGGTTTGCAGCTTCGTGATCGAATTCGTATATTTGTTCTCGACATCCGTACGACCGGCGACGCCGCCCATACGCGGGTCCTGGAACGGCTGTACTAAATGCTTGATGGCCGTCGGCTCCAGGAAGCTGTCAGAATCCACGAAGACGACGAGATCATGCTTCGCCATTTCCACGCCCTTCACCAATGCGACCCGCTTGCCCCCGTTCTCCGGCAACACGACCATCTTCAGCCTTTCCTTGGTGGCGTAGCGCTCTGCTTCCTGGTGAACCATCTCTATCGTCCTGCGGATTTCCTCGGCGGAATGATCGGTCGACCGGTCATCGACGACGATCACCTCCAGCTTATCGACCGGATAATCCTGGTTGATGCAGCTTAGTATCGTCCGGTGAATCCACTCAGCTTCATTGAAGCACGGGATAATGATGCTCACGCCCGGCGTATAATCCGGATTGACCGGCACGTCCCGGTAAAACGCCCCAAACAAATACCGGCTCAGCAAAAAGATCGCCGCGATCAAACTATATAAATACAGCCAGAAATTGTATTTAAAATAAATGACGCTCTCCACGCGCATCAGCATAATGATGGCGACGGCGATGAACAGCATTCCGCTCGCCGTATAAATCGAATACCCCCAGCGTTTCTTCTGGAAATACTCGGTCAGCGGCTTTGCAAATTGCAGGGCAACCCTCTGTTTAATCTGTCCCTCCGCCTCCTGCGTAAACAGGCGGACAACGTCCGTGCCTAGCCTGACGGAAGACTCGAAGCCCTCTGGCATCGTTCCCGGCGGGATATGGCAGCGAAGCTCATAACGGTCGCCTACCTCAAACTTGCCCGCTTCAGTACCCAATTCAATCAATATACCCGTTGACGATATATCGACGGCCCGGGCCTGAATGCCTGCCTTTTTCTTTTCTCCCTCGGGAATTAGCAGAACGTCGAAATCCGCGATATAACGAAGGCTGAGCAGCCGCAGCTTCTCCCGGGAATCCGAATCATTGCCGTCCAGCTCCGGCTCCAGCCCATCGCCCCTCAGTCCTCTGCGGTCGAGCCGTCCCCGAATATTCTCAGGATCAGGCACATGCGACAATGTACGCCTGTCAACTTTAGGTATTGTCAGTACTTCTTCCTTTTTCTTCTTACTTTTAATCACTATTTGCGTCCCCAATCATTATTGGTATACCTGCAGCCTACAGCCTCCAGTAGTAGAAACCGCTGTGTTCATACTCCGCTTTGGAGTATATCCCTTTGACATCAATCATGATCTTCGTCTGGCTGCCATTGTACATTTTCTTAAAATCCTCAATTCCCATTTCGGCAAAAGGCGTATGCGGAACCGCGACAATGACAACGTTCAAGTCCTTGAAGGAGGACATGTCCGCTAATTCGAGGCCGTATTCCTCGTAAGCCTCCTGCGGATCTACCAGCGGGTCGGCGACTAATGTCGTCACCCCATAATCCTTCAGTTCGTTAATAATGTCCGTGACCTTTGTGTTCCGGATGTCCGCGCAATTTTCCTTGAAAGCCAGGCCCAGCAGGCCGATTCTCGTATTCCGGATATCGAGCTGCTGCCGGACCAATATTTTAATAATACTGTCCGCAATGTAGGCTCCCATGCTGTCGTTGATATGCCGCCCTGCCAAGATGATTTTCGAATGGTAGCCCGTATCCTCTGCTTTATAAGTTAAATAATAAGGATCTATGCCAATACAGTGCCCGCCTACCAAACCAGGGGTGAAATGCAGAAAATTCCACTTCGTCCCCGCCGCCTCCAGCACGGACTTCGTGTCGATACCCATGCGATGAAACACCATCGATAGTTCGTTCATGAAGGCGATATTGATGTCCCTCTGCGCATTTTCAATAACCTTGGCTGCCTCGGCGACCTTGATGCTCTCCGCCCGGTATACGCCGGCTTCAATTACAAGCTCGTATACCCGTGCGATCAACTCCCGCGCATCATCGTCAATGCCGGATACGATCTTCACAATATTCTCCAGACGGTGGACTTTATCGCCCGGATTGATCCGTTCAGGCGAATAGCCTACCTTAAAATCGACTCCGCACCTCAAACCCGATTCCTCTTCGAGAATAGGTATGCATACGTCCTCCGTGACGCCGGGATATACCGTGGATTCATATACGACGACCGCCCCCTGGGTCAGCTTCTTTCCGACGATTCGGCTGGCGTTCTGCACATACTTCAAATCCGGCACATTTCCGCTTTGAATCGGGGTTGGTACGGCCACGAGAAAGAAACGAGTTCCTTCCAGCATCTCCTCCTCGGAGGTAAACTTCACGCTGCATTTCCGAATGACGTCGTCGCCCACATCGCCTGTCACATCGATTCCCGTCAGGTAACTATCTATTTTCCTGCGGTTCACATCAAATCCAATCACATTGGTTTTTCTCGAAAAAGCGACTGCGATCGGCAGGCCGACATACCCGAGTCCAATGACGGCAATTCCTTCGCGCCGATTAACGATATCTTCGTACAATCCCATTTCTCCATCCCCGTCCGTCAAAATGTTCCGCCTCTTTATTGAATCAAATCCTTCATTTTCACAAAGGTGTAACCCTTCTCCTTCAATCGCTCCAAAACGGTTGGCAGCGCCTCTGCCGTATGAATGCCGTCAAGAATATGAAGCAGGATAACACTTCCGTTCTGCGTCTGCTTCATAACCCCATTTATAATATCGTCGGCGCTGTTCTTTACATCCCAATCGAGCGTGGTCACGTCGTACATCGCAATTTGCGGATACCCCGTAGCCGCGATAATTTCTGCCGTCTTCTCATCCACCACGCCCGTTGGCGGCCTGTACAGCATTAACGGCTGCTGCTGGATCGCTTCCGTAATTACTTGATGGGCTTTAACAACATCCTCCTGCAGCTCCTCCGGAGTCAGCGTAGTTACAACCTGATGGGCATAGGAATGATTGGCTACGTCATGCCCCTCTTCAATCATGGCCCTTGCCAGATTCGGATTCTGCTCCACGCCCTGCGCCCGCAAGAAAAACGTTGCCTTGACATCATGCTCGGCCAATATGTCCAATATTCGCGTAACCGTCTTGTCCGTCGCCCAATCGTCAAAGGTAAGAGCGATTTCCTTTTTCCTCGTATTGGCCTTATATACAAGCTCATAAGGAGTGCCTTTGTAGTCGGGATTCAGTTTTGCTGCATCGTACCCGGGGATTTCCTCCAGCGGTTTTCGAACTCCACCGTTCTTGACCAGCTCGCTCAGCGTAATCAGTTTATAGCCGAGCTCCTCTGCTGCCTCGCCGATAAAACCAATCGCCGGCACGACTTCCGGATTAATGTCGGTGTTCAGCGAGATGACGCCTCCCCTTGACATGTATCTGGCCACATAATCGCCAATTTCTTTCGCGTTCTTCATATCGCGGTCCTTCGGGTTGATGTTGTAATTGACGACGGCCTCCATTCCTAGCTGCGCGGCTACAAGCCGAATATCGTCCGAGTAGTCGCCAGACTTCGTTCGTATATATTTTGGAGTTACGCCCGTTTCTTTTTCGATCACTTCGTTGGCCAACTCGATTTCCTTATAGATTTGCTCATAGCCAAGCTTGGTTAAATCCAGGTGATTCAACGTGTTATTTTCGATTTCATGCCCCCGTTCGATAATGCTTTTCGCAATATCCGGCTCCTCCGCTACCCGTATTCCCGGAAGAAAAAACGTCGCTTTGATACCATACTTGTCCAGCTCGTTCAGCAGCCGTTCCATCGTTTCCGCATCCCCCATACCGTTAAAGGTAAGGCTCAGCTCTTTTCGGGCCGTATACACAGAGGTGATTACCCTGCTCTTCTCCCCATTAAAGCGCTCGATGGCCTGCTCGCCTTGCATCTGGCCCTCCGCAGGATCTGCCGGGCTGCCGCCGGAGCCAAATATTCCGCAGCTGGCCAACAAGACCAGGCTCATGAACAGAGCCGTAACTCGAATCAGCGCTCGTTCTCTATTCAACCTGTCATTGCTCTTCATGTTCTAGCCCCTCTTTTTACCAAATAATAGAATACCTGTGTATCAAACTCCTGAATCGTCCAATAATATATCAGGACGTTCTATACATTTTCTAAACAGATTTGTCCAATCTATCTATTACAAGGAAGTTACTTGTAATTATTTATAGGTATTATAACCTAACGAATATTCAGGAAGGAACCATCAGCACGAAGCAAAATCAGGACATTTCCCCCATTGCATAAGCCCCTTGGCAAAACACAACAGCCCCAGTGCTTTACAGGCACTGGGGCTTATTTCGCTATTTATATTTTAGATTAAATCATGGGCCTTATGCTCATACTTTACGTTGGATGGCGCATCGATCGGTTCGGTCACTTTGTCATCGGCGACATGGACCTGGTGGGTTATGCCATTGCAAACGAATTTGAACATGCCGTTGTTAAAATCCGTACCGATCTCTTTATAGAATATGCCTTCATAGCTCATGTTCTTTTGGCAGGAGAAGCATAGTCTGTAGCTGTCCCCTTCCTTCAGCAGATAACCGCGAACGCCGGCCTCATACTCAATTTCGTCCTCGCTCTTGATGGTGCGATCCAGCGATACAATATGAAGGTCAACGAAAGTGATTTCGCGAAGAAGCACGTTGACGAAGGAACCCTTCGTGATCTCCTCCCAGCGATTCTGGGCGGTTTGTCCGATAATGATTTGCGTGACGTTGTATTTATGGGCAACCTCGGCAATCATTTTAGCTGTAGGCCGCTTTTCATTATCCAGGAGAATAAACTCCTCAACATCACATTCCTCAGCCAGTTCCTTCCAGCGTTCGATGTATCCCGATTTTTCGGCATCAAACTCATCGTACGGGAGCGGATCCACCGTCAGGATATATAGCGGGCAATTCAACATACTCGCCATTTTATGGCCGCGTCTGATCAACCGCTCACCATTGGGACCGTAATATACGCAAACGAGAATACTCTCATCCATACGACCCTTTACCTTCTTCATGACGAAAATTCACCTCGTTAAATAATTCATTGTATTTATATCATTCTCTATAAGAAAAGCTTATACATGGAATGTATTTATTGTACATCGGCACGATTTATATTGTATAATTAGATTATTATTATAATTTTTCCTTATCGTTTGGCCGATATACGCAATACGCCAACAGGGTTGTTTCGAACAGCCCGCTTTAAAGCTGCCGGCTGCTTTTCCAGAACTCCCAATTCACTTCCTAAGCGAAGTCCTCACTTCTCACGCCATAGGCGATCATAAGACTTATGGCTTCTTATTATCCCGCTTATTGACATAGGAGTCAAGTCCTGCGGGAATCCTTCTTTATAAGGCTGTTTTTTGCTCAAATATAAAGAAGATCACCATCATCATGAAAATGGAGGTTTGACTTTGTTATCCGTGAACTTAGCCATATTGATCCCTTTTCTTGCCGCTATACTCGTACCATTCTTATACGCCAAAGTTTCACGCAAACATATCGGCTGGTTCGTCCTGATCGTGCCGATTGTCCTGTTTGTTTCTCTAGCTCGCTACATTCCGTCTGTCGCCGGGGGCGAGACTTACTTGAGCACGATCGCGTGGATTCCCTCCTACGGCATCCATTTTACCACGTATCTTGACGGGCTGAGCATCATCTTCGGCCTATTGATCACCGGGATCGGCAGCCTGGTCATCATTTATTCCATTTATTATTTATCCGCAGAAGAGTCGCTGGGCCACTTTTATATTTACCTGCTGCTGTTTATGGGAGCTATGCTTGGCGTTGTCTTCTCCGACAATCTGATGGTGTTTTATGCTTTCTGGGAATTGACCAGCATTTCGTCCTTCCTCCTGATTGCATTTTGGTACCACCGGAAAAGATCCAGATACGGCGCAAAAAAAGCTCTATTAACTACGGTGACCGGCGGAATCGCCATGCTGACCAGCTTCATTATGATCTATGTCATGACTGGCACAATGAGCATCCGGGAAATTATTTCTACTATTGATTACGGCCATGCGCTATTTATTCCGGCAATGCTCCTTCTGCTGCTCGGCGCTTTTACCAAATCCGCTCAATTCCCGTTCCATATCTGGCTGCCTGACGCTATGGAAGCGCCGACGCCAATCAGTGCATATCTGCATTCGGCAACGATGGTCAAAGCGGGCATTTATTTGGTGGCCCGGTTTACGCCCATTTTCGGCAGCCATGAATCCTGGTTCTGGCTCGTCAGCAGCGTCGGCATCATCACGCTTTTCTGGGGCTCCTTCAACGCGGTTCGCCAGACGGATCTTAAAGCACTGCTCGCCTACTCGACCATTAGCCAGCTCGGTCTCATCATGACCCTGTTTGGTATTGGTTCGGCGGCACTGTCCATGGGGGCCGGTGAAGAGACCGTGATTTATACGCAGGCGACCTTTGCGGCCCTGTTCCATTTGGTTAATCACTCTACGTTCAAAGGCGCTTTATTTATGGTTATCGGTATCGTAAACCATGGAGCAGGCACTCGTGACATTCGCCGCCTTGGCGGACTGATGTCGTTAATGCCGATTTCATTCACCATCGCTTTAATCGGCAGCTTTTCCATGGCTGGCTTGCCGCCATTTAACGGCTTCCTGAGCAAGGAAATGTTCTTTCAAGCCGTTGTCAGCGTAAGTCAGTCCGGAATTTTCTCCCTGCATGTATCCAAGGTACTATTCCCTGTCGTCGCCTGGGTTGGCAGTGTATTCACATTCATATACTGCATGATCATCGTATTCAAGACGTTTCTGGGGCCATACCAGCCGGAGAAGCTCGATCATGAAGCCCATGAAGCTCCGGCAGGCATGTTGATTTCACCGATCATTCTAGCAGTTCTGGTTGTAGGGATCTTCTTTTTCCCTAACGTGCTGGGCGATTATCTGCTGCGTCCGGCGATGGCCAGCATCCTCCCTTCGATAGAACTCGAAGGCATGATTGAACCTATTTCAGCCTGGCATGGATTCAATCCCGCTTTATGGATGACGCTCGGAGTCATTGCTGTCGGCACCTTGATGTATCTGTCGATCCGGCGGTGGAAAGGAATCTATTCGCTTCTGCCCGAGAATTGGACGCTGGACAACTTGTATAACAATAGTCTGATCCAAATGGAGAAAATCTCAAACCGGATCACCTCCTTCTATATGACAGGCTATTTGCGAAGTTATTCGATTTATATTTTCCTGTTCTTTATCGCCGCTGTAGGAGGAACGCTGCTGTTTACAGGAGCTTACGCCTTTGATTTTGCGGGCGATGCTCCGATCAGCGTATATGAAATCGTTCTGGTGCTAGTCATGGTCGCTGCTGCGCTTGCCATCCCTTTGGCGAAATCGCGCGTAAACGCCATTCTGCTCAATGGAGCGCTTGGCTATTCCATGGCTCTGTTCTTCGTCGTATTCCGTGCGCCTGACTTGGCATTAACCCAGCTCGTGGTGGAGACGGTATCGACAGCGTTGTTCCTGCTCTGCTTTTATTTCCTTCCAAAATGGAAGAAAGAAGAGACGCCTCGCCGCACGAAGCGCACCAACCTTGTCATTTCCATAGCCGTAGGAATCATTTTCGTTTTGGTTGCTCTCTCTGTACGGGGAGGCAAACTGTTCGATACGATCTCCGGCTACTTTGAAAACGCCTATGAGCTGGCGGGCGGAAAGAACATCGTTAACGCCATCCTCGGCGACTTCCGCGCGTTCGATACGATGCTTGAGGTCATCGTCCTCTTCATCGGTGGCCTGAGCGTATACACATTGATCAAACTAAAGTCGACGAAGGAGGAGCAGAACCTTGAAGATCAATGACGTCATTTTACAAACCGTTACGAAAATCGTAGTTTTCATTATTCTGACGATGGCGGTCTATCTGTTCGTGTCCGGACATAACAGCCCCGGCGGCGGTTTTATCGGGGGACTTGTGCTCGCTTCCGCACTGGTGCTGTTATTCCTCGCCTTCGATACGGAAACCATCATGAAAAGAATCCCTTTGGACTTCAAAATGGTCGCTGCCGTGGGAGCCTTCATTGCCGTAGCAACGGGAGCCGCTTCTTTGTTTTTGGATATTCCTTTTTTGAGCCACGCTTATTCTTATTTCAATCTTCCCGTCTTTGGCAAAACCGGGCTCGCTACGGTCACGATCTTTGAACTCGGTGTAGCCCTGGGTGTAGTCGGCGTCGTCGTCACGATTATTCTAAGTATTAGCGAGGATGTGTAAATGTATGGAAACGTTGATCATCATCCTGACGGGAGTGCTGGTGTCCGTTGCGACTTACCTGTTTCTCTCCAGGAATGTTATTCGGATCATTCTAGGAACAGCCGTGCTAACGCATGCGGCACATTTGCTGATTATGACGATGGGCGGGCTAAAGACCGGCGGCGTGCCCGTGCTCGGAGAAGAAACGACTACCTTTACCGATGCTCTGCCGCAAGCCCTGATCCTGACCTCCATCGTGATCAGCTTTGCGGTTACCGCCTTTCTTCTTGTGCTTGCTTACCGGTTGTACCAGGAGAGCAGAAGCGATAACTTAAACGTGTTAAGGAGTATGCTGAATGAATAATATCCTTGTACTCCCCGTCGTTATTCCGGTACTGGCCGGTATTCTGCTTGTGTTCTTCCGGTCGCATATTCAGATTCAAAGATGGCTTAGCCTGGCTGCCATCCTGTCGGTTACAGGCATCAGCATCTATATTCTGAACATGATTCAAAATGCGGGAATCATCCGCCTCGACTTTGGGAATTGGCAGCCGCCGTTCGGCATCCTTTTTGTCGGTGATTCCTTCTCCCTGCTACTGGTGCTAACGACAAGCCTCGTTGCCGCCATTTGCTTGATTTACGCCTTCTACTCCATCGGGGAGCAGCGGGAGCGAATGTTCTTCTATCCCTTTGTCCTGCTCATGGTTGCAGGCGTTAACGGCTCCTTCCTGACAGGAGATTTGTTCAATCTGTATGTGTGCTTTGAAGTTATGCTTTTAGCTTCCTATGCGCTCATTACACTTGGGGGCACCAAAGCCCAGTTGAAAGAGTCCATTAAATACGTAGCCATTAATGTGCTCTCTTCCTGGTTCTTTCTTGTAGCCATCGCTTACTTGTACGGAACAGTAGGCACGTTGAACATGGCTCATTTATCCGAACGGATTGCGGAAGCGGGACAAACTCCGCTGCTCACCGTCATTAGCATTTTGTTCCTGCTTGTATTCGGGTTAAAGGCCGGACTGCTGCTCTATTTCTGGCTGCCTGGCTCATACAGCGTCCCGCCGACGGCCGTAGCCGCATTATTCGGAGGGCTTCTGACGAAGGTCGGCATATATGCCATGTTTCGGATGTTCACCTTGCTCTTCTATCATGAGCCTTCAATTACACATACGATCATTGGCATCATGGCTGGCATTACGCTGATCGGGGGCTCCTTCGGGGCAATAGCTTATAGAGATATCCGCCAAATCGTATCCTTTAACGTAGTCATCGCGGTAGGCTTTATCCTGGTCGGTCTTGCCGTCGCCACTCCGGCAGCGATCGAGGGGTCGATTTATTACCTGGTGCATGACATGCTTGTCAAAGCAGCCTTGTTCCTGATCGCGGGTTCCATGGCGGCTCTTACCGGTACGACGATGATCGACCGGATGAGCGGATTGATTCGCCACTATCCGATATTAGGCTGGTCGTTCTTCATCATTATGCTGGCTCTTGCTGGTATCCCGCCGCTAAGCGGTTTTATGGGGAAAATCCTCATTGGTCAAGGGGCGATTGAAAGCGGGTCGTATATCCTGCTCGCGCTTTCCCTGATTTCCAGCATATTCGTGCTATATTCCCTGCTGCGTATTTTCCTGAACTGCTTCTGGGGAGAATCTACAACCAGCGAGGAAGATTCGGCTCCTCTAAGCAAAGGCTGGATCATCCCTTGCGCTCTACTGACGGCTGCCTCTATCGCTCTTGGATTCGGGGCGGAATATATATCGCCTTACATCGCTGACGCGGCGGCAACTTTAACGAATCCCTACATCTATATTGATGCGGTCCTAAACAAATAATGAAATTAGAAATGCACGATATGAAAAAAGGGGTGAAATAGGTGCCTGCTCAGTTTCTGCTGAATTTATTTATTGCTTTTTTGTGGATGGTTCTCAATGATGAAGACGAGTTGAGATTTACGACGTTTTTTGCCGGCTTCCTTGTCGGGGTCGCAATCATCTTTGTGATGCAGCGTTTTTTCGGAAAACAATTTTATTTGCATCGCTTCTACCGGGTCGTCAAGTTAATCCTGATTTTCATTTCCGAGCTGCTCCAGTCGGCTTTTGTCGTAATGAAACATATTATCAGTCCAAAAATAGATATCAAGCCGGGGATTTTCACTTACAAAACTGCCCTGAAAAGCGATTGGGAAGTAACCACGCTGGCGCTGCTGCTCACGCTTACTCCAGGTTCGGTCGTTATGGAGGTTTCACCCGAAGGAGATACGTTCTATATCCATGCACTCGATATTGAGCGCTACAAAAACGATTTAATCCGTTCTTTAGGCCGGTTTGAAAAAGCAATCATGGAGGTGACTCGATAATGATCAAAATAATACTGGGGGTTTCCCTTACCCTGTTCAGCGTAGCGATTGCCATTTCCCTGTATCGCATTATCAAGGGGCCTTCCCTTCCCGATCGCGTTATCGCGATGGATATGATCGGCGTGAACCTGATCTCGGGGATCGCCGCGGTATCTATACTGCTGAGAACCAAAGCGTATTTGGAGGTTATACTCGTCTTGGGCTTACTGGCTTTTATCAGTACGATTTCGCTCTCCAGATTTATCGAGAGAGGTGTTATTATTGAACGTAAACGCAGTGGGTGAATTCGTTGGAGCCGCCTTGATTCTTATCGGCAGCATTATTAGTGTGATCAGCGCCATCGGTATCATCCGTTTTCCGGACGTATATACACGAGCGCACGCCGCTACCAAAAGCTCTACGCTGGCCGTTCTGCTGACCCTTATCGGAACCTTTCTATATATATGGTTCAGCGACGCTTTTATCAGCGTGAGGGTTATCTTGGGTATTCTGTTCGTATTCATTACGGCTCCTGTGTCCGGGCATCTCATTATTCGCGCTGCCTATCGCTCCAACGTCAAGCTGGCGGATTCAACGATTGAAGATGAATTAAAACCTGTCCTGCACGGAAGCGGGCAGAAGAAGAAACAAAGTAATGAACATGAACAAGGAACAGAGCAGCCACAAGGCAGCCTGTAAGTTTAAAAGACCGGGCAAGGGAATCATATTGATCTCTGCTCGGCCTTTTTCGTTAACAACACCTCGATTAATTCCTTAAATCGACATATTTTACATTTCAATTGCGGCCTACTACCCATTAAGTTATACTTATTCAAAGGCAAGTATCATAGCCGCTCTCATGCCTTATTACCTAAATTATGGACAACTAGAAGCGAATCAATATATAGCATTACACCATCACAGTTTCAAAAAAGGAGGGATGCATCGGGATGAGCGATCAGATTCTAACGCAAATTCTCCATGAACTCAAATCACTGAACAATCGCATGGGCAATTTGGAAGACAAGCAAGAGACTTTGGCAAATGGACAACAAACTTTACTCACCAGGCAAGAAGCTCTGGAAAGTGGACAGCAGGCTTTACTCACCAGGCAAGAAGCTCTGGAGAGTGGACAGCAGGCTCTACTCACCAGGCAAGAAGCTCTGGAAAGTGGACAGCAGGCTCTACTCACCAGACAAGAAGCTCTGGAAAGTGGACAGCAGGCTTTACTCACCAGGCAAGAAGCTCTGGAGAGTGGACAGCAGGCTTTACTCACCAGGCAAGAAGCTCTGGAGAGTGGACAGCAGGCTTTACTCACCAGGCAAGAGGCTCTGGAAGCTAGGCAAGTTAGCTTCGAGGCCGAACTAAAAGAGATCAAAGCGAACACTGCGGATATTCCGTTAATTAGACAGGCTGTCCTGGAGACGCTGGAAATTACCAAGCGCCTTGATTTGTCCCAAAAATCATTTGAGAGAAAAGTGACCAACCAGCTCAACACCCATGAATACAGCATTGATATTATTAACCGCCGCCAGCTCAAGCTGGAAGCTGATTTAGAGAGCATTAAGAATAAATAACATGCCCTTAAATGAGCCTCGCCCTTATGGCGAGGTTTTCGTATGTAATCTGAATTAGTAATTTAGTGCCGTAAACATGGTATAATAACACTGCTTGTCAATTCGGATTTCATTATTAGAAGGAAGTTGGACATCAAGATGATTATCGAAATCGTAACGGATGTGGTACTGCCCATCTTTGTGCTGATTGGACTTGGAGCGCTGATGCATCGTGCTTTTCAGCTCAATTTATATACACTGGCAAAAATCAACTTTTATTATATCACTCCCGCTGTTGTGTTCCTGAGCATGTACAATTCGGAAATGTCCCCCTTATTATTGGGCAGCGTTACTCTGTTCTACGCTTTATATATTTCACTCCAGTATATTGTCAGCTCTATTGTCAGCTGGAAAAGGGGATTCAAACCAGGCATGAAGGCCGCCTTCACGAACAGCCTCATTCTCGACAACTCGGGCAACTATGGACTTCCTATCAATCAGCTCGCATTCAAGGGCGATCCGCTAGCGACTTCGATCCAGGCGCTGGTCATGACCTTTCAAAGCCTCGTCACCTTTACTTATGGCGTAATCTCGGTTCAACGCGCTAAATCAGGAGGAACATTGAAAGCAGCATTAATTGGTTTTCTAAAAATGCCGGTTCCGTACGCGCTCGTGCTTGGCCTAGTCTTTCACGTCTTTCACTGGCCGCTGCCAGAGTTCGCAGCAAAGCCGCTGGGCTATATCGCAGATTCCATGGTCAGCATCGCTTTACTGACGTTAGGGGCGCAAATTATCCAATATCCGCTTCGCCTGGACCGGTTAGATGTATACATCAGCGCCTTCTTAAGGCTGCTAGTCGGTCCGGCTATCGGGCTGCTGCTTATTCTCGCGCTTGGCCTGAAAGGCATCCCGGCTCAAGCGCTGCTCATCGCCTCCGGTATGCCGACAGGCGTCAACAGTACGATTCTTGCTGAAGAGTATGATAACGAGCCAGACTTCGCGTCCCAGACTGTACTCATCTCTACGCTGCTGAACGTCATAACCGTAACGGCACTGATCTCGTTATCCAAATTCGTGGGGTAATCTATCTGGCGTTGCTATTTGATCAACCTGCCTATTCCCATAACATGTCGATCGGCGAATGCTCTGCGATTCTCGATAATTTCCTCAATTGGAACGTTCCGTCTGCCTTTCATCATGAATAAATGTCCGAACATAGTAGTTATTTGGCCGCTCATGTGGAAGCTATCTTACCGTCGAGCTTGGTCTTGGTTGATTAGAATAATAGCCGGTCCAGTTGGCTTCATTTCCTTCTGGCCGGTTGTTATTTTAAATTCCTTTTGAGGGTTTACTTCAATAACCTCAATTCCCTCGCGAGCTGCGGGTTCTTTGTTAAGAACAATTAGACATTGATATATATATTGCCAGTCCCGTTGAAACAGTGGCCACAAGTTCACCTGCTTTTTGGCATAGAAAAAAGCACTCTATAAAGAGCGCTTTTCCATAAATATAGATATATTAATCCTTAGAGATAATAACATTGAAGTCATATCCCATTACAGTAAGTGCTACAACGATATCCCCTTTGGAATAATAGGAAACCTCATCATCGGATGTATCACTTTCATAAACATACCCCTGCTTTTCCAATTCATTAACATACTTTTGGATATATCCTTCAGTCGCATCAGTAACATCATATGCATACACCACAGTTTTTCCGTCTGATAGCTCTATTCTTTTTCCGGATGAGATACCATTTACACTTGCATAATTAGGAATATCACCATTGTATTCAGAATAAAATTGTCCCTTTCCAGTGTTGATTTCCACTCTTCCAAGTTGATCATTCCAAACATAGTCTACACCAGTAATGTCGCCTAACTTAGCAAGAGGAACATAAGTGCTGCCTTCATAATTTAACACTGGCCGTTTAGCGTCCTTATACTCTACGCCATCGACAATTATTGGATAAGTGACAGGAGTCAATATGAACTGCTTAATTTGTTCTGCATAAACCGTGGTTCCCAACATGAGACAGACGCCTACAATGCAACCGGATATAAATTTTTTCAACAAAAGACCCTCCCCAATATTTTCCTATTATTCTATCATAATAGATAACAGGAGGGTACGTAGAGATAGACTTCTAAAAAACATCAATAAAAAGACTTTTATGTGATTCTATATAAAAAGGCTCCCTCTCGGGAGCCTTTAATCAAGCGCTATTACAGGACTTACAGCCCTTTATTACATCATGCCGCCCATGAGACAAATGCGTTTTTTAGGTTTTTTAAGTCTTTTTGTGGGTTATTTGTCCGTTTTTCTTGAAAAATCAGTTCGATAATTCCGTATGAGTATGATGTGTGGGTAGAGTTTGTGGGCAAAATGTGGGCTTGTTGTGGGCATGGAATTATTCAAGTATATGTTTCGAATGCGGGTGATCAAATGCGCGTCGGGTGAGCGTGATGCATCGTTTTTATCAGAAGCTGGAACGGCGTTAACCTACGCACACCTCCGGAGATATTTTGTAAACAAAAAGCCACCGTCCTTTGCGGTACCCAAGCACCGTCAAGGAAAGTGGCTGATGTAATAGGTCAGATTAACTCAGACTGCTGAAGAAGTCTCTGGATGATCACCGCAACTTCTGCTCGTGAGATAAATGCTTGTGGAGCAAGCTGTGAGTTGCTTCTTCCTGTAATAATTCCTGCCTGCAACACATCGGCAACACTGTCCCTCGCCCATACCGAAACTTGTATTGCATCAACATAGGATTGCAGGATCTTATTCGCATCTTTATCAGGGAGTTTATTCCTAAGTCCCGTCACTTCCATCGCTCTTGCGATCACGACCATCGCCTGCTCGCGTGTGATTTGCTGCTGTGGACCGAAGGTGCCGTCTTCATAACCACGGATCAGTTCGTAAGCAAGCGCAGTTTGCACTGCACCACTATACCAATCCGATGAACGCACATCGGAGAATGACGTTGCCCCTCTATCTGCTTTAAGCCCCAATGCCCGCACCATAATCGCCGCAAACTCTGCACGGGTAATCGCTTGATCAGGATTGTAAAGATCTTTGCCGCTTCCGCTAACAACCATCCGTGATCCCATTTCATTCACAGCTTCCTCTGCCCAATGCCCAGCTACATCCTTGAACGCCACTGGATTCGAGATCACAGCGTACATGCTGTTTGTCAAACTATGGATTGTAGCATAATACTTGCCGTCAATCAGTTCGATTGTGGTAGGTACATGTCGAACCGTTCCATCCGAATCTATCACAACCCCCGTTGTGATCTTATTCGGGTCTACGCCATCTGGAATGGCCAACGTTCTCTTTACGTAAGCGTTGAACCTCGACACATCAACGGTCATATCACCGTAACTGCCCCTGACTGAGAAGTTCAACGGAGGTATCACGAGTGTATACGCTCCCTGATGAACCGCATTCTCCACTACCTTCAATTGTTCCTCTGTAGGTTCGGATATTTCAATTTCAATTTGAATTTGTTCCAGTTCCACTTCTCGACCGATCTGTTCAGAGATGGCATCAATATTGATTTGCAGTGCAGGGAGGGTGTAAGTCGCCTTCTCTGTCTTAATCTCAATCGTCTCCTGCTTGACTTCCATATCCTTAATCATCTGTCCATTCAGTACGCCGATCACCACATCAGATGGAGTGCTAAACGGAATGGTAATGACAGAACGACTGCCTTCCGCTTGAAGCCGATCATTAAGCTTCTTCGGATCAAGCGTTATCGTCATGATCGTACGACCATTCTTCTCTGTCGTTGCTGCAATTCCAGCTTGTTCCCGCTTGCCGTTAACCAGTACCTCCACTTCCGTTGTTGACCGATTAGGTTCATTCGGTACTTGTCGTTCTACTTCGATATAATCACTTCGAGGCGATTGCGGTGTAACTGCATTGGATTCCACTGAAGCCACACTGCTTCCCACGCTGTTTATTGCCCTGACCACGAATGTGTAGGCCCTGCCATTCGTCAATCCAGTAACCGTAATCGGACTTGAAACACCTGTTACTGTGCGATGATCCGGCAATATCTCCACTTCGTATCCCGTAATTGGACTTCCGCCCTGATCATCAGGCGAAGTGAAGGTGATCGTAACCTGACCGTTACCACCAACAGCTCGTACCCCTGTCGGCGCTGACGGAACAGTCATTGGCGTTGCGCTGACCTCATTGGATGGATCACTTATTCCTCCTGGGTTGACTGCTTTGATTGCAAAATAATACATCGTACCGTTCGTTAAACCCGTTACTTGATAGTTATATACAGAGCCGGTCACTGTTGCTACTTCTGCTCCATAGGTGTCGGAACCCAACCGTTGATAGATGTTATAGCCTGTTGAACCGCTAACTGGGGCCCAAGTAAGGGTAATGGCCGCATTGCCTGACTCAGCAGTGAGCAGGTTCGGCACTCCTGGTGCTGGAACTTGCGGCGTTGCACTTGCCTCATTCGAATCAGGGCTTTCGCCTCCGGCATTCGTTGCTCTAATCATGAAGTAATATGTCGTTCCGTTTGTCAAATCTAACGCCGTATAACTGTATACGGTGCTGACCACAGATCCCAGCGCAGTTCCATACGCTCCAGGCGTTGTGCTCATATATACGTTATATCCTGCAGCTGTAGTGACAGGATTCCATGTAATGGTTGCGTGTGCATCGCCACCGATTGCGGATTGGATAACCGGTGCGGAGGGTGCATTCATAGCTGCAACAGTGACCGTTACAGAATACTGCTGCGTGCTGCTGTCTGCTGCTGTTACCGTATATGTCACCGGGTTCGTGAAATCCTGCGCATCGTCGCTGTTCGGCGACACACTCGCGCCCGTATGTGTAATCGTCGGCACCAGTGCGGTTACGTTCGTTCCGTACGGCACCGTCAACGCCACGGTCTTCGCACTCTCATCTACCGTTCCTGTCACCGCTGGCGTCAGACCATTAAACGCAAAGCCGGTTATCGCCTTCGCCGGATTTGCTGCCACGGTTACAGTCACCACGTACTGCTGCGTGCTGCTGTCTGCTGCTGTTACCGTATATGTCACCGGGTTCGTGAAATCCTGCGCATCGTCGCTGTTCGGCGACACACTCGCGCCCGTATGTGTAATCGTCGGCACCAGTGCGGTTACGTTCGTTCCGTACGGCACCGTCAACGCCACGGTCTTCGCACTCTCATCTACCGTTCCTGTCACCGCTGGCGTCAGACCATTAAACGCAAAGCCGGTTATCGCCTTCGCCGGATTTGCTGCCACGGTTACAGTCACCACGTACTGCTGTGTTGTTGCGTCTGCTGCTGTTACCGTATATGTCACCGGGTTCATGAAATCCTGCGCAACGTTGCTGTTCGGCGACACACTCGCACCCGTATGTGTAATCGTTGGCACCAGTGCGGTTACGTTCGTTCCGTACGGCACCGTCAACGCCACGGTCTTCGCACTCTCATCTACCGTTCCTGTCACCGCTGGCGTCAGACCATTAAACGCAAAGCCGGTTATCGCCTTCGCAGGATTCGCTGCCACGGTTACCGTCACCACATACTGCTGCGTGCTGCTGTCTGCTGCTGTTACCGTATATGTCACAGGGTTAGTAAAATCCTGCGCAACGTTGCTGTTCGGCGACACACTCGCACCCGTATGTGTAATCGTCGGCACCAGTGCGGTTACGTTCGTTCCGTACGGCACCGTCAACGCCACGGTCTTCGCACTCTCATCTACCGTTCCCGTCACCGCTGGCGTCAGGCCATTAAATGCAAAGCCGGTTATCGCCTTCGCCGGATTTGCTGCCACGGTTACCGTCACCACATACTGCTGCGTGCTGCTGTCTGCTGCTGTTACCGTATATGTCACCGGGTTCGTGAAATCCTGCGCATCGTCGCTGTTCGGCGACACACTTGCTCCCGTATGTGTAATCGTCGGGACTAGTGCGGTCACGTTCGTTCCGTACGGCACCGTCAACGCCACGGTCTTCGCAGCCTCATTCACAGTACCTGTCACCGCTGGCGTCAGGCCATTAAACGCAAAGCTGGTTATCGCCTTTGCCGGATTCACTGCCACCACTACAGTCACCACGTACTGCTGTGTTGTTGCGTCTGCTGCTGTTACCGTATATGTCACAGGGTTCGTAAAATCCTGCGCTGTACCGCTTGCAGGTGACACACTTGCTCCCGTATGGGTAATCGTCGGCACCAGGGCAGTTACGTTCGTCCCGTATGGAACCGTCAACGCCACTGTCTTCGCAGCCTCATTTACGGAACCTGTCACCGCCGGCGTCAAACCGTCAAATGAGAAGCCGGTTATCGCCTTCTCTGTACTTACAGTAGGCGAAGGGGGATTTACAGAAGCATTATTAATAGTAAACGTAATTAAGTTAAAATCTTCATGTTTCGTTCCAAATTCCTTCGTATAATAAACCCGGAAGGAATCAATGGATTTTCCATGTGCAACAGAATAATCGATAGGGAAATCAGCTGTTATTGATAAATCTTTTGCTTGTGAATACGGTACGGTTGAGAATTGTTCATTGCCGGAGGCATAACCTTTCACTGTAACATCAGAAAAGCTTCCATCCTCATATTCACCTACATATAGCCTGTCTAATTCAAAGCTGCCCAAAGAACCCGCTGCTGTTATTTCAAAATAAACCGTTTCAGGACCTGTTAAGCTGTTGTTAGCATTAATATAAGCCCCATACCCATCTGCCATAAGCTCTGATCTGGACGCAGAAAGCGTAAAAAATCCATCCGGACTGTTTCGAACACTCCCTGATACTGTATATCCTGTGAAATCTTGCGTCCCATCCGGTAACCCTGCGGCAAATGCCTTCGTCGTTACCATCCCCGATATCATACTTAAAATTAATGCTAAAACAAGCATTAGTGCGATGCTTCGCCTTTGAATCCGTGTATCCATGTTTATCCTCTCCCGTCAATAATCGCAAAGTGCTATAATTGCATTGATTTTAAAATATTTGACACGAACTGCCTTGACAGATTGCTTATCTTTGTCAAAAACCTACAAATATTTCTCCTATTCTATCACGGTAGATTAGCCCATTTGCGAAGTTTAAAGAAAACTTTAAGTTCCAGGCAGCAAAAAAAAGCCTGTAGACATCGGCTATTCGTTAGACTTTGTCCACAAGCTGAAACTTAAAGAATATTTTACGCTTACTCTTGCAACGCACCCTCAGCAACCAGCATATAGCCTGTGCCTCGAACCGTAACAATTCTCTCAGGTTTAGCAGGATCAGCCTCGATTTTTTTGCGTAAATTGCTGATGTGTACAGCGACCGTTCTCGTATCCTCCAAACTCTCCATTCCCCAGATGAGCTGAAACAACGCATCGACACTGACGACACGATCGACGTTTTGTGCCATATAGGACAGGAGACCGAACTCTTTTTTCGATAAAAAGATCGTTTCCCTACCCATGATGACGGACTGTACGTTGTAATCTAGCGTCAATCCCGGTAATTCCAGCAGTTGTTCCCTTCTGCCCGTCGACACTCTGCGAAGATGTGCCTCGATCTTGGCCATCAGCACCCCTGGACTGAACGGCTTGGTAACATAATCGTCCCCGCCATAGGATAACGCGCTGATTTTGACCTCATCCTCTTCATGACTGCACAGAAATACGATCGGCGCATTCTTATAGCAGCGTGCGTTCCTGCACCAATCTATCCCGTTATCATTAGCCAGCATCACATCCAGTACAATCAAATCAGGCTCGAACGATGCAAGCAGCTTCATAGCATCTTCCCCGTTATGACTGCATGCGGATAGGAAGCCCTCCCGCTCACAATACGCCTGAACAATTTCGCAGATATGGGGATCATCATCGACGATCATAATTTTGTGTGTAACCATCCTATCGTCACCTTCCTTCTGCTCAATCGATAGGCTATTGTAATTTAATAACTATCTTAGCATCTAAGAACGGATTAGATATGAAATGTAAAGGAATCTTTAAGATTTTGCTTCATGCGCAAACTAACCACAGCAGATAATACACACCAATCAAAGGAAAATGTGCGCAACATAGATGATGGTCTGCGCAATGCATAATAAATAGGCTTCTCACAAAGTTCGAATTGAACTCATGAGAAGCCTATTTTTAATTCGATATGGTCAATCCAAGTTTCTCCGAAGAGAAACCCTTGCCCCACAAGGCCTTTCAGCCCTTTATTACATCATGCCGCCCATGCCGCCCATGTCTGGCATAGCTGGTTTTTCTGGTTCTGGTTTGTCTGCGATAACCACTTCAGTAGTCAGGAACAATCCAGCTACGGATGCAGCGTGTTGCAGCGCAGAACGAGTAACCTTGGCAGGGTCAACGATACCTGCTTCGATCATGTTCACCCATTCGCCGGTAGCCGCGTTGAAGCCGATACCTGCTTGCTCTTTCTTCAGGCGCTCAACGATAACGGAGCCTTCTTCGCCTGCGTTCGCGGAAATTGTACGGATGGGCTCTTCCAGAGCACGCAATACGATGTTCACGCCCGTTTTCTCGTCGCCTTCCACATCAAGCGCAGCTACAGCATTGTATACGTTCACGAGGGCTACGCCGCCGCCGGATACGATACCTTCTTCAACAGCCGCACGAGTAGCGTTCAATGCGTCTTCGATGCGCAGCTTGCGCTCTTTCAGTTCGGTCTCGGTAGCTGCACCAACTTTAACTACGGCTACGCCGCCAGCCAGCTTAGCCAGGCGCTCTTGCAGCTTCTCTTTATCGAATTCGGAAGTAGTTTCTTCCAATTGCGTACGGATTTGGTTCACGCGAGCTGTAATGTCAGCTTTGTCTCCGCTTCCGTCAACGATGGTTGTGTTCTCTTTCGTAACGATAACTTGGCGAGCGTTACCCAGTTGCTCTACGCTGGTGCTCTTCAGATCCAATCCGAGCTTCTCGGTAATCACTTGTCCGCCAGTCAACGCAGCGATATCCTGCAGCATGGCTTCGCGACGGTCGCCAAAGCCTGGTGCTTTCACCGCAACAGCGTTGAACGTACCGCGCAGCTTGTTCACGATCAGCATTGCTTGCGCTTCGCCTTCGATATCTTCAGCAATGATCAAAAGCGGTCTGCTTTGCTGTACGATTTTCTCCAGGATTGGCAGAATTTCTTGCGTGCTGCTGATTTTCTTATCTGTAATCAAGATGTACGGGTTATCCAGAACTGCTTCCATCTTGTCTGTGTCCGTAATCATGTACGGGGAAATGTAACCGCGGTCGAACTGCATTCCTTCTACAACCTCAAGCTCAGTCAAGAAGCCGCGGGATTCTTCAACGGTGATTACGCCGTCTTTGCCGACTTTCTCCATTGCTTCAGCGATCAGTTCGCCCACTTCTTCGTCGCCAGCGGAAATTGCCGCAACTTGAGCGATGGATTGCTTGCCCTCGATCGATTTGGAAATTTTCTGCAGCTCTTCTACCGCAGCGCGAACCGCCTTGTCGATCCCTTTACGCAGACCGATTGGGCTAGCACCTGCCGTAACGTTCTTCAAGCCTTCGCGGATCAACGCTTGAGCCAATACCGTTGCAGTAGTCGTACCGTCACCAGCTACATCGTTAGTTTTCGTAGCTACTTCTTTAACCAGTTGGGCACCCATGTTCTCGAATGCATCTTCCAGCTCGATTTCCTTAGCGATGGTTACCCCGTCATTCGTAATTAGCGGGCTGCCGAATTTTTTCTCCAATACCACGTTGCGGCCTTTTGGTCCAAGAGTCACTTTTACCGCATTTGCCAAAGCATCTACCCCGCGCAGCATCGCACGGCGAGCGTCTTCATTGAATTTAATCTCTTTTGCCATAATTCAATTACCTCCCTGAATGATTGTTGATTTGCTCTTTATTCACAAGGTCAGGCTGATGTACGCTTAACCCACGATCGCGTGGATGTCGCTTTCCTTCATAATTAAGTATTCTTTGCCTTCGTATTTGATTTCCGTTCCCGCATATTTGGAGAACAGTACGCGGTCGCCTTCCTTCACTTCCAATGGAACACGCACCCCGTCCTTCAGTGCTCCGCTGCCCACGGCAACGATTTTACCTTCTTGCGGCTTCTCCTTCGCCGTATCTGGCAGGACGATGCCAAATGCAGTCGTTTCTTCTTGCTCAATCGGTTCTACCAGTACGCGTTCACCTAAAGGTTTGATCATGAAAATGTCCTCCTTTAAATATGTTTTGTTGATTTTAATAACGTTATCGATGTGTTAGCACTCGATACACATTAGTGCTAACAACCACTTTTTATGATACTCAAAATGAATCCAGATTTCAAGTTCCCTGCTGCATTTTTTTCGTAAGTTTGGCAGAATCGTTCCATGGGCCCTTTTCATGATATCCTCATATATCTATAAATATTCCAATTAGCTCTTTCGAATCTATGGATTCCTTCCCATTTATAGAAACGGTTCCTAAAAAGCAACAAACACATCTTCCCTGTTGAAGATGTGTTTGTCATGGCAGAATGCCTCTATGAATTATATTGGGCTTCCCGCTCGGCATCCGCCGCCATCAGCTTGCGATGAATACGCGAGGATAGGAGCACGCTGATTTCATACAGAATAATGAGCGGAATCAGCACCAGAAACGCGGAAAGAAAATCCGCAGGCGTAATCATTACGGAAATCACTACAAGGGCAAAATACGCCACCCTTCTCATTTTCCGCAGGAGCCTTGGGGTCAGAATCCGCAGCTGAGTGAGAAACAATATAACGATCGGCAGCTCAAATAGCAGCGATATCGGGATGATGATATTAAATAAAAACTTGAAATAATCCGCCATTCCATAGGTTTCGATCAGTCCAAGCTCCGCATTGAGCTCTCCGGTAAACGCCATGGCCAGCGGAAATACGACATAATAACCGAAAGAAATCCCGATCAAGAAGCACAGGAATACGTAAGGAATATATTTAAGCGTAGCCTTCCGTTCCGCAGGCTTGAGTCCGGGACTTACGAAAGCCCATATTTGATACAGCGTGAAGGGCAGGGTAACGCCTAGCGCTACCATCATTGCTATTTTCATATATACGCCAACGCCGTCCCAGAAAGAGAAGGCATTCAGGTTAATCTTCACGCCTGAAAGGGCGTTGACCGTGACATAATTGTATATTGGTTTGACTACGAAGAAAGCCGCGACCAGCACGAACACAAATACGAGCAGTACCCAAAATAACCGGCGGCGAAGTTCCGTTAAATGTTCGACCACACTTTGCTGCGTCTCTTCAGCCATATGCCGTCCTCCCTGACTTCTAAATTACTGGTGAGCATACAAACTACCACACTTACTCCGGCAGCCGTTTTTCGTCTGGTTTGGACGACTCTTGCACAGAAGTTGAGAGCTCCTGGGGCTGAGACTTATCCCCTTGAGGCCGATCCTCCATAATATCCTGCGTCGCATCCTTGAATTCTTTGAAGGTGCGGCCTACGACACGGCCAAGCTCTGGCAGTTTATTCGGCCCGAATATTAATAGCGCTGCGATGATAATCAATAACAATCCGCCTGCACTCATGCTGATTCCCCTTCCAAATGCACTTAAAAAATATAGGCTTGCACAACCGTTTTCATTCATACGCCCACATCATACCATAACTAATATCACAGTAACAGTGCCGCTCTAAGTCAAATTAGCGGCACTCCTTCCCTTCTTTCGCCTATAGCCGAAATTGCCCCGTAACCATCAGCAGCGCCTCAGGCAGCTGATCCATAATGGCCGCCAAATTTTCGTGAACTCCTTTTGGCGTGCCCGGCAGGTTCACGATCAGCGTCCGGCCGCGAATGCCGACGATCCCGCGAAACAGCATGCCTGCAGGATTCTTCTGCATGACCGAATAGCGCATCGCTTCCGCCATCCCTGGCACTTCGCGTTCAATCACTCGCCGCGTCGCCTCTGGGGTCACGTCCCGGATAGCCAGCTCCGTACCTCCGGTAGTAAGCACTAAATCTGCCTGAAAATAATCTGTCATTTCAATTAAAGCCGCGATAATTTCATCCGGTTCATCAGGAACGATGCGGTATTCTATAATTTCTCCGCCGAGCTCTTCCTCTACAAGTTCCCGGATAACCTGGGCACTCGTATCCTCGCGCTCTCCCCGGGAGCCTTTATCGCTTGCCGTCAGGATCGCCGTTTTCCAAACCATGAAGTCACCCTCCTCATCCACATAGGAACTCCGTTTTTAATGTCTGAATTAAATCCTTTTAAATTGACGACTTATGTTCATTATTATAGAAGCAATAATTAAAACCCAGATAGATAGTTTCCGCTTTTTCCGCCCGTCTTGCTGCGGAGCAGGGTCGGGCCGATAACCATATCCTTTTGCAGCGCTTTGCACATGTCGTACACCGTTAACGCCGCGGCTGAAACAGCGGTGAGCGCCTCCATTTCCACGCCCGTTTTGCCTTCTGTTTTCACAGTTGCCTCAATATACAGCTCGTTATGCCCGTTATCTGTAAAAATGAGGTTAACTCCGGTTAATGGCAATGGGTGGCACATGGGAATCCAGTCAGAGGTCCTCTTAGCTCCCTGAATTCCGGCAATTTGCGCCACGGCAAGCACGTCCCCTTTGCCAACCTGGCCTTCCTTGATGGCGCGAAGCGTGTCCGGATGCATCGTAATTGTCGATACGGCCACCGCAGTCCGGGCTGTTGCCTGCTTCCCTGAAATATCGACCATATTTGCTCTGCCCTGTTCATTAAAATGAGTCAATTTCCCTTCCTGGGATTCCGAAGACATAAATTTTCACTACTTTCATGGATATATATCGTACCGGAGGCTGTAAACAGCAGATCCACCCTAAAATCATGGGGCTCCATCGGAATACAGTCCGTCAATATTTGCTCTTGAAAAGCGAGCGCTCCAATAATAGCGCCTGCCCCGCCGCCCTCTGAACGCTGCAAAGCGTCCATGAAACGGTCGTAAAATCCTCCCCCGAAGCCGATCCGGCCTCCTGTCCTGTCATAGGCAAGGCCAGGAACCACAACGAGGTCGATTTCAGACCAGCGGTTCTCGGGCCAAATGCCCGTATGCTCAGCTGGCTCGGGAATACCCCACGCACCAGGCAGCAGTTCGCCGGCTCCCTTCAATTCATACAGCTCAAACCGCCCAGCTCCGGCGACCTTCGGAACCAATACGCGATCACCCTGCCTCCAGCAGTTGTTCATCAACTCGCTTGTATCGGGCTCGTCCCGAAAGGAAGCATAAATGAATACTGTAAGCGGTCTGTTCCGTTCGTGCCGCAAGGGTCCCAGAACTTCCCGTTCCGCCAGCAAGCTGGCTGCCAGCGACTGCTCTTGCCGCAATGGTTCCGGAATTTGGGACCGGCGTTCTCTCATCGCACAGCGCAATTGATGTTTAAGATCTGGGATATCCGTCATATAAATCCCTCATAGAATGATATATTCTCATCTAGTTTATCATTGTTGAAGCAAAATGAAAACTAAAGCGATTTCTGAAAAAATATCATAAATACGCACATTTTCATAGCATCGGAAATTCTATGATTTTATAAGACAGGGGACTTGCATAAAGAGCGATGCAATGCGCTGCCGTTTCATGTACACTTAATGTAGAAAGAATAAGCGGAGGATTCAGAAGTTATGCTACTTCAAGCGACTAATATTACGAAACGATATGGTGTTACCGAAATACTTCATGGCATTAACCTGCAGGTTTTAGAGCGGGACCGCATCGGCCTGGTTGGCGTCAACGGGGCCGGAAAATCGACGCTATTGCAAATATTGGCTCAGGAATTGTCATATGATGAAGGGCAGATTTATAAAGCGAAGGAAACCACGATCGGTTATCTCGCTCAAAATAGCGGGCTGCAGTCGGAGCTCACGATCTGGGAGGAAATGCTGAACGTCTTCACTTCCCTGCTGGATGCAGAGCGCGAGCTGCGCAGCATGGAGCAAGAAATCGCCGCGCTGGCCGAACATCATGACGATGACAAGGCCTACGAGGAATTACTGGAGCGGTACGCCCGAAAACAAGACTGGTTCAAGGATAATGGCGGTTACGAGATCGAAACTCGCATTCGCAGTGTGCTTCACGGCATGGGCTTCGGCAGCTTCCCGCCGGATACGCTCATTTCCACGCTGAGCGGGGGGCAGAGAACCCGTCTCGCTTTGGCCCGGATTTTGCTCCAGGCTCCCGATCTGCTCATGCTTGACGAACCAACGAACCACTTGGACATTGAGACGTTAACCTGGCTGGAGGATTACCTCCGCAACTATTCCGGGGCGCTGCTGATCGTGTCCCATGACCGTTATTTCCTCGATCGGCTCGTCACGGCCATCGTCGAAATCGAACGCCATCAATCGAAAAGATACACAGGCAATTACACGCGCTACATCGCACTGAAGGCGGCCGAATACGAAAGCCAGATGAAAATGTACGAGAAACAGCAGGACGAAATTGCCCGTATGGAAACCTTCATTCAGCGCAACATTGTCCGGGCTTCGACGACGAAACGGGCGCAAAGCCGCCGCAAAGCGCTGGAGAAGATGGACATCATGGAAAGGCCGACCGGGGATTTGAAGCGGGCGAGCTTTTCCTTTGAAGCAGAGTACATGACCGGCAAGGATGTGCTGCAGGTTGACGGCCTATCCTATTCCTTTGCCGACGATAAGCATCCGCTGTTTCGTAATGTATCTTTCTATTTGCGGCGCGGCGAGACTGTTGCCCTGATCGGACCGAACGGGATCGGCAAGTCGACCTTGCTCAAAATTTTAACCGGCGATCTGAAGGCTTCTTCCGGGTCGCTCGTGTGGGGCAGCAAAGTAAAAATCGGGTATTATGATCAGGAGCAGACCCACCTCAATGCCACAAATACCGTACTCGAGGAAGTGTGGAGCGCCTTTCCCCATATGGAGGAGGCAAGAATCCGCACGGTGCTGGGCAATTTTTTGTTCAGCGGCGATGACGTTCAGAAGAGAATAGCCGCGCTGAGCGGCGGCGAAAAAGCAAGGGTTGCGTTAGCCAAGCTGATGCTGCAAAAGGCCAACGTCCTCATTCTCGACGAGCCGACCAACCATCTTGATTTATTCAGCAAAGAGGTGCTTGAATCTGCTCTGCTCGATTACGACGGAACGCTGCTGTTCATTTCCCACGACCGTTATTTTCTTAATAAAATGGCGGAACGGATCGTCGAACTGCACCCTGGCGGGGCCCATCATTTCCTGGGGAATTATGACGACTATTTAGCGAAATTACAAGAGCTTGCGGAGCTGGCTGACGAAAACGCCACAAGCCAAACACCCAATCCCGCACCAGCGGACGACAGCTCCTCTGGAGCCGACGCTGCCGCGGCCAAAAATGGAGCGGCAACATTCGAGGCGGAGAAACAAGCAAAGCGCGAGGAACGCATGAGACAGCGCCGTCTGGAGCAGCTCGAACAGTCGATTGCCGAGCTGGAGGAGCAGATCGCGGCCATTGAAGCGGAATTAACTCTGCCCGAGGTTTATCAGGACTATACGGCCGTGCAAGAGCGGCAGCTTCTCATCGACGAGCGCAAGCTGCAATTGACAGCAGCCTATGAGGAATGGGAAACACTGGCTGAAGCTTAAAAAATATTTTTTACATGGCATTTACAAACGACACTAGTTGTGCACAGGCTTATCCACAATTCCACTGCTGACTAACCATAAAAAACGGCCGCATAGGCCGTTTTTTTCCTTTTAAAATAGTGTTTTTGTGAAATAACGCTGATTATCCACCGAACTATCCACATTATCCACAGTTTTCAGAAAAAATCATTTCTCAATTTCGTAAACCGATCAATCTCTTGGTACATAAGTTTTCATCCATTTTTCATGAAGTTAGTCTACAAGCTGTGGATAACTTTGTCCACATCTTGACAAGGAGCTCTGTTTTATTGTAGAAGTATTCACTTTCTTTTTCTAGTGCTTCGTTCCCTAATTTCACGTTTGCTATCCTCTACCCGTCCCATGAATTCCAAAATTGAATTCCAGAAGCACTATGCTCGGCATAACTACCGATATATCAATTAAAAACGATACCCCAGTTCGCTCCAAACCGGGTTCTGCTCTAGCGACACAATAACCTTGGCTCCTGCTTCTATCTGCCTAATCTTGCAAGTACGCAGGCATTCCTGGCAAAGACCAAACCCATCTAACAGCCTATTGCTAGAACCAGACGACACTCTTTATCATCTTTAATAGCCTTCGCGTCCATCTTTCCGACAAGCCATTGTCGCAACATGGCAGCTTAGAATTAAATTAAAGAGAGAAAAGAATAACATTTTGGACGGGATCATGATCTTGTGTTAATCATGAAAGGAGAGAGTCAAATGAAAACCTTAAAAACCGCCGCACTCTTCATTTTAAGTCTAAGTTTGATTTATTTAGGGGGCTGCCAGGCCAGCGGCGCTTCCAAACAAGCTTCCACGGGAGCACAGACACCGGCATTCCAGTCCTCTACCCTTCCGGGAGGAGGCATCGCATTTCCGCATAATGAACGGATACATCTGTCAACTGACCAGAAATGGGTGGCCAGCGAAGGGCATTTATCGGATCTGATCCGCCTGCAGTGGACGGCCGAACGCGCCAAGCCAGCCATTGCCTGGGCCGATGAGAAAGGTATGGACAAGACGGCCATCGTATCCCATGACAAAGCCAACAATCCTGAGCAGCATGACCATAAACATATTTCGATCGAAACGACGATGTCCCCGGACGGGGAGCATAAGGACGAGTTATTCACGCGCCTTGAAATTCCTTACGATACCGACGTATCGGAAATTCGCACCCATTCCTCCAACTTTAATGTGATGGATGGCATTTTAAGAGTGGCAGGTGAAGGACACCGGGACTTGCAGTTTGCCAAGACGGGGGAAGAAAACGAAACGACTCCGCTCTGGAGCCTGAGAGCCGACAGCTCCGAACTTGCCGGCAATAACACAGGAGGGGATTTCAACGTCGTGCGCTATTCAGACGAAGGTGAGGCAATCGATAGCGCATTATTCATGAAACGAAGCGACGGTAAGATCGGCGTGGGGACGAGTGAACCCCAGAGCAAGCTGGATGTGAACGGCGACGGTATATCCATTCGCGAAGCGAAGACCCCTGCCTCCTCCAGCGCTCCGGGCAATAAAGGAGACATTGCTTGGGACGAAAATTACATTTACGTTTGCGTCGCCAAAGATACCTGGAAACGGACGGAGCTCTCATCCTGGTAACGGCTAATCACCAGACATGTTTATACTCTCTCATATCTCAAGAAGCAGCATTCAGAACCTTGGCCAAAGAGGCGCCCAGTGCCTCTTGCCAAGGTTCTTCCTGTTGTCGCAACTTGAATCCGGCTCTTCCAACCGCTACAATATATTGTCATACAGGGCTAAAGAAAGGGGAGCGCCATGACCCGCAAAGTCGTTAACAACATCTCCGAGCTCGTCGGAGACACTCCAGCCGTGAAGCTGAACCGTCTGGTCAGCGTGCAGGACGCTGAGGTCTATGTCAAGCTGGAATATTTCAACCCGAGCGGCAGCGTCAAGGACCGCGCGGCTTCCCATATGATCCGCGAAGCGGAAAAAGCCGGCAAGTTGAAGCCGGGGGCAACCATCATCGAGCCGACCAGCGGCAACACCGGCATCGGACTGGCGATGAACGCCGCAGCCAAAGGCTACAGGACGATCCTTGTCATGCCCGATAATATGACTAAAGAGCGCATTAACATTTTGAAGGCTTATGGCGCGCAGGTAGTGCTCACGCCCGCAGCCAAACGGATGCCCGGGGCCATCGAAAAAGCGAAGCAGCTCCTTGCCGAAACCCCCGGCAGCTTCATGCCGCAGCAATTCCAGAACGAGGCGAATCCGAAAATCCACCGCCTGACCACCGGGCCTGAGATCGTGGAGCAAATGGATGGCAGGCTCGATGTTTTCGTCGCCACGTCCGGAACCGGCGGTACGATTACGGGAACTGGCGAATATTTGCGAGAGCATATTCCCGGCATCCGGATCGCCGTCGTTGAGCCAATGGGTTCGCCGGTGCTGTCCGGCGGAGAGCCGGGACCGCATAAGCTTGTCGGCACGAGTCCGGGTTTTGTCCCGCCTATTCTCAATACCGGCGTTTATGACGAGATCGTTCAGGTATCCGACGAGGATGCGCTGGAGACGACTCGCCGCCTGGCCGCCTTGGAAGGCATTCTGGTTGGCCCCTCTGCGGGAGCCTCCGTCTGGACGGCGATTCAGTTCGCACACCAGCTTGGAGCGGGCAAGCGCATATTATGTATTGCGCCGGATACGGGCGAACGATATTTAAGCATGGACATCTTCAATTAAAGAGGTATAATAAACCAGCCAAGTACAAAACATGAGGTAGGTGCCCAACCATGAGCGAAGTCATTCAGGGAGTATCCCATATCGACACGAAAGAACTGAGCGATATACTGCAGGATCCCGGCAACCGAACTATTATAATCGACGTGAGAGAACCGGAGGAGTACATTCAGGCCCATATTCCAGGCGTACCGCTCATTCCTATGGGGGAGATTATCGGCTATATGGACGATTTGGACCCGGAGCGGGAATACGTATTCATATGTCGGAGCGGGCAGCGGAGCTTTAATGTAGCTAAGTATTTCCAGCAGAATGGATTCGACGCAGTGCATAATTATGCCGGAGGCATGCTTGATTGGGACGGAGAAATGGCCACGGGCCTAGAGAACGTCATTGAGCATCCTTTGGATCCCAAGAAGCTGGAAAGATAATGCGAAGCGTTGCCCTTGCGATGAATGATGAATAGTATGAAGTATTAATAACAAATCTCTCCTTCCTCGAAGGAGAGATTTTCTTGTATTATTCTATTCCGCCTGATAGCTGAAATAGTCAAAGTACGCTGGCGTCTTGGAATCCCGGCCGTTCCCGGTCGCATACATCCCGAGCAACGCCCCGGTAAAGCCGCCGTTGCCCTCCGGGGACAATGCCCGGGCTGGCGCCGCTCCCGTTTCGTGCCATGCCTCCCCGTCCAAGGAGTACAGCAGCACATACTCTCTTTCCTTGGCGATCGCGCGAAGCCACACACGCTCCGCAGGAACCGGCTTCTCTGCCAAGACAGTCGTCTGTCCCTGATCCGTCATCATAGCGATCAGGAGCTGAGCTTCTCCCTCCCGGCGGATTCCGAGCGTCAGATTTCCCCGCTCATTGAGCCTGACAGCAATTCCAGCCTCTTCGCCTGCGTTCTCTGGAGCGAAATGAAGCTCCGTAGACACCGCCACAATTCGGTGCTGCTGACGGACGCCGAGGAACAAGGCAGGACCTGTATCCCGCAAAGCAAGACTGTTCCCCATCAACATCACGTAACCAGGCCGCGTGCCCAGCAGTACCTGTTCCTCCTGTGGGGCCAGAAGAAATGCCCAGCGGGGCCCTAGCTGGTCATCCGTAAAATCATCCCGCCAGTACGGCTCAGCCGCCGATGCCAAGGATGGCAGCGGGATGAATGTTCCTTCCGCTGTCATCTCCAATCTGACCGTTCCCTCATTATTGTCCACCACGGGCCAGCCATCCCCGGTCCATTGCACGGGAGCCAGGAAGGTTTCCCGCCCGAGCACACTGTACTGCCCGTCTACGGGACGGACGCCAAGGAACATTGCCCACCATCTTCCTTCCGAATCCTCGACCAAGTCGGCATGACCGACGTTCTGTATCGGATCATCAGCAAGGCGGTTATGAGTCAGCATCGGATAAGGCATCATCTCGAACGGCCCGTAAGGCGCATCGCCCCGGTAGACGAGGACGCGATGATCCCGGCCTGTGCCTCCGCAGGCACAAGTCAAATAATAGCGGCCTTTGATTTTATAGAGATGCGGCCCTTCCGTCCATACTCCTCGTCGCCACGGGCCACGACGACAGGCTCGCTTAGCGCCGCGCCCGTTGCAATATCGATCTCATACTGGATAATATGCGAATCCTTGTCCGCCCCCATTTGCGCGGTCACGTACACTGTTCCATCATCGTCGAACATTAGCGACGGATCGATGTTCCCGTAAGGGATACGTATCGGATCGCTCCACGGTCCGGCAGGATCGGCAGTAACCTATCGACCCTGAAGTTCTCGTTCTATGAGCCAGGCTACCTCGGCCACCCGATAATAAGCGGGCTTCGGCTGATGACGGTCATCGAATAGGAACGGCCAATTTTTGCGCCCGTGAACCGGGAAATTGTCAAGCCACGTATAATCGTCGGCCGCTCCCCAGAACGTCACCGCGCTGATTACGTCTTTGTATTCCTTGAGCAGTTTGAACATCTGCTCATACCGCTGCGCTTGAAGCTCGATGAGCTCGGCCGGCGCCTCCTTCAAATCCGTTCGCTTGTCGTCGAAGACGAACATCGATACGTCAAGCTCGGTTAACTGCAGCTGAAGCCCGAGTGAAGCGTACTTCTCGATCGCTGCGCGAATATCGTCCAGCGATGGCCCGTACAGATTCCAGTGGGCCTGCAGGCCGATGCCATGAATAGGGGCACCCTGCTCCACCAGAAGCTGGACGAGCCTGTAGATCTTTTCTCTTTTTAGCGGATTCGATTCATTGTAGTCATTGTAAAATAACAGGGCGTTCGGATCGGCTTCATGCGCAAGCTCAAACGCTTTGGCGATAAATTCAATTCCGGCGATTTCCGTCCATTTCGATTCCCGGAGCAGCGCCTGCCCTTCGTCAGCGATGACCTCATTCACCACGTCCCAGGCATAGATATGCTCTTTATACCGCCCTACCACCGTGTGAATATGCTCCTTCATCCGCGCGTACAGCGTCTCTTTGCTGACCAGGCCTCCAGCCCGATCCTCGAACAGCCAATCCGTCGACTGGTTATGCCAGACCAGCGTATGCCCTCTGACCTGCATGCCGTATCGTTTGGCGAAGTCCACGATAGCATCCGCATCCCCGAACGTGAACTTCCCTTCCTCCGGCTGCAGACTGACAAACTTCATCTCATTTTCCGCAGTAATGCTGTTGAAATGATAAGCGAGCAGTTCCTCCTGCGTTTGAATCGTCCGCGGGTTCACAGCGGCCCCAATTGGGAAGCAGTCCGCGAAAACTTCCTTCAGCTTCGGTTCGTTTCGGTTCATAGCGCTGCTCATTATCCTTTAACCCCTCCTAATATCATCCCTTGTACGAAGTATTTCTGCAGGAACGGATATACCAAAATAATAGGCACACTTGCCACAATCGTCATCGTTGCGCGGATAGATGTCGGTGTTACCCGGTTGATGGCGGCTTCCGAGCCGGAGAACATGCTCGCATAGTCGTTGCCGCTGTTGAGGGAGGTATTCGAGTTCTGCAGAATTTTCATGAGCTCATACTGAAGGGTGCTCAGGTTCACATTGGATGAGTTGTATAAGAACACATCAAACCAGGAGTTCCACTGTGCTACGGCCGAGAACAGGGAGACGGTAGCGATAACCGGCAAACAGAGCGGCAGGACTACCCGCAGAAACGTCGTGAACTCGCCTGCGCCGTCGATACGGGCAGATTCCAGAATGCCTTCCGGCAGCTTCTCGATGAAAGAACGGATAATAATGACGTTAAACACACCGATCAGACCCGGAATGATATAGACCCAGAAGCTGTTCATCATGCCGAGCTCCCGGATAAGCAGAAAATTGGGAATAAGCCCCCCGCTGAAATACATCGTCAGAATAAACGCGATCGAAATAAACTTGCGCAGCACGTATTCCGGCCGGGCGATCGTATAGGCGACCATCGTACAGCAGAACACGGACAGCACCGTACCGATCACGGTACGCAGCGCCGAAATCAGCGTTGCATGGAAAATCGTCGCTTCTTCAAATACATATTTGTAGTTCTCCCACGTAAATTCCCGCGGCAATAAATAAATGCCGCCCTTGATGGAGTCGTTGGCCGTGTTAAGCGACACGGCGAGCGTGTTGAGAAACGAATACAGCGTGACGATCATAAGACAAATCATGAAGATGATATTAAACGTATCGAACAGCCGGTCCGCTGGCGATTTGAACCGGGCATGCATCTTAGGCGCTTTCGATAGCGACTTAGCCATATTGAATCCTCCTTCAGAAATACGACCTTAGAACAGCCGGTCCTCGCCCAGTCTCTTCGCGATATGGTTAGCTGTAAACAACAGAATGAAGCTGACCACCGTCTTGAACATCCCCGCCGCGATCGAGAGGGAGAAGTTCCCCATCTGAATCCCGTATTTAAGCACAAAGATATCCAGGTTCTCGGAATAGTCGACGTTCATGCCGTTGCCGAGCAGGTATTGTGGTTCGAAGCCGGTCTCCAGCAGGTTTCCGATGTTCATAATCAGCAATATGACGACAACAGACTTAATGCCCGGCAGCGTAATATTCCAAATGCGCTGGAACCGTCCCGCTCCATCGATCTCCGCGGCTTCATACTGAGACGGATCAATACTGGTCATCGCCGCCAAATATATAATGGTGTTCCAACCTACGTTTTTCCAGACTTCAGAAACACCGAGTATTCCCCAGAAATATTTCCCTTCCCCGAGCCAGAGAATCGGCTCTTTGATAATGCCGAGCCACATCAGCACATCGTTAATGATGCCGCCGTCCGCAGACAACGCCGTCGCAATGATGCTTGAGGCTACAACCCATGAAATAAAGTGCGGTAAATAACTGATCGTTTGCACAACGCGCTTGAAGACGACTTTACGAAGCTCATTGAGAAGAATCGCCAAAGTAATCGCTGTAACAAAACCTAGAACCAGATTGATAAAACTCATCGCGAGCGTATTGCGCATAACCCGGACGAAATGCTCGTCCTGAAACAGGAACTTGAAGTGCTTCAGACCGGCCCAGGTCTGGTCGAACATCCCTTTTGCCGGCTTATAGTCCTGGAACGCGATACTCCAACCCCATAGGGGCAAATATTTGAAGATAATCAACCAAATCAGAAAAGGCACCGACATGAAGACGAGCACTCTTTGCTTGCTTAGTTTGTGGAAGAAACCTTTCGAGCCGCCGTCCAGTTTATTAGCCTCAGGCGACTCTGCCGGTCTTAATTGAGTCACATTATCCACGGTTTCTTCTCCTCCCTGTCCAATAATGGGGGAATTTAGATAACAGAAAGGCCGGAAATCCTCTCATTGCCCAGATCAGCCGGCCCTTCCATTTCAAATTCTCGGTTTATTATTTTCCTTGAACCAGATCGACTTTCTTCGCAACTTCGTCTGTCATAAGCTGCTCATAATCTTTCACGCCAAGTTTGTTGAACTCTTTTACGTATTCATCCCAGATTTTGTCGAACTCTGCCGGATTGGCAAGAACGAGTTTCGGGAAGTATTTACGCTGCAGGTCACTCTTCTTCTGCGTAAAGATTTGGGCCGGCGAACCTTGTTCGATCTGAATACTCCAAGCCGGGTACCAAGGACGCACGTCAGGTGCTGCAAACAATTGCGAGAACGACTGGATGCCGTATGCTTCCAGCAGCTTCTTATCGCTGTCAGAGTAAGACATTTGAGCTACCTCAGGCTGACGGCCCGCCCCCACGGAGTTGCCGTCCGGCAGCGAAGAACCGTTCCCGTAACGCGGCCAGTTGTATTCGAAGTACTTGAAGCCGAAGGACTCGCGGAAGGCTTCCGCATTCGTCTGATTGATTTGTTCCTCGGTCCGATAGAAACGGCCGTTCTCATCTACCGAATAGGTCTCGCCTTCAATGCCCCAGTTCGATAAAATTTGGTTCTCATCGGTAAGCAAGTTGTCGAAATATTTGATAATGCGCACAGGATCTTTCGCGCTAACCGAGATACCTACTCCACGGTTGTTAACAAAAGAAGGCGGATCAAGATACTGGTCTTTGATGTTTTCGTCAAAAACGATCGGCAATGCCATATACTCCAAATCATCATTGCCCGTTTGCTGCGCCGCTTCACGCAGGTTGTTCATCGATTGGCCTACCTGCCATCTATAGTCAAAGAAGCCAAGCACTTTACCGGACGCGATTTTGGCCAGGTACTGGTCACGGTTATCCACAAAAGACGACTTATCGAATAATCCCTCTGCATTTAGCTGATTCAGCTCCTGCAAATAACGTTTGGTAATATCGTCATCCGCATAGTCATTCGCTTCGTGAGTTTCCATGTCGATAATGACGCCGCCGTCATTCGGATACCCTGCAAGGTGCATCGGCGGATTCGTTAAGGCAAAAAATTGATCTTGTGTAGTCAAAGCAATATATCCCGTCAAGTCTTCACCCGGATGCTTCTTCACATATTCGCGGATCAGATTTAAGTAATCATCAAACGTCTTGATCTTTGGATAACCCGCTTCCTTCAGCACGCGGCGCTGAATCCAGAAGGCTCCCTGCTCGATATTCGGAGCGGAAATGTATTCGCCTACTACGGCGCTCATCGGGAGGAAATAAATGTTGCCGTCTTCAGCCTTCATCAAGTTGTAGTAAGGCTCATATACCCGTTTGATATTCGGGCCGTATTGATCGATCAAATCGTTTAGCGGAATAAAAGAGCCCGAGCTTAACAGCTTATCGATCGAGCCGCCTGGCACAAGAACGTCCGGGTAACTGTTGCTTGCTATAAACGTGCCTACCTTCGTATTCTCATCGCCAACCAGATGCTCGATTTTAAAGTTCACGCCAGTTTGCTCTTCAAGGATTTTTCCAATTGTCGTTTCATTGGTATTAATGTCCTTGCCTGCTACTGCGTTAAAGTAAGTAAAAGTTACTTTATCCAGCTTCTCTTCCTGGGCTCCATTGCCGCTGCCCGCTGACGTATTGCTTCCCACCTTGCCATTGTCTTTGCCGCCCGAGCAAGCAGACAATAGCGATGCCAGCATTACGATGGTCAGACAACTTAGCCAAAACCGTCTTTTCTTCATGCTTTTGACTTCCCCTTTCAGACTTTCATTTTTGTAAGCACTTTCATTATAAGAGAGCCAGACGGCGACTTTTACCCGTCAATCTAAAGTTGATACTTTGAAAACTATAGGAGCCCGGTTTAGATTTCTAAGATTTCTAAGATTTCTAAGATTTCTACATCAGCCGCTTCTCTACCGGAATGATGAACAGAATCTCCGTTCCCTCGCCCAGCCTGCTGCGAATATCCAAAGTCAACTGGTCTTTGTAAAACATTCTGAGGCGATAGATGACGTTCTGAATGCCGATGCGCTCCCCCATCTCTTCCTCGCCCTCCAGGTAGCGGTACAGTTTCTCGACCTGCTGGTCGGACATGCCAACGCCGTTATCCCGTATCGCGCAGATCAACTCGTCGCCGGACTGCTTGATTTCCACCTCGATTTTTCCGCCTTGCTTCAAAGGTTCGATTCCGTGGATGCTTGCGTTCTCTACGAAGGTAACGATGGACATTTTGGGAATCAATATCGAAGAATCAGCTTCGTTCGCCACGACCGTATATTCAATTTTCTCGCCAAACCGGTATTTCTGGATTTCCAGGAAGCAATAAATGAATTCCAGCTCTTCCTTCAAAGTAACCATATCCTTCCGCCATACGAGAGAATTGCGGAAAATCTTCGCCATATTGTGAATGATCCTCGCGGTCTCCTCCTCGTCCTTCATCAAGCTCCGCATACGGATCGTCTCCAGGGCATTAAATAAAAAATGAGGATTGATCTGGCTTTGCAGCGCATTCAATTGGGCATGACGGCGTTCCAGCTCCAGATTCTTCTTCTGGATGTCAGCTACGTATACGTTATTGATCAGACTCTGGATCTGCAGGGTCATCCGGTTGAACTCGCCGGTTAATTGGCCGATTTCATCGCGGGAGCCTTCATCCTGGATCGTCTCGAAATGCTGGTTTTTTACCTTCTTCATATGCTTCAAAATACGGATAAGCCTTACATTGAGCCATCGGGTGATCCAGACGATGATCAAGGTCGGCAGCAGAATATTGAGGCAAGTCAGCAGCACGATGAAATTTCGGTTCTGCCTGACCTCCTGGAATACTTCATCCTCGGAAATTCTCCCTACAATGCTCCAGCCGTTCAAATTATTGCTCTGCCCGTAATCTTTGTGAAATTCGATCGTTCTCTCCGGGGCGACGACCTGATCGAAAGGGATAGCGCCTGCATGCAAATCGAGATTGGCGTCGTTAGAATATTCAACCTCCCCACGTTCATTCAGCAGGTAAAGGCGACCCTGCAAATTCAAATTATTAAATATTTGCCGGATGACCGACATGCGCAAATCGATTTTCAGGAAATGCCCGTTCTCTTGCCGCGAAAAATAATAGTAATCCATCCGGCGGATGACGCTGAACGTATCCAGCTGGCCATCTTGACCCGTGCGCATAAAAATCGGCGCAGACTGCTTGGCCGTGGATATTTTTTTGTACCAATCCTGCTCCTTGACGTTCTGATCAATGTAGACAATGCCGCCCGAGTACAGCAGCGTGGGATTATCGACATATACGGTGATTGCCTCCACGGAATTATAAGCCGGGCTGGAGGTGTTGATAATCCGCCGCAAATAAGAGTCGTAGGCCTCCACATACTCGGCAGGATGCTCGTATTCCGTCTCAATGATCTCGTTCAGGAGATGATCGGTATAAAAAACGGAAGATACCTGCAGGGTATCTTCCACTTCTTGAAGAAACTCGTTCTTGACTTGTTCCAGTGCCCGGGAAATGTCCTGCATCCGCTGATTTTTTACGCTCGTCGTAGTCACGTTATAGAAAATGAAATTCGTAAGCAGTATCGGCACGAACACGCATAGAAAATAGAGCAGCAGCATCTTGTCCCGCAGCCGGACATTATTCAAATTGGGTATCATCGGCCCGTCCTGACGGACGCCCCTCCCTTCACTAGCCGCGAACGGTATTCGCTCGGCGTCAGCTTCTCCAGCTTCTCGAACTGCGTCACGAAATAATCGGGATTGCTGAAGCCTACGCGGTCGGCGACCTCATATATCCGCATATCCGTTTGGCGAAGCAGCCGCTTGGCCTCACCTATTCTTAATTGCAGCAGGAAATCGTTGAAATACACGCCATAGGTTTTGCGGAACAATTGTCCTAAATAAACAGGGTTCATGTAGAATTTGGCAGCGATCGATTTCAAACTAATATTCTCGTGGTAATGCTCTTCGATATAAGCGCGGATTTTATGGATACCGCCCTTTTGCTGCTCTTTGCGCAAGACGCTGATATACTGGCCGCTCTCCTCGGCAAAAGCGGTAAAAAGACGCTGGAGCTCCTGCAGGGACAAGTTCAAATCATGCCAGCCGACAATCGGGTCCAGCGAGACAAGCGACCGTTCGTCTCCGTCCATGCCGCGAATAATGTCGATTACGCCGAGGACGCATTGATGAATGTTCATCTTCACAGCCTCAGGAGCATATCGCTTCTCCTGAAAACGCCGGAACATCTGCTTAATCGAACGTCCAAGCTCCTCCAGGCGATATTCCTCAATCTGCTCAATCAAGCGATGGTATAGCTCCTGATCGACCGGCACATACTGGACCGTGCATTCGCTCGTTTGGCTATGAACCACGATGCCGTCATGGTCGTGAACATATTTATATAACAATGCCTCTTTGGCGCTTTCATACGCGCGGCGAAGGCCAGCCAATCCCTGAACCGGGCAGCTGGCATATATAAAGACGCGCCCCTCCCGGATCTTTATCCTGGTGTGAAGCGCTTCTGCAAACGAACGGATGTTGTTATGGAACGGCTTGAGCAGGCGTTCAGGCACGATCACCCCGACGCGGCTGCGGTGCTCATGAAGGTAGAGCGGCTGTTCTTCACCTACGATTTCCTGCAGCGTTTTCTCCACCTGCTCCATAAACTGGTAAAGAGGCAGCTCTTCCCCTCCCTGCCGCCACGGATGCAGATCATTCAGTTCCACGAACATATAATACAGGCAATCGCCGCTAGTCAGGTTCAGCTGCTCCTCCCAATTCGAGATGAATTTCTCCCCAGCTTCATTCCTGATAATCGACTCGATCATCGCCTGATTCTCCAGCCGCTGCTCCCGCTCCTTCCCTTCCCGCTCCTCTTGAAGCCGGCCGCTCAGCCTACGCAGCATTTCAGTGAATTCGCCCTCATCGATCGGCTTGAGAATAAAATCATGAACTCCGTAGCGAACGGCCTGCTGGGCATAGCTGAAATCGTCATAACCGCTAATAATGACAAACGCAGGCGGCTCCTCATCCTCTTCGATCAGCTGACGGATCAGCCCCAGTCCATCCAATACCGGCATGCGGATATCGGTGATAACCAGATCGGGACGCTGGGACCGAATCAGCTCCAGCGCGTCCTCCCCGTTGTCAGCTTCGCCGGATATCTGGAAGCCGCTAGCCTCCCAATCGATTAACTTGATTAATCCCTTCCTCGTAAACACCTCATCATCCACAAGAATGACACGATGAAGTTCCATCGGTATGCCTCCTCTCTGCCGGCTGCAATCCATACAGCCGGCACATGATGCTGGTGGTGCTGTCAACGTTATGACAAGGAAATTCCAAAATAACGGACCGCGTTATGATAGCAGATGTCCTGAACGATGCCGCCAATATAATCATAATCCGCCGGCAGCTCTCCTTCTTCGATCCACTCCCCGAATAACCGGCATAGGACGCGCCGGAAATATTCATGTCTTGGCAGGGACATGAAGCTGCGCGAATCTGTCAGCATGCCGACGAAGGTACTGATGACCCCAATTGAGGATAACGCTTTCAACTGCTGCAGCATTCCCTCTTTCTGGTCATTAAACCACCAGGCTGAGCCAAGCTGAAGCTTGCCAGCGCTCTCGCCGGATTGGAAATTGCCGATCGTTGTCGCAAGCATCTCATAATGATAAGGATAAAGACTGTAAACGATCGTCTTAGGCAAGCGATTGCCCGTTTCCAATTCATTCAAAAAAGCGTTCAAAGATGCCGCCAAATGATAATCGAGGATGGAATCGTACCCGCTATCCTTGCCGATCGTCTTCAGCATGCGGTCGTTATTGTTGCGGATGGCGCCAATATGCAGCTGCATGGCCCAGCCGCGGTCATAATACATTTCACCCAAGCGAAGCAGCGTAAACGTCCGATAGCGATTTTCTTCCGATTCCGTCAGCATTTCTCCGCGGAGCGCTTTGGCAAAAATTTGTCCGGCCTCCCGTTCCGTCGTTCGCTCAAAAGGGAAAGCCCCAAATCCATGATCTGACAAGCGGCAGCCTTTCGCATGAAAATAATCGATTCGATTCTTCAGCACTTCTAACAGATCCTCGTAGCTCCCAACCGTGCAGCCGGCTGCCTGACCTAACTCTCTCATATATTCCTGGAATCCCGGAGCCGTAATATTCAAGGCCCGGTCCGGTCTAAAAGTCGGCAGAACCTTGGCTGCAATCTCCTCGTTGTTTGCAATTTGCCCATGCGCCGCCAATGTGTCGGCTGGATCATCCGTCGTACACGCAACCCGTACGTCGAACTGCTCTAGTATGCCTGCCGCGCGAAGCGACTTCTCCTGCAGACGTTCGTTGCAGCGATGCCAGATTTCCTCGGCATTCTCTTCGCTCAGCCGCTCCTCAATGCCAAAATAACGGGCGAGCTCCAAATGGCTCCAATGGTAGAGCGGGTTGCCGACAAGCCGTGGAACAGCACGGGCCCAAGCCATGAACTTCTCCTGGTCCCCAGCCTCTCCCGTAATGAGCGATTCATCGATGCCCAGCCAGCGCATCGCCCGCCATTTATAATGATCCCCATCCAGCCATAGCTCCGTCAAATTGCGAAACTGCTTGTTCGCCGCCACATCTGCCGGATTCAAATGATTGTGATAATCGTAAATCGGCATTCCCGCTGCATATTCGAAGTACAGCTTTTTTGCACTATTGTTCGTGAGCAGTAAGTTTTCCGTGTAAAAATGTGTCATTTCCATCCCCCTGACAAAATATATTCGTTGCTTCCTAATCATTATGATAATTCTTGATGAATACCAGTTCCATACTACCATACAAGTGTGGTAGTATGGAAGGAGTAAGGAGGTGATCGATTGAGAGGATGGAATCCCCCTATGCAAGAATCGGCCGGGAATACCGTGTACAACGAATTAAAGAAGCAAATCGTCAATATGGAGCTGGCTCCGGGAACTACGTTGTCTGAGAAGGAAATGTCGATCACTTTTAATGTGAGCCGTACTCCCGTGCGGGAGAGCTTTGTCCGGCTTGCCCAGGAAGGACTGGTGGTAGTGCTTCCGCAGCGCGGCACGCGGGTGTCCCTGATTGATCCGGACCTCGTTATGGAAGCCCAATTTATGCGGGAGCAGCTGGAGCGGGCCGTGGTCGGGCTGGCTTGCAAGCAATTCCCTGAGAAGCTGCTCGAAGAACTCGGCAACAACTTGTCCCTGCAGCGGGAATCCCTGATGAAGCACGATGGGATGGCCATGTTCGAGTTGGATGAGCAATTTCACCGTATCTTGTTCGAAGGGGTGAACAAGCTCGGGACCTGGGGCGTCATTCAACAAATGAACGCTCATTTGAACCGGAGCCGAATCCTGTGGATGAGAACCGATCCCCATTGGGATCATTTATTCGAGCAGCACCGCGGTATATATGAAGCAATTTGCCTAAAGGATGAAGCCTTGGCAGAGCGCCTGATGCAGACCCATCTGGCTCTTAGCATTTATAATCTCGGCCTGCTGCAGGAGAAATTTCCCGATTATTTTAATAACCAAACAAAAATTCATTAGGCGGTGAAGGCATGCGTATGGTATTTCGCTGGTTCGGCGAGAACAACGACACAGTTACGCTGGATCAAATTAGACAAATCCCTGGAACAGAGGGTATCGTGTGGGCACTTCATGATGTGCCCGCCGGAGAAGTATGGCCGCTCGAGCGGATTCAGGAAATCCGCGACTTAGCCAGCAAGTACGGCTTGCATACGGAAGTCGTCGAGAGCGTGAACGTCCACGAGGATATTAAGCTTGGGCTTCCGACCCGGGATCAATATATCGAAAATTACATTCGCACAATCGAGAATCTGGCCCAAATCGGCGTTAAGGTCATTTGCTACAATTTCATGCCGGTATTCGACTGGGCGAGAACGGATTTGTTCAAAGAGCTGGAAGACGGCTCAACCGCTCTATTCTTCGAGAAGGAGAAAATAGACGGGGTAGATCCATTCGAACTCGTAAAAATCATCAATCAGAACAGCGATCTTACGATGCCAGGCTGGGAGCCGGAACGTCTCGCACATCTCACTTCCTTGTTCGAAGCCTACCGGGACGTTACAGAGGAGGATCTGTGGGATAATCTTAAATATTTCCTGGATAGAATCGTGCCCGTCGCGGAGAAGAACGGCATATTAATGGCCGTCCATCCGGATGATCCGCCATTTGCGATCTTTGGATTGCCGCGAATCCTGAATGACCAGGCCGGCTTCCGCCGCCTGCTGTCGCTCCATGACAGCCCGGCCAACGGCATTACACTGTGCACCGGGTCGCTCGGAGCCAAGCCAAGCAACGACATCATCTCCATGATCCACGAATTCCAGGGGCGGATTCCGTTTACGCATATCCGTAACGTTCGCGTCATGGATAATGGGGATTTCATCGAGACCTCCCATAAAACCTCTGACGGCACGGTCGATATCAGCGGCGTTGTGAAAGCGTATTATGACACCGATTTCACAGGCTACTGCCGTCCTGACCACGGCAGACATATTTGGGGCGAGCAATGCCGTCCGGGATACGGACTGTATGACCGCGCTCTCGGAATCATGTACTTATGGGGACTATGGGATGCCTATTCGAGACAGCAGGCACAATCCCCTAAAGCTGGGGAGGGGATTTAACATGTGTGCATTGCCTAAGCATTCTTCCCTTGAAGGGAAAACCGCGGTCATTACCGGCGGCTCCGGCGTGCTCTGCCGGGCCATGGCGCAGGAGCTCGCCCGGCAGGGAGTCAAGGTCGCCATTCTTAACCGCACGAAGGAGAAGGGAGAAGAGGTTGCAGCAGCGATTCAAGCGAGCGGCGGCCAGGCGATCGCCGTCGCTTGCGACGTTACCGACGAGGCCAGTGTCCGCGAAGCGGAGAAGATCGTCCGGGAGCAGCTGGGCCCTTGCGATATTCTGATCAATGGAGCCGGCGGCAATCAGCCTAGCGCCAATACGACAAACGAAATTTTCCGCTCCGAGGATTTGGCAAATCCGGACATCACGACCTTCTTCGACCTGAGCATTCCTGGAGTAAGAACGGTATTCGACTTGAACTTCGTCGGCACCCTCATTCCTACGCAGGTGTTCGCCAAAACCATGCTCGGCCGCCCAGGAGCAGTCGTGCTGAACATTTCTTCGATGAGCGCACCTTGCCCAATGACTAAAGTGCCGGCTTACAGTGCAGCGAAAGCGGCGATCAATAACTTTACGCAGTGGCTCGCCGTACATTTGGCGGAATCGGGCATCCGCGTCAATGCGATTGCGCCCGGGTTTTTCCTGACGGAACAGAACCGCAACCTGCTTACCAATGAGGACGGCTCGCTGACCGAGCGTTCTCACAAAATCATTACGCACACGCCGATGCGGCGCTTCGGCGTACCGGAGGATCTGCTCGGCACGCTGCTCTGGCTCGCCGATGCGGATACGTCCGGCTTCGTTACCGGAACAGTCATTCCGGTGGACGGCGGCTTCATGGCTTATTCGGGAGTATAAACAAGCTTTGAAAACTATAGCACTTTCCCCATGCAATTAAACATGTTGTTCTTAAACCTCCCGGACCCATGCGGGGATCTTATATACTGAATCACATTCCGGACTCGGATGAATACCATTTTGTATGCAGGGGGAGTATCATGTTCAGCGAAAATTATGTTATTCAGCAATCTAGCGGCGACGGCGCCTTTCAGCTCGTCCACGAGGGAGCGTCCGCAGACATCTACGTGTCCGATGAGGATCATGCCGGTGTCATTCGGGCGGCGAAGGATCTTCAGGCAGATGTGGAACGGGTGTCCGGACGCAGCCCCATGCTTATGCATGATCACAAGCTGCTGGCTGGGCACGCCGTCCTAATAGGTACGATCGGCAAAAGCCCGGTCATTGACGCGCTGATCGCGAAAGGCAAGCTGGATGCAGGCGAGGTTGCCGGGAAATGGGAATCCTTCGTCATCCAGACGGTAGCCAGCCCCCTGCCAGGCATCGAGCAAGGGCTGGTCATCGCCGGCAGTGACAAAAGGGGAACCATCTTCGGCATTTACGACGTGTCTGAAAAAATCGGAGTGTCGCCCTGGTACTGGTGGGCTGATGTTCCTGTCGCCCGGCGCGGCAGTCTCTACATCCAACCCGGCACCTATAAACAGGGAGAACCATCCGTAAAATACAGAGGAATATTCCTCAATGATGAGGGGCCGTCCCTCATGGCTTGGGTACGGGGGAATTTCCGTGATTTTACCCATGAATTCTATGAGAAAATATTCGAACTGCTCCTTAGATTGAAAGCGAATTATTTATGGCCGGCGATGTGGGACAACACGTTTTACGAGGATGACCCGCTGAACGCCGAAATGGCCGACCGGTACGGCATCATCATCGGAACTTCCCATCACGAGCCGATGCTGCGCCCGCACGGGGACTGGAAGAAGCATAAGCAGGGCCCTTGGGATTATTCAATGAACGAAGAGGTGCTTTACCGCTTCTGGGAGGAAGGCATCCGTCGCAGCCGGGACTTCGAGAGCATCGTCACGCTCGGCATGCGCGGCGATGGGGACGAAGCGATGGGCGGGCATTTGACCTTTGAGGAAAAAATCGCCCTGCTGGAGAAAATCGTCAGCGACCAGCGGAAGATCATTGCTGAACAAACCGGCCGCGACGCGTCTGAAGTTCCGCAGCTGTGGGCGCTGTACAAGGAAGTACAGGATTATTACGAGCACGGCATGCGTGTGCCCGATGATGTTACGCTGCTCTGGTCCGATGACAATCACGGCAACCTGCGGCGCGTCCCTACTTCAGAGGAAAGGGAACGCTCAGGAGGCGCAGGCATATATTATCACCTTGATTACGTCGGCGGCCCGCGTTCTTATAAATGGATCAACACTGTGCCGGTGCCCAAGATCTGGGAGCAAATGCACAAAGCCCACGAATACGGTGCAGATCGCATCTGGATCGTGAACGTAGGCGATCTGAAGCCGATGGAATTTCCGATGGAATATTTCCTGCGCATGGCCTGGGATATTTCCCAATTTACGAAGGACAATGCCTGGGATTGCACCGTCCATTGGGCAGAGCAGCAATTCGGCGCCAAATATGGCGAAGCCGTAGCGGAGATTTTGACAGGCTATGCCAAGTTCAACGGCAGAATCAAGCCCGAGCTGCTGAACGCTGTGGAGCTGTACAGTCTGACGGATTACAAGGAAGCGGAACTGGCGGTTACAGAGCTGAAGGCCATTTCCAGCCAAGCAGAGCGGCTGCATGAAGAGCTGCCGGAACCGCTGCGAAACGCCTTTTTCCAATTAGCCCTCTATCCGGCCAAGGCTTCCGCGCAAATGCTGGAGCTGCATCTGCAGGCCGCGCGAAGCCGCTTGTATGCCCGTCAAGGAAGAAGGGCGGCCAACATCGCCGCTCGGGAGGCGGAGCTGATCTTTGAAGCCGATCGCGAGCTGACTTTGGCTTACAATAAAATGCTCTCGCAGGGCAAATGGGATCACCTGATGGATCAGACCCATATCGGATACACCTACTGGAACCAGCCCTCGGTCAATGCGATGCCGGAGACGGGCACGGTTGACGCCAAGGATTACGCTGAAATGGGGATCGCTGTCGAGGGCTCGGCCGACGTATGGCCAGAAGCGAATACAGCATGCCGCCTGCCCGTATTCGACGGATTTACCCGGGAAGCTCGGTACATCGATGTCTTTAATAAAGGCAGCGAGCCGTTCACTTTCCGCGCGGCAGCAGGAGCTCCCTGGATCAGGCTGTCCCTATCCGCAGCAGAGGTCGTCTCGCAGAAACGGATTTGGGTCGATATCGACTGGGCTGCTGCGCCAGTCGGCCATGATGTGCAAAGCGAAATTATGATCAGCGGCCCAACGGGGGAAGAAGTCGCGGTGCAAATCGTCGTCTTCCATCCTGCCGAGCCAACCCGCGACTCGCTGATCGGCCATATCGAAACGGGCGGCGTTATCGCCATCGAGGCGGAGCATTACTCCGCAAGCCGCAGTGCAAACGGTGCGGAGTGGCAGCCGATTGCAGGCTACGGACGCACCTTATCCTCGGTTGCCGTATTCCCGGTAACCGGGCCTAGTGCAGAGCAGCCGAATGCCGGGAACTCGCCGAGCCTGGAATATCCCGTGTACATGACAAGTACGGGGGAGGTTAGCGTCACGCTGTATGCTGCTCCATCCATTGATTTTGTACCTGGACAGGGGCTGCGGATCGGCGTCTCCTTCGATGACGGACCCGTGCACATTGCCGAACTGATCGCGAAGCTGCCTGACGGGGGATTCGATGAACGCGACTGGGAGCAAAGCGTCATTTATAACATCCGTATCGGAACAACGCGGCACCTTATCGAGCAGCCGGGCTATCATACGCTGCGGCTTTGGATGGTTGATCCGATCGTCGTCCTGCAGAAGCTCGTAATCGACACCGGCGGTCAGAAGCCAAGCCTGCTCGGCCCGCCGGAGAGCTATTACAACGGGCTGCCCGCAGGAACGGCGCCATGGTCCCCGCAGGAGGCCGACCGGGATGGCTTCGATCCGTTCGTTGTGCCCGGCGTTCTAGGCGGCTGCTGCACCTCCCCCGAAGAGAAGCTGGATATTTTTGTGCAGCAGAGCGGCTTATACACGCTGAAGCTTGCGGCCATCGTGAAGCCGGGCGATAAGCCGATGCTCCGGCTCCGTATCAACGGGCGCGAGCTGCCTGGGCCGATCTGCTTGACGCCGGCCGAGAACGGGAGCGGATCCCTGCGCTATGTCGCAGAGAATATCCCGCTCGAGGCGGGCCGGCATTCGCTGCAATTTACGGCCGAGCGCTGCCGCGCCCTGAACGGGGAGATGCAGCTTGAGCTCGCTGCGCCGGATCGCCTGCGCATTCGGCCATCGCTGCAGCGCGGCGGGCTGCTGCCGGAGAAGCCGCTAGTCGCCCAGGTCGGCTTGCTCGGCATCGACGGGCGCTGCAGCTGCAGCTATGCGCTGACCATCTCGCTCTACAGCGAAGACGATCACCTGCTGGACGAGGCAACCGTAACGGGCATTGTACCGCGCAGCGGCGAAGAAGTGCAGCGCGTCTGCCTAGCCGGTTCACGGCCGAGGAACGAGTCCCCTGGTTTTAGTGGCCAGGCGATGAGCAGCAGCGAAGCCTTTGATCATGGCGATTCACTAAACGGCGACGAAGTGGGGAACTGCCATGCAGCTTCCCGCTACAAGCTGAAGCTTGCCGTAACTTATGACGGCATCACGCGGACGCACTGCTCGAACTGGATTCTTTGATTTTCTTATATAGGCTTGCAGAGAAAATAGCTGCCGGGATCCCCGGCAGCTATTTGTGATTAAGCATGATTGTTTGTTGGTTTGTTGGTTTGTTGGTTTGTTGGTTTGTTGGTTTCGGATCGACGTTTGCTCCCTTTCCTCGAAGGCATCGGGTCCAGAATGATATTGCTCCACGATTTTTCGGTACTTTTCCCAATTCGGCGTCTTTACACCTTCGCCTAGTGTAGTAGGCTGAGTAATGATCCAGCTAGCGGTGGCCGGCGTTACATGACGGTGGTCAAATTGCTAACGGACACAGAAGGCGCTATTTCGATCATTTCGGCGATTTTCGGATTGTTACGGACCCAGGGGGCCTTATTAGGCAATAATCAGCTAAATTTTGATTGCTTGTAAGCAAATAAGGTCCTCTGCGTCCGTTAGTCCTTTATTTTGGGCAATTTCTCTGAAATAGCGGAACCTGTGTCCGTTAGTAATCCGCAGCCAGCACGACTGCACACCCACCCGGCATGCACACCGTTCGCCTACCTACGACTGGCTCGCCAAACGCAAAGGTCACACTATCAGCCTACCTACGACTGGCTCGCCAAACGCAAAGGTCACACTATCAGCCTACCTACGACTGGCTCGCCAAACGCAAAGGTCACACTATCAGCCTACCCACGACTGGCTCGCCAAACGCAAAGGTCACACTATCAGCCTACCCACGACTGGCTCGCCAAACGCAAAGGTCACACTATCAGCCTACCCACGACTGGCTCGCCAAACGCAAAGGTCACACTATCAGCCTACCTACGACTGGCTCGCCAAACGCAAAGGTCACACTATCAGCCTACCTACGACTGGCTCGCCAAACGCAAAGGTCACACTATCAGCCTACCTACGACTGGCTCGCCAAACGCAAAGGTCACACTATCAGCCTACCTACGACTGGCTCGCCAAACGCAAAGGTCACACTATCAGCCTACCCACGACTGGCTCACTCACGCAGGAGCTCATCGCTCACCGACTGTCGGCTCACCCACACATGTGCACACTACTCACCCTGCCTACTACAGGCCCGCCCACAAATAAGCACACTGCTTCACACTGCTTGCTAGCCAATCCGCGGCGCTTCAGCAGACACCCGCTATGTGCTGCCGCCAATCCGAACTGTGCCCACTCCTCCAAGCTTCATCCTGTAGTTTGCAGCAGGCTTGCCTTCCCGCGCTAGCGACGATGCTGCTCCAGCCACTGGACGCCGTAATCCACAAGCTCTCTCTGCGGCATTAGCATCACGCTGGCACCGGCGATTTGTCCGCGAATGATCCGCCCGCCTGAACGCTCAAAATCTGCACCCAGCCGGTCAAAGTCAGCCGATTCGTAGTCCAGATCCATGTAGCTAATCCATTCTCTTACGCCTTCCTTCGTAACAGGAGCCTTGCATTCCACTATTTTTTTGCCAGGATAGCTTGCCCGGTGCTCTGAAAGATGAAGAGATGTGTTTCTCTCATGTCCAACGCCCAGCAGCAGCACCCAGCCATGGCGGTCATAGATCCTGGCCAGCGGTGAATGCTCGCCAAGTCCGTTGTCAAGATCATGCCCCGTCACAATATCGCCAGCATTTGCTCCCCAGGCCGCAAAAGAAACCTGAGGATGACTGCTGCGCATGACACCCCTTTGCTTGCGAAAGGTATCCGGAATCACGCCCATCCATTTGCATGGCGTCATGTCCTCGTCAAAAGGGGGCATTTCTGCCCGAATGGTCTCCCACCAAGACTCCGGGACCGGCGGATTCTCCCAGCCTGAAGGATCGCTTAAATCCGGAGTATGCGTCGGCATAACCAACGTGCCGCCCATCCCTACCGCCTTCTCCAGAGCGAGAATGACGGATACCGGCCCCCCGAGCACCCATTGCCCCAGGGATTTGAACGAGGAATGCACGATCAGCGTCATCCCCTCTTGCACGCCGAGCTGCTTTAAATCCTGCAGCAGCGTTTCAACTGTAATTAATGTTCCTTTGATTTCTTCCATTGTATTTTCACCTTTCCCAATTCAACCGCTTATTTCCGTTTGAACATCTCCGAAATCATATTTCCGCGGCCTATTCGCGCCGGCTTCTCATCCCGTTCAGCAGCGTAATCTCATCGCCGGATTGTACGAAACGTTCGTATTCGGGCGTCTCCATGCCATAAATGGCAATCCGGCCTTCAGCGTCATAATGAACACCAAAGCCGTATTTTTTCGGAAGCTGGGAAGCCCTTAGGCAGGCATGCGATTTGCTGAACAGCGCATCCCAAATCTGCTGGCGGTTCGTTTCAAGCTCATCGGCCGGGATGTTTTTATGCCTAATATGAATTTCGAACAACAGCTGCTCATGCGTATACCGGTAAGGATAACGGCTTAAGAGCTCATACTGGATAACGTGAATGGGCTTATAGCTCGTTTTATGCTGTGGAACGACGCTGCTGGTTACGGGACAATCCGGCGATACTTTAATGAAAGTATTCTTATAGCTCATCGTTTTTCAATCGCTCCTTTTTTTACTGCTTCAGCATCCAATAGTATAAAGTAGCATCCGCTCATAGCGAATTAGCACTTCAGGCCGTCTCCTATTCGCATTTGGTAACATCCCCGGCTTCAAGCAGCGGCTCATACATCATCAGCGCATGGTTCTCGGTAATATAACAATCTTCGATCAATTCGGCGTCCAAGTTGTAGACACGGCGGTAGATCAAATTATGCCTAATATGGCCGCCCCAGTATTCGCGCGTAATCCGATGTTCCCTCTCGTAGACCTCGTAACGGTACAAGGAAGGACTTGCTGCGCGAAGCTCTCCCACAAGATTCTCATTATTTAGAAATACATGCAATTGCACAGGCTCATCACTTGGGTTGTAAAGCTTCAAATCCAAATAATTGTACGAGCATGTCGCCCCGCTGCCAAACGGCTGGGTGCGGCCGGAGTCCGGGAATACATCATAGCTGTGGCGATGCCGCTCCCTTGTTTCGAGAGGAGAATGAAGCGCCATCCAGTACAGCAAATTCGTAAGCTGGCACAGCCCTCCGCCTATCCCATGCTTAAATTTACCATAATGGAGGACCATGCCGTCAACGTAGCCTTTTCGCCGGGAAGGCTTGCCTCCCCCCCTCCAAAAAGAGAACGTCTCTCCAGGCTGCAAAATCAAACCGTCGATCCGGGCTACCGCCAATTTGAGATTCGTGATTTTATTGTGCTGCAGCCACATATCGACATCCTTCAGCTGTCTCAGCAAAGGGCTTTGATGCTCGGAAATGACATGCGGCAGCAAATCACGGCTGCGGGTGCCGGTTATTTTGTCTTCGCCCAGATACCATTCCATATACCGCCTAAAACGATAATATCGCGTGCCAAGCCAGACCCGCAGTTTAGATCGCCTTACAGGCTTCATCGCTTCACTCATTCTGCCTTCCCTCCCTGGCTCCGTATGTATTCCAGCACAATCTACTTTATTAAACAGTCCTTTCACCTAAAAAGTTGCAAACCTGCCCGTTTTCCAGATTCACTCGCAACACTTTCGACAATTTTCACAGTTTCGCAAAAAATTTCGATAATATTTTCCTTACCGACAGGATTATTGGAATGATTTGCCGAATAGTACCTTTTGGTGAACGAAGACGACCGTCTCTCGTTCTTTTGAGATTGTGATTTTATGTTATGTTCCGTGAAACCTAATGTACAAGATTCAGGAGGAAGCTATGAAGTTCGGATTTAAACGCAAGAACCAACGTTATACTGTTCTCGTCGTTCCTGAAGGCTCCCAGCCGGTCTTTCGTCTGAAAATGACTTCCACATATTTGCTTGCCGGCTTAGTCGCCGCCGCCGTGCTGCTCGTTACAGCGCTCGTCCTCTTCACGCTGAACCGGAGCCATGCCTTTAAGATCGCCGCTTTGGAAGCCAAGCTTACGGCGTCCTCGGAGCAGCTACAAGCGACCGTCAGCGATAAGGAGCAGGAAATCGACCGCTTGCTGCTTCAACTGGTAGAGCTCTCCGAGAAATCCAAAACATTGGAAACGAAAATGACGGAGCTTGAGCGGTTGGAGGCCGAGCTGAAATCCATTACGAACGGAGAACGCGCAGGGAGCGGAATCCAGTCCGCTTCGGCTTTGTCATGGCAAAATTCCGACGCCGGATGGAGTACGGAAGGCATGGGCGGCGAGCTCATCCCTCTGAGCGAAGAGGATATCGACTCCCTTATTGAAGAGACGAGGGAGAGCATATCCGCCTCTTTGGAGGAAATGCCCGCTCTGCAGGCAAGGCTGGAACAAACCAAAGAAGCTGTAACAGAGTACAAAAAAATGATGCGCATATTACCGACGTACTGGCCTGCGGATTCTTTGACAACCACCTCGCCGTTCGGCAAGCGGCTCGATCCGTTTACTGGCAAGCTGACGCTGCATAACGGCCTGGACATCAAAGGAAACATCGGCGATTTGATTTACGCCGCGGCTGACGGAACCGTTGCCGATGCCGGATACAGCACCTCGCGCGGCAATTACGTCACCATTAGCCACCCGTCTGGCTTATCGACAAATTACTTGCATCTTCATGAGATTTCAACGGCAAAAGGAGAAAAAGTGAAGCAGGGCGACGTGATCGGCACGCTAGGTTCGACCGGACGCAGCACGGGTCCCCATCTGCACTTTGAAGTGGTGAAAAACGGTGTAATGGTCGACCCTGAAATATATTTAATCAAACCGGAAAAGGATGAGGATGAATAATGTTCAAAAGCAAGGCCGTTCCCGTGAAATTAGATCCCGATACGACCGATACACTGGTAGGTGAAGGCAGCAGCTTCGAAGGCAATATTAAATCGGATGCGAGCATCCGGATCGAAGGAAAGGTAACGGGGGATATTGAGTGCAAGGGCGATGTGACGATCGGAGAGAAAGGGCAAGTGCAGTCCAATATTTCCGCGCGCAACGTTATTATTGCCGGTACTGTGACCGGGGATATTCAGACGAAGAGCAAGCTTTCCATTACGTCAACGGGAAAACTGTTCGGCAACATCGAGGTCGCCAGCCTGTCTATCGAGGAAGGCAGCGTTTTTGAAGGCAGCAGCCGCATGAGCAGCCAGACGGATACCGCACCAAGCGCCAGTAAGGAGGCCGCTGCCACTTCAGAAAAGAAATCAGAGAAGAAATCTTAATATTCGTTCGGCCGCAAAAAAAGGGTTGTCCCATTCAAAAAGGACAGCCCTTTTGTGTTTCTTCATTTACATTCGTGCTCCTCCATCAGGCTAAACATTGCCTTCCTCGGGGCTGGCGCCCACAGACCAGGACTCCAGTGTAATTGACGGCTCCGCCTTAAGCTCCCAACTGGAGAACTCGCCGCTTTTCCATTTCAAGTAGGCTGCGGCCCCGATCATGGCGGCGTTGTCTGTGCAGTATTTCAAAGGAGGGATGACCAGATCGATCCGCTCCTTCTCGCACCGCTCGGCTAATGCCGTCCGCAGCCCCCGGTTCGCGGCAACCCCGCCGCAGAGCAATAACTGTACCGCTCCTGTCGACTGTACCGCGCGAATTGCTTTCTCCACCAGCACCTCGATAACCGACTCCTGAAAACCGCGGGCTATGGCCGGGCCGTAGCCTTCCTCCCCGCGCATTTTATGCTGATTAACCGCGTTCAGCACAGCCGACTTCAGCCCGCTGAAGCTGAAATCACAGGAATCCGGCTCCAGCCAGGCCCGCGGAAGCACCTCGACGGTCTCCGACTCAAGCGCCAGCTTGTCGACATGCGGGCCGCCGGGGTAAGGAAAGCCAAGCGCTCTCGCCACCTTGTCATAAGCCTCCCCGACAGCATCGTCTCTTGTGCGGCCGATGAGCTTGAAGCTGCCTTCCCGCTCCATCAGTACAAGTTCGGTATGCCCGCCGGACACGACAAGCGCAATCGAAGGATATTGAATTTCCTGCACCAGCCGGTTCGCGTAAATATGCCCGGCAATGTGGTGCGTGCCAATCAGCGGCTTATCGATGGCAAAGGCCAGACTCTTGGCCGCCATAATGCCAACCAGCAAAGCGCCGACAAGTCCGGGACCTTCCGTCACAGCCACGGCTGATAAGTCCTGAAGGGAAATGCCGGCCTCCCGGACGGCTCCCTCCAGCATGAGCGTGATACTTTCCACGTGTTTCCGGGACGCCACCTCCGGCACGACTCCGCCGAATGCCTGATGTGTCTCGATCTGGCTCGCAATTAAATTCGAGAGCACCTCGGTCCCATTTTTCACGACGGCTACGGATGTCTCGTCACAGCTTGTCTCGACCGCCAATATATAACAATCCTGCTTCAAATCCAATCTTCCTCGCTTCCTTCCTCTTCGCCTGCCTGCGGCTCCCGCTCAGGCAGCTCGCACCACATAATGAGCGCATCCTCCTGATTGTCGGAATAATACCCTTTGCGGGTGCCGACAGAATGAAATCCAAGCTTCCTATATAAAGACTGGGCGGAATGATTCGTAACGCGCACCTCCAGCGTCATCCGGCGCATGCCTAGCTCGCCTGCCCAATCGATCATCCTGCGGAACAGCAGCTCGCCCAAATGATGACCGCGGTAAGCCGTTCTCACGGCGATATTAGTAATATGCGCCTCGTCAAGAACCGTCCACATGCCGGCATACCCGATCGGGCTCCCCTCGTATTCCATCACCAGATATTTGGCGAAATGATTGAGTGTCATTTCGCTGCGAAATGCCTCCTCGCTCCAGGGCAAAGTGAAGGATTCGTGCTCGATGACCATAATATCGGGAATATCCTCAAGCGTCATCTGACGAAAGGTCACCTTATCCATTTGTATCGACTTTGCTGACTCCATGTCCGGCCCCCTCATGAAATGCTAACGAAGCTTCTTCGCTTCCGCCTCCGCTAACTGGGTATAATTCGGCTCCAGCGCATGAACATCGTCATGGGCTCCGCGGAGAAGCTGCTCCGAACCGATAAGGCCAAGCCAGGCCCCTTCCAGCTCATAGCCGACGATATGCAGCGCGTCTCCCAAGAAAGGCCGGAGCTCCTCAACCGCAGCCTCATGGACCGCCACGTCCCCAACAAACCATACGCCAGCCGGCCTTTGAGCAGAAGGCAGCTCCTGAAGCCGGGCGGCGAGCTCGTCCCGCCAATCGGCCACGAGCCGGATCGCATCCGGGTCCAGGCGGCGCGGTATTTGCCCGATTGCTGCGCTAAACAGCGCAGTATACGCCTGTCCGCGCCGGGCATCGATCAGCGGCACAATCCAGTGCTGGGCGGAATAATCCGCCGCCTCTGCACCAGCCGATAGATTATCATCGTCATCGCGCCCGTACGCTGATTTATTTTCATTGCAGGCATCCGCATCATCGGCTATCTGAGCAATAACCTCAGCAAATTGCTCTGGAGCCTGGCCTGTTCCCCTGGCCAAAGCGCCAAACGCAATCGCCGCCAGGCTCGATACGGCGGATACCGGCAAACCCAAGGACCAGGCCAGCGTCTTGGCCGTCGTAACGGCGATGCGGACTCCGGTATAGGAGCCCGGTCCCACTCCGACGGCGATGCCGTCCAGTTGCTGCTTGCCTACTCCCGCAGCAGCGATGGCTTCCTCCATCGCCGTCACTAAATAAGCGGAATGATTCCGCTCCGCCTTAATATTCCGTTCAGCCAGCAGCTTGCCGCCCTCCATCACGGCGACGGCTAACGACGACGTCGACGTATCCAGCGCCAATAACCGCTGGCGCGGCTCTATCGTATGCTTCATTTAGGTACAGCTCCATTCTGTCTCAAGGTCGTGATCCATTGCTCATAAGGTTCTCCCTGGGCCGTCAAATGCATTTTACGCTCCGAGCCTGGTCCGGCTTCTATATATATGCGCAGCAGCTGTTCCGGCATAATTTCGTCGATAATGCTAGCCCACTCCACCAGCGTCACGCCGTTGCCGTAGAAATATTCGTCCAGTCCCAGCTCCTCCGCTTCCTCCAGCGACAGCCGGTACACATCCATATGATAAAAAGGCAATCTGCCCTCATATTCTTTAATAATGGTAAAAGTCGGACTGTTTACCGTATCCCGAACTTCCAAATGCTTCGCGAACAGCTGGGAAAAAGCCGTTTTCCCCGCACCCAAATCACCGTCCAGGGCAATGACCGTTCCCGGCGTCGCCCGCGCGGCAAGGAAAGCTGCGAGCTGCCCGGTCCCTTCCAAATCCTTCGCCTCGTACACCCATTCGGCCGAAGCTTGATCCAATCCCACTACGATACAACCACCTTTACATACGCAAAATGTATGTCCCCATTATATCGGTCTGCCGCATGACCCGCAACAACTTAGGCCGCAGCCGCCCGGTTATGAGAAGCCAAACTGGACCATACTATGATAGAGATAGTTCGTCAGTTTCCTTGGTACTACGCGCATATTTCCGTCGAACTCGTCATCATCATACACCAGCCAGCCCATCAAAAAATAAATATCGAACACAGAAAGGAGCAATCACAAAATGCATACCGTATGGAAGGGTGCGATCAGCTTCGGGCTTGTACATGTCCCGGTCAAAATGTTCTCCGCCACGGAGGACAAAGACATCTCCATGAAATACATTCATACCGCCTGCGGCAGCCCGATTTCTTATGTAAGGCGTTGTCCAACCTGCGACAAGGATACAACCTGGGAGGAGATTTCCCGGGGCTATGAATACGAGAAGGGCAAGTACGTCCTGTTTGACAAAGAGGAGCTGGAGCAGCTGTCGGCCCAGACCGAAAAAACGATCACGATTCTGGACTTTGTAGATTTGACCGAAATCGATCCGATCTATTTCCAGAAAACCTACTATCTCTCCCCGGATCAAGCGGGGTCGAACGCCTATCAGCTGCTCCTGGAAGCGATGCACCAGTCCGGCAAAATCGGCATTGCCAAAATCGCAATCCGCTCCAAAAGCAGTCTCGCAGCTATTCGCGTCATGGAAGGGTGCCTGGCCGTGGAGACGATCTTCTACCCGGATGAAATCCGGCCGATCGCGCAAGTGCCCAATCTGCCGGAGAACATCAGTGTTAACGATAAAGAACTGTCCATGGCCAAGCTGCTGATTGAACAGCTGTCCACACCTTTTGAGCCGGCGAAATATACCGACGATTACCGTGAGTCCCTGCTGCATCTCATCGAGCAAAAGATCGCCGGTGAAGAGATCAGCCTCGCTCCAGCCAAACCGCAAACCAATGTCATCGACCTGATGGCGGCCCTGCAGGCGAGCATCGAGGCGGTCAAGCCCGTCGTCACCGATCCTGGACCGGCCAAGCGTACCCGCAAAACGGCGGCCAAGAAACCAGCCGCGGGGGCAGGCGGTGAAGATGCTCCGCGAAACGACGAGCTTGCTCCAAAGCCGAAGAAGAGAACATCAAGCAAAGCGAAGAAAACCATCTCCTGAACACTATATCCCCTGCGTAACCGTACAGCTCTCCGGCAGCACGTCGGCCATCCCCTGCAATACGGGGTGGCGCATCGTTCCGCCGGGAGTCCACTCCATGAACTGCACCTTCACTGTAAGCAGCGGCCGGGTCCAGACCGCTCCCTTTATCCGCTGCGGGATGTTGTGAAAGAAGCGCTCCTTCACCGTCAGGACGGATATTTGCTCCGCCAGGCTGCGCCATGCCGGCTGATTCAGCTTGCCGCTGCCCGTATGACCTATATACACAAATTGCCCGTTTTCATCATACACACCCAGCAGCAGGGCATTCATCACACCATCCCGATAGGTTACACCGCCGATCACCGCATATAAATCATAGCCGAGCTTCAGCTTTTGCCAGCGCCCGTCTTTGCCGCCCAAGGCATAGGTGCTATCCAGCCGTTTGCTGACGACTCCTTCCCAGCCCCGCTCCTTCATGACGGCAAACAGCCGCTCTCCATCGGTGTAGCTCGGAACAAGCTGAATCGTCCCGCTGGGAATAATCATCTCTTGCAGCAGCTCCTGCCGGTCGGCCAGAGAACGGCCTGTTACCCACTCTCCGTTGTGATACAGCACATCAAAAATCATATATATGGTTGGGATCTGCTTGACGGCAAACCGTATTTCCGCCTCGCGACGCAGGCTGTCCCGCCTCATGACCTCATGAAAGGACGGCTTGTCTCCGGCAAGCGCAATCATTTCTCCATCAAGAATGACCGAATCCGCGCGGCAATAGGATGAGACATTCATAAACTCGGGATACTGCTTGCTCCGTTCATTGCCCTTGCGGTTAATCAGGCGCGTCATATCTCCGTCGTAGTAGGTGAGTATACGCACCCCATCCCATTTCACCTGCGCTATCCATTCCGGCCCTGCCGGAAGGGTTTCCGTACGTACTGGTTCAAAAGGGACTACCGGCTTCAGCTCCATCCTCCATTCCTCCATTCCCTTGTTCTGCGATCCGGTCACTGATACAAACCGGCGGCAGCGTACCGCCGTTTCTATGCTTCTTTGTCCAAGTCTGCCCATGCCGGGTTACTTCCATTCTTATGTAAAGGGTACCGCTTCTAGTGGTGTTAAGTTCGTTTAAATTGGGTAAGCCTAATAGAAAATAAGGAAATCCATTCATGACAAGGAGCATGCTCATGTCCAAAACGACGAAAGGTACGATTCTCGTAGAGGGTGAGGAAGTCACCATATCCAATCCCGATAAGCTGCTGTGGCCCGAGGCGGGAATTACGAAGAAGCTCTATTTGGAGAAGCTTGCTGAAATCTCTCCCTATCTGCTCCGTTACTGCCGGAACCGCCTGCTTACGACGATCCGGTATCCGGACGGGGTGGGGCGCAAGTTTTTTTACCAGAAAAATGCCCCTGAACCGCTGCCGTCGTTCGTCCGCACCTCGATGCATGAGGGAGTCGACTACGTCGTACTGGACAGCCTGCCGGTACTGTTGTGGCTCGGCAACTTGGCGTGCATTGAGTTCCATCCGTCGCTGCATTATGTTCACGAGCAGCTGCCGTGCGAATGGATGATCGATTTGGATCCATCGCGGGAGGAGGAGCCGCGCATTATGGAGGCCGCGGCCTATGTCGGAGACATTCTGGCCTCTTTGGGGCTTCAGTCGGTGCCGAAGACCTCCGGGGCTACCGGCGTGCAAATCATCGTGCCGGTCGAATACGGCGTAACGTTTGACGAGCTGCGGCTGATCGGACAGTTCGTAGCCCGCTATGCTACGGAGAAATACCCGGAACTATTCACCATCGAACGGCTCAAGAAGGATCGGGGAGACAAAATCTATTTCGACTATTTGCAGCATTATGGCGGAAAGACGCTAGCTGCGCCGTATACTCCCCGGGCACGTCCTACGGCCAACGTATCGACGCCTTTAACCTGGGACGAGGTGCGCAGCAATCCGCTGCCCTCCGATTTCAATCTGCACAATATCGGGGAGCGTTTGAAGCAAAAAGGCGATTTGCTTGCAGAGGTTCCGCCGCAATCCGTCCAGCTGATCCTTCAGCATCTGCGGTAAAGGCGCTTTAGGGGCTTGCTTCTCGCTCTCCGGCCCCGGTCAGAGCAGCGGGGAGAGCAGCCTGCACAGCAGCTCCAGCCCCCTCTGCAGCTTCGGCCGGCGGGCAAATGCCTTCAAATCGATAGCCCTGCTCTCGGCAAGATCTCTCAAGAAATCCTCGCTTAAACGGGAAATCGGCGCTTGATCGAACAGAATTGCCGTCATTTCGAAATTGCAGAAGAAGCTGCGCATGTCCATATTTGCCGTTCCCACCGTGGCCAGCAGGTCATCCACGATCATCACCTTCGCATGTATGAACCCTTTCTCGTATTGATAGAACTTTACTCCCGATTGAAGCAGTTCCTCAACATAAGAGAGCGATGCCAGCTTCACGATCCGGCTGTCCGATTCGTGCGGAATAATAATGTTCACCTCCACTCCGCTAACGGCTGCGGTCTTAATCGCATTATAGATGCTGGGGTCGGGAATGAAATAAGGCGACGTAATCCAAATGCGGCGTTTAGCGACAGCGATTGCACCAAAGCACATTTCCTGTATCGCATCCCAGTGCTGATCAGGGCCGCTGGTCAGGATCTGCACCTGTTCACTGCCCCGGCAGTGATGCTGCGGATACAGCTCAGGATGATTGACCCGCTGTCCCGAGGCCAGCCGCCAATCGGCCAGAAATGCATTTTGCAAAAAATACACCGCGTCTCCGCTGATTTGCAAATGCGTATCGCGCCAAAAGCCAAGCTTACCGTCCAGTCCCAAATATTCATCCCCGACGTTAAGCCCGCCGACGAAGCCGACCGTCCCGTCGACGACAAGTATTTTTCGATGATTCCGGTAATTGACCCTCCGATCCAGCGTGGCAATCAGCGGAGGCAGAAAAAAGTACACTTCCACTCCGCCGTCCTGAAGCTCTTTGACAAAGGAGCTGTTCAATTGATAACTGCCGAGTCCGTCGCAAATCAGCCTGACTTTCACGCCCTCCCCGGCCTTCCTGAGCATCATGCGCTTGAACGATTGTCCTATACCATCCGCACGAAAAATATAAGACTCCATATGTATGTGATCCCTCGCCTGTTCCATTGCTGCCAGCATCGCCGCAAAAGTCTTCTCGCCATCCGTCAATACCTTGGTTTCGTTGCAGCCTGTAATAGGGCTCTCCGAAATATGCGTAAGGAGGCCGAATAACCGTTCCTGATGGCGATAATCCGGATTGCCCATCTCCTCTATGCTCTCGATGATGGCGGCCTGCTGCCATAGCTTGGCCCTGATTTCCTGAAACACCCTGGACCCGCGGCGCCGCAGCTTTCGCCGCTTCTTATAATCCTGAGCCACGAAGTAATACAGAATGAAGCCGATGACCGGGAACAGGAACAGAATCACCATCCAGGCTACAGCCTTACTCGGGTTGCGAAATTCGAGAATAAGAATCGTAGCGATTTGAAAAATAAACGCGATAAGTACGAGAGCCAGCCACCACATTCACTTCACCTTCCTCCACTCAGCATTGACAATAAACACTAACTATATGAGACAAGATGATTTTTTTGACATGTTTTAAGAGACGCGGGAATAGATAAAGTAATAGAAGCTATCAAATCTACGGGAAGGAGATGCCATGAGAAGTGCTAGTTTACCCCATCGCATGACACTGCTTGTTCTGCGGGAAGCGAATCAGCCTGTCAAGCAAATCCAGGTATCGAAACCGTTTGTGATTGCTGTGCCGATCGCCGCCCTGTTATCCATCTCCGGTTTGATTATCAGCCTGCAAATGCAGTCAGGGCACACCATTTCACGCCTAGAGGATACGCTAAGGCTGCAAAATCTTAAATTCGAAGCCATCGTCACCGACAAAGACGAAGCGATCGAGCGGCTGCAAAACCAGGTCATTACCTTGTCCGGACAATCCAAAGAACTGATGGATCGCATGGAACGGGTAAGCGAACTGGAAGCAGAGCTGCAAAGTTTTATAGATAAATATGGAAGCAAGGGGGATGCCGGCAAGCTGTCCTCCCTCTCCTCCTTGTCCTGGGATGAATCCTTAGGCAGGGGCGGCGAGTTCATTGCCGTACACGATCAGGAAATTGAAGAATTGGCTCAGGAGACGAGCGACGATTTCCTGGAGATCAGCGCGATGCTGGATGAAATCGAGAAAAATGTGCCTACAACACTGCAAAAGGCCAAGCAAACGCAGTATTCCATTTCGGGAACCCCTTCCGAGTGGCCGACATTGTCTACCCGCCTCACTTCGAACTTCGGGTACCGGACCGACCCGTTTACCGGAAAGGCGGCCTTTCATGCCGGGATTGATATTGCCGGCAAAATCGGCGACCCGGTCTATGCTGCGGCGGCCGGTAAAGTCATTGCCGCGGAAAGCAATCGCTCCAGGGGCAAATACATTATAATTCAACATCCGAACGGACTGCAAAGCTGGTATATGCATCTCAGCGAGATCAAGGTATCCGAGGGAGATACGGTCAAGAAAGGGCAGACTATTGCCAAGCTGGGCAACTCGGGCCGAAGCACGGGCCCCCATCTGCACTTTGAGATCGTTAAAGGGGACAAGAAAGTCAACCCGCTGTCTTATTTGCAATAATACATCCCATTTATGAACGGAGGATAAAAAATTGTTGAAGGATCATAAAAAAGTAGCCGGCTGGCAGGGGACTTTGATCGGCCAGGGCAGCGTAGCCGAGGGAAAGCTGGAGTGCGAGGCGAGCCTCCGGATCGAAGGTTCGTTCCGCGGGGAAATTGACTGCCAGGGGCAGGTCGTCATCGGCGAAACCGGGGAGGCGCATTCCAATATTAAAGGCGCGGACATTATCGTAGCCGGCAAGGTCGTCGGAGATATCGCCTCGCAAGGGCGGCTGACGATTACGAGCAGCGGGCTGGTAGAAGGCAACGTGCATGTAGCCAAGCTTGTTATTGTAGAAGGCGGCCTGCTGAACGGCTCGAGCCAGATGGAGCAGCCGGCTGCCGTGACGGTGCCCGTTCCGAGTTCGAACAAGAAGTCCAAAAAAGCAGCACAGCCCGAAGCAGGGTGAATTCCCCGCTTTGGGCTGTCTTTTCATCAGATATAAGTGAATAAAATTAGTTAGTCTAGTTCGGCCTAATCCGCTTAAGCCTCGGCGGTTGTCATGCTCGCGGTGCTCGGCTGCTCGCGGCGCAGGAAATACAGCATGGTGAGAATCAGGAACGCAACACCAAAGCCCGCCAGGACGCCGATATTCTCCCAAGCAACCCCGAACTCCCCGCTGGAAATGACCGCTTTGTAGCCGGTAACGCTATAAGTCATTGGCAAGAGCGGGTTAAAAACCTTCATCCAGTCTGGAATCAGCTCTAGCGGGAATGTGCCTGCGCTAGTCGTCAACTGGAAGATCAGCATCAGAATGGCCAGGAAGCGTCCCGGATTATCCAGCCAGGTCACTAGAGCCTGAATAATGAACATGAAGCTTAGGCTGGTTGCGAAAGTAAAGAGATAGAACAGCGGCACACTCTGCACCTCAAGCTTGAGTACGTAAAGCATGAGCGCGGCGGACAGGAGCGATTGGATCAAGCTCATGCCCGTAAAGGCGAGTGCCCGGCTCACGAATCGGTTCCATCCCGTCGCCTCCGATACCGAAGAACCTCTGGTCGGTACGACAAGCGTAGAGATCAATGCTCCGACGAACAGGCCCAGCGACAGGAAGTAAGGCGAGAAGCCGGTGCCGTAGTTCGGAACCTCATTGATTTTATGCTCCTCGATTTCGATCGGCTTCGCGTACATATTGACCAGCTCATCACTTTTCTTCACGCCGGAGGTTTGCTCGGCGGCTTCGTTCAGCTTGCTTGCCAGCTCGCCGGTGCCGGAGGCCAGTTTATCCATGCCGTCCTTCAGCTCTCCGGCGCCACCCGCCAGCTGCTTGGAGCCGCTCGCTATCGTGCTGACGCCGCCGGACAATTGGCCAACGCCACCCTGCAGCTTCTCGGCCCCGCCGCTCAGCTGCGCCGCGCCGCTCGCCAGGCTTTGGCCGCCCGTCGCGGCCTCCGACAGCTTCGCGCCGAATTGCTTCAGCCCGCTCGCCAGCTGCTCTTGCCCGCTGGCCAGCTGGCGAGCGCCCTGTGCGAGCTGCTGCTGGCCTTGCACCAGCTCCCCGCTGCCCTGCAGCAGCTGGCCGTGGACGCCGTGCAATTCACGCGCGCCTTGCACCAGCTCCTGCTGTCCGGCAGCAACCTGCTGGCTGCCTTCAGCCACCGCTTTGCTCGCCGCGATCAGCTTCTGCAGCTCGGGATTGGCAGCCAAATCGGGGCTTGCCTTCGCGAGCTGCTCCAAGCCTTGGGCTACGCCTTTGGCGCCATCGGCCACTTGGCCGCTGCCTTGCAGCGAGGCTTCGAGCCCTGTTTGCAGCTTCGCGCTGCCCTGCTCCGCGGCCGTCAGGCCCGCTTGCAGCTTCTCGGCGCCTTGCAGAGAAGCCTGCAGGCCCGTATTCAGCTGCGCCCCGCCTTCCTGTGCCTTCACCGCGCCGTTCTCCAGCTGCTTCTGCGCGGCAGACAGCTGGCTCAGGCCGCTGGCCAGGCTGGAGGCTCCGCCTTGAAGATCCTTGGCGCCTTTGCTCAGCGTGACGGCGCCTTCTTCCAGAGGCGTTACGCCGTTTTGCAGCTGGCTTGTGCCCTGGACCAGCTTGGCCAAGTTTTCTTTGAGCTTTAATGCTCCCTCATCCAGCTGTACAGCACCGTCGCTAATTGTGCTTGCTCCAGAACCGGCATCGCTTAGGCCGCCGGAAATTTTCTCAACCTGGTCAAACAAAGTTTCTGTATAAGCTTCCGTAACTTTAGCCGACACCTTCGATTTGATTTCCTTCACGGCGGTGCCGCCGATTTGCGAAGCCAGGAAGTTATAACCTTCATTCGGCTCGAATATGAGCTTGGCAGGCTGAGGCTGCTCATCCATCAAGGTCGTCGCCTTGGACGAGAAGTCCTCTGGAATGACGATCTTCATGTAGTATTCGTTATTGTTCATCCCTTGGTCGGCTTGCTCACGGGTGACAAATCTCCAGGAGAAATCATCGTTTTTCTTGAGCTCTTCGACCAAGTCTTTGCCGGCCTGCAGCGACTTGCCTTCATATTCAGCACCGGCATCCTCATTAACTACTGCAACAGGAAGCTCGTTCATCTTACCGTAAGGGTCCCAAAAAGCCGACAGGAACATCCCGCTGTAAAGGACAGGAATGAACAGGACGACCAATATAGGAATAATCACTTTTGGTTTCTTGAAAGAAGCTCCCAAATCCTTGAAAAACACCGACATCGATTTCACTTTAGCTTCTCTCCTTTAGATCTCTATCTCTATTTAATATTTATCTGTCTATGCATGGCTCTATCGTTTACTCCGGGGATAGCCCCCCTGCCAGGAAAATACGAACAAATTCCTTGATCTGCTCCTTGCTTAACGGCTCTTCCCGTTTATTCCATTCCGAGGTGAGCGCAATATACAGCTTGAACATCACGAAGGAGACAACCTTCGGATCGAGCGCCCGAATTTCCCCGCGCTGGGCAGCACGCGCCACCTTGCTCTCCAGATAGCGGAGTATTTCATCCTCGATCCGCTGCAAGCCTTCGCGAGCCTGCGGCGTGCCGAAATCGCGCACCTCCTGGAACAGCTTGATCAGCAGTTCATGCTCCCTCCTGAATTCCAGGAGCAGGTCCATGGAGTGGTACACGTTTTCGAAGAAGGATTTATCCTCGCTCACCTCTGTCTCGGTGATCCGCTTCATTTCCATAATGACGGATCGGAGTATTTCATCAAAGAGCTCTTCCTTATTCGTAAAAAAAGTGTAAATCGTCCCTTTCCCCACATTCGCGATTTTAGCTACTTGATCCATCGTCGTTGCCTTGTAGCCGAACAAGGCAAAGGATTTCTCCGCCGCCTCGATCACCTGCTGTCTGCGGTCTATTGCCATGATCATCACCTCCTTTATAGCAATGTTTATACCGGTCATCGCTTCAAAACTGACCAAAAATCATTTCCGGTCATTCGGTCATTTTTCACTTTAGCACTTCGATTACTGCTTTGCAACATTTTTTTGGCGCCAGCTTTTTTCCCCGACTTAAGTCCAGCTGCCGGCCAGTCTGCGGACTCTTTTGTTTCCGGCCGCAACCTTATAAACTATAACCAGGTATTAACATTACGAAGCTATTTAGACACGCAAATAACCGCCCCGCTCGGGACGGATCTATTCTTAAAGCAGGTGATCACATGTCCAAAAAACGAGTGCTGATTCTATCGGAGGGGTTCGGAAGCGGCCATACCCAAGCCGGTCATGCGCTGGCTGCCGGCATCCGAAAGCTGTGGCCGGACGCAAAGACGAAGGTGATGGAGCTGGGCTCGTTCCTTAATCCGATTATCGCCCCGTGGATTTTGTCTGCTTACCGGGTTACCGTAAATACGAGCCCTTCCCTGGTCGGAATGCTCTACCGGAAAAAATACGAAAAGCCAGTCGGGCGGTTAACCCGGCTGGCCCTGCATAAAATGTTCTATCAGCATGCATCCGAGGTAATCGGACAGCTTCAGCCGGATGTCATCGTCTGCACGCATCCGATTCCAAATGCCGTCGTCGCGAGACTCCGTGCGTCAGGCCTTCGCATACCGCTGTATACCCTGATTACGGACTACGACGCCCACGGCGCCTGGATTAGTCCTGAGGTGAATCAATATCTCGTGTCCACACTGGAAGTAAAAACATTGCTCCAGCAGCGTGGGGTCAACCCGGATACCATCCAGGTCACCGGAATTCCCGTTCATCCCAATTTCTGGAGCATCCAGGACAAAGCGTCCGCCAGAAGAGATCTCGGCATCAAGCAAATGCCTACTGTTCTCGTCATGGGCGGCGGATGGGGGCTGCACTTCAAGGAAGAGCTTATCGACAAACTCATCGCCTGGCGCGACAAGGTACAAATCATTTGCTGCACTGGCAGCAACGGCAAGCTGACAGAGAAGCTGCGCGCTTGTCCGGAGATGATGCACGAGAATATTACGATCATCGGACACACCCATGAAGTCAGCAAGTGGATGGATGCCTCCGATATCCTGATTACGAAGCCCGGCGGCATGACATGTACCGAGGGACTGGCTAAAGGCATACCCATGCTGTTCTTTGAATCGATTCCTGGTCAGGAGGAGAAGAACCGCGAATATTTCGTCAGCCACGGATACGGCATGGATATGTCTTCTCCAGAGATTATCGATCAATGGTTCTCTGCGATTACGAAGCCTTCGCGCAACACATTGCTTCATGACAAAATTAGCCAGCTTCGCCCTCAAGCCTATGAGCCGGACTGCTGCGCCAAGAACGTGATTAAGCTGCTCCGGGAAAATTCCATTCAACCCGAGCTCGGATATGCTTATTTATAGAAAGTATGATTTCCGATTTCCTTCGATTTACTCTTCGTATGAGCAACCGTTAAATCCGTAGCCAAAGATAACGCCAGGAAATAATAGGTGTCGTCGGACACCTCCTTGCGTCCATGCAAAGCTTCCGTTACAGCACGAATAGAATCCTCGTTCGGAGTAACACGATCCATTCTTCCGTTCTGCACAGGACTAAATTGCGATTTTTGATATATAACTTCCTTAATCGTGTCGGGGTAATTGGCGGACCGCAGCCGGTTTAAGACAACGTTGGCAACTGCCACCTTGCCTTCGTAAGGTTCGCCCTCTGCCTCTGCCATCACAATTTTATGAAGGAGATGCAGCTCTTCATCCGTCAGAACGTAGTGCCAGGTTGCCTGATCCTTGTCTGCCTGACTAAGCAGTTCTGTCCGGGTGAAGTATATTTGGTTGGGGGGATGAGACATATCTATTGCTTCTGCTGCTTGTGCAGACGCCTCAGCCTTCGCCGTATTCTCTTGCACCAGAGCCTGCTCCGCTGCAATCCAATTGCGTGTAAACAAAAGCTGATATGGCTGACTTGCCTTGGTTTCACCTTGCTTCTTCATCGGCAGCATGGAAATTAGCGGCACAATGGGTCGATAAATACGCCTCTCCTGAGACAGGGATGCGTCAGATGTTGCGGCAAGGAGATTCCGATCCTGCTGCTTTACGATTACGGAAATACTATTTGATGAAAGCTCGATCGGCCGAGCACGATTCTCACTATTATCCATGCGGCCCCATAATAAAGAAATAGACCCTGAACATACTAGAATAGCACTAATTAAAAGCGCGACGTAACGATTCTGTCTGAAAATATACATATGGCCTCCTACAATTACAATATCTCTGAAATGACTCCTTCAACTATGTAACCGAAAAAAGAGGTTTTGAATAATATCTCTTAATTATTCGACATAAAGAGCCTTCCGAAAGGGAAGGCTCTCCTTATTAAAGTTCTGCGGCTAACGGAGAAACATGGGATTCATTTCCGCATGGATACGATCCCTACTACCTCATACATCGGACTTACGGTTACCCTAGTACGATACAACATAATGGTGTCATTTGTCCAATCTCCAAAGGATAATCCTTTATTTGCCAGCGGCTCGCGCAGTTTTTCTCCTTCTGAAAATTTGCGGGCCAGTGTAATATGCGGGGCATATGGCCGCTCCTCTGGCACATATCCCAGCCTGGCGTTCACCGCAATAACGCGGCTGTGAAGATGGCGGAGAGCGTCTACGTCGCCATCTACGCCGCACCACAGTACCCGAGGCTGATCCGGCCGCCCAAAGGCTCCAACCCCGGCTGCTTCCAGCCGGAAGGGCCGGGCTTCAGAAGCAGCCTCCCGCAAACCGCCCAATAGGGCCTGAGCTTGAGTAACGGGCGTATCTCCTAAAAATTGCAAGGTAATATGATAATCCGCCGGATGCACCCATTTACGGAATTTCCAGTCCTTGCGACGCTCCAGGCACCAGGCGTGCAGCTGATTTTTGACAGATTCCGGCAATGCCACAGCAACAAACAGGCGCCATTTCTCCTCTTCCACAGACATGCTCATCCTCCTTGTGAATTTTTTCTCAATATTTGTTTTTTTGTCACATTTGCATACTTGCCGTTATTATTCAACCAACATTTCAGATTTATAATGTATTATATATATCAATCATACAAATTAAATGATAGGAGAACTACTACAGCATGGGATTAGCTCGCAAAATCACATTAGCGATCATCAGCTTGCTTCTGGTGATCGGGTCTCTGATCGGCGTATTCAGCTACCAAACTGCCCACAGTCAAATTCAAAAATCGGTCGGTATCGAGGTGCTGGGCTGCGCCAACATTACTACGGGGCTCATCGATCCCCGCATGATCGAACAACTGCTGCAGGGTGACCAGTCCGTCCTGTCCATCGTCGAGGAACAGCTGAATTGGACGGTAGACCATAAATCCTTGTTTAAGGAAAGCTTCATCCTATCCTTGGATGGCAAAATCCTTGCCGCCGATAAATATATGAAGGCACGCGGTTACTCCGCAGGGGATTCCTTCTATTTAGCGGAGAATGATCAGGACATGATCCGGAATATGAAGCACTCCGTATACAGCGATGTATATACATACGATGGCGCCCAGTTACTGTCAGGCTATGCGCCGATTTACCTCAACCATGATCCCTCTGGTCCGATCGTCGGATTGATGACGATTAACTTTGACGCCTCCATCATTCATGAGCGAACATGGGAAATCATTACGCTGCCTTTCGCGATCGGCGCCGCCGTTTTTTTGCTCGGAGCCGTCTGCGTCTATTTCCTCATCCACCGGATGATCCTGCCGCTTGAGCTGCTTTCCCGCCAGGTAAATCAAGTTGCTGTCGGAGATTTGAGCATACAGCCCCCGGCTCTCCACAGCCGGGATGAAGTAGGGCAGCTCTCCCGCGATTTCGGGAATATGACCGCAAGCTTGCGGCAGCTTATCGCCAGGGTTAATGAAACGTCGATGCAGGTCGCGGCCTCCTCGCAGCAGCTCTCCGCCAGCGCAGACCAGACCGGCAGAGCAAGTGAGCAAGCTGCGGAAATGTCGGAGCAGTTGACAGGAGGGACGGATTCACAGCTGGATAAACTGGCAGACAGCTCCGACGTCATCAAGAGCATGTCCTCGGCCACTATTGAAATCAGCCGCCGTGCTGAGCTTGTCGCCCTATCGGCTCAGCAGTCCTCTGAAGCCTCCCGGCAAGGCCGCGATACAGTTCAGCATGGCATAGGACAAATGGAGCTTATGGAACAGAAAATTCAGCAGCTCTCCTCCATTATCGAAGAGTTGGGCAGCCATTCCCAAGAAATTCAAAGCATTCTCGACATCATGACCGAGATTTCCGCGGAGACGAATTTGCTGGCCTTGAACGCCTCGATTGAAGCCGCTCGTGCAGGGGAACAGGGACGCGGCTTCGCCATTGTCGCCGCATCGGTCCGCAAACTGGCAGATCGCTCGATGGACTCGGCGAATCAGATCTCCGGCCTGATTGCCCATATCGTCCAGCAGATGGAGCTGAGCGGGGCAATGATGGAGGAAGCCCTGCATGAAACGCTGCACAGCACCGAACTCGTGCGCCAGGCGGGACAATCTTTTGCTGAAATCGAATCGTCCGCCACAGACACCGCTGCAGCGATCGAAGGCGTTGCCGCGAATGTCAAGGAGCTCTCTGACCGATCCGTCCACCTGGTGGGAACGGTAGAAGAAATTGTCGCCGTCGCCCATCATAATGCCGAGCGGGCGCGAACGTTGTCCGCCGTATCCGAAGAGCAGCTCGCCGCTGTGGAAGAGGTCGGAGCGTCAGCCAGTTTCTTATCTGGCTTATCTGAGAAGCTGCACACCATGATCGAACGCTTCAAAATATAATCTGTGCTAAAAACAACAAGATGACCTCCGAGCTGTTCAGAGGTCATCTTGTTTGGCCCTAGGCCAATGTCGTACTCATATATAAACTATCTTTCGATCTAAAAATTGCACGCTATTATTTGTCTCTGCGCTGACGAGCGCGGGCTTCCCCGCCTTTACGACCCGCTTCCTCACGGCTCATCTTTCCATCATCATTATCGGAATTACTGCGGGCTTCTCCGCCTTTTTGCCCGATCTCCTGATAGAACTCCTTGTCATGATTGCGGGCTGTAGCCTCGCCGCCCTTGCGTCCTGCTTCCTCCAAGCTCATCTTACCGTCACGATTGTTGTTAGCCATGGTTGGTTCACTCCTTATCGTATTTGTAAGGTACCGCATCGGGTACGGTATTGTATTACCCGCTCTAAAGAAATCAAAACATCAGCGGCGGATGATATACGATTTGGCAACCGGAACATAGGTGACATTATCCAGCAGGATGTCGTAACCTAGCGATTCTCCATTTACGGTCACCGTAATTTTTTTAAATTATGATCCAGTTCTTTTGTTTGCAATTTGGGTTTCATTTCGCGTTCTCTCCTTATCTATCGATACGATTTGCGTTGACGGTACAAATTAACCCGCCGAGAGATCATCGAAACAGCAAGCATGCCTAGAGCACAGCAATCGTAAGCAGCAAATATTGGACAGAACTGATAATTTCTATGATTCCCACTTTCATGGGACGCAAAGTTTTTCCCGCATAAGCCATAGTACGGACCAAAGGAAACAAATAGGCGATCATCATCCACGGCAAGCCCAGCAACCAGGGAATGATCAGCAAGAGTACATGAAATCCTTTGGCGCATGCGATCCAGCGCCTATTGGTTCGCTCGCGGAATACCGACTTCACAAAGAATACGCTGCCCATGAAAAAAAGCACGTTGAACACAACAACCAGCAGCATGGTGCGATCCCATCCGCCCCCGCCAAGCCAATAAGCGGCGGCCCCGCCGATCGAAAAGATCAGAACAGCGCACAGATCATTCAACACAGCCCTCTCTGATTTTTGCTTCACATGCCATAAATTGACCATCAGCAAGACTAGCAATATCGGCCCGAAATAGAACAGCTTCGGGAAGCTGAGCAGAACCGGTATCAGACACACCAGCGCAATGGCGATATAAATCACGCCCCAAGTGATCAAGCGCCTGCGCTCTTTTTTGCGCTTGACCGATTGCAGAAACGGATACGACGATAAGTATAGCAAGAGCCATGCCAGAAATAGTGGCAGATGCATCCACTGCGGCCGCCCCGCCATCATTCCGATCACGAATGGAACGCTGACCATGGCCCAGCCCCCATGTTCATGGGGGATTACGATCCCCTGCTTCTTCACACGCCTAGACCTCTTCTTCTCATTGCATTTCTTTTAACCGCCAATATAGGACATATTGATTTTCTTGCGCTGCAGGGCCCGCTGCTCCGTTCGTTCATCTGAATAACGGTCGCTCCGCTGCTCCCAGACGCTCCGAATTGCGGCGAGCAGCTCTTCCTTAGACGCGCCTCCCCGTAATAGCTCGCGCAAATCAAATCCCTGTGAGGCGAACAGACAGGTATAGAATTTCCCTTCCGATGACAGTCTTGCACGGGTGCAGGTCGAACAGAACGACTCCGACACCGAGGTAATAAAACCGATCTCGGCTTCGCCGTCTTTATAACGATATCTCTGCGCCACCTCACCGAAATAATGCGGCTCCAGGGCTTCCAGCTCGTACACCCTGGTCAATCTATCATAGATGTCTCTTTTGGTTACAACGCGTTCCAGACTCCAGTCGTTATCGTTGCCCACATCCATAAATTCGATGAAGCATAGCGTAATCCCCTTCTCTTTGAAGTAGGCGGCCATAGGGAGAATCTCCTGATCGTTTACGCCTTTTTGCACTACCATATTCACTTTGATTTGAAAGCCTAGCTGTCTAGCATGCTCGATATTGTCGAGAATAGCAGCCGGTTTAATTCCGCGCCCATTCATATATGCAAACAGCTCCGGATTTAGGGCATCCAGACTAATATTCACTCTTCGGAGCCCCTGATCATACAACGCTTGGCCATACTGCTTCAGGAGCAGGCCGTTTGTAGTCAGACCGATATCCTCAATCCCTTCCATATTCACCAGCCTGCCAACGAGTTCCGGTAAATTTCTGCGCAGCAAAGGTTCCCCGCCTGTTAACCGAATCTTCTTCACCCCAAGCGAAGCAAACAACTGCGCAACATCGCAGATTTCTTCCAGCGTCAGCAGCTCGTTTTGGGGCAGAAATGGATAATCGTCTCCGAAAATTTCCTTGGGCATACAGTAGGTGCAGCGAAAATTGCAGCGATCCGTTACTGAAATGCGCAAATCGCGGATAGGCCGATTCAGTTGGTCGCGGATAGGTTCAGTAGTCATTTCACATTTGCCCCTCTCTATTCTCCCTGCAAATCCTATATTGCTGCTTCGGTCAACCGCCGCTCACCGGAGGTATCATAGCAATCGTGTCCCCCGCCAGAATGACATGCTCTTGCTGAGCATACTCTTCATTGACAGCAACAAATACGGTTCGATGAAATTCCGGGTAAACCGCTTTAGCCCAGTCTATAAGCTCCCGCACCGTCCACTCCGGGCGGTCAATGAGCTCCTCCGCTTTCCCCGTCAAATCGCGAAGACCTGCAAAATAGAGCACTCGTATCATTCCGCACTCCCCCCTCGTTCAGGCTTCTTCCTCGGATCTCCGATCCATTCCTCGCCATCTTCCCATATTCCTTCTTCCAGATCGGCACCATTTCTTTGATGCGTTCAATCGCATACTCATTGGCCTCGTAAGCCGCCTTCCGATGCGGTGACGATACGGCAATGACAACGGCAATGTCGGAAATATGCAATTCACCGATGCGATGGGCCATCGCCACACGTGTACCCGGCCATTTCTCTTCAATTTCGGCGCCGATTTGCGCCAGCTTTCTTTCCGCCATCGGAATATAAGCTTCATAAGCCAAGTATAACGTTCTGACGCCGTGTGTCCATTCCCTTACATGCCCCGTAAACGTCGTTACCGCACCTGCACCTGGATGCAGTACCAAATCTATAGCATTCTGAATATGGATAGGCCCGTCAACAATCTCATACCTTTTCATTATACAGCCACCTTATACGCCAAAATAGGGAAGAGCAACCGGCCGGATGACCAGTCGTCCTTATTTCACATACACTAATATCACTGAACAACCCAACGTAGTGGACGACTTCCCCGGAATCGTCCTTAACTGCATTGATGGTCAGAAACTCCAGGTATTCCTCTCCGTTCTTCCGGCGGTTCCAAATCTCTCCTTGCCATTGGCCTGTTTCTCTAATTGTCCTCCACATTTCCTCGTAAAATGGTTTGGATTGCCTTCCTGATTTTAAAATACTCGGCTTATGGCCAACAACCATCCTCGGCATACCCCGTCAGCTTGGTAAAGGCCGGATTCACGCTTCTAATCCTTCCCTTGGAATCGGTAACTAGAATGCCTTGCCCCGTATAGCGGAACACTTTGCTGGACATGACAAGCCGATCCTGATAATACATCCATATGACAAGAATCAAGCTTGCCAAAGCAACCTGGGATAAAGCCATAAACCCGATGGAGTACTGGCCGGTCATGGAATAAATCATAGAGAGCATGAGCGGCGGGAAGAAGCCCCCTAGCCCCCCCCATCATCGATACGATACCATTCACGGTTCCCGCCTGCTTGTTGAAGTATTGCGGGACAAGCTTAAATATAACGCCATTCCCCAGCCCTGCACAGACCGCTATAGTTAAGCTGCCTACGGTCCTTCCTATAAGGGGAAGTCCTAATATCCCTCTTTCTCTCTGGAATCGCCTTTTCGGGGGCATAAAGGGTTTACTCCCCGGGCCGCAACCACTTATAATGAAACGCAAATCGTCTAACGATACTGGATCACTACTTGAAAGGGAGTTTGTATGTATGAGAAGCCTGCGAATCTTTCCCGCCTTATTCCTGTTCATATCCCTCGTATTTACCGGCTGCAGCACCGCTTCCGATGAGCAGGTGGAATTAACCATTTCAGCGGCAGCAAGCCTTACCGACGCTATGAAAGAAATCCAAGCCTCCTATGAAGCACAGCATCCTGCCGTTAAGCTCACGTTTAATTTCGGGGGCTCCGGCGCCTTGCAGAAACAGATCGAGCAAGGGGCGCCTGTTGATTTATTTCTCTCGGCAGCTGCTAAAAATATGGATCTCCTTCTAGATCAAGACATCATTGATACCAAGCAGCATATGAGTTTGCTGACAAATAAACTTGTCGTTATTGTCCCTGTGGACCATTCAGATGAGGTTCAGAGACTGGAAGACTTGAACGGCAACGACGTTAAAATGATCGCCGTAGGAATTCCAGAAAGCGTACCTGCCGGAAGCTATGCCAAAGAAGCATTAATGTTCGCCGGGCTATGGGACATCCTTCAGCCTAAAGTAGTTCAAGCCAAGGATGTTCGGCAGGTTCTGCAATATGTAGAGACGGGCAATGCTGATGCTGGTTTTGTCTATCAGTCTGACGCGCTGACCTCTGCCAAGGTAAAGATCGCCTTACCCGTTGATCCCGCGATCTATACTCCTGTCGAGTATCCGATCGGCGTTATCAAGTCCACGAAGCATGACAAGGAAGCTGCCGAGCTGTATAACTATCTTCAATCCAAAGAAGCGCTGGATGTCTTTGTTAAATACGGCTTCACTCCAGCACAGTCCTTATGAGCATGCAAATACCTTGGCATGAATTTTGGCAGCCGATCCGCCTGTCCCTGCAAGTCGCCCTGCTGTCCAGCGTGCTGGTCACGATTCTCGGCACAGCCATGGCCCGCTGGATGTCCAGCCGACCGTGGAAGGGTAAAATTGCACTAGAGACTGTTCTTATGCTTCCGCTCGTGCTGCCCCCTACGGTGATAGGGTTTCTGCTGCTTGTCCTCCTGGGCAGAAGGAGCGGGATCGGCCGTTTCGTCGAATGGCTATTCGCCTCACCGCTCATATTTTCTTGGTGGGCAGCGGTCATTGCCTCCATCGTCGTCTCGTTTCCGCTCGTTTACCAGACGATGAAATCTGCGTTCGCTTCGGTTGATCGAGAGCTGGAGGATGCGGGGCGATCCAGCGGGGCCAGCGAGTGGCAAGTATTCCGCTATATTACACTGCCGCTTAGCAAGCAATCTCTGATTACAGCCTATATTCTTGGGTTTGCTCGGGGATTAGGAGAATTTGGAGCCACCGTCATGTTCGCTGGCAATATTCCAGGCAAAACCCAGACGCTTCCCACAGCCATCTATGTCGCGGTCGATACGGGGAATACCGATTTAGCCTGGGCCTGGACCATTACGATCATTTTCATATCATTCCTGATGCTGTTGTTCACTCGGCAAAAAAATAAAAAATGGTGAACAGAGGAAAACCTCATGTTCACCATTTTTTTGGAACCAGCTCTATCGATATCAGTTCAAGTAGGTTGGCACTGCCTTAAACGTTCTTGGCGTAGTTTTCGTTTGGAGTCTTCGTCAACACAACATACAGGCTAGATTTTGACTCCCCGCCGCGATAAGAGAAATCCTTGTCCCCGGTAATATGAAGGACATCCCCTTTGGCAACCACCGATGGCTGTCCATTGCACGTTACTTCGCCAGCACCTTCAAGTACCAATATATACACGTTGGCCCCTGGGTGCTTATGTGTCGGCAGTTCCGCCTCAGGAGCAAAATTCAATACGAAAATAACGTTGTCCTCTTCCTTAAAAAGGATACGCTTCGTAAATTTGTTGTCCACATATTCTTGATACTGAGCAAGATTTTTCTTCTCCATCGTAATCATCCTCCTTATAATTTTGAAGCTGCATTGAAGCAGCATTTAAAACTGCATTGAATGCTGTATTAGGCGCTGCTTGTATCATCTCTAGAGTCGCACCTCATACTCACAGCAATCGTCGCCATTGACATTGCACTTGATTTTCCTGACGGACACTCTTTTGTCCATCATTTTGCTAAGCGCTCCCTCCATAATGGCTCCTTCCAAATCGCAAACCAGATTTCCTTCGATTTCAGGCAGTCCTACGCAAAAGCAATCCTTCACCGCAATATGAAGCTTGTTCTCTTCTTCAAGAACAATTTGCGGATCACCCACCTTCAGCTCTCGGAATAAATCAAGCAGCTCTTGAACGGAATGTACGGGCAGGCTTTCGCCAATTTTCCGGCCAACCGTCAATGTGGTTCCCTTCCCTTTCATCGGAAGGCCTTGATACATGCCGATGAGACGAATAGCTCTGTAAAGCTCAATGGGCACCGCCTCCCCCAAAGCTGTCCTTGAAATCTTCTTCATATCATCAAAAGAGAATTCCTGTAAAGTATCTACGCTCCCCATACAAGCACCTCGTTTCTTCATTTGAACTAATCCTTACTTTTATTGTAGAGGATTTATATATTCAGATTGTGATTTTCGTCACAAATAAAAAGGACTAGATTCACCCCACTGCATCAGGCAGCCAGTTCCTTTTATCTTTTATCTTTTATCTTTTATCTTTTATCTTTTATCCTTTAACCTGTAACCTGTGCCCTGTGCTCTGTGCTCTGTGCTCTGTGTGTACCCCGGATCCGATTTAGTTGCGTTTTGTGTACTTAATTATAGTGTAATGGGACAATTTATAGAGTTAAATGGATTTCATGTATTAAAAAACACTTCAACAACATCATCTGGCTAAAAACCCTGATATTAATGACACAAAATCCAGCTAATTGTACACTTTACGCTAGGTTGCATATTTTAAATACCAAAATTCCATTTAAACTTGTTGGGCAAGAGGGCAGTTTTAAAAAAACAACAAAAAGCGTAAGCTTCCCATACATCACTCCCCATGGATAGCTTACGCGTCAACGTAGTCGACCAAGAAAAAAACGAGGAGCCTATGCATTAGCCGCCGTCATGCAATGAAGCACCGCATGCTGGAAGCTGTTCTCCTATGTGCTCCATGTGCTCCATTTGCTCCATGTGCTCCATGTACACCTATGCGCTCCTATGTGCTCCTATGTGCTCCTATGCTCTTCTGTCAAAAAAGTGGACACAGCTAAACTAAGCAACCCTTTCGTAATACAGCTGCTCAAAGCGAACCGGTGACATATATCCAATCGTACTGTTAGATCTCTTTCGGTTGTAGAAGAATTCCAAATATCGAAAAAGCCTTTGTTGGGCTTCTTGTTTAGTTTTGAACTTAGGTTTGCTGTAGATCAACTCGCGTTTTAAGATACTATGGAAAGCCTCAATACAGGCGTTGTCATAGCAGTTTCCTTTACGGCTCATGCTTGGCTTCATTCCATATTGCATCAGTTGGTTGCGGTATTCTTTACAGGCATACTGGGAACCACGGTCAGAGTGGTGGATCAGCCCTTTTCCTGGCTTCTTTGCGAGGTAGGCTTGCTTCAGGGCATCCATTACAAGGTTAGACGTCATTCTATCACTTAATTTCCATCCGACGATTTGTTTCGTATACAAGTCTAAGATGCTGGCCAGGTAGAGTTTTCCTTGACGGCAAGGAATGTAGGTGATATCGGCTACCCATTTTTCATTCGGTTTCGTAGCTTTAAAATCTTGCTCGAGGACATTTTCGGCTATCGGCATATCGTGACTAGAGTCTGTGGTGGTAACCCTGAACTTCCTTGACATGCACGAACGCAGTCCTTGCTCTCGCATAATAAGGCCAACCGTACGTTCCGATATGCTCCATCCTTCCTTCACAAGTTCATTGTGTATCCTAGGACTGCCATAGGTTTCATCCGAGTCGTAGAAGTGCCATTGAATACGCTCTGAAAGCTTCTGTCTGCGCTTCTCTCTTTGGGAAGGCTCGGCTGCTTTCCATTTGTAATAACCGCTCCTAGATACCTGCAGTACTTTACACATCTTCTCCAGTCGAAAATCGGAGCGGTGATCTTCGATAAATTGGAACCTTAGTTCCTTTCTTTGCTGAAGATGTGCATGGCCTTTTTTAGGATTGCGATCTCTTCCTTAAGATCTTCGATTTCCCGTTGTTGTTCATCGATCATTTGAGATTGCTGGCGAAGAGTTTCGCCTTGGTTAACGGGTTCATTTTCAAATTCTCGATACTTTCCGACCCAGTTTCGTAATGTACCGGGATTAATGTTTAACTCGTTTGCGATCTCCTCGAGTGACTTGGTTTGTTCTTGCACATACTTTACGGCTTCACGTTTAAATGTTTCGTTATACCGTTGTCTCGTCTCACTCATTTCGACACCTCTTCATCTTATTAGACTCATTATCTATTTTTGCATTAAGAGATGTCCACTTTTTATTCTAACTGCACTATGTGCTCCTATGCGCTCCTATGCGCTCCTATGCGCTCCTATGCGCTCCTATGCGCTCCTATGCGCTCCTATGCGCTCCTATGCGCTCCTATGTGCTCCTATGTGCTCCTATGTGCTCCATTTGCTCCATGTACACCTATGCGCTCCTATGTGCTCCTATGTGCCCCTATGTGTGCCTACGATTACCGTACATTGAAGCCATTCGAATGGAACACCGCATCCTTAGCGTACATTTCTTTCGGCGGCGGATCGCTGGCCGGATAACCTAATCCCAGGATGGCTACTACACGATACTTCTCCGGGATACCGAGCAAGTTTCGCACATAGCTTTCCCGCTGGGCAGATTCTTGCTGATCCTCTGCATGATAGACCGCTCCCCAGGCTGCCCCAAGTCCAAGCGATGTCGCGGCCAGCCACAAGTACCCTCCCGCGATGGAGGCGTCCTGCAGCCAATACTTGCTCACTTCCTCGCGGCCGATAATAGCTACTCCAGCAGCAGCCTGCTCCAGCCACCGCATATAAGGCGTTGTCTTGCTCAATTGCGCCAGCAGCGATTTATTCGTAATCAGAATAAATTCCCTTGAGGGCAAATTGTTTCCGGTAGGAGATTGATACAAGGCCGTCTTGAGCTTGCTCAAATCCTCCTCGGAAATCGGAATTTCCTTATACGCCGTAATCTCTCTCCGTTTCTCAATTGCTGACAATACGTCCATTACAATCACCATCCATTCCAAAAATTCGCCCCATAGGCAATAAATCCAATCTGCTTACTATTATAATTTAACATTGTAAAAAGTGGGGATTTGATGGAATAAAAAATAATATCTATAATCAAAACAAGGGACAAGGGAGTGGATGATATAGTTAAACTATAAAAAGGGATGTAGGCAAGTACGTAAAATGTTCCTACGATCGCTGTTGTTCCCAGATTTCTTGGATGGTATAGATTCATAAAGGGTAGAAATCTGATCACAAAGACGCCGCAAGCTTGTCGCTTTCGAAGCAGCTTTCTTTCAGACGGCTTTTGGCTTCTTCGGATCATTTTCCCTCCCTTGCTTATATCCCTTTTTAAAGTTCATCTTATATAAAAAAAGGAGCAGCAACAATGATAAAATTGGAATTATCGCCGTTGGCGGAACGCAGACTTCAGGAGAAATTAGGGGAAGAGCCCGGTGTGATCAAGCTGTATTATGACACGGAAGGCTGCGGCTGTGACGGAATAAATACACTGCTAATCCAAAACGAGAAAGGTCAATTTGACCTTCCGATCGATGCCGGAGGCTTGTCCTTTGTCGTCGATCAACAGCATCAAATTTTCTATGAGGATACACTGTGGCTTGATGCAGAAGAGAACTATCCCGCCTTCAAATTAAGAAGCAAATCGGCAACTTACAGCTCGAATGTCCAGCTTCGGGACATGCGGCATTTGGCCGCACAATAGCCTGCAAAAGCCTACTAAAGATAGCCAGGAGCTGTGTGATCGCGGCACATCATTTACGTTCCAGCACGCCCTGCAGCACAAGTGCATGGTTATGCTTCTGATCCTTAGCTGCGTACAGTAAAGTGACCGTTTCGCTCTCCATCCAGGAACGCAATTGCTCGACATACACTTTAACTTCCTGCGCAGCCAGCTCCTGCTCATAACGCTTGGAAAATTCGGCATACCGTTCAGGCTTGTGGGCAAACCATTTCCGCAGCCCGGTACTCGGGGCAACCTCCTTCATCCATAAGTCGAGCTGAGCTTCGGCTTCGCTGATGCCGCGAGGCCATATTCTGTCCACTAGTATGCGCTTGCCATCCTCGAAAGCGGGATTCTCATAAATTCTTTTGATTTTGAGCACGGTATATTCCCCCTTTACAGAGCACCCGAAGAAACCTGTTCGATTAGGATATGATCCTAATCGAACAGGTTCCATCTGCGTGCCTATGAACTTACTTACCTAAATATGCGTTCAGCATCCATATATGCTTGTCTAAAGCCGACAGCATGCCAAGCAGCAGATCCCCGGTCGCTTCATCTTCAGCCTGCTCTGCGGCTTCCATTCCACTCTTCAACTCTTGGCTAATCGATTCGAAATCAGCGACCACAGCCGCAACCATCTCTTCTGCGGACTGCCTGCCTGCCGCTTCGGAAATCGTCGTGTGCGCCAAAGCATCCTTTAGCGTACTAATCGGTTCGCCGCCAATCGCCAACAGCCGCTCAGCAATTTCATCGACGTAGCCAGCCGCTTCATTGTACAGCTCCTCGAACTTCTCATGCAGCGTAAAAAATTGAGGACCTTTCACGTACCAGTGGAAATGATGCAGCTTTGTATACAACACCGTCCAGTTAGCGATTTGCAGGTTCAATTGTTGATGCAGGGTTTGGTTAGTTTCAGTCAGTACTTGGTTTGACATTAGTAATTCCTCCATTCAATCATCAAAATAGGATCGGTTCTCGTCAGCCTAGCCCTAAGAATTTCATTTTTAAACTATTTTAAATTTAGACTAGATCTAAATCTTAAATATATAATACCACGTCCCCCCATTTTGTGCAATGAAGAATGCATGAACATCCTGTGAATGGAACGACTCTTTAGTGAAATGTTGCGCAAAGTGGGCTTTTTTTATACAAAAAAAGAACCGGCGCTCCGAGCACCAGTCCCTCTTATACATCAAATTCCTTGCGAATATGCAGTTTGAATTGCTCCAGGCTGCGCTCCATTTGCCGGATGCCGTCCTCTACGAGCTGGCGCTCAATCACGCTGCCGGAATCGGTATTCACCTTGCGGACCGACAACGCCTTCTTCTCTTCTTCAAGATAAGCCTGGCGGCGCTGGAGCTCCTTATATTTATCCAACAAATCCGTGATGATATCGTAAAATCTTTCATAGTCAACGATAATATCATCCAGGAAACGGTCTACTTCCTCTTTCTCATACCCGCGCATCTTCACGTCAAAATCTTTCTCATGGATCGTCAGGGCGTCCAGCTTGATGCCAAGCTGCTTGAACAGGCCTTTCTGGTCCTCCAGCTTGCGCGTATATTCGTCTTGCATAATGATCCCTCCACACCTAAAGGCTTGAGCATGCGTAATAAACAGCCATTAAATATGGTACCATATTTGCAAGCAATTATCATTATTCAACAAGCTCGGACTCCAATTGTACAATTTCTATGCCCGCCAGCAGCACAATGCCGATCCCATGCGTATCATTCAGCTGCCAGTCGAGCTCTTCCTTATAATACAGCTTATTAAACGAATACCCTGATCCGCGGCATACGCCGTATACGTTGCCGTGCTTATCAATGCATGTCTCGGTTAGTCCCTCCCAGCCTCTTACGGCCGCCTCCCAAATATAAGTCCGGCTCTTCCAGCCAGCCATGCCGAACCCTACGAGCAAAAGCGTAGATGAACATCGCCGTACAGGAAGCCTCGGCATATGACTCGCCGTCTGTCAGCACCTGATGCCACATCCCGTTTGCGCTTTGCAGCTTGCGGTAGCCCTCGCTAAGCTCGCGGTAAAATTCCAGCAGCTCTGGCCGCAGCTTATGCTCTGGCGGCATGATCATCAGCAGCTCGGTCAGCGAGAAGATGACCCAGCCGTTCCCCCGCCCCCAGGGAACACCGTTTGGTTTGCCGAATTTATGATCAAACACATGATGCATGATTCCTAGCTCAGGAATGAATAAGCGCTCTTTATACCGCAAAAACTGGGAAGCCGCATCGTCCAAATGACGCTCGTCTCCTGTAAGCTCATCATATTTGGACAGAAATGGGGTGCTCATATATAAATCATCACACCACATCGTACCCTTCATGAAATCAACGGTACCGCGAGTCCGGTAGAACGCCCCATCCGGCAAACAATCCTGTACGTTCGTGATGTAATGGGCGATATGGGCGGCCGCGTGCTCCACTCCCAATATGGGACGCAGCTTTTTTGCCGTCAGCATCGCCGCGCCAAAGGAACCGCAATCGTCCAGAGAGTCGATCAAGCTCAGCTGATGGTTCAATCCCGGCGCCCCGTATTGTTTGCGATCCCACTCGGCATAATCATGCCACTTGCTGCATTGCTCGATATGCCCGGTGGCATATTCCGTATAGTGCGGTGCTGACAAGGCCACTCCCGTTCTCAGCAGTCCATAAAGCGTTACGCCCAGTGGATAATTCCATCTGCCATATAGGGGAGTTTCCAGATAAGGCCTCACCCAGCATTCCGGCCGATCCACCCGCCAATAAGTCGCTTCCTGCCCTTGACCAAACAACCGATCTATCGCCGGCACCTCTGCAGCCGAGGGGGCATTGTCTGCTGAAAAAGCTCCACAGGCGTCCACTCGTCCTGCGGGTACCATGCGGTATATTCACCGCATTCATTTAAACGATCAGGGGCTGGAACCCCGTCGCGATCCAGCAGAAGGGGAGCAAAGGGATCGGTATGATTCAGCTTTAGCTTGTGCAGCCCCTGCTTAGAATCATCACGGAGGAGCATACGATTCCGACGGATGCAGGGTTGGGCGAGTTGGAGAAATTAGCGGGCGTGAAGACGGTCTATATGTACCCTATGGACGGTACGGGATCAATCGGACGCGCTTTCGGCGTATCGGCTCCGCTTTCGCTTTGGAGCGCGGTATTCCAGCCGCTGGAAAGCGGCGCGTCCGTGGTGGGCGAGATCAGCGAAGGACTGACGCCCGGTCTGGCGTTCGTGACCGAGCACCGTCATGGACTGGGGAAGATCGTCATGCTGGGCTCGATGCCAAGCGGCGAGGAGGGAGACGCCATGCTTCGCCAGCTTATCCGGCATTATGCGGATGAAGCAGGGGTCACCGTCAGGAGCGACGTGACCCCTGGGACGCTTGTCGCGCCAAGATGTGGAGCTAGTGGCCAAACAGTATGGTTCATCGTCAATATGGATGGCCGCGGCGGAAGCGTCACCCTGCCTTGCCAGGGTACGGATGCCTTAACCGGAGACGAGTTTCCGCCAGGCCAAGTGGCTGTAGAACCCTTCGGATACAAGGCGATCCGTTTGAACCTGCCGCTCTTTTAAATCCTTGTTTAATTTCTCTACATTAAAAAACGACAAGTAACCCCCAAGATGGAACTTTGTACAAAGTGTCCTTCTGGGGGGCTGCATCTTGCACTACGCATACCATCCGCCTCATCCGTGAACTCCTTAACATATTGCGATGCGATGTTTGGGCCATCATTTTCCCCCAGCCCAGAAACTTCTTCAGGCCTTTGCCTCCGCTACCTAATTCGCCCAATTCGCCCAATTCGCGTACTTCTTCAGCAGACCCAGACCCACGCTCGATTTAGGTGGATTTCTTGATTCTATTTTTTACTTTTTCCACGATTAGACGAAATAGCTGTATTTAGTGTGTCTAACGCTTCGTTTTCCTACCAACTTGGGCTTTCCGACTCATTTAATTACACAAAATCCAGTTAAATATACATTCTGAAGGTAAGAACAACTTTTAACTGCAACAAATCCAGTTATTGCACGGGACATCTCTCATATTCTACTGGCCTCGCGCCATAATCAGTACGTGACCAGCAAATACATCCTATACTGCAACAGAGTTATTATTACTGTATAATAATAACTCTGCGGATCAACCTTACATTATAGAGTTATCCATCATCTACTGTTCTTACAGTATGGATTTAGAGGAGTCTTGTTTATGAAAAATCCAAAAATCACCTTGGCCATCCTGCTAACGAATTTATTTATCGCCTTCCTCGGGATCGGGCTCGTTATTCCGGTGCTGCCTACCATTATGAATGAGCTGAATATTAGCGGGAAAGTCGTAGGTTATATGGTATCGGTCTTTGCCATTACACAGCTGATCAGTTCGCCGTTTGCCGGACGCTGGGTGGACAAGTACGGACGCAAGGTCATGATTGTGCTTGGCCTGTTCATTTTCGGCTTCTCAGAGTTTCTGTTCGGACTCGGAAAAACGGTTGAAGTATTGTTCGTGTCCCGCATGCTTGGCGGAATCAGCGCAGCGTTCATTATGCCAGCGGTAACGGCTTTTATCGCGGATATTACAACAAGCGAAACCCGGCCCAAGGCGCTTGGCTATATGTCTGCTGCCATCAGCACAGGCTTTATCATCGGCCCCGGATTTGGCGGATTTCTCGCGGAAATCGGCACGCGCCTTCCTTTCTATACTGCCGGGCTGCTGGGTGGGCTCGCTGCGATTCTGTCCCTGGTTCTGCTGAAAGAGCCTGAACGTGCAGTTGAGGATTCCACAAAACCAGGGCAAACGACTGGTCTGCGCCGCGTCTTCCTTCCGATGTATTCCATTGCATTCATATTGATCTTCGTGTCGTCGTTCGGCCTGGCTGCGTTTGAGTCGCTCTTCAGCCTGTTCGTTGACCATAAGTTCGGCTTCACGCCGAAGGATATTGCTATCGTCATTACCGGCGGGGCACTGGTCGGCGCGATTGCCCAGATCCTGCTGTTTGACCACCTCATCAAGCGTTTAGGCGAAATCAATGTCATCCGTTATTGCCTGGGGATTTCCACGGTTCTTGTACTCCTGATGACATATGTAAGCACATATTTCATCATACTGCTGACCACCTTCGTCCTCTTTACCGGCTTCGATTTGATGCGTCCGGCCATCACGTCGTATTTATCAAAGATTGCCGGGAACGAGCAAGGCTTTGTGGGCGGCATGAACTCGACATTTACTAGCATCGGCAATATTTTTGGCCCGATTGTGGGTGGTGCGCTGTTCGATATTAATCTGAACTATCCCTACTATTTCGCGGCCATCGTCCTGTTGATCGGTACGGTAATTGCGCTGTTCTGGAAGAAACCGGAGGTTGCTGAAGGATAGATGGGTGTATCAATTGCGCCATCAAAACTGTTGCCGTCCGTATTTTCTCCTTCTTCGAGCCATGCCCCCTGTTCGCCAATCTTGTTGGAGGCCGCATTGTTTACCGCCTTTATCCAATGCGGCCTGTCCTCCTCTACAATCGCCTCCAATGCCTCCTATGTCTTCATTTAATCTATGATACTAATCAAGCCCCCTCAGTAACTTGTAACTTGCCTATCTTAAACCAAACCCTAACCGTAGAAATCTCATTCTGCTTTTTTTCGTATTAATTTTAAACAAGCTATTGTTAAGGATGTAATTTCCATTATATAATAAATCTAGTAATATATTAAATTTTTTAGGAGGTTTTGTATGAAAAAACTGAAGCAATGTGCCGTTCTACTCGTTTTCCTTCTGATTTTTGCCAATTCGTACAGCTTGGCTCACGCAGCCTACGGGAACACAATCACAGTCACTTCCACCTATAACATGCCTGTCGGCTGGATGATTAAAAGTTCCTCTACATTTGCGGGAACGACAACTTATGTTCTTGTTGATTTAAACGGAGCGCCTTATGGAGCAACACAAACGGTCACATCTACTTATAATATGCCTTACGGTTGGATGATCAGAAGCTCCTCTACCTTTGCCGGGACAACCACCTACGTCATTGTCAACCTCAACAACGGCCCTGCACGCGCAACGCAGCAGGTTACTTCTACCTATAACATGCCTGCTGGATGGATGATCAAGAGCTCCTCCACGTTTGCGGGAACAACGACATACAATCTAGTTAATTTAAATGGCCTGCCTACTGGAAGCACGGAACAGGTAACCTCGATCTACAACTTGCCTTCCGGCTGGATGATCCAAAGCTCCTCTACCTTTGCCGGGACTACGACATACAATTTAATCAAGGCGTATTAACTATATTCTTTATAAGCGGCCCTCTTTTTAGAGGGCCGCTTTATTAGCTGCAATGATTATTCATGCAACAAAAAAAGGCACCCTTCGGCGCCCCCATTTTCTATCATTAGGACTTGCTTGTTTCTTCGATGGACTTGACTTCCTGCGGCTTGTCTTCCTCTTCTTTGAAATCTCCGCGGGCGCCTTTCTTGAATTCCCTTAACATCGTGCCAAAACTGCGTCCAAGTTCCGGCAGTTTGCTGGGACCGAACAACAGGAGCGCGGCAATGACCAGCAACAGCAGATGCGTTGGCCGCAACAAGTTTTCAAGCACATTTATCACTCCTCAGATATATCTTATTGTAAATTATACTACTTTATACGGTAGAAAGGGAGTTTTTCTCTTCACTTTCAGCAAATTATTATGGGAGAAACCAAAATGCAGTCCTGGGCATATGCTGTGAGCAAAGCGATGCAAAGGAGTGAACCTCGTTGAGTTCCTACAGTCTGTTAGCGATCATCGCGATCGGTGTGGCGTCCAATTTAGACAACGCTGGGGTCGGAATTGCTTACGGTGTTCGAAAAATCCATATTCCCTGGTATTCCAATTTAACCATTGCCTTCATTTCCTTTTTGGCTACCCTCGTTTCCGGCTTATTTGGAAATTTGATATCCACCTGGATGCCCCCTTGGATCGGCCAGTTGATCGGCACGATCGTCATTATCGGTGTCGGCATATGGGTGCTCATCCAGCCCTACTTGGAGAAGAAGCCTGCCCCCAAAGAACCCTCGGCAAATTCTTTAACACGGCTGCTCCAAAGTCCGGAGGAAGCCGATATCGACAGTTCCAAGTCGCTTAGCATACCCGAATCAATCATTCTTGGAATCGCCCTGGCGATGAACGCTTTAGCTGGTGGCTTCAATGCAGGCATTACTCAATTAAATGTATGGTACACCTCTCTGTCTGTAGGCTTATTCAGCTTTATACTGTTGGCCCTTTGCGCCGGATTCGGGGAGAAGTTCGCAGCCGAGAAATTGGGCCATCGGGCAACGGTAGTTTCCGGCTTGCTGTTGATCTTTATCGGTTTTCGCCAAATGTTCTAAAGGAACCCCCTTCTCATAGGTGATATCTATCACGCAGATTGGAATTATATATTTAACTAATTAGGTCGATTGTGCCATGATGGGAATAGCAAAAAATAACAATCAGGCCTAATTAGGAGGATGACATGATGGGATCGATTCATGACTGGAAGCCGGAACTGTATGATCAGAAGCTTGGATTCGTATCCGATTACGGGAAAGATGTACTTCGTCTGCTTCAACCGCAGCCGGGAGAGATGATTCTTGATCTGGGCTGCGGAACCGGCGACTTAAGCTTTGAAATTCAGAACAGCGGGGCCAGGGTGCTCGGGATGGACTACTCCCCTGCCATGATCGAGCAGGGCAGACGGAAATATCCTAGCCTTGATTTTATCGTCGGCAATGCGGCGGATTTCTCCCTGGATCAAAGCATGGATGCCGTCTTCTCCAACGCGGCCCTGCACTGGATCAAGGATGCCGAGGCTGTCGCCGCTTGCGTGTGGAGAGCTCTTCGGCCGGGAGGACGGTTTGTTGCCGAATTCGGCGGCCGGGGCAACGTAGATACCATTATACAGAGCACCTGCAAAGTACTATCTGAACATTACGGCATCGATGGGGAACAGCGCAACCCGTGGTTTTTCCCTAGTATTGGCGAGTATAGCTCATTGCTGGAGGCACAGGGCTTTCGCGTAACCTATGCTGTACATTTTGACAGGCCTACCCCACTTGAAGACGGGGAGAATGGTTTATTTCATTGGCTAAGTGGTCTAGGCGCGGATGAATTCTTTCAAGACCTTTCGGATACGAATAGAGCTAGAGCATTTCAGCAAATCTGTAATGCTGCCAGAGCCAAGCTGTATCAGGACAACGTTTGGTTCGCAGACTACAAACGGATCCGTGTCGTTGCGTTTAAGTAAGCATAAATCCCCGTTGTACAGGATGATCCAAACCTTAGAACAATTTTGGAAAATGACGTGCGCAGCGGAACTGAGGATATTCAACAACTAAGAAACCTACTCGTATAACAGGAGGCCGCAAATGAATACCACAATGAAGAACACGACCGGAATGAACGCAATGACCGACCAGGTAGTTGCCGCCGATTTGTTAATCGCCGCCAAAAGCGGAATCAAGAACTATGCAGCCGCACTCTCCGAAGCAGCTACTCCGGAGGTTAGAAACGTATTGTGTGATCAACTGAGTAAAGCTGTCAACCTTCACGAACAAATCTTCAATTATATGAAGGATAACGGCTATTATAATGCTTACGACCCAGACCAGCAAATTCAGATGGATATACAGAATGCCGACAACGCCTTAAATTTGCCGAATGCATAAATCTGCTTCTCCTGAAAATGCCGCCAAGAAAAGCTTTTGGCGGTATTTTTAAATGGCCAGACAAGCTCAACCTTCATTTAGATCAAAAGTCACAGATTTGTATTTTTAGAACTTTTCATATACGCTATAATATTAGTAACCGGATTACTCTCGTCTTCTTTGCCAAACGGATTATGTTATTGGTATACCGGGCTTCCATTATGATGAGAGGTGTTTATTTTGCGCTGGCTTTCAAGTTATGAAGAAGATTTGCAGCAAGCGTTCGCTGCAGCGGACAAGTTGTTGTCTGACCTCCCCCCCTCTTTTTGCCAACCTGCTCGTGACTTCCTCGACAAGTTTCATGTATTGAAGGAGAATCGCTCGAAAAATTATATTTGCTACCTTCTGCCGTACTGGCTGCAGGAGAAATCCGCAGTACAGATCACGGATTGCCGCCAAATCGCGATAGCAAATATTTTCGGGATGATGTATTATCACTTGCTCGACGACTTGATGGACAATCCTGAAGCAAGATTTAAGCATCAGCTCCCCTTAGCCGATATGATTCACTTCGAGTTCATGAGCATCTACCGAGAATACTTCCCCACTGGCTCACCATTTTGGTCCTACTTCCGGAAATACATCGCTGAATGGGCCGATGCCGTCACCCACGAGAACAGCAGCAACTTCTTCCTGGAGAATCCCATCAGAATCGCACACAAAGCAGCGCCCGTCAAACTGACAGTTGCCGCCGTTTGCTTGCTCTCTAATCAGGAGGAGAATATTCCCACCTTGGAGGATAGCGTGGACACCGTCCTTATTACACTGCAAATGCTGGATGATTGGATGGACTGGGAGAAGGATTTAACGGAAGGGAGCTATAACTGTCTCGTTGGGCTGATTGAAACGAAACAGCAATTGACGGAGCAGCGCCGACCTGCGCCGGACGAGATTAGACAAGCGATTTACACGCAAGACATCTTACTAGAGTATGCACAGCAAGCAGAGGCTCACCACCAATCCTTAAGTAATGTTCGTTGTTATGCCCCACATCTATATGATTTCCATGAATTCCTGGTACTTAATATTCGCCAAGCTGCTGAGCAAATCGTGAAGGATAGGAAATTGTTGGAAAATGGCGGTTTAGAGTATTGGCTGTCGAAAAAAATGGCGAATTCCTAGATTAAAACAGTGACCAATGTTATAATATGTAAGTATTTATAACCATTTTTTCTGAGAAAGGGTGATCTTTATGACAACATCAGGAGCTCTCCTTCAAACACAGATTATTCAGAAAGCTTGGCAAGATCCTAGTTTCAAAGCAAAACTGCTAGCCGATCCGAAGGCGGCAATCCAGGAGGCGCTTGGGGTTATAATTCCGGATCACATCCAGGTTAAAACAGTTGAAGAACATTCCGACGAATTTTATCTTGTGCTTCCCCCAAATCCGTCGGACGTAATTAAAAGTGACATCAAGCCGAATGCTGTGTGGAGCTAGCCTCATATCTTTCATAGAAAACAAACACTACGAAAAAAAGCTTCCCGTCAATCTTCTCTTGACGGGAAGCGAATAATTGCTTCAGTACCTATTCCTTTTTCACTCAAGAAAGTGATTTCCCCTTGCATAACTTCTATTATTCTAAACGTTACCATAAGGCCGAGCCCTGTTCCCTTTGTCTTGTTAGAGAAGTACGGTTCACCAAGTCGGGCTAACACATCAGAATCCATTCCCTCACCGTTATCTTTAATATGAACAAAGACCCAATCATCTTCTTTATACCCCCATACCTGGATATCTCCCTCTCCGTGAAGAGATTCGATACTATTTTTAATGATATTAATAATAGCCTGCTTAAATTTTGATGAATTTCCTTTGATTAATAAATTATCCGGGATATTAACTGCGATTTTTCCACCCTGTAAATTAGCCATGGGAACCAAGATTCCTTCAATATGTATGAATTCCTGCATCAAATTTAGTGTGGCCACCTTTCCTACTTCCGGCTTAGCAAAAGTAAGAAAATCAGTGATGATATTCGATGCGCGGTCAAGTTCGTCCAGAGCCATATTTAAATAGACTTTCTCGGAGTTCTCGTGCTTTTCAGCCAATAATTGAATGAATCCTCTAGTGACTTGCAATGGATTTCTCACTTCATGAGCCACTGAAGCAGCCATTTCGCTGATAATCTCCATTTTCTCAGAACGCTGCAGTTCGTTGTTAAACATCTCTAACTGCTTTGAGTACTCGACCACTTGTTCATGATTTTCAGCAAATCTTCTTCCTAAAATAATAATTAAGGAAATCAGGAAGCATATTACACCCCACTTCCACAAGTACAAATCATAAAACGAATTTTGAGAATAAAACCAAACTAGTTCACCAATTCCAAACACTGCTAAAATTAAAAATCCTATACTAAAAATAACCGCATCTTTATTCTTTTGAATTGTATATATAGTCACAATGCTCAATAGCAATACAAATTGGGTAATCATTATAAACCCGAGAAATTCTTGTGATATTAAATTATAAATCGGAAAAATTCTGCCTGATGTCAATTCATTAAGAATAAGCAATAATGCACAAATTACTGAATAAACTACTTGAAAGTTTCTAAATTTGCGAATTATTGAGTAATAACCTGGTCCAAAAACTTTCTCAAAGAAAAATGTAAATGCCGGAAGTAGGATAAATAAAGCAGCATCAAATAATGTTACGTACACCTTACCCAAATCCTCAAATAACCAGTATAAGAAGGATGAGTACGTGATTACAATTACGCCGCTAGATAAAAACACAGCACAGAGAGATACCCAGATTACAAGATTATCTGATCTTAAAAATACCGTACAAGCTAACATAATCACTGCGATAAATATAAGCGTGCTGCCCAAAATGAAATCAGAAATATTTCCTTTAACATACTTTTTTAAGAGTTCCTGATATTCACCGACTTGAATTTCGTTTGGAATGCCTATTCTCCTTTGAGATGATACCCCAATGTAAAGAGATTGCTCAGCATCAACCTTATCCACGGGCAAAATCACGCTATTGATTTCATAGTTATAATTGCGATCAGATTCATAAATTTTAGCCCCATTATAAATCGCTAAAATATGTTTTCCGTAGATCTTACTAATAAGAACCGTAGATGATTCTAGACTAAGTTCGGGTAAATCAATTTTTATCCATTGGGCAGTTGCATCCTTGGGTCTTTCAGGTGCCGGAGCCTGTGTAGAAACCTGAATCCATTCAAGTTTTTTTAAATTCTGCTCAGTAAGATCCAATTCTTTATCGCTTGTCCATGCAATTTCCCAATGCCCTATCGTTTGTTCAGTTGATTTTTTGTCACCAGAATTCTCTAATAGAAAAACACAATATACAATGAGTAATAATCCAAAAAAGATGGCTATGGCCTTGAATAACCCCTTCATTACAGCACCCCTGCCATTAAAATAAAAAAACTTCGATAATCCTACATTATATTATTCGATATAATCTCTCTTAAACCTTCAATATTCTGGAAACCACTAAAATTTTTTATCATATATTGTCATTTGCCCGGTACTTTTTGCAGATTTTCCTATTTGTCATTTTTCGTCATGATCCGGCTACAATGGGCTGTCCAATCGTATAGATAAAATGGCTCCAAAGTCTTAATATACCATGACCTGACTTCCGGCGATAGACGCCAGAGGAAGAGCATGGGAAAACTTCTGAAGTTTATCCAATAACTGAAAAAGCCAAGGTAGAGGCCTTCGAAACAGCGGCTCCCCCCTGGGCCTATGCATCCTATAATTACGGGCACTCCGACCCGTCCGGCAAAAAGAAAAAGATCGCTCATCCGGTCAAAGGTTTGTACTCCTACAAACCTCCGAAATGAGGCGATCCCATGTAATAGCTTAGCTTTAAGCTTCATTCTCGAACCTGCACAACAGGTCTGCATCGCAGCAATGTCTGATGGGTTACTCTTTCACGCCTCCCAGGGCTACCCCTGCGATAATATACCGAGATAACAGGAAGTAAACGATAAACAGCGGTAATGCCGTCAAGGCCAGCCCCAGGTAGATCGAGCCGAATTCCAACTTGTAAATGTCACCGCGAAGCAAACTTACCATGATCGGCATCGTATACATCTCTTTTTTGGTTAGCAAAATGAGCGGCATAAACAGGTTGTTCCAGTTGGCTACAAAGGCAAAGATGGCCTGCGTCGCCACTGCTGGTATCATCAACGGCAGAATGATCCGGTTGAATGTTTTATATTCTCCAGATCCGTCTACACGCGCGGCTTCTACGATTTCTAGCGACAGCGTTGCTAGCAAGTATTGGCGCATGAAGAACACTACCGCCGGTGCTGCTATGGCAGGCAATATCAGCGGAAGGAAATTATTCGTCCATTGCAATTTATACATGAACTGATAGAATCCGATCGCACTTGCCTGAGCAGGAATCATCATTACACAAAGGATAAAAGTAAAAAATGCGTTGCGCAGCTTCCAATTATAGGTCACTAGTCCATAAGCCGCCAAGGACGAGAAGTAGACCGTTAAGATGGTTGCCGAACTGGAGATAATGAACGAATTCAGGAATCCTTGAATAGGATCAAAGCTCTTGCCGAGCAGCACTTGCAAGTTGCTTATTAAGTGAGTGGAAGGAAGCAGCGAAAGACCGCTTTGGATTTCAGCTGTAGAGCGTGTAGCGTTTACAAACATGATCCAAAACGGAAAGATGCTGAGGATCGCCAGAAAAATACAGACAACATAGATGATCGCCTTGGTAAACTTTAGACCGGCGGTTCCCCTTTTCTGAGTTTTTTCCATGTATTACACCTCTCTCTCTACTGCTGCACGGGCAGACTTTCTATTTTCCTTTTCCGCTTTCTTCAACTTTGCCGCATCACGGTCGCGCATTACGTAGAACAGTATTGCAGACAGGAACGCCGCAATCGCAAACAGGATCATACTCGCCGCTGCAGCGCGATTATATAAATAGCTGCCCTTGAACGCTTGCCCATAGATGAACATGGTCGTGGTAAGCGTGGAATCGTCTGGCCCTCCCAAAAGGAACAACTGTGGAATATCGAACATCGTTAAACCGCCGACCATCGATGTAATCAGCGTGAACAGCAATATTGTACGCAGACTCGGCAGTGTGATGCGGAAGAAGGTTTGAATTCCGTTCGCACCGTCGATTGACGCAGACTCGAATAGAGCGGGATTTATACCCATAACGCCTGCAATAAGAATGATCAATGTGTTGCCGTACCACATCCAGAATTGAATGAATGATACAATGCCGCGCACTGTCGTCTTATCCTGAAGGAAATAGATCGGAGCATCGGACAATCCCAGTGACTGAAACAAACTGTTGATTGGGCCCATCGGATAGGCAAACATCGTGCTAAAAAGTATGGCGATGGTACTTGCAGTAATAATATTAGGCATATAGAACAGAACCTTAAATGCACCTTGTCCCTTTATTTTAAGGCGCTGATTCGTGAACCATGCCGTAAGCAAAAGCGCGAGAACGATCTGAGGGATGAAATTGACTATCCAGAGCAGCCCTGTATTGAACAGAGACTTCCTGAACGAGGGATTATTAAAAATGAGATCCTTAAAGTTCTGAAATGGGTTATCCAGAATATGAATTGGCTTGGGCACTAAGCCCTTCATGTCTGTAAACCCAATGACCGCGGTGTATAGAATGGGATACAACGAGAAAATCACAAATGCAACCACAAACGGGAAGGTAAAAAAATAACCATATTTCGAATAGTTGACAACCTTGCGACGCATGTCCTCACCTCACTTGTTGATATAAAGAGGCGGGGGAACTCCCCCGCCCCTTCCGCTTCCTTCTTATTCGCTATCAATGTCAAGCTGGTCTTTGACCTGCTGTTTGAAGGTTGCAATCGCACTTGCGCGGTCCTTGTTGCCTGAGGTGTACTCGCGTACTTGATCGCGCCAGAGCAGATTTATCGACTCATCGAATTGAGTCAGGTTCTTACCAGATGCGTTAGCGTTGGCTGGAACGAACACGTCGAACATGTTCTGTCCGCCGAGCAGTTCTATTTCGCCGTTGGACTTCGACATTACGACAGAGGATGCAACGCTATCCTTCGTACCTTGTTCGCCCTCTTTCATCGTACCGTTAGCCCAATAAGTTTGGAGGCCCGTGTCAGAAGTGTCGAGGGTAACCCATTTAATAAAGTCTGCAACTGCCGCCTTCTTGGCTTCGTCCTTAGTAACTTCATTGTTGGCCAGCAGCCATGTGCCTCCCCAGAAGAAGCCTGTCGGCGGCTCGGTAACAGCCCAGTCGCCATTCGTATCCTTGACTTGGCCATTCATGACGTAGTTGATGAGCCATGCTGGTCCAAAGAAACCGAAGATCGGTTGAGCGCCAGTACCGGACATATCTGCGTACCATGCTTCCTGCCAGTCTCGCGTATCATTATGATAGCCTTTGTCTTTGAGCTCCTTGGCAAGATCAAGGAACTGTTCACGCTTCGGATCAATATGAAGCTTCCCGTCAACAATCCAACCCTTGTCAGAACTGTTCTCAATCGGATGCCAAATATCGCCGTCACCCGATACGATCCCGTATCCTTTAGCTTTCAGCTTCGCAGCTGCTGCAAAGAATTTATCCCAGCCAGGGCCAATTTCATTTTTGATTGCGGCTGGATCGTCCGTTCCAAAAGTATCCTTCGCAAGGGAGCGGCGATAGATAAAGGCTCCGCCTGTGGCTTGGTAACCGAGGCCTTTCAGTTCGCCGTCTTTGCTGCCGATATCAACGGAATATTGAGCGATGCCCGCATCCTTAACCATTTGATCGTCAAGGCCCAGATCCGCGTAATTAGCCGCATAAATGGATGCGTCGCCTTGTGTATATTTGAGCACGAACGCAGCTTCAGCTGCATAAATGTCCGGGGCATCTTTACCGCCGCCGGCCAGTGCCTGGTCAAGTGCCGGTTGATAAGCGCCATCAGTAGTTGCAATAACCGTAGTTTTGAATTCCACATTTGCATCAGGATGGGTTTCTAAGTATTTTTGGGTCATATTCGGAATCTCATCCGTGAAGCTCCAAAGATTGATAGTAACTTTCGGGCTTTCTCCGCCTTTGGAAGCCGAACCATTGTTAGTTGCTGGGGCCGTATTGTTTGGTGAGTTGGGTTCCTTCGAGCCTCCGCCACCACACGCTGCGAGAACAGACGACATTACGAGCATTAAAGAAAGTCCCACTAAAACACGTTTCATTTTTTTCATACTTTGCCTCCCCTTTTCTTTATTTCTTCGGTTTTGTGTAACCGCATACATATTATAGAGCCTATGGTCATAAGACATAAGGAACCACTTTTTAGGAAAGATTCCTCTTTTTTTTAGGTTTGTTCGAGCTATTATTGAATGTGGGCTTCCACTCCGTTCCTAATGGATCGATACTGGCCCGGACTCATTCCCTCGTATTCCTTGAACAGCTTATTAAAATATTTGACTCTCTGATAACCGGTACGGCATGCGACTTCCACTATGGTCAGATTCGTTTTCAGCAGCAGCTCTTTCGCTTTCTGCAATTTTCTGCGGGTGACGTATTCGCTAAAATTCATTTGGCATTGTTCTTTGAATAGCGAGCTGAAATAGCTTCCGTTCAGATGTACATGCGCAGCGACTTCTTGCTGGCTGATCGCCTCCTCTATATGCATTTCCACGTAGTGCATCGCCTTGCGGATCGGATCGCTTAATACGGCTTCTTCATCCCTGATGGCCATCAATTTCGGATCGGCCATCTTCCGCATATAGACGATATCTTCCTGTTCTTCCACGACCTTCAGAGCATCCTCTACAGAGGCAATCAGCTTGTCACGGCCGATCGGCTTTAACAAATAATCCACTACGGACAAACGAAGCGCTTCCTGGGCGTATTCAAACTGGGCATAGCCGGAGACGAGAATAACAGATGGCTGACGCTGCATATTTTTCTTCCTCAGTTCGCTAACTAAAGCAAGACCACTGATCTCCGGCATACGAATGTCCGTTATCATCAGCTCCACGGGAGTCTCCTCAAGAATTTGCAAAGCGGCCCCACCGCTGCTTGCCGTGAGGATCTCATATTGGCCTGCTGCCCATACTCTAAGTATTTTCTTCATGCCTTCTCTCGATCTCGGTTCATCGTCGACGATAAGGATCGTTCGGCTCCTCATGGCATTTCCCCCCCTGTCCCATTCATTTGATTTACTCGTTCTGTCCTGGCCTCTAATCATCATCTCATCCCAAGATAAAAATAAGGGTAGCCCCTAATATTCAATATTAAGACTACCCTCTAGTTGGTATGGAATTGTATTATCTTGTGATTCAAGTACCTCCTTTTTATCACTGAATAATCACAAGATCAAGTTTAAAATATTCTTGAATTCCTATGCGATAATCTTCTGAAATGCTGATGTAACAGCACGAACGCAACACAAAGAGGCCGATTATGATCCGGGCATAATCCAGCTGTTTAAAGTAATTGAGATCTTTCGATAATATTCATCTTTATCCCTCATTATCATATTATACTTTTTTCCTAAGGGAGCATCTCTAGTGTAAAGCATAATTGCATCCTTGCTCGTCACATTTTTTAAAACTTAATATTTTGCCTAAAACTCTATATTCAACTAACTTTATACAACCATTTTCATACTACTCCTTTTGCGGACCTTCTAGTAAATTATTGTTGAGATACTTAATTTCTTTGACTTGTCCATTCAGATAATATTGCACCATTTCCCCATGCTTAATGCCGTCTTTAACTACGTAGTAACTTGCTAAATTACCATTCTCATAACAATCATAGATTATTCCGGTAAATAAATGTTCGGTACCCTCTTGATCATATTGCACTATAAAAGAATCATATTCGTCTCCTCCATAGCCAAATGTCTCATCGAACAAACTACCATTTTCTAGAACATGACCTTTTTTTAGTATTTTAATATTCTTCAACTGCTTTAGGATATGGCGACCAATCTAAATATTTTTCACAAAAAGATTCTTCCTCAAAATCTTAAAAAAAGAAATCACAACCTGCTGAGATCCCTTGGATTTTACCCTTCCTATAATTAATCATTCTTAAGTATCTATTTCTTCCCAAGTAATAATATCTCCCATACCCGCTGCAAAGATTGGAATGGCAACATCTTTCCTGAAATAAGACTCATTAATCACATTTTCTCATTAACCGCATCAATTCGATATTTCCATTATGCCCCTATAGAAGAATTTATAGATTCATCCCCCAATGTCTGCCGAAAAGTCAAGGGGTGCTATATCTCTGGGGCTTTCTTTATTATATTCGTTTGGGAATACAAAAGCTTATTCCTAACTCATAATTAAGTTGGAATAAGCTTTTTCTAAGTTTGTTATTTCCTCAAGTTGAGTCCGTATAATTGTGTAAATTGATAGACTTCCAAAAATAAAGGGAGCCATATTCAAAACCCTCAGTTAGAATGGTGTTGTCGAATCATCACTCTAAATACACGAGGTGGAATTGAAATGGCTCAATATCAGATTACCGTAGATTCACAACTTTTACAGCAACTTTTTTTAGGGAATTCGCAGGATTCAGGTGTCGCTAAGTTGCTTGAATCTGTACTGAACCAAGTCTTACAAGCGCAGGTGACGGAACAAGTGGAGGCAGACCGATATGAACGTTCGGAAGATCGACAGGGATACCGCAATGGCACGTATCCGCATCAACTTCATACACGTGTTGGAACCATCACCCTGAGTGTTCCACGTATTCGTGGCGGTAAATTCACAACGGAGCTGTTTATGCGTTACCAGCGAAGTGAACAAGCACTCATTCTTGCCATGATGGAAATGGTCATCAATGGTGTCTCTACGCGGAAAGTGTCTCAAGTCACAGAAGAACTCTGCGGTACCGAATTCTCCAAATCTACCGTTTCCGATCTATGCAAACGTCTTGATCCGATCGTTACTGCGTGGAATAACCGTCCTCTATCCGACAGTCGGTTCCCCTTTGTTCTGGTGGATGCCTTGTATTTAAAAGTGCGAGAAGACGGGCGAGTCCGATCTCGTGGAGTCATGTTAGGCATTGGCGTGAATACAGACGGCCAACGTGAAGTGTTAGGCCTGATGCTAGGAGATACCGAGTCGGAAGAAAGCTGGACGGAGTTCTTCAGTTGGCTCAAACAACGTGGTCTTCGCGGTGTGGATCTCATCGTCTCTGACGATCATGGCGGGCTCGTCCGTTCCATAAGGCAGCAACTTCAAGGAGTCGCTTGGCAACGCTGTCAGACGCATTTTATGCGCAATGTTTTGGACGCCTCTCCAAAGGCTTTAAAGGAAGAAATTCATGGTCATGTAAGGGCGATTCTAGAGGCTCCTGATCCAGACACCGCTCGTATGCTGCTTAACCAAACCATTAGCGCTTATGGCGACAAAGCACCCAAAGCAATGAGAACATTAGAAGCAGGCTTTGACGATGCTACAGCCGTTCTGAGCTTACCTGAGAAGTACCGTAAACGTCTTCGTACAACGAACAGCGTGGAACGCTTAAACGAGGAGGTGCGACGTCGGGAACGAGTGATTCGCATCTTCCCGAATCGTGAATCTGTCATTCGTTTGATCGGTGCGCTGCTTATGGAACAAGACGAAAAGTGGGCAGCTGGGAGGAAGTATCTCGATATGGCCGAGTATCTCAAATGGCGTGAGAACAAGCCGAATACTACAGCAAAAGTAACCCGTATGATGTAACCGAATCTAGCTGAGGGAATTTACACATAATTAGGGACTTGATCATTTCCTCATTAATACACTATCTATCTTAGAATTATTAGTTAATCTTGCATTTACCAGATAGTACATCCCTGATTACAGTCAGTTGCAGATCTTCGGAGTAGACCTTACATGCTTTGGCCTCCTTTGACCCTTCATAACACCTGCCAAGTACAATCTGTAATGGTGCTTTTATCTATCCCCAACTGCTTCGCCTCATAACTTGGATTTGATTCATTCTAAAGGCATCGCTTTACGAAACGTAACTTTACCTCTAAAGAAATTAGACTCCTTTTAGACATCATTAACACTCAATAACATCGGTTTCTAAAAATTTCAGCAAAATTTGATTCGCTGTTCTTAAATATTTATAAACTTCAACCTCTTTAGTTTATTACTTTTCCCTCTGTAATTGAGAAAATTAATTCGTCGCCATCATCATATACAATGCATAACTTCTCATCTTCAATTACATAAAATTCATTTATAACTTCTCTAAGTCCCATTTCCCATAAAATCTTTCCTTCATAATTAAAAACATAGATATCAAGTTCACAAATTGCAATAACAGCATTCTGTGACTGCACTTCTATAAATTCATAAAATATTGATGTTAACTTTTTTTCAAAAACAATGTTGTCTAGGGACATATCAACGCATATAATATTTTTCTCAAATCCCAAAAACAATTTATTATTTTTATCTTTTACTACTATATGTGGCTTTATACCACAATCATAATAAGCTATACCACATTCAAAATTAACCTCACTAACTGTAATAACTTCAAACCTATTATTGTTACCTTTTACATCACCAAACACTTTTTTTGAATTTCCATTAAATATATTTGCTGCTAGACTAGAAAGTGGACACGGAGAACCGAGAATGAGATAGAATTAAAATATCTTTATTCGAGGTGTCCGACATGACAAAAAAGTATGACAAAGAATTTAAAATGCAGACTGTTCGACTCATTCAAGAAGAAGGAAAATCGGTGGCACAGGTAGCTCGCGAAATGGGCTTGCACGAGAATACGATCTACCGGTGGATGGCCGAGTTTAAACAAGACGGCAGCCAAGCCTTCCCCGGCAGTGGCCAACTTAAGCCGGAAGATAAGGCTGTGCGTGACCTCCAGAAACGAATCCGTGATCTGGAAGAGGAGAACGATATCCTAAAAAAGGCCATGCACTACTTCGCCAAAGACCGGCGCTGATCTATTCATTCATCTATGATCATCGCTTCGAGTGCCGTATCGCGAAGTTGTGCGAAACCCTGGAAGTATCCAGAAGCGGTTATTATAAGTGGACCAAACGTAAAGAGAGTAAACGCGAGAAGCGTCGGAAGAAGCTGGAGCGGCGTATACGACGGATCTTTCTAGATAGCCGTCGTCTCTACGGAAGCCCGAAAATCCACAAGGTACTCCAAAAGCAAGGAACCAAGGTGTCTGAGAAGACCGTAGCTCGAATCATGAAGGAGCTGGGCCTTGTGTCCCGGACCGTAAAGAAGTACAAGGCTACCACGAACTCTAAACACAACTTTACGGTGTTTGATAATGAGTTGAATCAGCAGTTTCAGGTACTCGCTCCCAATAAGACCTGGGTTACTGACATCACGTATGTGCCAACCGATGAAGGCTGGTTGTATCTCGCAAGCGTCATGGACCTGTACAGCCGCAAAATCGTTGGGTTTCATATGGACGAGCGCATGACCAAGGATCTCGTGTTAAAAGCCTTAGAGCGCGCCTACATGCAACAAGGAAAGCCGCAAGGCATCCTGCATCACTCTGATCGCGGCAGCCAGTATGCTTCCCACGACTATAAAGCCCGGTTAAAGGAATATAGCATGAAGGGCAGCATGAGCCGCAAAGGAAATTGTTATGATAATGCGTGCATCGAGTCTTTTCACAGTGTAATCAAGAAGGAACTGATCTACCTGGAGAAGTTCAAAACGCGAGAGCAGGCTCGAAAGCGCATTTTCGAATATATTACATGCTTCTACAATGGAAAAAGGATCCACTCATCCATAGGGTATCACACACCCAATCAATACGAACGTTTGTACCGTTTTGCATCGTAATTTTCTCGGTTTTATGTGTCTACTCTATTGACAGAGGTACAATTTTATTTCAACGAACTCTTATCCAGATAGCATAACAATAAACAGTTGTCTGATTTTCTATTGACAATTCAGCCTTTTTATCTTTTTACGAAACGATATCTCCTTATTCACCATTAATACTCAAACATAGAAATAGCCTGTTTCTAATTATCGTATAGAAACAGGCTTTGAGTTGATAAACATAAAATAGCTATAACGGAAAATCAATTGAAGATGACATCTTAATTCTTAACAACCTTCTGTCTAATCACTTTCACTATTAATAATATCAAGAACCTCTATAATATTTGCTCTAAGCTGTGCCTTATCATCATTTAGGTACTGACGGTATCCATCTATCCCTCTGCGAATAATAGAAAACATAACTGGATGATATTCTTCATCCGTTGAGTTAATTAATTCCTGAGTAAAATCCTCTGCTTGATCCTCACTATAATTAAATCTTGCAACTAAAAGACTATGAGTTATAGAGTGTGCTTGCAAAGGGGGGATATCTCTTTCGAAAACAATTCCATTTATGATACCAAAACAAAAAGTTGCAAGTATTTGCCTTTCAAGCTCAGTTGTATCATCAAACTGCTTGTTAAGTAACATAAATATCTCAGATGTAATTTCTGCAACTTTACCTTTTGTATCTTCAATTATTTGTTTTTCTTCTTCACTCAACTCATAAAAATTAGACATAATCATACCTCATTCACCAAAAAGTTTAATATACAATTAACTTTCCATTAGGCCAACTTCCTTTCCATCCACATGGAAAGTTACCTGATTCATATACTTTAAATAACTCCATAAAAAAGGCTGGCTGTCGTTCGTTTCGATAATTATTTTCCATTAATGCACCAATAATATCCCACTTAACATTATTTAGCAAAGATTGCGGAAGTTTGTTATCGTTTAAATAGTTAGTAACATTAGGAACTACTAATTTGTCAATAATGTCTCTACCTTCCTTAGCATACTTGTTCCATTCCTTATATCTTTTAGGATGATTAATTAACAAGTATTCTGACAATTCATTATCCACTTCTTGGGTAATTTGCTCCCAATACTTCCCATCAGATTGTTTTAATGCCTTTTTCCAATTTTCAACAGTGGTATATTCAAAACTTATTTTCGCTTCAGGTAGTTTACCACAATTAGCAAACCAATTTATTTTTGTAATTCTACTGATAAACTGCTCATCCATATGCGTACTCCTTTCACAATCTAATTATTTAAATAAATACTTTTTCAAACTATTCATTGGCCCTGGTATCCTTGGTACTGGCATATCAGCCGTTAATCCAAAAGCTCTTCTTTGTTTTATGGCTTCCCTAACAGCGTAAAATGCATTTTCTTTCGATAACCCTGCATCTTGAAGAGATTGATAAAGAGCTTTTGTATATTCACCACAAGTAGGTTTCTCTTTATACCTAGTACCGCCTTTACGAAATTGAGACCAAAATTCCTCTAATGATTTGTGTGCATTAAAATGCGGGGTTCCTGCATCTTTAAAAGCATTTCCTTCTAATTTAATCGCCAATCCTTTATTTTTAGGAATTACACTTCTAAATGCTGCATCTTGATTTAAATGATGAGCCTGTCCTTTTATTGATTTATCTTTTTTAAGCTTACCATATTCATCAACAACTATCTTATCAGGATCAGCAGCCCCTCCTATTTTCTTCTCCGCCTCCTCCTTAATTTCCTTCATAGCCTGTTCAAAATTTATCTGCACTTCAGTCCGTTGAGGAACTTTATCCGGCATCCACTTCTCGAAGAAGCTAACATTTGGCGACGGGATACCATTTGCCAGTGCTGGCTGTCTCACCGCAAACATTTGAGCAAATTGACTGCCTGCTGCCGCTAAATCCTTCAAGCTCTCTTTAAAGCCTTCTTCTACGCTCTTAACTCCTTGTTTTAGCCATGCTGTGGAAGCTCCAACTGCCTTTTGGACAAGTTCACTTGATTTCTGGAATCCTTTTTTCCCTGCGTTCCCGATAGCTTTTAGAACTCTCGCATCGAATAATCCGCCGGTTATGCCACCAATTCCTGCGTCCATGAGTAATGTAGTGAAGCTAAATCCATTACCCTCCATACTCTGGCGCATAATACTTTCAAAAGTATTCGTTGTTGCGCCGAAAGCCATTTTCCCACCAATGGTCGCCATAGTTCCAAACGGTCCAAAAACGGCTCCAGATACAGCTCCAATCACGGATTCTCTAAAGGCAGCCTGCATATAATCTCCCATATCGCTGACTTCGCCTTTTACAATATCCGAAACGGCCATACTGGCTACGGCGGCGGTTCCTGCTATCGCAGCTCCAGCAGCCACGGCTCCAATGACAACTGCTCCAGCTCCTAAAGTGGCCACACACAGCACCGCTACCGCAGTGACCGCTGCCACCACAGCTAGCCCCGCCACTACATTCTTAAAGAGCTTGCCCCAGCTAAACTTCTTCTCCTCTTCTTCCTTCGGCGTATAAGTCTCGATCTCATCGTTATACTTCGGATAGCTTGTTCGGTCGGCACCATCCAGTTTGACCTGGCTTCCGAGTAGGTGATACTCACTTTCAACTGTAAATCCGCTCAGCTTGCTTAATTTCTTGGCCAGGATCATGTTCGGTGTTCGGAATACCACACGCTTCGGAGTGTACAGCGAAATATCTTCGCCCGCGTTCATCGTGAGCTTTCGGTGGCTTGTCAGGATGACACCTGCAGCATCATCAAAGCTAATCATGAGCGGCTCTTTGGAACCACTGACCACATTAATCGCTGTCGGCGTAATTTCTAGCTCACTGCCATGCTCTGTGCCGAAGTAGCGATTGTTGGGATCGCCTGTCTTACTACAATCCTCTCCGTTCGTTCGCACACAGCCAATGACCTTGGCCTTGCTTCCTGCATCATCCGGAAAGTACAGGCTCGCATTCGTTCCCTTCTGGGGCATCGAATACATGACACTGCCCGTAGGCGGGGCAAAGGGAAACCAATAGGCTGATGCGGGCGACTGCTCCTGATCGATCTCCAAATGCAGCTTAACCTGCTGACCCTTGACATCTAGCACCTTCCCGTTCATCGAGACGCCGACTAACTTGGAGTTATGTATCCGATTTTGACGTATGCCATCTCTTCTCGATAAACGGTAATTATAGATCAGTTGGCCCTGATCCATGGCGGCTTTCATTTCACTAATCACCATCGGTTTATCTCGGAACAGAACCTCATCGCCGATAGCATAACGTGTGCCGCTTTGAATCTCGTATGTAAAAAAATCGGTATGATGCACCGAGGCAGCTCCTGACCTGGCCTCTTGATACGCTAGTAAATCTTTGCTTGCCGTATACGGCAAGTCATCTGGAAGCTGGATGCTGTTCCTGTTCGGCACGCCGATGTACATTCGTGGTTTGGCTTCGTAAATATCACTGAACACCACGCTCTGCAAATGACTCGCCATCCGCTTAAGAAACTCCCAGTCCGTCTCGTCATACTGGATGATCGGCTCGCCAATAGGCTCGTTTTCACCCACAAGTTGAATCACATCGTACCCGGCGTAAGCTTTCAACACGCTTTTGACGAGTCTTAGTTTCAATCCAGTGGCAGCAACTTCCGCAATAAAAAAGCTTGTTCCCCCCTCCTACATTTAGGTAGAAACAAGCCTTTAATAATAACAGTTTTTTCTGATGCACATTATTGTATGGAACAATTTAACAACTAATATTCATTCCGTGTTGTATATACTTCTGTCATCATTAATGCACCGAGCTGAAATCCATGTACAAAAGAAACTTCAGCATGCATTGAACCTGATTTACTACGTAAATCAAGTAATTCTTCAAACTGACTAAATTCTGTTGCCGATAACTTCTTCTCCCACGTTTTTATGGCTTCGGATATTCTCCGGTTCAATTCACGATATTCGGGATCGGTTGGCACAATCGTTTCTACAGGGCGAATGTCTCCACGATATAACGCTTCTAAAATGCTTCTCATTTTCCTCTTCCCTTCATCAAGATTTGCAGCTCCTTAAAAGAAAAATTAGTACATGGTGCGGTTCGCAGTAAAAACACTTCTTTTGCAAAGGCATGCCACTTCCGTATCATTTATTCATCTTCTTTCAGCCGCTAGATAAGTAAAATCCGAACTCCAAAATAGGCGCAGTCGCATCTATATATGCCGCAAAAGAATTTCTTTCTTGCTCACAGCATTTTTTATTAATTTTCGTCCCCCTTTCATATAGATTTCAATTATCCTTTGGAACTACTCGTAGTCTCTTTTAAAGTGTAATTATTCTTGATTGTCTCACTAATCGTTACGCTGTAGCGTCACACAAATAATTATATGACGTTACAGCGTAACGGTCAATGATTTTATATTAATTCATGGTATATTGTTTTATATAGGTTTTGGGAGGACTACAATGAAAATCAAAATTAAATTGCAACATCTTTTAGATGAACGAAATATTTCTCAACGTCAGTTTGCGATTATGGTTAATATGCGTCCTGGAACAATAAATGCCCTTTGCAGAGGAACCACAGACAGAATTTATATCAGCACTCTAGAACAGATATGCACAGCATTGAATATACACATTCATGAATTAATTGATATGGAAGATTGAGCGTTTCTCCTATATGATACTGAGCCCGTTAAGGATTTAACTCAGTCTGGACTTTTTACAGTTTATATAATTCCCTTCACTTCACTTACTTGCCATTGGTTTTCTCCTCCTTTTGATTTTGAGCGTGCAAAAAAGCTCATTCCTCCTCAAGGTGCAAGTGGGAAAGAGCTTTATCAAGTGTTTTGTGTTTGTTGGTTTTTACGATCTTACTGTCAAGAGTAGATCCGATTTATTACTCTATTTCTGGGTTAAACATGTTTTTAGTTGCATGATGTAACGCATTCACTGCTGAAATAATCTTACCCTAATTATCAAATTGTAATATCCTGATAGCCTACTTCAACCACCTCTTCATCTAATAAACGAAGTCCCAGTCCATTTTCTGCATCCCATGTACAATTAAATAGTATTCCGATATCGCGGCCCTCACGAATATCTCCGTACGGAACAACAATTCCATCTAAAGTAATCATCTCCATAAGTTGGTCGATTGTTTCAACTAAGGGATAATTCTCATTAAAAGCAATGTCATAACCCAGTTCATGTCTCTTTTGTTGGTAATAGTCTAAGATTGGTTGCAAGAAGCTTTCCTGCAATTGCTCCCATTTTTGCATTAATGATTGATAAGCTGTATATTGTTCTTCATCAAAATTACCGTCTTCATCCCCTTTAATTATTAGAGTTATCTCGGTTTCTTTCCCTAGGAAATTAATAGTAGTATCCTTAGACCAAATAAAATCATATTCGAGTTCACCAAAAATCGAATCATTAATTGTCATTTTTAAAATCTCCTTTTTTATTTTTGGGCAAATCCTCCAGGTTCAAAAGCCCCTGCATTTATTTCTCCTACACCGCCAAGATGCCCAAATGTACTATTTATTTTAGTTGGTACGAGTTGTATCGTTGTGACATCATTTAATTCATGCCATGTTAATTTGTTTTTGTCTCGGTATTTTTCAATGTCCCTTGAAGTAATCCCACCAGGTTCCATCCCAAATTGACGTGCTAACTCAGGAGAATTATTGAGCTGATCAGCTAATTTTTGGTCTGCTTGAACAAAATTATATGCTCTAGCTTTTGAGCCATATTTCCCCTTCCCACCTAACATATAATCTATTTCTAACTGTGCTTTTGCTACTGGTGATAAATCCGGAACGGCATTTTTGTACTGTATACCATCAATACCGAATTCATCCAATATTTTTTTCAATTCTGGGTCTGGTGGTGGTTTAAGAGTACATATAGATTCACCCCTTATCCCCTCAAAACCAACCTTTTTATTATCAAGTGCAGGTGTTTGATTAAGCCTTGCTTCGTACGAACTGGCAAATTCAGTTTGTTTAAAAGCAGGTGGAATTTCAACAGCCTTAGCTATTTTCTTCGCCGCCTCCTCCTCGAGTTCCTTCATAACCTTGTCATAATTAATCTGCACTTCAGTCCGTTGAGGAACTTTATCCGGCATCCACTTCTCGAAGAAGCTAACATTTGGCGACGGGATACCATTTGCCAGTGCTGGCTGTCTCACCGCAAACATTTGAGCAAATTGACTGCCTGCTGCCGCTAAATCCTTCAAGCTCTCTTTAAAGCCTTCTTCTACGCTCTTAACTCCTTGTTTTAGCCATGCTGTGGAAGCTCCAACTGCCTTTTGGACAAGTTCACTTGATTTCTGGAATCCTTTTTTCCCTGCGTTCCCGATAGCTTTTAGAACTCTCGCATCGAATAATCCGCCGGTTATGCCACCAATTCCTGCGTCCATGAGTAATGTAGTGAAGCTAAATCCATTACCCTCCATACTCTGGCGCATAATACTTTCAAAAGTATTCGTTGTTGCGCCGAAAGCCATTTTCCCACCAATGGTCGCCATAGTTCCAAACGGTCCAAAAACGGCTCCAGATACAGCTCCAATCACGGATTCTCTAAAGGCAGCCTGCATATAATCTCCCATATCGCTGACTTCGCCTTTTACAATATCCGAAACGGCCATACTGGCTACGGCGGCGGTTCCTGCTATCGCAGCTCCAGCAGCCACGGCTCCAATGACAACTGCTCCAGCTCCTAAAGTGGCCACACACAGCACCGCTACCGCAGTGACCGCTGCCACCACAGCTAGCCCCGCCACTACATTCTTAAAGAGCTTGCCCCAGCTAAACTTCTTCTCCTCTTCTTCCTTCGGCGTATAAGTCTCGATCTCATCGTTATACTTCGGATAGCTTGTTCGGTCGGCACCATCCAGTTTGACCTGGCTTCCGAGTAGGTGATACTCACTTTCAACTGTAAATCCGCTCAGCTTGCTTAATTTCTTGGCCAGGATCATGTTCGGTGTTCGGAATACCACACGCTTCGGAGTGTACAGCGAAATATCTTCGCCCGCGTTCATCGTGAGCTTTCGGTGGCTTGTCAGGATGACACCTGCAGCATCATCAAAGCTAATCATGAGCGGCTCTTTGGAACCACTGACCACATTAATCGCTGTCGGCGTAATTTCTAGCTCACTGCCATGCTCTGTGCCGAAGTAGCGATTGTTGGGATCGCCGGTTTTGCTGCAATCCTCTCCGTTCGTTCGCACACAGCCAATGACCTTGGCCTTGCTTCCTGCATCATCCGGGAAGTACAGGCTCGCATTCGTTCCCTTCTGGGGCATCGAATACATGACACTGCCCGTAGGCGGGGCAAAGGGAAACCAATAGGCTGATGCGGGCGACTGCTCCTGATCGATCTCCAAATGCAGCTTAACCTGCTGACCCTTGACATCTAGCACCTTCCCGTTCATCGAGACGCCGACTAACTTGGAGTTATGTATCCGATTTTGACGTATGCCATCTCTTCTCGATAAACGGTAATTATAGATCAGTTGGCCCTGATCCATGGCGGCTTTCATTTCACTAATCACCATCGGTTTATCTCGGAACAGAACCTCATCGCCGATAGCATAACGTGTGCCGCTTTGAATCTCGTATGTAAAAAAATCGGTATGATGCACCGAGGCAGCTCCTGACCTGGCCTCTTGATACGCTAGTAAATCTTTGCTTGCCGTATACGGCAAGTCATCTGGAAGCTGGATGCTGTTCCTGTTCGGCACGCCGATGTACATCCGTGGTTTGGCTTCGTAAATATCACTGAATACCACGCTCTGTAAATGACTGGCCATCCGTTTGAGGAACTCCCAGTCGGTCTCGTCATATTGGATGATCGGCTCGCCAATAGGCTCGTTTTCACCCACGAGTTGAATCACATCATACCCGGCGTAAGCCTTCAACACGCTTTTGACGAGTTCGCCGTACGTCATGTTCTTATTTTGGAAGGATCGGCGCCTCTTCTGGGCATCCAGCCGGCTTGTGCCGGAAATGGCTTCCAGCTCTATGCTATAAATCCCGTTGTAATGCTTGGTTTGTACGTTGGCAATGAGTCCGCTGAAAATCTTGGTTTCCCCGTCATACACCTGAACCTCGTCATCGGTCGACGCTTTGAGTACGGCGTTAACCTGCTCTTGCTCATCGAGAAGGCCACGAATGAATAATCGCCCATGCTCGTTTGGCTTCCATTCCATTTGAATGTCTTGAACTACCTTGATTCGGTATGGTGATGTTACGCTTATGCTTTCAAACCCTATCATATCCACTAGCCTCCGATCGCATAACTTTTCATGCTGTCCGGTCGCCTCCGCTTATGCTCCTTCATATTTGGCATATCATCCTACTCCTCTTCATGCTGACCACTACTGTTAAAACGGATGACTCCGCCTAATGAGCAGTGCAGTTCTGACTCCGTGGTCAGAGCCGATTTCCCTTCTACCTTTGCCTGCTCTTTGGTCTTCTCCCATTTGCTGCCGGCCAACAGAGCTAGCAGACATGGCTTCCCCTGTATTTCCTGTCCATCCATCGAGATTAGGTAAACCGTCTCGCCACTCTGATTTTCCGGACTGCTGCAGATCCCAAAATTCGAAATATTTACTTCGGGAATCGAGTCCGATTCGTTCATCATCGGTTTGCCATTGACATAGGCCCCGTGGCTATTCGGCAAATTCAATTTCCGTAAATGTGATCCACAATCGCAAAAAATATTAGCACCACGTACAACGTACTCATACTTATCCATTCGTTCACGCCCTTCCCCAGCTTTCGTTCCATCACTCCACAAGAACTTTCTTCAAGCTAACTCCGATCATATCCCGGCGGAGTATGCTCTCAGCTACATCTAAGCGGACAATGATCAGAGGTTTCTCACTTTCTTGCACGCGGAAAATTCGTTTCTTCGCCACCTTCTCCCCTTGAAGCACCAGCTTCTTGATGACGCTTCGATCCGCATTAAACTCACTGCTTGGACTTAGAGCTTCGACTTCCTCAAAAAAAGGCAGGAAGTAAAGACTTTGCTTACTATTGAGTTGGTCCATCAGAGGAATATGCTTAAAAATACAATCCGGCTCGTACATGGCGATCAATTTCTTCAGCTTCTCTGACAACAAGTAGAGCTGATTGCTTAATAGATCCAAGTACTCTGTATCGGTAGATGCCTTAACCTGAAAAATCGTCGTATCTGCAATCTGATGAGAACGTAAGCGATTCATATGGCGTATATCGATTTTTTGCCGAATATTTTGTATGACTGGCGTGTCGGTATAGCGTTCATCCTGCTGCATCACAAAGTAATCCATGACATCCCTCCTCCATTCACTGCCCTGCCGTGATTTCTTCCTGTTCGGCTTCCGGCTGGCCATAGAGCAGCTCACTGCGATCCCGGTATTCCCCGGCCAGAATGCAAATATTCGCTTTCTTCCTCAGCAGGTTGTAGCCCTCACATTCCAAAATAGGAGGAATCATACTTCTCATAAACTCGATAGTGAACAAATGATATCTTATCGCTTCAATTTGCAAGATTCGTTCAATATCCATCGTTGAGATTTTCCGGGCATAACTTGTTTTTACAGCTTCCAACTCCCGCATTCTCTGAAATAGAGGATCGAATATAAAATTGGCCTGCCAGTGAGAAGAACACTCTACGGGATCAAGAAACCAACGCTCGTCATGAATATCAATGCGATAACTAGCCTTATGCTCCATTAAGCTTGTCCGCAGCAAAGAGAGGTAGATGTATTGAATATCTCCCTTCACCCCTGCTTCTTGAAGCTCGGCCGCCTGTTTACACGCTGTATCCACAGAACTCACAAATTCTGTTATCGTAGCTTCTTGATTCTGGATATAGCTATCAGAAATAATATCCAAGTCGCCCTGCCAGCGATCAAACACATGATGTTCCAATAAATGACCCAACGCCTCTTCACGACTCATGACAGAACTCATTCGATATTCACCCGGCCCCCGCTAAGCGTGACCTCATCCTCCACTTTAAGCGAAGCATTCCCTTGCACGAATTCAATGCCCGACTCCCCTTGGATAAGAATCTTGGCACCGCCGTTAATTTCGATATCTTCCATGGCTGACAGGGAAATCTTCTTGTCGCTGTTAATTTCAATCCCCCCGTCATCGGTAAGTTTCATCAGCAATTGGCCCCCGCCAATAATTTCAACCGCGCCGGGTTTAAACACAATTTCTTTGCCATATTTGGTACTGATGCTCTTCACTGACGGGTCGCTTCGTTTCTCAGGATTAGAGGAGTCGGTATCTACCGAGCTCGCGGCAAAAGCGTTCTTCTCTTGTTCATCGGGAAAATAAAGCCGCACTTCATCCCCTTTTTCCGGCATGCAGTACCAGCCGCTCCCATCCGGGGATGAATAAACCGTGGAATAAGCAAACCACATCGCTTCATTGACAGGTTGATCCCGATCAATATGCAGCTTTACCCTGACCTTATCCTTCGCCACATCAAGAATCGTTCCGAATAACGACGTTCCTGCTAAGGCATAAGGATATTCCGTTCGGCAGCGCAGCCCTTTGGCATCCTTTAGGTCATACAAGCTGCTCAGTATGCCGTTCTCTAGTTTCGTCTCCACGCGGCTGACATACAATGTCCGTTTCTGGAAGGTAACCGCCTGGCCCAACTCAAACACCTTGTGGCTTGTAACCGTGTAACTGATGCTATTTTGCTCTGATATATCCTTGACACCATTCTCGGACTTCAGCTTATAGTCTCTTAAATCTTTATTGACAGAGTAGTTGTATTCATCTAATTTCTGTGGGTTATCAGCGTCTGGCAATCCGACATACAGTTTGATACCGGTTTGAGAGCTGACAGGAATAAGAGGAGCGTGGAAATGCGAGGCTAATCTCCTCATAAATGCCCAGTCGGTTTCTTGATATTGGACCAGCAATCCCCCCGTCTTGTTGCCTTGCGATGCTTCGTCAATGACATCGGAATCAGGGTAGCTGGCGATAATTCGATGGAACAAACTTTTATAAGATAGTTCTTTGTTTTGGATCGATCCAGTTTCCTTACGGATATCCATAAGGATGGATAAGCTATGGGCTTCAATGGCAATGCTTCTTACACCACGCGCAGCTTGTACGGATATATTCGTAATTACACCGTGAAACAGAGGGATTGCCTTATCCTCATCCTGGACCGCAACCCGAATGGTATCGCTCGCATTGGCTTGTTCAATATACTTATCCTGCATGTCTTCGGAAATAATGCCGCTAAGTTTCAGCTTGGCATGTTCGTTCACTTGTTTTTCAATGACGAGTTCCGTAATTCTCTCAAACTTATAATTTGATACCTTAATATTTGCAGACGTATAGATGATCTCACTCATGCTTGTTCCCCTCCCTCTTCTTCAACATGGACAATGAGACTGCGAATGGCTTGATACGCCACATCTCTCCAATCGGGATAATCCTCATATCGGCAGCAGAAGGTTCCCATGAGGACTTTGCCTTCAAATTCGAGGAAATACATGATGTTAAACAAGGCTCCGTCGATCACCATATTTTTGAACTCAAAGTATCCGAACGTTTTCTCGTTTACAGTCTCTACCCCGCTTTCATAGAAAACATGGGAGGGATTCGATTTTTGAATCATCGTTTTCATGCCATCAGACAGTTCCGCTACCATTTCATCCTTTAACTCATGATCTATTCGGTTGAGAGTGAAATTAATGGCTCCCGTCTCATCGCTTCTAATGATTTCAGGCCGTTGTTCATAGGGATACTTAATAGAACGAATCTCCTTAGGCATCTCTTCAAAGTCAGCAGGAAGGTAGAGAGAGATTTTGTCCTCGTAGAAAGACTGCATGGTAAATTCATAATACCGGTTCCCAATTTTCACCGGCCCATCCGTAATCGAACGGGATACCATCGATTGCTCTGCTTCATTAATGATCTGCGTAATCTTCTCATCCATAAACGACATAACTTTTCCTCCTCCTTTTACCACCTATACCTATATTTCGGAAACTTAATCGATGTAATTAAGCCATATTCATACAAAGCATCCATTTAGCCCAAAAAAATATAATTGCCGGGCAGCTCCCCCCCCCCGGGTCATAGTTCGTACATTTCATTCATGAGGACGTAAAAAGGCTGCCGAGATTTACTCGACAGCCTGTAGCGGACAACGGCCCGCGCGTTGCTTCTTTATATCATTTTTTGATTTCATCTTTTATGGATTAGTTCAAGTAGATATCGATTGCAGCCACTTGGCCATTCCGGACTTCATGCGCCAGTTCGGGGCCAATGACGCTACCGGCGATATCGGCTGTGGAGCCATCCTTCTTCGTCAGCTGAATTCGCTCTACCATCGCTTTATCTGCGCCAAACGTATCCGCCTTACGCGGATTATGGTAGGTCACCTCCGTGCTGCCAAGGAATTTAAATCCAACTTTCCCTTGCTCATCGAACAACCATCCCGGCAAAGTCGGTTCAAAGGCAAGCTGCAGCTGGCCGTCCTTGATGCTGAACACCTGGCTGCCGATCATCATTTTAATCCACATGCTGATAAACTCGGCAGTCGAGCCGCTTAATCGGGCAACAAAGCCACGGCCATGCACATGAGGGTCAGGGTTGACGCTTGTAGCGATAAACGACGAGTTCTCCAGTGTACTGCGGCCGTATACCGCAGGATCCAGGAACGGAATCAATGACGTCTTCATTTCCGCAAAAAACTGCTCATACAGCCCGCTCTTCAGCAGTGCCAGCAAATATTTATAGCTCATGTGGAGGAATACCGACTCCCGCTCCAGCCAGCCTGGCGTAAAGGCCCGAATCCGGCCGATCTCCTGGGATTCGCCATCCAGGCTCACCGAGGTTTTGTACATCTGGATCTCTTTATCGAACAGGTCGCTCTGCCGGATCAGCTCATACGCCTTCTCGGCTTGCGCCTTGTCGTCGATCGTCTTCAGCCAGCGGGCCGGCCCTTCAAGGAAATGCGGCAAAGGCTTCGCTTCAAATTTCTTCACGATGACCTTCGGCAGACCATAGCCGCTAATGACAGGTTTGCCCTGAGCATCTATAACAGGCTCGTATTCCACCGCTTCGAAGACGAAATATGTCGGCGTCAGGCCATGGCCCAATTCAATAGCCCGTTCGATGCCTTGATCGATTTTTTTCAGCATTTGTTTGTAAATGGATCCTAGCTCAGCAAGTGAAATCTGCTTCAGCTCGCCGCTGATTCCGAAGCGGATCTCGTCGCGGTACTGCTCGCGAGCGGCAGCCACTTGGTCCCAGTAATTGAACTGTTCAAGCTCCCCGGCGAATTGACGCTCCATTAACAAGCTTACCCGTTCAAGCAGCTCATGCATCTCTTCTGGAAGGCCCACCTGCCGATCGCCATACAGCTCGCTTGCCTCGATGACCAGCTTCACGATCCGCTTCAGCTCGAACGTCTCGCTCATGCCGGAGCCGAACAACCCTGGAAGGCCGTTCATCGCATCGTTCCAGCCCGGCTTGTCGCCTTCCATTTCCACGCCCATGCCATAAGGGTCAAGCGTCGCAAATTTGTTCAGCGACAACGAGATCAGCTTGACGAACAGATTCGTGCGGAATATCTCGCCTTCTCCATGCTTCGTTTTCAGCCAGTTCGTATCATTAAGGGACAGGCCGAACCTCTGCATTTTCTCCTCATCATGCTCCAGCGCTCCGTATTGGCGCACCTTCGTCCCGTTGATGACGTATTTCTCGCTTCGCGGGAGCACCCGTGCCGGGCTGTCGAAGAATGTGTAGACCTCTTCCCCGAACAGCAGCTTTTCTTTGCGATCCGGGAAAATATCCAGATATCCCTCGACGAGATCCATATTGTACGTCCAGTGATCCGACCAGTACCCTTCGCCGAAGGCGGCTTCGATATTCTGCTCCGCTAGGGACAGAATCCCCGTCAGTACCTCTTCCTCACTCCGCCGCAGGCCTGCGTCCTTGTCCGCCAGCAGGGAGATCACTTTACCTGGCGTAAATTTGCCTAGGCAAAGGGCCTGCAACTTCTCGGCGATCTTCGGGTTCGATACCGAAGTCTCCACCCATTCCCGCAGGCCGGCCGCCCGCTGCTCCTGCACCGTGAAGCTCGTGCCCTCTACGCCCAACGGGTTATAACCGTCCGCCTGAATTAAGCTGAAGAACGTCACGATATTAAACGTGCCTACCCGCGGATTGAAGTAAATATCGTTCCTGCGGTTCTGGTTGGCGTCGCGGAAGTTCCCGTTCCCTTGAGAATAATACTCCGGCGCGATCGAGAAGAAATTGTAATCGCGCTCCAAATCCCCGTGCTTGCGGGAATATAAGTGAATGACAAACCCTTCCCGGCCGTTCTCGAACAGGAACGGATAGCCGCCGCGCAGGAAGTTATCCATATAGCTCTGACGGCAGTATGCATCAAAGAGCGGCGATGATGTCCGGGTCGCGATATCATCGGTCAGCTCCTCCGTCAATTGACCTGCTTCCGCCTGCTTCACGGCAATGTAAGCAGGACTAGCAATGGATGGCGCTTTTTCATTCAAACGCTCCATGCTCTCAATATGGCCGATTAACGTATACAGCGTAGTCGTCTCGCCAGCTGCCAATTGCGCGGATAATCCCGTAAAACCGCAAGGCACCTTATTCGTGCAGTACTCCTGCTCCGCCGTCAGCTCGGCGAGGGAACGCTCGGCAAAACGGTCCGGGTACGCCAGGGACGTATTGTCGCCAAAAATGATCTGGAAGTCGACAATCGGCTTGACGACCTTGCCGTCCTGGCCGAACGAAAGATAGAAATGGCCGCTCTGCACCTCGCTGACCTCCGCACTGTCGCTTGTGCTTGAACGTACGCGGTAATAGGGAATGCTGTTGTCCAGATTGTATACTTCCATCCAGCTCCGCAGCAGGTTTCCGACTTCCTTGTATCCGGCGTTGTCTACACCGTATGGCAGAATTTCCGGCAGACCGTCCAGCACCTCAAGCTTCATGGGCTCCCCGGAAATATTAGTGATCTCCACTTTCCGCACCAGGGCGGCATAGTCGTCGTTTGGCACTTGGAAATAAGTCACCTTGATTCCGATTCCCTGCTCCTTGTTGACTTCCTCAATGCCGATTTCATTCGGCAGAATCACCATTTTCCGCTCGGCAGCGGCATCTGGAGCCGCGCTTTGAAACGGTTCATAGATTCCTTTCGCGCCTTCCCGCTTGATAAAGGTTCTGAAGCCTTTGGATGATACCGACTGGTACGTGATGCTCGCCGGAGAGAATTCCATGATCGGGCTTTTCTTGTCGCGAATGCCGAAGCTGCATACCGCCTGGCCGCGGTTGACGTAGAACGTCCACATCGGAATTCCCTTCAGGCCTGCCAAACCAGGGAGAAAGCTCGAGAAAGGCTTGGCTTTATCAAACTGCTTGATGACGAAAGCGTTCTGATCAAATGAATAGTTAGACATGCTGTTACCTCCATTTATCATTATTGTTTCTCAATCCATCGGTTTACAAGATATTCCCCCATCTGCAAAGGGTCGAAACCGGTTTCGATTTATGTTAAAAAACAAGCCGGCCCATGAAGCAGGCAACTACAAAGGGCGGCATGAATCGCGTATAACCAGCTCGACTGGAAGCATATCTCGCTGTAATTCTTTATGGCCTTCTATCGAATAGATTAACATGTTTGCGGCCCTGCTGCCAAGTCCATATGTATTCTGGCGGATCGTCGTCAGGGCTGGCGTCAAATATTTCGCCATTTCAATATCGTCAAAGCCGATGACGGAGATGTCTTCTGGAACGGATACCCCCTGCTCCCTCATCGCAATCATTGCGCCGACAGCCAGATTATCCCCGGCCGCGAACACCGCCGTGGGGCGATCCTGCAGTTGAAGCAGCTGCTCCATTGCCTTCCTTCCGCTGTCTACGGTAAAGTCATAGCTGCCTTGCACGATGAACTCCGGCTTAGGCGACAAGCCCCGCCGCTGCATGGCTTCGATGAAGCCCTGAGTCCGCTTCTCGCCGGCAAAGGAATGCCCGCCCCCAATATGAGCGATGGAGCGGTGTCCGAGCGAATATAAATAATCAACGGCCATCTCGCTGCCCATCGTATTGTCGGAATAGATCGTGCTGGCATGCTCCGATTCGGAATCCAGCAGGACGCAAGGAATATCCGCCTCCACCAGTTCGTGGAAATAAGGGTCATCATAGTCCGGCAAAATCACGACGATACCATCGACGCCGCGTATTTTACAATGCTCCAGATACCCGCTGGGCTTGCCCCCGATATCCTTTGTGATAAACATCAGATCGTAGCCTTTCGAGGTAGCCACCTTCTTGAAGCCTTCAATGACGCCGCCGAAATAAGGATGCAAAATTCCGGCTCCTGACGATTCATTGAACAGCACGCCGATCGTCCAGGAACGCTTGGTCGTTAGCGACCGGGCATGGGCGTTCGGAACATAATCCAGCTGCTGCGCGGCCTCGAGAATCTTACGGCGGGTCTTCTCGCTAACGTCCGAATAGCCGTTGAACACCTTGGACACCGTGGTCGGCGAAAATCCGGTTAACTTGGCAATATCATAAATCGTAGTCAAAGCGTTTACTCATCTCCTGGTACATTCATCCGAGCATGGTCTCATACGTGTCAAGCAAATTGTAGTCGTCCCAGCGGCAACAAGTCAACTACAAATGTGACAATTGCATTTGTTTCAACCTCCTGGCCGACGTTTAAAAATTACACAAGCAGCAAAACGCATCCCCAATTTGAGAGGATAAGGAGGTAAAGTCCATGTATGAGCCTCGCGAACGTAATGAAGTGAGTAACGTAGACGTAGAAAGACGAGACATTCAGCAGAAATCCGAGCCAAGCATGGTTGCTTCGACGTTTATTAAATATGCCGCTTATATCGTGCTGTTCTTCGGCTTTCTGTACTTCCTTGTAAAATACGTATTTCCAATGTTCTAATTCAGTTGGAAATCTTTGCGCATTTGCCGGAACGCCAGAAGGCGTCCCGGTTTTTTTGTTATTTCTTCCGTTTGAATGTGGCTATTCGGGGTAAACTCCAATTAAGCATCAGCTTCAAGCCTGTACATCATAATGAGGAGGAGATTCCCCTTGCCAGAACATTTAGAACATTTAGAACATTTAGAACACGGCGATAATCCCAAGACTGAGGCCGCTGATCACGAGTACAAGAGATACCAGGTATTGAGAGAGTATCGGCCGGAGAACGACATTCCCGGCGACGATTTGCTCCCGCATGATACACGCATCACCCAAGCGCTTAGCGAGGATGACCCCCATTCCAGCAAGCAGGCGGACGATGTGCGGCATAGCAGCGATTTTCCTGATGTGCCCGATGCCGATGAAATTGCCGCAAACAGCCCCGTAGATCCTGCCGCCCCTGACCCGAACGCGGTACCCGGCATTGATGTGCTGAACGGCTATGATGGGGATGACGGGGATGAGTGAGCCATGCCGGTTACGATGAAGTGACAGGTCCGAACCGTTGTAATACCTTCACAAAGGAACCTCTCTCCCCGCAAATTCAGGGAGAGAGGTTCTTTATTGGCGATATAAATTTCGCAAATTCCTCCAGCTAGCGGATCATGCCCGAATATCTAACCTGCACATCCGCCTTGACGCTGAATTCCAAATTCGGATATATCCTTCTCCACTCTTCAAGCTCCGTAGCGTTGTTCCAATTCATGGCGCTGTATCTTAACCCCCATCCGAACGGATCTAGCCCGGTTCCATGGATTTTGACAAGGAATTGCTTAATTTCCTTTTCCCACTGCTCGCTGGCCGCTTTGGAAACGGCTCTGAGAATGGGCCCTGTCATCTCGATTCCGCCCGTGTTATCCTCCAACGATGCCCTGCCTCCGACGGTATACTGCACGACCATGTTACCCTTATTCGATTTAGCCAATTTGAATTTGGATCGGTTAGTTTCCATATTGTAACTATATATGTTACCATCCATTTCTACATTGAAGCTGGTCCGCAGCCCTCGCTGGGTTAGCAAATTAAGCAGTCTTGCCTCGTCGGGCGTTAATTCAGCGCGTATTCTCTGATTGTCCAGCAGCACTGCTTTATTAATCAGAAGAGTATCCTCCCCTTCTTTCTCCACGAGAGGCAGAACAGGATCCAGGCCTTGCTCCGTCAAATGACGCCGTAAATTATAGGAGAACGTGCTGACGATGAAAGGCGATTCAGTTCCTTCCTTCCCCAAGCTTAAAATGAGGTAATAAGCGGGGACCCGCTCGCTTTTTAGACGTACGCCAAGCACTTCCTTGGCCGTAGGCCTGGCCACTCCGTTATAGGCGACTAGTTGAATATCCCTGCGCCTGACCATCCAATCGGTCATTTCGGAAATATTGTTCCGGGCATATCCCTCTCCGAACAATAGCGTCTTGCAAAGGCTGAAATCCAGCTCCTTATCCACCTTTGATTTCAGCAGGCGAATTGCCTCCGGTATGCTGCTTGAAATCTGAGAAATGACAATGGCTTCCTGATTACGTTTTGTCGGATCACCTTCGGGAATAGCCAGTTTAAGCGAAACCTCGATCAAATGCTTACCCTTACCCTTACCCTTGCCTTCTCCCTCTTTTCCTTCTCCGCCTTCTCCGCCCGCTTCCTCCGTTTGAACGGAATCAATTCCGAAACTCAATACGAACGCGCGCCGGTCCACGTCCTTGAATTGGCACCCTGCTAGCAGCAGGGATACCAGGCATAACAGGAATACAAGCCTCGGGTACTGCCATTTTCTCATGCCCTCTTCTTCCTCCTCCGGTATGCGGCAATGATCGTAGCTATCAGCAGAAACTCTCCGGGCAGGCGAACATTCAGAAACCACTGTCCAAGCACCGTTAATTTCACCTGATCTAAATAGAATCCCATCCAAACCGTTACTGCCGTCATCACACCAAGAATCCACCAGTCCTTATTCGAAGCTGCTTTTAATCCCTTTGTCTTCTTCTTCATAAAAAATCCTTTGAATATTTCCAATGCAATATGCCAATGAATGACGGCGCTAACTAGCGACAAGGCTAAGTAAGTGAAATAGAATATAAACAGCACGCGCTCCACGATAAAAAACTCGCTGCGAATGGCATCCGCCGTAGAAAACCAGGTGTATACCTGGTCCTCTACGCCGATCGTCCCGTGATAGCCAATGGGAACAAGCAGCGTAATTAGCAGGATCAACAGTCCGGATACCGGGATCATCCACAAATGTCTAGGCTTCAAGCTTTTAAAGGAGCGGTTGAAAATGGCCAGGTTCACATATCCGGTAAAAATAAAAGAAGCCCCCGCAATAGAGTTGTACTTCGGCATAGTCCATAGATGGGTGATGACCTGCATGACCGCATCCCAGCTGAAATGCGGATTTATTAGCGCCTTAAGCAGCATATAAGCAGCCAGTGGACAGTTAATGATCAGGGTCGTCTCGAGCGCATACAGGATAGATTCTGTTTTTAGGCGGCTGCTAATCGTAACCAGCAATAAAAAAGCGATGAGAGCAAAGAAAGGAGAGACATCTGGACTTATGAAGCGGAGTGTAATATCAACAAAAGACACTAGAGTGATAGCCCCGGATCCATACCAAAGGAAGCAAAAATGCAAAGTAAAGGGATGCCTATAAACCGGGGAAGGGTGGAATCCACAATTTCTGGCAATCCCTCCCCGGGAAAATGGCTGATGATTTTCGTAAAGGTGATCAACAGCGTCGACCCAAGCACAACCGAAATCAAGATGGACAGCAGCGCTCCCTCAAATCGGTTGTCGATCAAGACGCGGGGTACGAAATTTATGATATTAATTAACGCGTTGATCAAATATAAATAATAGAAATACCTTTCCTTAACCATTCTGCTTGTCTCCCTTAGCTTGATTGGCGTTTCGCTGAAAATATTTCCATATAAGGCTTTCCAAAGCTGCGCATGCCCGACAGATACATCACAATTCCCACCGTACTCACCACGATGCCGATTAGTCCGAACGTTGCCGCAAAGAATATGAGGTAATATTTAAGTACACGCACAGTAAAAGCCATCATATTCAAGGGGATGACAAAATTGGAGATCGCGACTGCCGATACGATAATGATCATGATATTACTGACCAAACCGGCCTGCGTTGCCGCTTGCCCCAAAATAAGACCTCCTACCGTCGTCGCCGTCGGCCCGATCGCCTTTGGAAGCCTCAAGCTCGCCTCTATGAGAAATTCCATCATGAGCAGCATCAAGACAACCTCGACGAAAGACGGATAAGGCACGGCAGCGCGGCTTCCCGCGATCAGAAGCGTGATTTGAATTTTTAATATTTCCGGATTATAGGATGTAAAAGCAACATAGAAGGCTGGGAGCGTAACCGTGATAAAGAGGCCGATGTAACGGATCAGCTTCATAAACCAGCCGACTAACGTAAGCTGGATTTTGTCATCCATTGCCGTGAAGAAGTCGTTGAACATGGCTGGGGCTATTACTGCATAACCTACCGTGTTCATAAGTACGGCAACTTTGCCTGCCGATAAGTTGAATACGACCCGGTCAGGCCTTTCCGTTACGATCGTTGTTGGAAAAAGTTGATACCTCCGCTCGCTGATATATTTTTCAAGTTCGCCCGCCGATTGCAAAATATCAACCGATATTTCAGAGAGCCGCTGCTTCATCTCTTGCAATACATCCCTATCCACCCGGGAATCGTCATACATCACGACAACCGTGGTTTGGGACACATCGCCGATCGTTAGCGGCTCGATCCTCAATTCTTTGGACTGGTAGCGGCGGCGAATCAAATTGACGTTGATTTCAATATTCTCGGTCAGGGCATCATTCGGCCCTTGGACGATTGCCTCCGTTATGCTGGAGGAAATACCGCTAAACTCTATTTTCATCGCGTCAAACAAATAACTGCTGTCCTTGATCCGAATAAAAATATAGCCTTTCATCACAAACTCGATAACCTGCTGCTTATCCTTGGCTTTCTCGCACCCCGGAAAAGAAAAGATGTAGTTCTCATATTCCTGAACGTCCATCTCATAACTGGGTACGACAATGAAGCGTTTAACCGTATCTGAATCGGTCAGGCTTCTCAAGTAGATCATTTTAATGTCGCCGGAATTTCCCAGGGACCTCTCCTCGAAATCCATCAGACCGGTCAATTGCTCGGCTAACCATGCTTCCATCCTTTGCTCATTTCGTATCGTTGGCATATCGAATAATATCCTTTCGTTTTGCAAATCTTTTTACGCATTCCTCTCAGTCCGGGTTATTGTTCCAACGAAACGGATAAATCATACATTTGCTTTTCTCAGTTTGTGCCTCATGGCCCCAGCAGCTTTGTATTCGACAAAAAAAAGGCCTAGCGTTCCGCACGCCAGACCTGGTTCCTTCCTGATTCCTTTGCTTTATATAATGCTTGATCAGCCATATCCAGCAGCTGCTCCTCCCCGATGTCAGGATATGACGCGCTGCCTGCGGAAATCGTCAAATGAATAATTAACCCCTGCGGCAGCAAGAACGGCTGTTCCTCCACATTGCTCCGCAAACACTCGGCGATTTTTGCGATCTTGTCCCTGTCGCAGTGATCGACAAGAACGACGAACTCCTCCCCGCCTTTGCGGGCAATCTTATCATCCGGACGAAACGTATCGCGCAGCAGATCGGCAAACTGGGACAATACCGCATCGCCAGCAGCATGCCCGTATGTATCATTCACCTGTTTGAAATGATCGATATCTACCAAAAGCAGAGTAAAGGGGATGCTATACCGGCTGAAGGATTCTATTTTTTGCTGCAGCAATACCTCGAAGGCCCGGGCATTATACAATCCCGTGAGAAAATCCCGGTAAGCCGCCTCGCGCATGGTGCGAAGGGAATCTCCTGATTTCTTCATATATCGCAGCAAGAAAAAAGTGAAGAGCCCGCCAAAGGCAAATACGATGCTGAACATGACTATCGCTTCCCTGCGGTCACTTCCTTCCAGCGTACAATAATAGACGAGGTCAGAAGCAATGATACATAGAGCAAGCGCGGCAAGCCATCTGCTCAATGAAAGTCTGGGGATGCGCAGCAGCAGGAGCGCGAAGAGCAGCGTAACAATTGCATTTAACCCTCCCCCGAAAATCGATACATGATCGACCCCATGGAGCAAAAACATCCGATAAACCGAGATGATCAGCGTCGCGACCCCTCCCGAGGTCATCCCGCCCAGATAAACCGAGATCAGTATCGGAAGCTGGCGGAAATCGGCGAACACATTATCCGTGATCGGAAAGGTAAAATACATGAGCACTACGCCAAACAAACCTAAAGCAATTCCCAGCACTACGCGTTTGCTTCTTTCTTCCAGGCTGCTGTTCAGCAAATATTTGGTTCGAATCATATTTCCAAAAAATAAAAAGGTCGTTAGAGTCGTAAAATTGTTAAACAAACTCTCAAACATCGAACATCCCTCGCTGGATTGACAGAATTGACGTCCCGAGCAATGCAATACCCTACCCTTGATTGATGTAAGCATACCATATAATTTAAGGATGAAAGATTAATTTTCGCTAAAAATCGCTATAATTCGACAAAACATGCATGGACCATTATATCAAGGGCGGATTCTAGGGCCCCACAGCTCTACGGTGTAACAAACACCGAGGGTATTATTTCCACTTTTTTCCCCTTATTCACAAACCTTGTGGACACAGCGAACCTTATGATCCAATTCAAGCCTATCATGGGCCAAATTTGCTGTATTAGCGGAACCTCGGTCCTTTAGCATCCGAATTTGCTGTTTTTATTGAAAATAGAGGAACCTCTGTCCGTTCATAGGTCGGCTGTCCAATCCTAAATAAAAAGAGACCAGGATCGACTCCTGGTCTCTTCATTTGAGGCATATCCCCGGCCCCAACTATATCAGATTATCGGTATATCCTACGGCTAACCCCAATCGCATACTAGCTTGTAGTTGGATTAGTGTCCCGTTCAATGCAGCACACTGACCTGCTGCTCGTCCAGCCTTGCTGCTCAGACATTCAGCGCGCTAACCTGCAGCTTCTCCAAGCTTACCCTGTCACCGTCCAGATGCCGAATGTGAACCGTCCTCGTCTCACCCGGCAGCAGATCGAAGAAATTGTCGCTAAACGACACATGACCTTGCGGCACATCAAGAACGACCATCCGTGCCAAATGATTATGCGCTGTGATGCTTGCCGTCTGCTCCTGCTCGTCAACCTGAACCTCTAGCGCTGCGGCCGGCATGTCCAAATCCTTCTGATCTCGCAGGTAATACAGATTGCTTGGAGCAGCAAAACCCTCGGAGGACAGCTGCACTACAACCTCCTGCGCTCCCTTGCCGCCGAGCACCTCGCTCTCCTTCAAGCTGCCGAGCTGAACAGCTGCGTTGGCCGGAATCGTTACAGCGAATTCGCGGGCATACACCTCTGTCCCTGCAAAATCATACACCTTCAACATGATCTTGCCCTCATAAGCCTGCAGCGTATCATTGACCGCCCACACATGGAGCGGCTGCCCGGCATCATGATCGATTGACAGCAGCAGCGGATGATAAAATTTCTTCATATAGTAATACGATGCCTTTGGCAGCAGCTCGTAGTCGATGACAGACCAGCTTGTACCCGGCCAGCTGTCATTGAGCTGCCAGACCAAGGAACCGCTCGTACGGTGCTTGTTGCGGCGGTAATGCTCGATGCCATATTTCAAACCCTCGGCTTGCGTCAGCATCGAGAACTTCATGTACTCCTCGATCGTCTGCGGAACGCCGGTAAATCCCTCCATCAGCAGAATGCCCTTCTGATGGTTCGTATCTTTGTTTCGATAGGCCATTTCCACGCTGCCCCAGTAGAACTCGCCTTCTGGGATATTTTTCTCCAGCGTGTACCGGTTGGCGGAAGCGTGCATGCCGAACTCGCTGCTGAACAAAGTGAAATCCTTCTTGTAATTTTTAAACGTGACGCCTTCCACGCTGTAATCCAGCAGCGGCGCCTCCCCGTATTTGCGAGGGTACACAGAGCCGTGCCAGACTTGCCAATTATGACGGTCCCCGATATCCGGATCATTCGCATCATTGCCGCCAAACGGGGAAGACGGCCAGTACGCCCGGTTATGGTCGAGCTCCTCCAGCACTTCGGGAATCAGCTCGTGGTAGATACTCTCTCCATAGAAAGGGCAAGTAATGTCTCCGCCAGACGACTTCATGTCGTACAGCCAATCGATTTCATTATTGCCGCACCATAACGCGAGCGAGGTCCGATTACGCAGGCGCTTCACGTTATAGACGACCTCCGCCCGGACATTGTCCATGAAATCCCGGTTAAAATCCGGGAACAGCGCATTTGCGAAAGCAAAATCCTGCCACACCAGCACACCGAGCCGGTCGCATTCGTCATAAAATACGTCTTTCTCATAGATACCGCCCGCCCAAACGCGAAGCATATTCATATTGCACTCCACGGCCAGCTCGATCAGATGACGGTACCTCAGATCAGGAGCCGATCCGATAAAATGATCGACCGGAATCCAGTTGGCTCCCTTGGCGAACAGCTTTACGCCATTCAGCCGGAAAGCGAAAGACGGCTCCCCAGCCTCATTGTGCAATTCCAGCTCAATCGTGCGGATCCCAAACGGCTGCCGGTACATATCCACCTGCAGGCTATCTGCAAATAGCCGCACTTCCAGCTCATACAAATATGGCTCGCCCAAATCATGCGTCCACCAGTAATAAGGCTGGGGCACCAATAAATCTATCGAAGCACTTTTGCCTTCCACGGGAATACGCGAACTGACAACAGCCTGGCCATCCTTGCTAAGCAACCGGACTTCGCATTCGATCCGGGGCATGCCGCCATTTTGCAGCTCTTCCCGTTCGCGGTCGTAGGACAGCTGCTTTTTACGGTACGACTTCACGTCAACTTCAACCCGCACAGTCGCCTTATCCTGGGCAGCCGCAGTCGTTCTCGCATATACACTGTCAATTTTGGCGCGCACTCTCCGCGCGATCGTCACCTTGCCCCAGATACCGACCGTAACCATCCGCGGCCCCCAGTCCCAGCCGTAATTCATCGCTGCTTTTCGAATCCACGGACGCTCTTTCGTATAGGACGACCACTGAAACTGCTCCTTGTCCTTATGGTGCAAATAGAGCGGATCGAACTTCACCGCAATACAGTTCCAGCCGCGCCTTAGGATGCGAGTGACATCAAACGAATGCGCCATCAGCATATTGCGGGTCGTCCCGATTTCATGCCCATTGACATAAACCGTCGCGAATGTGTCCAATCCTTCAAACGTCAGCTCCAGCTGATGATCGTCCTCCCCTTCCGGCCAGGTATAATCAAAATGGGTACGATACCACCATTCCTTCTGCTCGATCCAGCGGCTCTTGGCATCGTTATGCCCGAAATACGGATGGTCAATGATGTTCCGTTCGATTAACGCAGAATGAACGTCGCCCGGTACCTGTGCCGTGATCCAGAAGCGATCATCCAAGCCCGGCGCAGCGATCTCCATTGGTTTCACTTGGCCGACGTCATAATGCTGAAGTTTCCATAATCCTGTAAGCTCCATACTCCTTCTCCCCTTCCGGCAAAATAACGCAATATCCTGTTCTTCACTGCGGCTTTAATTCCAGCGTGGGTTCATCGCGGAATTCGCTCGGGGTTTTCCCCGTATATTTTTTGAAAATTTTACTGAAATACTTCACGTCCTCATACCCGACCTGAGAGGCGACTTCGCTTACCTTGGCCGGGGATACCGCTAAAATTTCCATCGCCCGGCTCATCTTCTTGCGGATGACGAAATCGCCGAAGGTCATCCCCGTCGATTTTTTAAACACCTCGCTCAAATGATTCGGGTGCAGATGGACATGCTTTGCCACCTGCTGCAGGCTGACATCATGCTCAAGCTGCTCCTCGATAAAAGCCATCGCCTTATGGACATGAGCTGTCTGCCCTTCTGCATGCTGGGTATGATAGATTTTCATAATCGTATACAAATGCTGGAACAGCGCATCCTGAGGAATCATGACATCGCCGCGCCTCCATTGGAATGGTGCAGGGGTCCCGTCGAGCAGCTTCTCCCTCCCGGTAGCCGTAAGCACCCGCTCAAGCCAGCGATGTGCAGCGATCGCTACCGAATGCAGGCATGCAGACAGTGATTCCAATGTTGCCTGCGGATCCTGACGCTGCTCCTTGATGAACCTCTGCACCCAGCTTTTCAAGGCTACGGGATCGCCTTCAAGCAGTATCGCCGACAGCTCGATTTCTTCCTCGTATGTGCACACGGTTTTGCCGCCCTTGCGCCGCTTGATCTCCTCGTAGCTGCACATTTTGCTATCGATGATCATCTGATAGCCGAAAGCCTCGTCGGCAGTCAAATAAGACTCATGAAGCTTCTCCAGCTCGTATACCTGCTCGCCGGCAGCCACGAAAAGCGTACACTTCATCATCGATTCAATATGGCGAATGACCTGACGATACTGAGCTTCCTCGTCTTTATGGCGCGGATCGAGGTAAATGGCGGCCACGATTCTGTTCTTCTGCACTATCGTCGTGCAAGTCAGCAGATCGCATAGCATATTCTCCACAGCGAACAGCAGCAGGCTTTCCGCACGCGAATCGTTCCAGCCGTCGGCGGCAATGATCAGCACCTGCTTCTTCCAGTCGCCGATCTGCTGTTCATCTATCAAAGCCGGCAGGAATAGCGGGACAGGCGGCATGCCTCTGCTTTCCTGCGTATCTCCGTCAACAACCCACATCCCGAAGGATCGGCTGACCTCTTCCTTTTTGTAATGATAATTTTGGCTTTCCGCTGCCCAGCGCTCCTGTACACGCCGCTTCGCCTTCAGCACCGTCTTAATGATTTCCTCGGGTCTGCTTGTCTTTAATAAATAATCGCAAACATCCTGACGGATCGCCTGCTGGGTATAAACAAAATCATCATACCCGGACAGGATGATCACTTCGATATCCGGGCTGATTCTTCTCGCCTCCTCCGCAAGTTCGAGGCCGGTCATGCCTGACATGCGGATATCGGTAAGCAGAATATGCGGCCGTTCCTGCGATATGCGCTCCAGCGCCTCTTCCGCCGATGCTGCCGGCGGCAGCAATTCAATGCCGATCTCCTGCCATCTTATCACCTTGGCAAGCCCGGTTCTTATGATCACTTCATCATCAACTATCATGATTCTCATCGCGTTCCTCCAGAATCGGAATAGAAAAGGATACCCTTGTTCCGGCATGCAGCCTGCTCTCGATCTCAATCCCCGCATCCAGACCGTAATGCAGAATCAGCCGTTCATTCACGTTGCGAAGTCCGTAGCTTACAGACGTAGAACCATGCAGCTCCTTCTGCTCTCGATTCGCATTCGGCAGCAGATTGGCCCTTACGGCAGCAAGTCGCTCTTCGGTCATGCCGATGCCGTCATCCAGCACCAGGAAGCACATCATTCCGCCCTTTTGCTCCAGATAAACGGTGATCGTGCCGGCCCCCTCTTTTTTCTGGATGCCATGTATCAATGCGTTCTCCACCAGAGGCTGCAGCAGCAGTTTAAGCATATATTTATCCTGTAAATTATCATCGATGATGAAATCGATATTGAACTTGTCAGGGAAGCGGATCGCCTGCACCTGGGCGTAGTTCTGAATATGAGCAATTTCCTGCCGCACGGGATAAAATTCCTTGCCTTGGTTCAGACTGATCCGTAAAAAGTCGCTTAGCGCCTCCACCATATCCGCGATGCGTTTCTCATCGGCCATGAGTGCAATCCAGTGTACGGAGGATAAGGTATTGTAGAGGAAATGCGGATTAATCTGGGCCTGCAGCGCCAGGATATCCGCTTCCTTCTTCCTTGCCTCGTTGCGGATCAGCTCCGCCTTCAGCTTCTCGATATGCCTGCCGAGCATGTTATAGCTCGCCCCGAGCTTGCCAATTTCGTCGCTCGAATTCGTCGGAAACAGCGGAAGCGGGGCATCCGGATCGATCTTGGCCAGCAAACGGGTCAATAGCCGCAGCGGGTTCGTCACGCGCTGCGCGACAAACAGGATTAGCCCGACGCTGATCATGGCCGCAAGTGCTACAGCTGCAATCGTCAGCAGCAAAATGTAGCGGTTCTGTGCGCTGTACTGGTCATACGGAATCATACCGATCAGCATCCAGCCGACGCTGGGCTCGCGAAAATGCAGCATCGTCTGCTTGTTTGCCCCTTCGCCATACGTCATACTCCCGTACAGGTTCGCGCTGAATTCGCGAGTCAAGCCAGGATACAGCTCCTCAAGCGGCTTTGCCAGCCAATCCTTCTCGGTCGCCGACAAAATAAGCCCCTCTTCATTGACGAGCGCGACCTGCCCCCGTCCTTCGCCCAGCTTGGGCTGCGACCAATATTGGGATATCGCCTTCTCGTCAATGCTGATCGCCAGCCAGCCGAGATCGCCATAGTGATGGGTGCTGCGCAGCGGACGGATAAACGTGATGACATTTTTGAGACCCGAATAGTCTTTGACTTGGTACACGCCCGTCCACATCTTATCCGTTACCTTCTGAATATCGACCTGCTGCGGCAGGTTGGAATCATATAACGTCGCCGTCGACATCGTGGTTGGAAATTTCCGCGATACAATCGAAATATCGGTGATATATTTTTTTGAGCTGGCCAGGTTCATCATCATCCCCACGATGCGCGACCTCACCTTCTCATCCTCGCTTGCCGAGCTCAAGTATTGCTGCACATCGCTTTGGCTGATCAGGAACAGCGATATATTCTCCACGTCCTGTATAATGAATTTGAGATTCCCGTCCATCTGCCTTAAGGTTTCGATGCCTGACAGCTTCGTCTTCTCCTCCGTAACACGGGATGAGGTAATAAACGCAAAAGAACCTAAAAACAGCAAAGGGATCAGGATGGAAACCAACATCATCATTGAAAGTTTTCGCCGTAAAGTCATTCCCATCCACCATCCCATGTTGTCAGTCTGTTCATCCTAGAATCTTCTACCAATCTATCCTTTGACAGCTCCCGCCGTCATACCTTTCATAACTTGCTCCTGGAAAATCAAATACATGATCACCGTTGGAATTACCGATATGGTCATTCCCGCCAGCGTCAGCCCGTAGTCGGTCTGATAGCCGTCGGCAAAATTCGCGATGCCTAGCGGGAGAGTTTTCAGACTCGTCTTGCTAATGAACACGAGAGCAAAAGAAAAATCATTCCACGAATGCAGGAAGCTCAATATAGTAACCGTAGACAGAGCCGGCAATGACATCGGCAGAATGACTTTGAGGAACAGGCCCCATACCCCGGTCCCGTCTATGAAAGAAGCCTCCTCAATATCTTTCGGTATCGACATCAAGTAAGCGGACAGCACAAAGATCGCCGTCGGCAGCGCAAATGCCGTGTATGGCAAAATCAGCGCCCAATACGTATTCAGCAATTTGATTTGCTTCATTAGAATAAATAGCGGAACCAGCGTGCTGTGAATCGGAATCAGCATGCCGACCACAAAGAAGGCCATAATCATGCCTTTCATGCGAAATTGGAACCGGGCCAATACGAAGGAGGCCAGCGCTGCAATGAACAATGTAACGGCCAGCGAACCCAGCGATACGATTAGCGAGTTCATGAATGCCGTGCCTAATTTGGCGCTCTCCCAGGCCCGGGTGAAGTTCTCCCACTGCCAATTCATCGGCAGGCCGAACGGGCGGCTGTAAAAGTCTTCATTCGTCTTGAATGCGCTAATAATCAGCCAAAAGAAAGGATATATCGTAACGATACCATAACCAATCAAAATTGCCCAAAAAATTGACGATCTTATTTTTCTTATACTAAGCATGGTACTGCTCATTTTCTCTCCCCCTCCTTATTTTTTGCCTCTTCTGCTGGTCAGCCACTGGCTCGTGCCGATGAGCAGCAGACTTATCACGACGATTGTCGTCGATATGGCACTCCCGAATCCGTAACGATAGGAGGTAAAGGTAGAGTTGTACATGTAGGTAGCCAGCAGCTCTGTCGCGTGGGCTGGGCCGCCTTTGGTCATGATATATACGAGGTCGAACGACTTCAAGCTGCCGGAGATGCACAGAATAATCGCCACCTGAATCGTTCCCCAAATCATGGGAATGGAAATACTGACGAGTTTTCTGAGACCAGAGGCTCCGTCAATCTTGGCAGCATCATGCACTTCCCCCGGAATATTTTGCAATGCGGAAATGAAGATGATAAGATACAGCCCCACGAAGCTCCAAATCAACGGCGGAAGGAGCGAATAAATCGCGATTTTATTGTCCGACAGCCACTGCAGCTTCCAGCTCTCCAGCCCTAACGATTCCAGCAAAAAATTAAGAATGCCGATTTGCGGGTGGTAGATGTACTGCCAGATCATCCCGATAACAACGGTGGATAACACCATAGGCAGGAAAATAGCGGAGCGTAAAAATCGCTGAATCATATTGCTCTTATGCAGCAGAACTGCAAGCACGAGAGCGATCGGCACCTGACCGAATACAGCGGCGAGCACGAAAATGAAATTGTTTTTGAGCGACCGCCAGAAGACGGGGTCTTGCAAAATTTCGACATAGTTCTTAACCCCGATGAACTTCGCCTCTCCGATCCCCGACCAGTTGAAAAAACCGTAGTACGCCGACCAGATCACGGGCACGAACACAAACAGGGCATAGATCAGTAATGCGGGCAGAAGCGCAAAAACGATAAAATTCCGGTGACTTCTTATATTCATTGCGAGTATCACTTCCTTAAGGGTAAATATGAGCCCTCCTTGGATAGGAGGGCCGATACATCGTCTATTCGTTTATTTGCCGAGTGCGCCTGCTTGGGCATCTTGAATTTTCTTCGCGATATCCTCAGGGTTGCCGCCCATCAGCAGCTCCTGCAGTCCATTGTTGATCACTTCAACCGCAGCGGAGCTCAGCTTGGAGTCATATACCGGGTGAATCTTCACGTTCTTCATCAGCTCATGCAGTTCTACGAACAGCGGATGAGCTTTGCTCGTATCCAGCTCGATGTTGTAGCTGACCAGCGTGCTGCTGTCCAGCGTCGCTTTTTGTCCCTCTGGGCCACCCAAAGCGTAGAACAATTCCAGTGCGGCGTCTTTCTTAGCACCAGTCAATTTCTTGCTGACGCCAAGGCCTGTGCCTACGACGCCCGATGTCGAATTCGGCTCGCCTTTGCCGCCTTCGATTGCTGGCAGGATCGTGATATGGGTATGATCAAGCACTTCCTTCGGCGTATTGTTGACGAGGTTGCCCAGCGCCCAGCCGCCGTTAATGAACATCGCCGATTTGCCTTGAGAATACAGCTGCATCATTTGCGTCTCATCGATACTGTTGAACCCTTCCTGGAATGCGCCGATGTTGCCGAGATTCTGCAGTACCTTCAGAGCTTCGATAAATTCAGGATCAGTAAACTTGGCGCCGTCTTGTTCAACGGCCTTGAGGAACCATTCTGTCCCAGTGACACGGTCAGCAATTGCACTGAAGATGGTGGACTGTGCTACCCAGTTCGCTTTGTTGCCCAGCGCAATCGGGATGACGCCCTTCTCGTTGAATTGCTGGATCGCCGTTTCCAATTCAGCCCATGTCGTCGGAACCTTCACGCCATGCTCGTCAAAAATAGCCTGGTTGTAGTAAATGAATGAGGTTGGCGCCAGGTTCATCGGCACGGCATAAATCCCGCCGTCTACTGTAAAGCCGTCAAGCGCGTTTGGAATGAAATTGTCCTTCCACTCTGGCTTGCTGTCGATGAATTCATTGATCGGCTGCAGCAAATCACCCTTTACGAATTCCTTCGTCATCGCATCCGGCCACATGACGAACAGGTCAGGCATTTCATTCGCGGCCGCTACTGTTCTGAGCCGCGTCTTCAAGCCGTCTGTCGGAAGCCCTTCGTCCTCCAGTTCGATCTCAGGATGAGCTGCTCTGAAATCCTCCAGCAGTTGTCTCATCGTGACGGCTTTGGCATCCTGACCAGTCCAGTTATGCCAGATGGTCAGCTTCACTTTCTCCGGCGCAGCCTGCCCGTTATTGGCTGCATTATTCGCTCCACAGCCTGCCAGTACCATCGCTAGAATGGATACTAATGCTGCAAATTTAAAAATTCTCTTCATTTCATGACCTCCCTTATTTGTATAATCCCATTGTAGTGTCAGCGTTTTCAGTTCGTAAGGGGATAATTATAAGCTGTAGGGTAGAATATGATCAGGTCGTCGGACATTTGGACCTGGGCCGGAATATACATATTCTGTGTTTCGTTGAATCCATCATACATCCGAGCAGGAGGAATGATATATGCCCAATTACCGGATCATCGTAGATTTATCGGAACGGCAGCTGCACTTGCTTGACGGAGATACCGTCGTAAGAACTTTTCCCGTGGGAATCGGCAAAATGCTTACCCAGACTCCAACCGGGGATTATGTCATCATTAATAAACAGCCTAATCCCGGCGGGCCGTTCGGAGCGTTCTGGATGGGATTGTCCAAACCCCACTATGGCATTCATGGGACTAACGATCCTTCTTCGATTGGCCACGAAGTGTCCCATGGCTGCATACGTATGTATAATCAGGACGTGCTGGCCCTGTCGAAGCTTGTGCCTGTAGGAACGAGAGTGACGATTCGGCCATAATAGCGTGGGAAGTGCTGATGCAATGCCACTGTAAGACGAATCACCGCCCGCTCAAGGCAATCATGATATAATGGACGCAGTATGAACCAGGGGTGAATACACATGGATAACGCGGATGGACGTGAAAATCTTAAAGCGGCTGGCAGAGCGGAGAGCTCTTTCGGGATGGAGTCTTTAGAGACACCTGGCTATATGGTTGCAGGCGCCGCCGGACAAGGCCATATCGACCCTGCGGAACTTTGTCTTCTGGCCGGCAAAATGATGCTGCAAAGCGGAGCGGAGACGTACAGGGTCGAGGATACGATGACCCGTATGGCTGAGGCAATGAGTCTGGGAGGCTCCCACAGCTATGTCACCCCTACGGTAATCATGTTCCAGCCAGGCAGCTCGCTGCCAGCCAAGCTGATTCGCATCGTCGAACGGACGACTGATTTAGCGAAAATCGCTGCGGTCAACGACGTATCGCGCAAGCTGGCAAGCAAAGACATGACGCCAGCCGATGCCCGTGCCCGTCTGACGGATATTGAACGAAGCGGAAACCAGTACCCCATCTGGCTGCAGATCGTCACGGCAGCCGCCGCCAGCGGCTGTTTTACATATATGTTCCAGGGAAGCATGGCCGACATCCTGCCCGGCGTCTTATGCGGCGGAGCCGGCTTTGCCATGTTTCTTGCGCTGCAGCGACTGGTCAAGGTCAAATTTTTTGCGGAGTTCTCCGCGTCTTTTGTAATCGGGTTATTGGCCGTTTTGTTCGTTAAGCTTGGATTTGGGCAAGTGCTGGACAAGATTGTGATTGGCTCCGTCATGCCGCTCGTACCCGGGCTGCTGATCACCAACGCCGTCCGCGATTTAATGGCCGGACATTTGGTCTCTGGCCTGTCCAGAGGGGCCGAAGCTTTCCTGACCGCCTTTGCCATCGGCGTGGGAATTGCCGTTGTCGTCACATTTTTCTAACCGGAAGGAAGGTTTGATCATAGGATGGTATCGCCGCAATGGATATCGCTCAGTCTCCATCTTATAACGAGCTTCATCGCTTCCGCTGCCTTTGGCATTCTGTTTAATGCCCCGAAAAGGATGCTCCTGCAATGCGGGCTTGCCGGAATGATGGGCTGGATCGCCTATGTCCTGCTGTCCCCGCGTCTTGATGCCGTCTTCGCCACTGTCGTGGCGACCTTCATTGTCGGGGGCATTAGCCAAACGCTAGCCAGGCTGTACAAGAAGCCGGTCATCCTCTTCAGCGTCTCTGGAATCATACCGCTTGTTCCCGGGGGGCTGGCCTACGATGCCATGCGACAGTTCGTCGTGAGCGAATATAACCTGGCTGTCCAGCTTGCCGCCAAGGCATTTCTGATCTCGGGCTCCATCGCCATCGGACTCGTATTGTCCGAAGTGCTGAATCAAATGGTGCTTAAGCTATCCAGAAGGTAGCATTACCGGCACTGCAGAGGCCATGTAATCGGACCGGGCCCGCTTCGTGCACTCAGGGAGCAGCGCGCACCCAGCGTCATCATGAAGCGCAATACTCATCCTGCTGGAAACTTTGCTTGCTGAGCCATACCGTAAAAATACAGCTTTAGGGTCAGTTTGGACATTTTCAGCTGGATTGCTGTATTTACCCCTTACGGTGCCTTCATTGAACTGGAATGTTTCTCTCCAATAAACTACGGATTTATGACTAGATGGTCAGGATCAGGTGGTAAGTATCTGATGGTCAGAAATCAGGTAAGGTTACTAGTTGTAAGTAACTAGTTGTATTTCACACAGTTAGTTCATCGGTTTTGACCCTGTTAGAGGGAACTAACTGCAAAACCTACATTTAGATTTAAGCTATTTCGGGAATTCGCTCCATTCAGGCAAACTAACTGCATGTATTACATTTAGCGCATGTTTTTTTGATAAAAGAGCTCAACTAGCTATATAAAATACACTTAGTTTTAATTTCCCAATAGGTGGTTTCTGGAAGGCAAAGAAACATATACGAGGGTACAGGTTGCTTGCCCAGTGTCTTTCCACGGGCTGCTTCCAAGATACGGATCGCCCCTCCCCTCCGTCCTCCGCTTGCAAGCATCCTTTCAATGATCCCTGCTCAAAACAATAGAGGATATGCACCTGGTGCATATCCTCTACCGTCGTCATAACTTCCCATAATCGTATCCAATTCAATGATTACAATGATTTGCCGCTTAGCTCGAATTCCGTCTGATGCAGCTCTTTAATCATCCGCCGGAGGAAATGACTCTCTTGATCTTTCAATCCATATTGGTTCTCCTTGACGAGCATCTCACCTACCTGTCTCTTCAACAGCTCATTACGGCGCTCCAACACTTCATCATAAGCCAAGTTCAAGTCAACTCCTCGATATTATTTGAAAAACATCTCTAATTATAGAATGTAAGGACCCGAAGTGAAACCGCGGAGAGTCCGTATCCTCCTAGGTGATAGGGTATGTCGCTAACGCTCATGAACCCGGCACCTGGCGCTCGTAAACATCCTCCCGAATGCTCTCGCATCGTCCATATTCCTCCCATTTCATGTAAACCGCCATGGTTATCGATGGCAATTGGCGCGCCAAATCCAGCTCTGAGTCTGATCCATGATGTTGTCTAGAGCGAATTTGTAAAACCCTGTTTAGTTTTTAGAAATAAAGCAAAGGGTATAAAGATAAGTAATAGCGACATGAACAGGAGGAATATAGCCAATGAATTTAAAGGGAAAGGGCTGTCTGATTCCCATCATTATTATTGCGGCGGTTGTCATTATCGGCATTGCCTTGTTCGCGGGAAATTACAATAAGTTCATGACCTCTGAAGAAACGGTCAACCAGCAATGGAGCAAAATCGACGTGCAATTGCAGCGGAGATACGATCTTATTCCCAATCTTGTGAACACCGTCAAAGGTTATGCCAAGCATGAGAAGGAAGTCATTAAAGAGGTTACCGATGCGAGGGCCGCGCTGGGCGGAGCACGCACACCCGACGAGCTGGCCGCGGCCGATCAACAGCTTCAGGGCGCGCTCAGCCGGCTGCTGGTCATCGTTGAGAACTATCCAACGCTGAAGGCCGATGCCCAATTCACCCAACTGATGGACGAACTGGCCGGAACGGAGAATCGGATTGCCGTCGCCCGCACCGATTACAACAATGCGGTCGCGGACTATAACAAACTGATCCGGCGTTTCCCCGGTGTTGTTATCGCACGGATGATGGGATTCGATGAGAAGCGGTACTTCGAGACGACACCGGAATCCAGAACGAATCCGGAGGTCGATTTCGGCACGGATGAGACTTCGCAGATTCCTGCGCTGCCGGGAACCGGCTCTCAGCATCTCAGGTTGCAGCCAAAAGGGGAATGGGCATGAGCCCATCGGCCTGCCGGCAACGAATCATCCGCAGCTTGTTCCCGCTTCTCATCCTGACTATATTCATATTTGCGGCCTCCTCCCCCAGCGTCTCCGCTGTTCCGAAGATTCCGAAACCTCAAGGGGATATTTATGTACAGGATTTCGAGCAGCTTCTAACGCCCGAGCAGTCTCGATATCTCCTCTCTCTCGGCAGGGCGCTCGAAGACCGCACGAAGGCGCAAATCGCCGTACTGACCGTGCCTTCCTTGGGCGATGAGCCCATCGAGGAGTATGCGCTCCAGGCGCTGCGAACTTATCAGCTTGGCGATGTTAAGCTGAATAACGGCGTCCTGCTGCTCGTCTCCTTAGGCGACAACCAGCCTGGCAACCGACAGGTCCGTATCGAGGTCGGCTATGGCCTGGAGGGCGCGCTGCCCGATGGCAAAACCGGGCGGATTCTCGACCAGGTCACGATTCCATATATCGAAAATCAGCAGCCCGGACAAGGCATCGTCGAAACGTACAAAGTCCTGTATAACGAAGTCGCCAAGGAATACGGCGTAGACCAGGAACTGAACCCTCAGGAAGTAGCCCTGCTGGACTCAGCCGCTTCTGCGGAGGGCGGCGGCCTGTCCCCGTTATGGGTCATTCTCATCGTGGCGTTCATTATCATCGACATCGTGTTCTTCCGCGGAACATTCACCATGCTCCTTCTGTCCATCCTTGGCCGGGGCGGAGGGTTCCGCGGCGGCGGAGGCGGGGGATTCCGCGGCGGTGGCGGAGGTTCCTCCGGCGGGGGCGGAGCCAGCAGAAGATTTTAATCCCAGTTCTCTTCTGGTAGGAGGTATAATAGTAACTAATACGAATGATCAACTACAAGGGAGAGAACTGCTTTCATGATATCTATTTCGCGGCAGCGGGCTGTATTCTTCGATCTCGACGACACGTTGTACGATCATCTCATTCCTTTTCGCGCTGCGCTGATTAACATTCTGTCGACGCCGGAGGATTTTCCGTACGAACAAGCCTACCACCGGATGCGTTACTTCAGCGACGCTCTGTCCGCAGAGCTTGGAGGAACGCCAACGCATGGCGAGGAGCTGCACCAAATGCGGCGGCAGCGCTTCCGGCTCTCCTTGTCTGAATTCGGCCTTTCGCTTACACCGGAGCAAGCGCAGGCTGTCCAGGACGAGTACCTCAGCCTGCAATATGCAATCAGGCTGTTCGACGGGGTGGAAGAGCTGATCCTGGAGCTGAAGGCCAGAAACTTCGTGGTCGGCGTTATAACGAACGGTCCGCCCGATCATCAAATGAACAAGGTCAGAGCCTTGAACCTGACAAGGCTAATCCCGGAGGAACTGATTTATGTCTCGGGAGCCGTTGGTTTCACTAAACCGGACGTGCGCCTCTTCCGGCACGTGACCGATCAGCTCGGCCTGGCTCCCGAGCATTGCTGCTATATCGGCGACTCCTGGCGCAACGACGTTGTCGGCGCGCTCGATGCGGGCTGGAAGGTGCTGTGGTTCAACCACCGCAGCGTTCAGCCGGAATCGGATCATCAGCCGCATCATCAAGTAGCTGGTTATCCGGACATCGCTAAGGTGCTGCTGTCAGATTACGTATAAACAACCTTATCAACAGAAATGGGGCGCCCAGCAGTCTGTTTTCAATGACTTTCTGGACAGCCCCTTTTTCATGGCCCTGTCTTGGCATTATGAACGGACCGAGGTTCCGCTATTCGGCGAAAATACCTGCAAAATCGAAATTAACGGACATAGGGTTCTCTATATCGCTAACATGGAGCGAAAATGAGATGATTGACTCCCAATAAAGGCTTCTCTGTCCGTTAGCAGATGTAAAAAAGGAGTATCACCACAATAGCTGATCTCATGTCCGTTAGCAGCTCCTAAGCCCCTGAGCGTCGCGCAATTACTCAGCCTTCGGTACATCAAACCTCACGGCAACAGGGTTACCCGGCTTTTCAGCATTCAGATACACGATACCACGACTGCACCATGCTACTTGCCCTTAATTACTCAGCTATAGAGCACCAGAGCTTCCAAACTCCTAAGCCCCGCAGTTACTCAATTACTCCTCTTATTAATGAAGACGCTGTCGAACGGAAGGGCCTAAGCAAGAAGCTTTTCACGATTCCGCCCTCGTTCTGCAAATCGCGTACCAGCTCGCGATTGCCGGCTTGGCTGAGGACGGGGCTGCGGCCGGTCATCTTCCACTGGCAGCGCATAGCACATATGCTAGCTGACGAGATAACCGCCTTAAATAAACAGGTCTTTCTTATGTCGCCATCGCTTTCCTAAAAAGCTCCGGTTCCCCCCGCCGTCCCTTCCTCCGCCGCCTCCATCGCCGGAGAAGCTGCTGCTCCCGGAGGAAGAATCCGGAGGCATATAGGCCATCCCTTCTGGGAATAGACCAGGCCCTCCACCGCAGACTGGCTGATCCGCGCCGTGACAGATTGCAATGCTTCGCCGCCGGAGCGGCGCTTCATCGCCTTTAGGAGCTGTGGCCCCGCATCCAGCACGAGCGCGAATTCAGCGAGTCTGAGACCGGATTCCGTATCGTAGCGATGAGCCTCTTTCGAATACCACTTTCCCCGTTTTAGCCGCCTGCGCCAAGAAAGAAAACCAGCGTGAAGCTTCCAGCCCTCCAGCGTCAAAGGATAGGGGCGCAGAGTGAGCGAGAGTATAAATGTAATGACGATCAGCACGGCATACGTGCCTGTGGCAGAGCTGTCGTGCAGAAATCCCGCCGCTGCGAAGCAGCCGAAGTAATACAATCCAGAAAGCCATCTCTTCTTCGGATAGGCAAGCGCAAATCCGGCCAGCGTTCCAAGAATCAGAACCGCCCAGATGATACTTGAGGACTTCGAGACATCGATGACAAACAGGGCAAGGATCGTCAGGAAATGAATAAGGATCATAGCCGGCTTCATGGTCCGCTGGAACCGATTCGGGTAAACATACGCATGATAATCCTCCCTGTGATCCAGCAGCACCCGCCATTGGTTAAAATCGGCGTGAAGGCGTTCGGACAGGCGCCGATACCGCTTCAACTCGTTGGCATCCTTCTTCTCCTTCCGCGTAGGGCCGGTAAACCGCTCGGTCTCCAGCTTTTTGCCATAGAAGAACTTATCCAGGAAAAACCTCTCCGTTTCGTTTAAGGCCGAGCGCCTTCCGTGAAGACGAACTCCGGCAGGATGTCAGGCGCCTTCTTGTCTTCCAGCAGCCGCCCTTTACGGTAAATATATACCGCCAGCAGCGGATCGATCTCCTCCAGCTTACCGGGAGCTATTCTGCTTCGCAGCAGCCATCCCGCAACCCTTCGGAAAGGTAAAATTTGCAGCCCCAGCAGTAGAAGGGCTCCATATGCTAGCAGCTTCAGCACAGCGTCAGCGATGGCCAAATGCTCCGTCCGTTTGGCTAACCGCAGTTCCCGCTCCCGTTCCTCGGCAATAGCCGTGTCGAGCGGAAGCGTCCCCGAGCGTGCCGCCTGTTCGCTGATCCACTCTGCCGGAAACAGCACTCTTAAGCGCGCCATCCCATACTGATCAAGCAGCGCATTAGAGTACGAAGATAAGATACCTCGCCTTTTCCACCAGAAATCAACGAAACCTGGCGGCCCAACCGGTCATGTAGGAAGTGCGCTCCTCATCAAGCGGCTTTCCAAGCTGCAGATCGATCGTCACGTTATGGATGTCATCATTGTTGTTCTTGAAGAAGCTCCGCGCCAATTCGCCTGTATCCGTATAGCGGACAGCAGCCCCCTTGATCCGGTAACGGTAATAGACCCGCTTCGTCTCATCCGCGGAAGGCGCATGTATAAAGTAAGTATCGTTATCTTTATTGAAATCTACAGCAAGCCGCTGCTAATCGTCATATGTAAAAGTCTTTGAAATGCTGTCCCTCAGACGGAATATATGCTTCAAAAAACTCGATCCCCTCATGCCCTTTGGGATCAACATACCGCGTCATGCCGTTCCAGCTGCCCTCGAACCGGTAGGTGAACAGCTCTTGGACGAACAGATCGCCGTCCGGCATAATCTTCGCCAGCACATCTACGTGCTCCATCGTATACTTCTTGCTTCCCCCGCAGCCTGCCAGCGTCACGATGAACAGAGCCAGCAGGAGCCACAACCATCTCCTCATGATGTGACCTCGATTGTAAAATCTTCAAACTATTATAAACCAATTCATTTTAAAATAAATCAGACAAACAGCCCGCCCCTTCATACCAAGGGCGGGCTTGCTCAGAGATTTTATGAATTTTTCGTCTAATTTAACGGCTCTCCAGCTCAAGCCAGTTTTTGCGGATCAGCTTCTGGTACCAGTAATAGCTCTCTTTCGGTGTGCGCACCTGTGTTCTGTAATCGACATGGATTAAGCCGAAGCGGCAGGAATATCCGAACGCCCATTCGAAATTGTCCATCAGCGACCAGGTGAGATACCCTTTCAAATTCACGCCGGATTCGATCGCACGGCCCAGCTCGGCAATATGGCTCTCCAGGAATTTGATACGGCGGATGTCGTTGACTTTCCCATTCACTACTTCGTCATTATAGCAGGCGCCATTCTCGGTAATGTAAATCGGGATCGGCCCGAACTGCTCGGTCAGCCAGCTCAAGGTTAGATACAGGCCTTCCGGGAAAATGAACCAGCCCTTATCTGATTTATCGTAGCCGAGATCGACATGCTCCAGGTCCAGGTAGTTGTTGCCTTCCTTATGGCGCACAATATTGCCGCCGTAGAAGTTCAGGCCGAGGAAATCTATTTTTTGCGAAATGATTTCCATGTCCCCCGGCTCTATGACGGGCTCCGCGCCCTTGGTCTTGATCCAAGCGGCCATTTCCTCCGGGTATTTGCCTGTAAATACTGGAGTTACAAACCAGGTGTAAATGGAAAATGCCCGGTAAGCTGCGTCGATATCCTCCTGTTTGCGGGAGAATGGCTCATACCAGTAAATATCCGGCGCATAACCGATCTCGCCCGCTGTCCCGAGCTCGCGGAACTTCGCTACCGTCTTGCCATGCGCGACCAGCAAGTGGTGCCCGACTTGGATCGCGGACTGCCAATTCATAATGCATGGCGCATGTCTGCCGAGCAAATGACCGTTAATTGCGGTGCACCAAGGCTCATTAAAGGTCATCCAATGCTTGATGAGGCCGTCGAACTCGCGGAACATCGTTTCGGCGAACATGACGAAGGCGTCGATCGTTTCCCGGTTCTCCCAGCCGCCCTTCTCCTGCAGCGCCTGCGGCAGCTCCCAGTGGTACAGCGTGCAGAACGGCTCGATTCCGTTCTCGAGCAGCTTGTTCACCATGCGCTTGTAATGCTCGATGCCCTGGCGGTTCACCTCGCCGAAGCCATTGGGATAAATACGCGGCCACGATACTGAGAAACGATAGGCCTTAACGCCAAGCTCTTTCATAAGCTGGATGTCTTCCTCGTAGCGGTTATAGCTGTCGCAGGCGATACTTGCGTCATCGCCTTGATAGATTTTGCCTGGCGTTGCCGCCATGACGTCCCAGATGCTCGGGCCGCGCCCGTCCTTATCCAAGGAGCCTTCAATTTGATAAGCCGAGGTGGATACGCCCCAGACGAAGTTTTCCGGAAATTGTATGATGGTCACCGTGAATTCCCCCTGCCAAGTTAATAGATTTAAATTTTGTATTTAAAATATATTGCTGCTTCTTCGATCATATATCGATCAGTCTGTAACTTATACTAGATAAACCCCAAGCCGCCGTAAAGGCGAATAAATCAAGATTCAGGTATGATTCTCTTCAGCTAATGCGGCAGTTCCAAAATATCGATGCCGTAAGGCTCCATACTTAGCGTTTTCTGTCGTTTCTTGCCGTAGAGGACGCTGTGATATGACGCCGGCAATGTCACTTGATGCGGCTGACGGCTCAGGTTCAGCACGAACAGATAAGCTGCGGATTTCCCGCTGCGCATCGCGATTTGCACACCCTCCGGCAAACCTGGGAACATCAGCATGCCATGCGCCTTTGCTTCCTTTTCGAACAGTTCCAGCAAATAAGCTTCTTCTAAATGCGTACCCAGATAATACACGCGCCCCCCGCCGAAGGAATTCACCGTTGCAGCCGGCACGCCGCTATAGAAATCCTCGTCATACCAGGCGATCGCTTCCGCGCCATGCAGACTTAGAATATCGCACCACTGCGAGCAGGAGAAAGCGCGCCCTTCGCTATTAATAACCCGGTGCATATCCAGCCCGATCGGATCGTACTCCTCCACTCGGACTCCTGTGCAGTTCGCGAGCAATCCGGGCAGCGGCAGTATGACCGCTTGATTGTTCATATGCTTAACACCCGAGCGGCTTGTAATGATCACTGTTCCACCTGCGGCGGCAAAACGCTCCAGCGCAGCCGCTGACTTCTCGCTCAGCAGATAGAAGCTAGGGGCAATCACGATTTTATAGCCGTCCAAAGGCTGGGTCCATTCGATGACATCGCAGCCGATCCCCAGCTTCGTCAGTGCCCGGTGATAATCCTTCACGTTCTCATAATAATCCATGCCTTCGGCCTGAGGCTGGATGCGGAGCGCTTCAAGCTGCTCATGAGACAACAGGATTGCCGCTTCATGCTGTGGAGCGGTGCCCTGCAGCTTGCCGGATAAGGCGTTGACCTCTCCGCAAAGCTCGGCAAACTCGGAGAACCTCCGCCCGGGAACATTGCTGGGATCGATGAGACCGTGCCAGAACTGCTCTGCCCCCATGGCCGCCGTGCGCCACCGGAAATGCACGACCGTGTCGGCGCCTTTGGCAATCGCCTGCCAGGAGAATGCCCGGATAAATCCCGGATACGGCGCCCGCCATGTCGGAAACCAGCAGCCCGGCGAACCGCTCAGCTGCTCCATGATCCAGAAATTCCGCCGCTTGATCCCGCGGGTGACATCCAGAGCCAGCGCTCCGCTGTACGGCCCGGTCGACTGCTTGTCCGGCGCGGTGTTCGGATAATAATCGAAGGAAGCGAAGTCCAGATCGGTGCCGGTCTGATACAGATTCAGCCTCTGCGGATACGTATGAAAATTGTGAGTCACGAAATGGCCTGGGCAGTTCCTGCGAATAATATCCGTCTGACTCCGCTGGAATTCCTCTATCGAATCCCACTGAAACCGGGCAAAGTCCAGCAGATAGGACGGGTTCTGGTGCCTGGAGCCTCCGTATGGCACGCTAACCTGCGACCAGTCGCTGTATTCTCCGCTCCAGACGACCGTACCCCATTCGCGGTTAACCGCTTCGAGCGTGCCGTATTTCCGCTTGACCCATTCCCGGAATTTATCATTGCAGGCATCGCAATGGCAATCGATCACCCAGTACTCGTTATCCGTCTGCCAGCCAATAACCGCCGGATGACGGCCATAACGCTGTGTCATCTCTTCAATGATCCGCGAGCCATAGACTCGAAGCGATTTGCTGTTATAGCAGCGGTGGCCCCGGACGCCCGGATAAGTCATGCTCCCGTCCGCATTTCTTGGCAGGACATCCGGCCTCAGTTCGGTCAGCCAGCGGGGCGGCGTATTGGTCGGCGTACAAAGAACAACGCGGATATCGTATTTATGGAACAGATCAATCGCCTGATCAAGCCATTCGAATTGGTAGACCCCCGAGCCGCTCTCCATCCGGCTCCAGGCGAACTCTGCCAGCCGGACGACCCGCACGCCCGTCACCTTCATGAGCTGCACATCCTGCTCCCACAGAGACCGATCCCAATGCTCCGGATAATAAACGACGCCCACTTGCACGTGATTCGCATACTTATTCATGGCAATGACTCCTTTGACCCTGAATTGATCGTAAATTGATCGTGAGTTGGTCTTGATTTGAGCGCGGCCTAAGCAAATAGGCTGCTCCTTCGCTCATCCTTATCGACAAGTCTCAGAAGCAGCCTATTTCACTTTCCTATCATCTGCCTGTATACTAGCTCATCAGGCTCGTATTATTTCAATTTATCCCAAGCCGCCTGCATGTTCTCCGTCCAGGTCTTGATGTCGCTCTTTCCGGCGATGAATTGCTGGATCACGCTGCCGAACTCTTGGGCTACGCCATCCGGGTATTTACCGGCCTGGTGCAGAATGATTTTATCTTCTTCGATATAGTTCCACAGATCTGCCGCGATCGCGCCCATATCCTCTGGCGTCGATTGGATACTCTTCATCGTCGGGATAAATTTGAACTTCTTCACGATATATTCTTTACCGATGTCAGAGGTCACGAGCCAGTTCAAGAAAACTTTCGCTTCTTCTTTGGCATCGGAATCCTTGTTAACTACCAGGTTCACAGGCACCCCGATCGTTACTTTGCCCGTTTGCTCCGCGTTATCGCTCACCGGCATCGGCAGAACGCCAATGTTCATGTTCGGAGTAATTCCGTCGATCATCGTTTGCGCCCAGTTGCCTTCTTGCATCATCGCTGCTTCGCCATTGGCGAACATGGTCACTTGTGTATTATAGTCTGTAGTCAGCGGGTTCTTGTTGCCGTAGTCTACCGTAAGCTGCATCAGGCGTGCCCAATTCTCGAACTTCTCATTGCCTACGATAGAAGCTGTGCCTTGGTTAAGTCCATTAATGAAGCCATCGATATCGTCTTGGTTCGCGAAAGCCACGCTGATGCCTTGGCTGCCGACGAGCCACCATTCCTGATAAGCGTTAGCAAACGGCGTAATGCCCGCCGCTTTCAATTTCTTAGCTGCATCCTCAAGCTCGGTATACGTTCTTGGCGGAACAGTAATCCCGACTTGCTGGAACAAATCTTTGTTATAGATATAGCCAAAACCTTCGAGAGCCAGCGGCATGCCGTAAACTTTGCCATCCTTCGTAATCGGCTCGGCAGCTAGCGGAACCAGATCCTGTACCCATGGCTGGTCAGACAAATCCTCAACCTTGTCCTGCCACATATCCAGTTTCGAATAACCGTTGTTGGAGAAAATATCCGGAGCGTCGCCGGAAGCGAATTTCGTCTTCAGGGCCGCATCATAGTCAGCGCCGCCGCCAACTGTCTGGATGTCCAGTTTGATGTTTGGATACTCTTTTTCAAATTCTACCTTCAGCTCATTGAGTCCTTCTACGATTTCCGTTTTAAATTGGAAAATGGTAACCGTTTTTTGCTCCTGCTTGCCGCTGCCTCCGCTGCTGCTGGCACTGCCATTGTTAGCAGGACTGTTGCTGCTTCCGCCACAAGCCGACAGAATGACGGACAAAATCATAAGCGCGGATAGTAAGACAACGTATTTTTTCATCTTCATTGCCATGTTCCCCCTTGATCTAGACTTAATAAGTATTTGGAACAGGGGAGCCGTCTAACCTTTGACGGATCCCGCTGCAATTCCCTCAACGATGTAGCGCTGAAGCATTAAGAAGAAAGCGATAATCGGCGTAATTCCCAGCACGAGCGCCGGCAGCGCGATGTCCCATTGCTTGGTATACTCCCCGAAGAAGGAGAAGGTAGCCAGCGGGATCGTCCGCATATGCGGCCGCTGCAGGATCAGCGACGGAAGGAGATAGTCGTTCCAGATCCACAAGCAGTTCAGGACAACGACCGTCATAATCATTGGCCGCAGCATCGGCAATACCATTCGAAAAAATACGCCTATAGAAGTACAGCCATCTACCGTTGCAGCTTCCTCGATTTCCAGGGGAATCGATTTGACGAACCCATGGAACAGGAATAGCGACATCGGAGCTCCCAGCCCGAGATAAGTGATGATCAGACCCAGCTTGCTATTATTGACGCCCAATTCATTCACGATTCTCATGAGCGGAATCATGATCGATTGGAACGGGATAACCATCGCGGCGATGAACAGAAAGAACAACAGACGATTGAACAAGGTGTTGGCCCGAACCATGCGATAAGCGCCCATGGCGCTTAACAAAGCCAGAATGACTACGCTGATCACGGTGATGACCAATGAATTCGTAAACGCTTGGGGAAACCGCGTCAGCTCCCATGCTTTCGTAAAGTTGCTCCATTGAAACGCCGTCGGCCAGCTGGCCGAGTTCGACATAATCTCGCCAAACGTCTTGACGGAGTTGACGAGCAGGAAATAGAACGGCGACAAGAAGAGCAGAGCAACGATAACCATGATAATCTCCGTTGCGAACAGGCGACCGGAATATCTTTTTTGCATTATGCCTCGACCTCCTTCTTCTTCGTCAGCGCCACCTGAACGATCGTAATAATCGCGACGATCACGAAGAACAGCATGGCCTTCGCCGTACCCAGACCGTACCGGTTATTCTGGAAGGCTTCCGCATAAACGTTCATGGCGACCGATTCGGTGGATTTAAATGGTCCGCCTTTGGTCAGCGAGAGGTTAAGGTCGAACATTTTAAACGCCCAGGAAATCGCCAGGAACAAACAAATCGTAACGGCAGGCATGATGAGCGGAACAATGATGCTGCGCAGCATCTGCCAGCGATTGGCCCCATCGATTTCCGCGGCCTCCATAATCTCGGTCGGCACATTCGTCAGCGAGGAAATGTAGACGACCATGAGGTAACCCGCGGTTTGCCATATGAACACAATCGTAATGCCCCAGAAGCCGGTAACGGAATCTCCCAGCCACGGAAGGCCGAAGAACGACCAGCCCGTAACGTCATACATTGTGCTAAAGCCTTTGATAAAAATAAACTGCCAAATAAATCCGAGCAGCAAACCGCCGATGACGTTAGGCATGAAAAATATCGTTCGCAAAATATTGCGCAGCTTCAACGCCTTTGTCAAAAAATAAGCGAGGAAAAATCCGACAACGTTCGTTAAGACGATACCGACCAAGGTGAATCTGGTAGTAAACCAGAACGATGACCAGAAATCAGGATCATTCGTAAATATCGTTTTGAAATTGGCCAAGCCTACCCAATTGACTGTTCCCGCCACGCCATTCCAGTCTGTCAGCGAGTAATACATGCCGAGGAAGAACGGAATAACCATGATGACTGTGAAGAACAGCAGGACCGGTCCTACAAAAAACAACTGCAGCCCCCATCCCGACAATCTTCTCTTACTCATGGCGCAGCCCCCTTTCTTTATACCGAAAAACTAGTGTATTGTCATTATGACTTGAATTGGCTACGATAAACACCGACAGAGGTGAACACTCAGGTGCAATTTATTGATCGGGGGAAAAAATATTGAAGTGGAACAGCATACGCGCTAAACTGATCATTTTTCTACTCCTGGCTACCGTCATACCGATCGTGACCACGATGTTTGTTACTTATTCCTATACGGCCCATTCACTCAGAACAAGGGTCGCTGAAGAAGATACGAAGCTGCTGTACCAAGGCGGAAGGCATATCGTTAATTTGGTGGAGGATTTGAACCGCAGCTCTTCCAATGTATTCTCCATCTCCAATCAGCTCAAGGCCGGGTACGAGGATGTGCAGAGCGATTCCCGCGTTTACGCCGTGTTATCCAATATCGCGACGTCCGTACCGGATATTTTCCAGGTGTATTTGTACGAGAACGGTAACCGCAAAGCAACGCTGGTGACGCTCAACACCCCGCAGCGCAATTACAACACCGACGTTTATACCGATGTGCTGACCGAAGACCGTCCTACCGTATGGGTGCAAACAAGCCATATGAGCCATACTTACGGACTTAAGGCTTTGCAGCCGCGCTACCCTTCGCGGCCGGTATTTACGCTTCATCGAAGAATCGAAAATGTACCCTCAAGCGAGGTGATCGGATATTTATCTATCGACGTCAGCTTGACGGCGTTGACCGACATCGTCGACCAACTGTATAACAAGGAACGAGAGAAAATTTTCATCGTTGACGAAAATGGGGATTTAATCTATACCGATGAGCAGAGCATGCTCGGCGAGCCGCTGCAGGAGAGCTGGTATTCGGAGGTGATCTCCGCCTCGGGCCGAACGAGCGGAAATTTCGAGCAGGACGGCAGCTTGTTCATCTACAACCGGATGGCGGGAAAAGGCATGAACTGGACGATCGTAAAACAGATCCCCGTGTCTTATTTGGTCCGGGAAGCGAATCATGCCGCAGGGATCAACCTGCTGCTGCTCGCTGTTTCATTAATAGTCATTGCCGCGGCGACCATCATCATCTCGGTGCGTATCACCGCTCCGATCAAGCAGCTCGGCAAATATATGAACCAGATCCAATCCGGTAACTTGAATGTGGATATTCAGCCGGCCAGCAATGATGAGATCGGCGCCGTCATGCTACGTTTCCGCAGTATGATGGACACGCTCAACAACCTGATTTTGCGCGAATACAAGCTGGAGCTGGCCAACAAAACGAATCAATTGCGGGCAATGCAGGCGCAGATTAACCCTCATTTCCTGAACAATACGCTGCAAATTATCGGCACGCTGGCGCTGGAACTGAAGATGCCGCGAATCTATGCGCTGCTGTCGGCCCTTGCGAAGATGATGCACTACAGCATGCATTTCGAGGATAAAAACGTAACCCTGCGGGAGGAGCTGGAACATGTCAAAGCCTATATCGAACTGCAGAAGGAACGTTTTGAAAGCCGCTTTCAGTTCCAATATGATGTGGATGATTCGCTGCTTGATCTTCCCATGCCGAAAATGATTCTGCAGCCGGTTATCGAGAACTATTTTAAACACGGTCTAGACCGTACGGCTTCGGACGGGGAACTGACGCTGGCCGCAAGGAGGCTGGGCGAAGGTCAGGTCGAGATCGTCGTTCGGAACAATGGAGCGCAAATTCCGGAAGGCAGACTGCAGCAGCTGCAGCAGAAGCTGAGCGATTTATCGGCCGACAGAATCCATCATCCCGTGGATGAGGGCGATGAGGCAAGCCGCCCTTCAATTGGTCTAGCCAACGTTCTGGCCCGGCTGCAGCTTGTCAATCGAGACAGCGCCGCCCTGACGATCAGCAATCTTGATCCGGTCGGTGTACAAATTACCCTGATTATTCCTGATCAGAACAGAAGCGGAGCGTGATAAAAGATGAGAGCACTAATTGTTGACGATGAAGCCAGAGTCCGTAAAGCTGTCCGTCTTCTCGTGGATTGGGATGCCCACGGCATCGATGAAATTATGGAAGCGGGGAGCGGCAACGAAGCGATGGAGCTCATCCGCGAGTCCAAGCCCGGACTCGTTATCATGGATATGATGATGGCCTCCGGTCACGGCATGGAGCTGATGGAATGGATCAGCGAATTTGCCGGCAGCATTAAATTCATCGTCGTCAGCGGGCATAATGATTTCGATTTCGTCCGCAACACCGTCCGCCACGGCGGAATCGACTATATCCTTAAACCGATTGACGCGGAAGCCATCAATGCCGCGGTTCATAAGGCGGTGACGGAATGGCGCGAAGAGGAACGGGAACGGATCGATATGCAGCGGCAAAATATCCAGTTGAATGAATTCAAACCGGTTTACGGGGAGAAACTGCTCTCCTCTCTCATTGATGACCAAAACGCCGCGGAGGCTTCCATTCGCCGTCTGCGCAATGAGGGCGCCGTTCCGATGGAGGCCGATACCGTGCAGCTAGCGCTGCTGCAGCTGGATGCCAGCGACGCGCTGCTCATCCAGCGGTTCGGCAATGACAGCGAATTGATGCATTTTGCCATCATTAATATTTGCAATGAGTTCCTGGCCAAGGAGCGCACCGGTATCGCCTTTAAATATTGGGGGGCTCCTTGGGAAATCATTATTCTGACCTGGGAGCCAGCTGGCGACATCCAGAAGCTGATTTCCCGCATCAACGAAGGATTGCTCCATACTTTGCAGCGGAGAATGCATTTTGGGATCGGCCCGGCCGGCCTGCTCCCGGACAGCCTTCCGGCGCAATATGCTGAAGCTAAATCGGCGCTGGCCAGGCGGAACCTGCTGCGGAGCGATGCCTATGTGCATTCGCTAGGAGCAGGAAGCGAGGACCCGGCGGAAAGGCACGGCCAGTTCACCTTCAGCTCGGTTAGAGAGGAATGGAAGATGGCTGTCCTAAGCGGAAACGACGGGCAAATTTCCGCCGCCGCCCAGAAATGGACCGGTGAGCTTGGCCGAATCGGAGTCGTTACGCCAGAGCAGCTTCAGCACTGGACATCCGCCGCCATCCAGTTTCGCGCCCAGCTTCTGCGGGAGACATTGGGCGATGCCGCCGGGAATGCCCTGGCTGCGCTGGAGCAGAGCGACCGGCAGAATCAGCCTCCCTTCCCGGGCAGTTATGCTTTTACGCTGTACGCCTGGCGGGACTGGTCTTATGGCCTAATGACCGAGCTGGCCCGGGCAATCAACGAACGGCAAGCCAAAGATAAGCGGACGATCGACGACATCGTCAAATACGTCGAGCAGCATTACATGGACGACTTGTCCCTGCTTGACATTGCCAGCGCTTTTTTTGTCAGCCGGGAGTATATTTCACGCAAGTTCAAACAGGAGTTCGGCATTAATTTCTCCGACTATCTGGCCACTTACCGGATCGCTAAAGCGAAGCAGCTCATGCACAACCCCCATTTGAAAATTGTGCAGGTTGCCGAGATGGTCGGCTTTCGCGATGTTAAGTATTTCAGCAAAGTGTTTAAGAAGCAGGAAGGCTTGACTCCGAAGGATTATCGAAGCAAGCTGGAGGTCTAAGGCGAGCCAGTACGTGCAATAATATTTTCCTGCATCAATTTGAGGGAAATGTAATGTAAACTCGGGGGAAAATATTATAAAGCGAACCACGCAGCAAAGAAGATTCATAATTTCGAAGAAACGGGAAACTTTCTAATAGAAGGCTGCTTCGGACGCATGAGCTTCTGGTCGCCTTATGAGCGGATTCACGCCTCTTTTATGAACCTTTATCATCCAAACATCTGAGAGCTACGGTGGTCGCAGGAACAGTTTATATAGATGGATTTATAGTAGTTATTTTCTGCGATAAAGAAGAAAATGTAGATTTAAATGGATTTCATGTCGTTAGGAGAAGGAAACTCTCAATCATGGCCCAGATTCTTGATTTTAGGTGCCTAAAATCCATCTATTTATTGAACATATTCGTTTAAAAGCATAATTAGATACATGAACTCCATTTAGTGTACCCAGCTTAGTAAACACACCTTAGTGTATGCTCTTAGTGTAGATATAAATATAGAATGCCTGCCTTCAGCTTTACCAGCAGCTTTGCAGGAATAAGTCAAATTGATTTATAGGCTTTGCCTTTACTGTACGCGTACACAAAGAGGGCTGTTCCCAGGTCATGCAACCATGACTTAGGAACAGCCCTCTAATACAATTTCGTCGATTAAATCAAGCTAGTACCCGGTTCAGGAACGCCTGCGTCCGCTCATGCTGCGGATTTCCGAAAATTTGCTCCGGCGTGCCGGACTCGATGATTTCGCCGTCGGCCATGAACAGGACGCGGTCGGCCACCTCCCGGGCAAAGCCCATTTCATGCGTCACGACGATCATCGTGATCTGCTCTCCGGCCAAACGCTTCATAACCTGCAGCACTTCCCCCGTCAGCTCGGGGTCAAGGGCCGAAGTCGGCTCGTCGAACAGCAGGATCTCCGGGTTCATCATCAGAGCGCGGGCGATGGCTACCCGCTGCTTCTGGCCTCCAGAGAGACTGGACGGGTAGACGTCCGCCTTATCGGCCAAGCCGACCTTGTCGAGCAGCTCCAGGCTCATCCGGGATACTTCTGCTGCCGACATTCCCTTAACCAGCTTCGGCGACAGCTCCAGATTTCCCTTCACTGTCAAATGCGGAAACAGGTTGAAATGCTGGAACACCATGCCCATACGTGAGGTAATCGCCTTGATCTGCTGGGCATTGGAATATGCCCCGTCGCGAACGAGATATTGATCACCGATCCGGATACTGCCGCCGTTCGCCTCTTCCAAATGAACCAGGCTGCGCAGCATCGTCGACTTTCCTGAGCCGGAGGGGCCGATGACGGCTACGACTTCGCTTGGATTCACGCTGAAGGAGATGTTTTTGAGCACCTCAAGCTGGCCGAACACTTTTTTCAAATTGTTAATTTCAATGATTGCCATAGCTAGACAGTCCTTTTACTCGAATTTGAACTTTCGCTCAAGGTTCTTGAACAACACGGTAAGCAATAAAATCATGAGCAAGTAAACAACCCCCGCAACGATGAACGGAACGATGGTGAAATCGCGGTTCACCGCCGTATAGGCGAAGTGTAGCAATTCGGGAACGGATACCGCATAGAGCAAGGCTGTATCCTTGACGAGCGTAATCGATTCATTGGATACCGCAGGCAGTGCCACCCGGAACATTTGCGGCATAATAATCCGCGTTAATGTCTGCCAGCGGCTCAATCCCAGCACCTGGGCGGCTTCGTATTGCCCTTTATCCACAGCAAGCAGGCCTCCGCGGAAAATCTCCGCGAAATAAGCGGCGTAGTTGAGAATAAAAGCAAGCCCAGCCGCCGCAAAACGGTCCAGCACGAGATATTCGCCAATAACCGGGAGCATCGGCAGACCGAAGCAGAAGAACAACAGCTGCAGCAAGAGCGGCGTTCCACGCATGACGTAAACATAACCGTGAGCCAGCCAGCTAACCGGCTTCACACGGCTGTTCATCATTAACGTAACAAGGAAGCCCAGCGGAATCGAGAGCAGGATAACCAGCAAAAACAGCAAAATCGTCGTTTTGGCCCCCTGCAGCATCGGTATCGTGATGTCCCATAGGTAACTTATACTCATATCATTCGTCTCCCCAAAAACAAAAACCGGATAACTAGCGATCCGGTTATCGTATGATGACTTTTCTCAATCCAACGTTATTTCAAAACCTTGTCTTCGCCAAACCATTTCGTCGAAATTTCAGCGGCTTTGCCGTTGGCGTTCAGCGTATCGATCGCTTGCTGCAGCTTCTCCAGCAAGGCTTCGTTGCCTTTCTTGACGCCTATGCCATATTGTTCTGGAGCAAGGGTCTCCTCAACCAGTCTAAAAGTTCCCTCATCCTTGGACATGTAGTATCTGGCCACAACTTCGTCAATGATTACCGCATCAAGGCGCTTTGTCTTCAAATCCGTAAGAGCCAGCACGTTATCCGCGAACTCGGTAACACTCTTCACTTCGGAGTGGATCGGATTGGCATTCAGCGCGTCCGCCGCCGAGGACAAAGATTGCAGACCTACATTCTTTCCAGCCAAATCCTTGATGGAATGAATATCAGAATCTGCTAGCGTGATAATGATCTGGCTGTTCTCCAAATAAGGCTTCGTGAACAGGACTTTGCCTTTGCGCTCCTCGGTGATCGTATAGCCGTTCCAGATCAGATCGATCCGCCCGCTGTTCAGCTCGGATTCCTTCGCTTTCCAGTCAATGGGCTGGAAGGTGACTTCCATGCCCATTTCTTCGCCAACAGCCTTCGCAAAATCAATGTCAAAGCCGACCAGTTCGTTCTTCTCGTCCCGGAATCCCATCGGCGCGAATTTATCGTCTACTCCGATAACCAGCTTGCTCTCACCTTTGGCTCCGCTGCTACTGCTGCTGGTACCGGCACACCCTGCTAACGTAACCATCAATATCGATATAATTACCCCTAGTATAACCCATCTATTTCTCTTCATGTTGACCCTCCCCATCTATTCCGTACAACCGAAACGCTTTAGTTCGTTAATACGTTATCAAGGTTATATCATAACATATCACCCTGAAAGAGTCGAGGGAAATGATAGTCTGTCATAAATTTCCATAGTAGAAGTTTTCTTGTTATTCGGGGGTTGAAATACCGGTAACAAACGCATTCAGCTTCTTATATATATCCACGATTTCAGACATCGGCATTCGTACCAGGCCGCTGGAGGAAGGGGCAACGAATTCATGAATTCCTTCCACGACGGGATTCTCCTGAAATCCCCACTCCACTTGGGATTTACAGCTGTATTCTGTATAGACTCCCTTGCCGACGAAGCACGCCACGTTCGGACGGTATTTCTCCAGCTTCGCCCGCAATATTTTCCGGCCCTCCGCATATTCTTCCCGGGTAATATCCTCCGCTCCTCTCGTCGGACGGGCCACTATGTTCGTGAAACCGTATCCGATCTTTAACAGTTCGCCGTCCTCTGAGGCCTGATACAGCCTTGGCGTTAGACCGGAGCTATGCAGAATGCGCCAGAAGTTGTTGCGCGGATTGGCGTAATGGTGGCCAACCTGACCGGAACGGATGCTGGGATTGAAGCCGATGAACACGATGCTTAACCCGAAATCCAAATGATCCGCAATTTCCTTCAGCTCTGTGGATTCATTTCCTTCGCGCATGACTTCAGCCTCCTTCTTTGGTTGATTGTCTATAGTTCATACAAGCCTCTTGCTGTCCCTGCCACATATTCTGATTAATCAGACATGGCCTCTCCCCTGTCCTTAGGCTGCCCAGTTACTCTTCTAAGCCATTCTGGAATCCAGAAGAACAACGCATACATCACTATAAACATCGTGAGGGCAATGATCTCCTCCGCTAGCAGGTAATAAGGGTAAGGCCCGAACAGGTCTAGAATGGATGGCGTGCTCGGCTTGCTGCGCAGGAACATGTAATTCGCGTCAATCGCAACATTGAGGGTACCGACCGCCAATGCCAGTACATTGAGAAACAGCATAGCCCAGCCGATGGACCTCCACGTTGGCCTGTATTGCTCGATCCATGTCATATAGAGAGAAGCAAGAATGATCGCTCCGTGCGCAATAAAAAAATGAAAAAAACGAAAATGTGGATAACCGAAATCGAGGCTAGGCGTTAGCCAGGCTTGCAGCGCCCCGCCAATGCCGGCGAAGAACAAAATCTGATACAGCAGCCGGCTTCCGGTCAGCAGCATCACGATCGACAGCAGCAGCGACACGCTGCACAGCTCAAGCGGCAGGGTATCCTTAATATCCCATTGTCCTGCGAGCACATACCACAGGTTCAGGGCAATCTCGGTCAATACCAGCACGCCAAGCAACCCGTAGCGTATGACTTTCACCGCCAGCACGCTGGAACGAATTCGGCCCCTGCACGCAAACAGCGCGACAATCAGCAATAGGAGCAGCCCTAAGACTACCCAATGCGATGGGGAATACACCGCGAAATCTGGGGTAGCCTCGACTCGAAAAAAACCGGACACATCCATCAACATTTTCCTTTCCTTCATTTTTCAGGTGTTTGATGTTAATGTCTATAATATGAACCGGAACAATTGACCGGTCAAGTGTATATCCAAGGATTTTTCTATTAGGTATTTTCCGCTGCGAGAGTGTAATTGCAATTATATCAAAGTCCTATTGACATTGTCGGATAAAGCCCCGAACATAGTGATTAGAGGAAAAAATTACTGGTTTATATCGTTGGAGGTTATAGTGTTGAACGAGAAAAATCCCCGCCTGATTCAATCCGTGAAACGGGCGCTTGATATTGTGAATTGCTTCGATTCGCTGCATACCCAGCTGTCGCTCACCGAAATCAGCGAGAAGCTGAATTTGAACATAAGTACCGTGTACGGTCTTATCAATACGTTATGTGCATACTCCTATATCGATAAAAATCCGAACAACGGCAAATACCGGCTCGGCCTCGAGTTTCTATTAAAGGCCAATTTGGTGTCGCAGAGCCTCGATCTCAAAGAGATTGGCCATCCGTATCTTACCGAACTGACCAAGAAATTTCACGAGACTTCCCATCTTTACGTCTATCAACATGGTCAGATTTTCTGCGTAGACAAGGTGGAATCACCGAATAACTATTTCATCATTAGCTCGCGGGCAGGCAGCAAGCTGCCGATGCACGCCTCCGCTTCGGGTAAAATATTCTTAGCCCATATGCCGGAGCTCGAGCTGCAAAGCTTTTTGCAAAATTACAAATTAACCAGACTGACCGAGAAGACAATAACCGATAAAAAGAAGCTCCTGAATAACCTGCAGCAAATCCGGGAGCAGGGGTACAGCATAGAGGACGAGGAAATTGAGGCGGGGGCCTACAGCATCGCCGCACCCGTAAAGGATGCCGCCGGACAAACGGTTGGCACGATCAGCATCATCGGCTCGCTGTCCCGAATCAAAGAGAACGAAAAGCAAGTTCTCGCGGAGTTGTTGGCAGCAGCGAGAGCGATCTCCAGCCAGTTCGGCTACCCGGTCAAACCCGTTTAAAGCGAAGTAAGGCTCATCTTTGCGCTATTGACGCTGGTCGTTACCATCGTTGTAGCGCTTATTAGCCAAAACGCAAAGAAATAGACCGTCCTTGATAGGGTGACGGTCTATTTCTGTAACTCATCCAGCCAACCGCTCTTATAGCAGAAGTAGTTCAGAGCCTTCCTAAACTGCTTGAACCTTAGCTTTTGTTCGCCAGCTCCAGCAAAGTATGATACAGCACTTCCGTTCCCGCCGCGCAGTCCTCGGGAGAGCTCCATTCCTCGGGATTATGGCTGATGCCGCCACGGGAACGCACAAAAATCATGCCCAGCGGCCACAGGGAGCTGAACTGCATTCCATCATGACCGGCGCCGCTCACCAATCGCGGCAGATCTGACAATCCAGCGAGCTTGCCGGCCTGAGCTACGGCTTCCTGCACCGCAGGAGAACTGGGAGCCGGAGCGACCCGCTGCAGCAGCTCGATCCGCAGCTCGATCCCCAGCTTCTCGCATACCTGCTGGCTATAAGCGTGTATGCTTGCCTCCAGCCGGTCCCGCTCGGCTTCATCGATGTCCCGCAAATCGAGCGAGAATTGGACCTCGCCCGGTATGACGTTTACTCCGCCCGGCAGAGTCCGGAGCTTCCCTATCGTGGCCACTGCGTTCTCGTATTTTTTCGCTTCCGCGTAAATGTAGTTTAGGATCTCCGCGGCTGCCTGCAGCGGATCTCGCCGCAGATGCATCGGGGTCGCCCCGGCATGGCCTGCCTGACCGATCAGGGTGAACTGCTGCCAAAGCGGACCGGCAATGCCTGTCACGAGGCCTACCGGCTCATCCAGATTCTCCAGCACCCGGCCCTGCTCAATATGCAGTTCTACATAAGCCTGCACTTCGTGCGGCGGCTTTGCTGCTTCCCCTACGCGCTCAGGCGCAAGACCTGCCGAGCGCATCGCTTCGGCAATCGCTATGCCCTGTTCATCCCGCTGCTCCAAGTCCTCCTGCCGCAGCGTCCCAGCCACGGCCCGGCTGCCAATCATCCCGAACCCAAATCTGGAGCCCTCCTCATCCGTAAAAGCGATGACTTCGATCGGGTGGACGTTCCGGATTTCCAGCTCATTCATGCGCTGCAGCGCTTCGATCGCCGAGAGCACGCCGAGCGCCCCATCGAACATCCCGCCATCGGGAACCGTATCGATATGGGACCCTGTCAGGACTACGGAGGCGGCGGGATTCGTCCCTTCCCGGCGGCCGATGATGTTCCCGGCCGCATCCTCGCGTACGGCTAGCTCGGCCTCCTTCATATAAGCGATAACGAGGTCCTTCGCACGGGATTCATCGCGGGTAAAAGAATAGCGGGTGACTCCCCCGCTAGACTGTTTTCCGATTTCCCCCAGCTCCATCAGTCTCGCCCACAGGCGATCTTTATTGATTTCCATTCTCCTCACCCCCAGGCTCCTTCTCCGATGATTTCATCTGGAACCTGAAATGGCAGTGTCCGTCTTTAAGCAAATATTTATCGTGCACGACTTCGAAATTAGGGTTGTAGCCCTTCGCGATGGCCGGGTCGATCATCTGGCAGTAGAGGATGCCGTACTCCTCCATGCCGTCTTTTTTCCACTGATCCCCGAACGCGCATCTCGTGAAGTTCTGCTCGATTTCCACCGGATGATATTCCGTTTCATATTCGAACAGATCGCTGCGTCCCATATCATAATTCGGCAAATAGCTGTGAATATCATTCGGCTGTCCGGCAGCTGCGGCACGGCGGGCAATATCCCGGCCACGCTCCTCGCCAAACGTGCGTACTCCCTCGCGGATCGCGTCCTTCCCTTCTTCTCCGAAACGGTCAACGACCGCTTTGGAGAGATGGGCAAACAATTTCGCCATGATCGTATAAGGTGATACCGGCTCCAGGCTTTCGTCATGATTCAGCTTTTGCTGGGATTCCTCTTGTAGTTTGTCCTGTTTTTCTCGGCTCATCTTCAGACGCCTCCTTGATTAATCTATCTGTGCTGGCTTCAACACTAAAATCATTGCAATATGATCTAACTACAAAAATTGACTATTAAAATGAGTGTAGATTTAGTAACCTATAGTCTCATAGTTGATTTTATATTAGTTGTGTCGAACACAAGCTGGAATTCATGTATCTAATTATTCTCTATACGAATGAGTCAGGGGATTAGATGGATTTCATGCACCTAAAATCAAGAATCCTGCCCATAATTGGCCATTCCCCTTTCTCTAAGGACATGAAATCCATTTAAATTTACTTTTCCTTCTTTATCGCAGAAACTAACTACTATTAATCCATTTAAAAAATTTGAACTCTGTCTATTTTCGCTGCTAGCCGATGCCCAAATAGACGGATTTGACCACGTCGTTATTCCGTAACTCCGCAGCATCGCCTTCCACGACGATGCTGCCCGTTTCCATCACATAGCCGCGATGGGCGGTCGCAAGCGCCATGGTAGCATTCTGCTCCACCAGCAATATGGATACGCCTTCCTCGTTCACCTTGCGGATCGCCGCGAAGATTTCCTTCACGATCAGCGGCGCAAGGCCCATCGAAGGCTCATCCAGCAGCAGCAGCTTCGGCCTGGCCATTAGAGCGCGGGCGATGGCCAACATCTGCTGCTCCCCACCGCTCATCGTCCCGGCGAGCTGCTTCTTGCGCTCCTCCAGCCGGGGAAATAACTCGAACATGCCCTGAATATCTGCGGCAATCCCCGTTTTGTCGTTCCGAACATAGGCGCCGAGCTTTAGATTTTCCAGCACGGTCAAATCGGGGAATACCCCCCGTCCTTCAGGAACCTGTGAGATGCCCCGCTCCACGATCTGATGGGGCTCCAGCTTCGTGATCTCCTGTCCCTCGAAGCGAATCTGTCCCTGAATGCTCTTATTCAGGCCAGAAATGCTGCGCAGTGCCGAAGTTTTCCCCGAGCCGTTCGTCCCGATCAAGGCCACGATTTCTCCTGGCCGAATATGCAGATTCATTTGTTTTACGGCCGCGATTACACCGTAATTTACGCTTAGATCTTTTATTTCCAAAATAGCTTGGCTGCCGCTTGTCAAAGCTCCTCGACCTCCCCGCCCAAATAGGCCTGAATGACATCAGGGTTGTTCTGTATCTCCTCCGCGCTGCCCTCGGCGATCTTCTGACCGTAATTCAGGACCACGATGCGGTCGGAAATATCCATGATCATGCCGATGTCGTGTTCGATCAAAATGATCTCGATGTTGAATTCCTTGGAGAGCTGCCGGATTTTCTTCACGAGCTCGGCTTTTTCCGCTGCGTTCATTCCCGCCGCCGGTTCATCCAGCAGCAGAATCTCGCAGCCCGTAGCCAGCGCCCTTGCAATTTCAAGCAGCCGCTGCTCTCCGTACGGCAGGCTTCCGGCTAAGACGTCCAACTTATGAGCCAGCCCTACGACTTCCAGTTTCTGAGTACATTCCGCAACGATGGCAGCACGCCGCTTAGCCGTAGAACTCCGGGCAAAAATCGATTGCAGCAGGCCTTCCCCGTTGCACTCCGCATGCGCGACAAGCACATTTTCCAGCACCGTCATATTTTTCAGCAATCGTGTATTCTGAAAGGTTCGGGCAATCCCCAGGCCAACCCGCTTGAACGGCTTCAGCTTGTTGATGACCCGGCTCTTGTAAATGATCCTGCCGGAGGTCGGCTGATAGATGCCCGTCAGCAGGTTGAACAGCGTTGTTTTCCCTGCCCCGTTTGGTCCAATGATCGACAGAATCTCGCCCCGGCGTACCGTCATATCCACGTTATTCAATGCAACCAGCCCGCCGAATTTCACCGACACCTTCTCCAGCTCCAGTACGTTCTCCATCACTTGCCCTCACCTTTCCGCACCATGCCGTAGAAATTATACTTGCGGTGCTTCTCTCCCCAGAACCCGGTCGGCTTAAAGATCATCATCAGGACGATCGCGAGTCCAAGCAGCATCATTCTATAGTCGCTCATATACCGCAGCAGTTCAGGAGCGAGTACGAGAATGACCGCGCCGAGCACGGAGCCGGGCAGACTGGCTGATCCTCCCAGGATCACCATCGCCAGTATATTGACCGAATCCAAGTAACGGAAGGCGTCAGGGCTGACGAAGGAAATATAGGAAGCCCAGAACGCTCCGGCGATACCGGCGAAAAACGCTCCTACTGTAAAAGCGAGCAGCTTGTATTTATTCGGACGAATTCCAATCGATTGCGCCAGCGTCTCATCCTCGCGCAGGGTCATTAGGCTGAGGCCTACGCCGGAATGAACGATACGGTGAATGACGAAAAAGGTCAGCAGCGCAAGCGCCAGAATCAAATAATAAAACTCCGTTTTGCCGCTAAAGGTGTAGCCGAACAAAGTCGGCGCAGGAATCCCCGGCAAGCCCATAGGCCCGCGCGTCACATCCACCCAATTGACGAAGATGAGCCGCACGATTTCTCCAAAGCCGAGCGTTACGATCCCGAGATAGTCCCCCCTCAGGCGAATGACCGGAGTTCCCAGCAAAAAGCCGAAAAATCCTGCAATCACAGCGGCGGCAGGCAGTGCGATCCAGAATGAAACTTGAAAATGTATCATGAGCAGGGCTGCGGAGTAAGCGCCAATGCCATAGAAAGCAGCGTGTCCGAGCGCGAACTGTCCGGCATATCCGATAATGACGTTGAGGCTCATTGACAGGATGGAGAAAATCCCGATCATGATCACGATGTGCATCCAGTAATCGTTGACCTGCTGCAGTACCAAAGGCAGAACGATCAATACGGCAGCCGCCGCTCCTACGGCCGTTGTTTTTCTTAAGCTCAAGCTCATCACCTACACTTTGTTGATATCTTTTTTGCCGAGAATGCCGGACGGCCGGATCAGCAGCACAATGATAAGGATCGCGAACGAAATGACACTCTTGTACTGCGTGGAAATATAAGCGCCGCCCAGCGTCTCCACCAGCCCGAGCAATACGCCGCCTAACATCGCTCCGGGAATGCTGCCGATTCCCCCGAGCACCGCCGCCGTAAAGGCGTTGATCCCTGCCATATACCCCATCGTCGGGTATACCGCGTTATAGTAAATACCGACCATGATGCCTGCACAGGCGGCAAGCGCGGAGCCGATCCCGAAGGCCAGGCTGATCATCCGGTTCGTATTGATGCCCATCAAAGCCGCGTTGGTCAGGCTCATGGAGGTCGCCCGCATCGCCGTGCCGGTCTTCGTCTTCGTGACGAACAGATGCAGGCCAAGCATTAGAATAAAAGACAGAATCAGAATTAAAATTTGAATTTCGGAAAACGTAATGCTGCCCAAGGTATAAGTACGGCTGCCAAACGCCGTCGGAAAAGGACGCATTTCCGTCCCCCATAATTTTTGGGCCAAGCTGATCAGAAACGTGGATACCCCCAGCGCGCTGATCAAGGGAACGATCCGGTCTGCCATCCGCAGCGGCCGGTAAGCAAGCCGCTCAATCAGGATTCCGATCCCGGAGGTCACGACCGCAGACAGCAGAAATGCGAGATATAACGGCAAATCCAGTTCTTTCATGAAAAAAAGCCCCAGGAAACTGCCCATCATGAAAATATCGCCGTGCGCGAAGTTCACGATTTTTAGGATGCCGTAGACCATCGTATAGCCGAGCGCAATCAGGGCGTAAATCATCCCGATCGTCAATCCGTTGGTTAGTTGTTGAAGGAGCATAGTAACATCCTTTCAAAGCCAGGGAGCAGGAATGAAATTCAATCCTGCTCCAGAAGCGCTTATTTATAAAGTTCGAACTTTCCGCCTTGCACCGTCAGTTTGGAAGGAATCGTCTCGACGTCACCGTTCTCGTCAAAGCTCAGCACGCCGGTCGCTCCTTTGTAATCCTTCAAGGTTTCCAGGTAGGTCTTGATACTCTCTCTGTCTGCGCCCTTCTCCTTGATCGCCTCGATGACCACCGAAGTAGCGACATAGGAATAAGCTGCATAGGTATCCGGCTGGCTGCTGTACGCCGCTTCATAATCCGCGGCAAACTTCGTTGCCTCCTCATTGTCTCCGCCCGGGAAGAAGAAGCCGATCAGCTTGAAGCCTTCCACGGATTCCCCGCCAAGCTCAAGCAGAGCTTCGGAATACAGGCTGTCAACACCGATAAAATCAACGCTCAAATTGAACTTCTTCGCCTGCTGCGAGATGAGAGCCGCCTCGTTATAGAATCCGCCGATAAAGATAGCCTCTGGCTGCTTGTCCTTAATCTTCGTCAGGATGGTGCTGAAATCCTTTTCGCCAGGGTTATAGGCTTCTGCCGCCACAACCTCGATATTGTTGGCTGGAGCAGATTTTTGATAAACGTCCAGTAGTCCGAGGCCAAAGTCAGATTGTTCATAAATTAAAGCAACCTTGCTGTATCCAAGCTCCTTGGACCAGCTTGCCAAATAGTCGGCTTGGAACGCATCCGTCGTAATTACCCGGAAGGTGTATTCACCCGCATTCGTTACGCCAGGCGCACTGGAGGACGGGGAAATTTCAACAATTTTGTTTTTGTTGTATACAGGTGCCGTTGCCAGCGTAGCCGAGCTGTTGAAGTGGCCAACGACAGCCAGGATGCTCTTGTCCGATACGAATTTGTTCGCTACGTTGACAGCCTCGTTGGAATCGCCTTTATCGTCCTGAACGACGATCTCCACCTTCTTGCCATCGATTCCGCCTGCGTCGTTGATTTGGGCTGCGGCCAGTTCAGCGCCATTCTTGAAGGCCTGTCCATATTGAGCCTGCGTTCCGGAAATCGGTGCCGCAAGGCCAATCCGAATGGTATCGCTCTTAGCCGGCGATCCGTCGTTTGCGGCGCAACCGCCCAACAGACCGACAAGCAATCCTGCCAATATAACTACCAAAAAAGACCTCTTCATATTGATCCCCCTCAAATACTAAAATTAATCCTATAAGTTAAGTATGGATTTAATTATAGGGCATTTTTTCGAAAAAGCAACACTTATTTTTGTATTGTCGAATCGGTTTTGATAATGTCAAAATCAGGTTGAGTTTGATGAGGACAGTATTCTTTCGACGAATTCGCTCCATTCAGGTAAACTAACTGCATGTTTTGCATTTAACGCATGGTTTTTGTATAAAACCGCCTAACTAGATGTATAAAATACATTCCGATTTTAAATTACCTTATTATATTCAGGGCTGAAGGGTCGCCACCAACACTCTAACCATTCTAATAAATAAGCCACCATCCAACACCATCCCAACAATAAAGTGCTAACAAGAACTGACTTATTTACACGGCCCCTTAACTTGATTTGAACCGGAGTCTTATAAAACATATATTGCATCATTTCACAGCATTATTGCGAAAGATCTTTTTAGTAAGCAGAGTATATGACATGGAAGGGACTAAGCATCTGGTTATTGCTGCCTTATCATAGCATTATTCTATCATTCACCAGCAGCCTATCGTCCTCCTCCCCAAAAAAAGAAGCCAGCTTTCTCCCAAAATAAATGGGGAAAAGCTGGCTTCTCTAGATTCTGTTAATTTCGGATGCAAGACCGGTTCGCCGTTACACGCCTAGCCAAGACTTGAACATATGCTTGGTCGTCGCCTTGTTCATTTCGGCGATCGATGTCGTGAGCGGGATGCCTTTCGGGCAGGCGCGCACGCAGTTCTGCGAGTTGCCGCAGCCCTCGATTCCGCCGTCGCCCATCAGCGCCTCCAGACGCTCTTCCGCGTTCATTTCGCCCGTTGGATGAGCATTGAACAGCCTTACCTGGGAGATCGCTGCCGGACCGATAAAATCGGTCTTCTCGTTCACGTTCGGGCAGGCCTCCAGGCAGACGCCACAGGTCATGCACTTGGACAGCTCGTATGCCCATTGGCGTTTCTTCTCCGCCATGCGCGGCCCTGGACCCAAATCATACGTTCCGTCAATTGGAATCCAAGCTTTGACGCGCTTCAGCGCATTAAACATGCGGCTGCGGTCGATGACCAAGTCCCGGACAACCGGGAACGTCTTCATCGGCTCCAGCCGGATCGGCTGCTCCAAATTATCAATCAATGCAGCGCAAGCCTGACGCGGCTTACCGTTAATTACCATCGAACAAGCACCGCATACTTCCTCCAAACAGTTGGAATCCCAACATACTGGAGCCGTGTCCTTGCCGTCTAGATTTACCGGGTTGCGCTGAATTTCCATCAGGGCGCTGATCACGTTCATGCCCGGACGATAGTTCAGCTCGAACTCTTCCGTATAGGGAGCCGAATCCGGCTTGTCTTGGCGCGTTATAATGAACTTCACCTTTTTGGCTGTTGTTTCCGCAGTAGCCATGACATTCCCCTCCTATTTATCCTTCGAATAGTCGCGAATCCGCGGCGTAATCAGCGATACATCCACTTCTTCATATGAGATTTGCGGTCCTTCCGGCGTCCATTTTGCCTTCGTCGTCTTCAGGAACTCTTCATCGTTACGATCCGGGAATTCCGGTTTGTAGTGAGCCCCGCGGCTCTCGTTGCGCAGCAATGCGCCCAGCGTCATCGCTTCCGCGAGCTCCAGCATGTTCCAGAGCTGACGGGTAAAAGCGGCACCGGCGTTATTCCAGCGGGACGTATCGTTAATGTTGATCTTTTGATAGCGCTGCTTCAGTTCCTTGATTTTGCCAATCGTCGCTTCGAGCTTATCGTTATGGCGCACAACCGTCATATTGTCGGTCATCCACTCGCCGAGCTCTTTATGGATAACATAAGCATTCTCTGTGCCGTCCATCGCCAGCAAAGCCTCAAACTTGCTCTCTTGCTCCTTGCGATTCTTCTCAAAGATCGCCGGGCTAAGATCTTCCGCCGATTTCTTCAGGCCGCGGATGTATTCGACCGCCTTCGGTCCGGCCACCATGCCGCCGTAAATCGCCGAGACGAGCGAGTTCGCTCCCAGGCGGTTCGCTCCGTGATACTGATACTCACATTCTCCAGCCGCGAAGAGGCCTGGAATATTCGTCATTTGGTTGTAATCAACCCACATGCCGCCCATAGAATAATGGACTGCCGGGAATATTTTCATCGGAATTTTACGAGGGTCATCGCCCATGAACTTCTCGTAAATCTCGATGATGCCGCCGAGCTTAATATCGAGCTCCTTCGGATCCTTGTGAGACAAATCGAGATATACCATGTTCTCGCCGTTAATGCCCAGCTTCTGCTCTACGCAGACATTGAATATTTCCCGGGTAGCGATATCGCGAGGCACCAGGTTGCCGTACGCCGGATATTTCTCCTCGAGGAAATACCAGGGCTTGCCGTCCTTGTAAGTCCAAATCCGTCCGCCCTCGCCGCGAGCCGATTCCGACATCAAGCGCAGCTTGTCGTCGCCTGGAATCGCCGTCGGGTGAATTTGAATGAACTCCCCGTTCGCGTAGTACACACCTTGCTGGTACACGGCACTAGCCGCAGTACCTGTATTGATTACCGAGTTCGTCGTTTTTCCGAAAATAATCCCCGGGCCGCCCGTCGCCAAAATCACAGCATCGGAAGCAAAGGTAACGACCTCCATCGAGCGAAGGTTCTGCGCCACGATCCCGCGGCATACGCCTTCGTCGTCCAGCACCGCGGACGTGAACTCCCAGCTCTCATACTTCGTCACAAGGCCTGCTGCTTCATAGCGGCGCACCTGCTCATCGAGCGCGTACAGCAGCTGCTGGCCTGTCGTCGCTCCGGCAAACGCCGTGCGGTGATGCTTCGTTCCCCCGAAACGGCGGAAATCCAGCAAGCCCTCCGGCGTACGGTTAAACATAACCCCCATCCGGTCCATCAGATGGATGATGCCTGGAGCCGCTTCGCACATCGCTTTAACCGGCGGCTGATTCGCCAGGAAGTCTCCGCCGTATACGGTATCGTCGAAATGTTCCCATGGGGAGTCGCCTTCGCCCTTCGTGTTAACGGCGCCGTTAATTCCGCCCTGCGCGCAGACGGAGTGCGAACGCTTGACCGGAACAAGGGAGAACAAATGCACCTGAATCCCGGCCTCCGCCGCTTTGATCGTAGCCATGAGCCCCGCCAGCCCGCCGCCTACGACGATAATGCTTTGTTTAGCCATATATGTTTCAACTCCTAAAAGTTTTGTTGAGCTATATTTCTTGGAATTACTTCGTAACAAAACTGCTTCGAAAGCATTTGCTTAGTTTTGTTGAGCGTTACTTCTTGGAATTACTCCGTAACAAAACTTGCTTCGTAAGCATTTGCTTAGTTTTGTTGAGCGTTACTTCTTGGAATTACTCCGTAACAAAACTGCTTCGAAAGCATTTGCTTAGTTTTGTTCGGCATTACTATCATTTAATTTATCGATCCTAGCCGACAAACGACTTCAGCGTCTGCAGCAAAGCCGTCCCTTCCGCAGCAAATTCTACGTTGCGGAATGCAAACAACGACCAGATAAACATCACGGACACGATCACAAACAGCCCCATGAAAATGTTCGAAGAAACGCGCTGCGCACGCGGGCCGACCGTAATTCCCCAGCTAACAAGGAAAGACCACATGCCGTTGGCAAAGTGGAACGAGGCCGCGATCACGCTGATAAAGTAAACAATAAAGAAAATCGGCTGCGTAACGATTCCGTGCATCACTGCACCAAGCTCCTCGTGCGTCACGTTACCCAATGCGACTTGTACCCGAGTCTCCCAAACGTGCCAGATTACAAACGCAAATACAATAACCCCGCTAATCCGCTGGAGCAAATAGCGAAGGTTCCGTTCATTGCGGAATCTGCCGTTGTTCGGCTTCGCCTGAAATGCGATATACATGCCGTATACGCCGTGGTACAGCAGCGGCAGCCAAATAAATAACGCTTCGATAACAATAACAAGCGGCAGACTGTTCAGTAATGCCACGGCATCCATGAATCCCTGCCTTCCGCCTTCAACGGCTGAAAAGTTCGTAATCATGTGTTCCAGAATAAAAAATCCTAGCGGAATGACACCCAGGAGCGAGTGCAGCTTTCTGGAATAAAACCCTTTCATAAGTGCGTGTTCCCCTTTCTCGTTTCCATCGTTCCCTATTCAATAACATCGTTCGACACCGGCCGTCAGGAAAGTACTATGACATATTCCACATCAAAACGGCCATATTCGCATGTGATTTTAATAACATGTGAACATCTTGTGTCACTTTTAATGTTACTCCTTTTTATCTTATAATGGAATTGCAATATACGTATTAATCGTTATAACATTTATGCATATCCATTTACAAGCATATAGTTTCTATGAATAGGTGATCAAGTTAAGAACTCGTTCTTTTTCAATATAACTATACGTCTAACAATCGGAGGGATGTAACCTATGATGGAAGATTTACTCGTCTTCACTACGGTTGTCGAGCAGTCCAGCTTAAACAAAGCCTCAAAGCTGCTGAATTTGTCGCAGCCGGCCCTGTCGCGCAAAATAGCCAAGCTCGAGGAGGAATGGGGCGTCGCGCTATTCGAGCGGAAAGGAAAGCGGCTTGAGCTGACCCGCGTCGGCCAGGAGGCTTATATCTACGCCATGGAGCAGCGCCAGCGCCATCAGCATTTCCTGCAATCGGTCTCCCGCTTTAAAACGGCTGAACGCAGGGTCATCACGCTCGGAGCGAGCCTGACAACGATTCAGACGACTCTCCCTTCGCTCGTGACCGCACTGATGAACAAGTTGCCGGACATCGAAGTGAAGCTTGTTACTGGCAAAACCCATGAAATCGTCTCTTATGTCCGTGACAAAAGAATTGATCTCGGCGTCGTCGCTTCGTCGATTTCCGAGCAGGGCTTGAAATGCATCCCCCTGTTTCAGGATCATCTGGAGCTGGTCGTCCCGCGGAATCATGCCCTGGCCGGGGGAAAGCCGGCCGCCATGGAGGATTTAAACGGCCTGCCTATGATCATTTTCTCCAAAGGGACATGGTACCGGAAGCTGATTGATGACCTGTTCGGACGCTACGGCATCATACCGGATGTGCGCATGGAAATCGATTCCTTCGAAGCCATTGTGCGTCTCCTCCCGACATGCCGGGCCGCTGCGCTGCTGCCGCAATCGTATCTGAGGCCCCAGCTGCTGAAAGACAATGAACTGGTGGCTCTGCCGATGAAAGAGCTGGAGCAAACGCGTCGTGAGACCTGTCTCATTTATGGCAGCAGCTCGGAGCTGACTCAAGAGACCAAAGAGTGGATTAATGATATCAAGGGCAGCTTGATCCATGCCCTGGAGCTGGAGTGATTTTACGTATTCTTCTAACGTTTGCCTTGATTACGATGATTCACGAGGGTGGAAATGGGGTATTACAACGAGTTGAGCCCTTCCTTGAGAATACATTTCATCCGCAAAGAACCAGTTAAGTTCGGAGGTGTCCATCCATGAGAACGTTTCGTACCCAGCTCACCTTCCATTGGCATAATCACCGCAAGCGGCTGTTATGGTTTGGAGCTATCGTCCTATTCCTTGATTTTTGGCTGATTGCCGGATACGGCATATATGAGCCCGATTATGCAATCGCATTGGTGATGAATAATAATTTTGCCGCAATTTCAATTTTCATCCTCCTAACCGCTTATGTTACTGCCGCCAGCTCTTTCCCGCTGCTCATGGGCTTGGGCTGGACGCGCAAGCAATACTATTGGAGCAGCCTGATCTATTTCGCTGCCTTCAGCATAGCGGTATCCCTTGCGCAGACGCTCCTTATCGCGGCGCTCAGGCAACTGCTCCCACTGATCACCTTCGATCCGGGCATTGCCGTCATTTCATATGGCATGCTATGGTATTCGCAGACTGCAGTCTTCTTCCTTCTGGCCATGGTGTTTTTTCTGACGAGTACCTTGATGTACCGGTTCGGTTTGTTCTGGGGCGTCGGATTAATCGTTGTTTATATTCTGAGTCTATAAGAGCCAAATATAAAGGAAGCTGTATCCGCCCCTCCCGGCTGACTCAGCTTCCTTTGCCATTGTATCCGTCACTCGTCCTCGTTAATGACAGCTTCAAATCTCTCGATATTCTCATTAGAACCGATCATGACCATAATATCTCCGGCATTCAGCACATCCATCGCGGTCGGGGCGACAATGACCCCCGTCTGTTTATGGATCGCAACGATGCTGCAGCTGTAATTCACACGCGGATTGATCTCGCCCAGCGTTTTGCCGGCCAGGCATGCAGGCACACTCAGCTCGACGATGCTGTACTCCTTCGACAGCTCGATGTAATCGAGCAAATTCGGCGTCACCAGCTGATGCGCCACGCGAACCCCCATATCCCTCTCTGGAAAAATAACCCGGTCCACGCCAAGCTTCTCCAGCGCCCGGCCATGCAGGACGGAAATCGCCTTTGCGACGACCGTTTTGATGCCCAAATCCTTGAGCAGAATCGCCGTCAGGATGCTCATCTGAATATCACTGCCGATTGCCACAATGCCACAATCGAAATTACGGATGCCGAGCGATTTCAGTACATCTTCATCCGTAGCATCAGCCGCGACGGCATGGGTTAAATAAGCGCTCATATCGTTGACCAACTCTTCGTTCAGGTCGACGCCAAGCACCTCGTATCCCAGATCCATTAACTCAAGCGCCAGGCTGGAGCCGAAGCGCCCCAAGCCGATCACCACAAACTGCTGCATTTTCATTGATTGGTCGAACTCCTATCCTATAATCATTTTCCCTTCGGGATAACGGTATAATTCCTTACCCTTTTTCGGACCAAGCGCATAAGCCAGCGTCAAGAGACCCAGGCGGCCGGTAAACATCATGAAGCATAAAATAATTTTGCCGATATCGGTCAAATCCAGGGTCAGCCCCATCGTTAAACCGACCGTGGCAAAAGCAGACGTCGTCTCGAACAGAATGCTCAGAAAACCCGCTTCCTCGGTCGTGGATAATATCATTGCCGCCGCTATGACGAGAAACAGCGCCAGCATCGTAATCGTGACGGCCTTAAAAATCCGCTCCTGGGACAAACGATAGCGGAAGAGCACCATATCATTGCGTCCGCGAATCATAGAAATGACCGCGCCAACCAATATCATGAACGTCGTCGTCTTGATCCCGCCGCCCGTCGAGCCCGGGGAAGCGCCGATAAACATCAGGATGATTATGAAGAATTGGGTGGCCTGGCGAAGAGTCCCGATATCCACTGAATTCGCGCCCGCCGTCCGTGTCGTGACCGACTGGAATAATGAACCCCATATTTTCCCGCCCCAATCCAAAGAGCCCATCGTTTTGGCATTCGTAAATTCGAATATAAAGATGACGAGCGCCCCGATGAAAATAAGCGATCCGGTCATGGACAGAACCACTTTGGAATGCAGCGACAGCTTGCGGCTGCGGCGGAAATCCGCGAGCTCGGACAACACAATAAAACCGAGCCCGCCCGATACGATCAGGAACATCGCTACGAAGTTAACGAGCGGATCGTCTACATACCCCGTGAGGCTGTGAAATTTCCCGAATAAATCGAAGCCGGCGTTATTGAACAGTGACACCGCATGAAACACTCCATAGTAGGCGGCCTGCCCTAGCGGCATGTCAAACGCCCAGCGAATCGCAAACAACAGGGCGGCGCTGACTTCAATGACCAGGGAATACATCAGTACCTTGCGTATGAGGCGCACGATGCCCTCCATCGTATTCTGATTCATCGCCTCCTGCAGCAGAAGGCGGTCGCGCAGCGAAATCCGCCGCTTGAACACAAGGGAGAAGAGGGTCGCCATGGTCATGAAGCCTAGACCCCCAATCTGAATAAGAGTCATAATCACGATTTGGCCGAATGACGAGAAATAAGTCCCTGTATCGCGAACGACAAGCCCCGTAACACAAGTGGCCGAGGTCGCCGTAAACAACGCATCAACGAAAGGAAGAGATTCCCCGGTTGTGGTGGCGAGCGGCGTCATCAGCAGGAGTGTTCCGGCCAGTATAATCGCCGCAAAGCCAAGCACCAATATACGCGGTGGAGATAATTTAAACCATTGGGACGGCATCGTGCTCACCTCCTCTTTCCTTGATCTGCGTTCCTCACATTTATACCCCTTTATTATGGACACTTTGGCAAAAGAAAAAAGCACTGGAAATCCAGAGCCCTTTCGGTAATGGTTCCTGCTGCAATACGCCTACGAGGTTAGCTGACGGGCTCGGGCCTGCAGAGCAGCCCTATTCGCCTCCTGCGCCGGACTTTCCCGTCCGTGCAGGGCCTGAGAAATTCACCCAAAAAAATTGGTTCCCCCGTTTTCCATTGGAAATTCGGCCGATATTCTTTTCAATTCTTTCATTTCACATTTTCATTCCATCTTTATGAATTGGATTATAAGCTTAATTAACGTCCACCACAAAGCTTGATTTACCCGAAATACCATGAAAATCACCTTTGCCGCCTGAAACGGAGCTTGCCATCCTTCATTCTCTGAGCCATACTGTATTTTTGCGGAATTATTGCCTCTTTTCTGCGCTTGGCTCGTTCGATTCTGGCGATTGCTCCATGCTTATGATATCTTTACAATGATATCCATTTACACTAGAGCAAAGGGGTTTTTGAATGTTATCCAACTTTTCGTCCGCAGGGCGAACGCCGAAGCGCACCACGCTTCGGGTGCTGGCCGCCGTAGGTTTCCTCCTTTTTCTGGCCCTGCAGGTTCTGCCGATGGCCACGCCGGATTCATTGCAGCAAATTCAGAAGACGATCACAAAGCAGCAGGCGAAGGAAATCGCTGCCGAGTTCGCCGCTTCGACACTGGAGCTGCCTGTAGCATTGGACGATGTTTTGGTTACATATGAATCTCGATCGGACATATATGGTTACTTAACCCGAGCGGGCCTGATGAAAACTTATATGCAAAATTACGATGAACAGTTTCCGCTCGAGATATTTCGCGTTCGCTTCGAGCAGCCAGACGGCATCCTTAGCGCCTTAACCGTAGACGTTAACATGTATGGCGGCAGAGTGGCCGGATTCGAACGTGTCGAAACCTACAGCAACGCCACCAGGGATCTGCTGCAGAAGCAAGGCATCACGGGCGGCAGGGGGTTGCAGGTCACGGAGGGAGACTTGACGCCCGAGGACAAAGAAAGCCTGGCTGCTCCGTATCTTAAGGCATTTGACTTCGATCCCGCTCAACTGAAGATCGAGAGCGCCGAAAACGAATCGGGTCTGATCTACGAAATTCCGGGCTATGAAGCCGGTCAATCCCGCGGGCTAATCGAATTTCGCTTCCAAGACGGAACCGTGTCCTCCATGGAAGCATATTTCGATCCCCCTGCCGCTCATCTGGACTATGTAAAAGGCCAAAAGAAGCTGGCCAGCTGGTTCACCTGGGTTGGCTACGCCCTATTCACCTTCGTGCTCGGCATTCTGGCGATCATCTATAGTGTGAAGACCAGACCGTTTTCTTCTTTTCTGCGCGGCCTGGTTCTGTCCACTGCTTACTTTATTTTTACGATGGTCGGAGCGGTTAATATGCTTCCGATGCTGGAGAAGGACGGGCTCGGAACAGAGGTCCTGATCCTCGGCTTCATCGTGCAAGGCGCACTCACTTTGGTAATATCGGCCTCTATTTACTTCTCCCTGATCGGAGGAGACGGACTCTGGCGCAAACAGGGGCTTAATTTATGGGCCAGAGCCAAGGAGCCGGGATACGGGCAGCATGTCCTGTTCTCGATGCAAAGCGCCTATTTGTGGGCTTTGATCCTGCTCGGGGCGCAATCGGTCATCTTCTTTGTCCTTGGACACACGATCGGCACCTGGTCAACGACTGATGCCACCCAGTCGGCCTACAACATGCTCTATCCCATCCTGTTCCCCTTGCTCGCCTGGGTAGCAGGGATCGGCGAGGAAGCTGTCTATCGCTTGTTCGGCATCCCGATGCTGAAGAAAATATTCCGCAGCACGTTCGTAGCCAGCTTGATCTCATCGATGATTTGGGCGTTCGGACATTCCTTGTATCCGATTTATCCCGTCTATTCACGCCCGATTGAATTGACGATTGTCGGGCTGTTGTTCAGCTTTGTTTTTCTGCGCTACGGCTATATTACCGCCATGTTCACGCATGTCATCTTCAACAGCATCCTCATGTCGCTCAGCCTTATGCTGATGGGCGGGGTGCTGAACTGGACCGCAGGGATTGTTTACATCGCTCTGCCGGCGATCGTAGCCTATGTTATATATTTGTTCAACCCGCCGGGCCGGACGGAGAGCATTCCGCCGGTACAACGCAAAGAAGAGGAGCCGCAGTTTACGACTCCTCATCCCGAAGGGCATTTATAATCTGATTGGCGAGCTTGTCGCCGATCGAAAGAGGCCGAAAGTCTTCGACGGAGGCCTCTTTTATTTTTTTGAGCGAACCGAAATGCTTCAGCAGCAGCTTGCGCCGCTTCTCTCCGATCCCCGGGATCGCGTCCAGCCGCGAGGCCACCATCGATTTGGCCCGCTGCTCCCGGTGAAACGTAATCGCGAAGCGGTGAACCTCCTCCTGAATGCGCTGCAGGAGATAGAACTCCTGACTGTCACGAGGCAGATGCACCGGCTCCGGCGGATCTCCAACCATGAGCTGGGCGGTTCTGTGCTTATCATCCTTGACGAGTCCGCACACGGGAATGAACAAGCCCAGCTCGTTCTCCAGCACGTCAACCGCTGCTGAAATTTGGCCTTTCCCGCCGTCCACGACGATCAGATCCGGCTGCGGCAAATTCTCTTTGAGCACCCGCTCATAGCGGCGGCGAATCACTTCCCGCATCGTCTCGTAATCGTCTGGACCCTCTACGGTGCGGACTTTGTATTTCCGGTACTCTTTTTTCGCCGGCTTCCCGTCAATGAATACGACCATGGCGGATACCGGGTTCGTTCCCTGAATGTTCGAGTTGTCGAACGCCTCGATCCGCGACAGCGACTCTAACCCGATCGCAGCGCCTAAATTTTCAGCTGCCTTCGAGGTGCGCTCCTCGTCCCGCTCTATGAGCCGGAACTTCTCCTCCAGGGACACCCGGGCATTCTCCTCGGCCATGGAGATCATTTGCCGTTTCAGCCCCCGCTGCGGCACCAGCGTCTTGACGCCAAGCCACTGCTGCAGTTCCGCGGCCCCGCTGATCGCGTCCGCGCCTTCCTTGGCATCCGCCTCTGAACCGTCCTCTCCCGTTTCCGTGCCGGTTGGTTCCGCCGGAAGCAGGATCTCCTGGGGCAATGCCGGGTTATCGCTATAATATTGCGTTATAAACGATAGAAAGTCCTGGTAGGCCTCGCCGTAGAAAGGAAATGCCGAGGCATGCCGTTCGATCATTTTTCCCTGGCGCATATACAAGATTTGCACGCACATCCAGCCTTTATCGACAGCATAACCGAACACGTCGCGGTCTTTGGCGTCGGCCATCGTAATTTTCTGCTTCTCCATCAGCGCATCGATGCTCATAATTTGATCGCGCAGCTCTTTGGCCCGTTCGAAATACAACTCCTCGGCCGCTTCCTGCATTTTGCGCTGCAGCTCTTTTTTGATCTCTTCATGGCCGCCGCTCAGGAAAGATTGGATTTCCTGCGTAATTTCATCGTATTTCTCCTGCGGCACCTCCTCCACGCACGGCGCCATGCATTGGCCGATGTGGTAATACAGGCAGACCTCTTTAGGCATCACGTTACACTTGCGCAGCGGGTACATGCGGTCCAGCAGCTTCTTGGTCTGTTGGGCCGCATATGCGTTTGGATAAGGACCGAAATACTTCGCTTTATCCTTAAGCACCCGCCGGGTAACCTCCAGCCTTGGGTGAGGTTCATTGGTGATCTTCAAATAGGGAAACGTCTTGTCATCCTTAAGCAGAACGTTATAACGCGGATGATGCTGCTTGATCAAATTACATTCCAAAATGAGCGCTTCCATGTTGCTGGCCGTTACGATATATTCAAAATCACGGATTTCTGAGACAAGCCGCTGGGTTTTGCCGTCGTGGCTGCCCGTAAAATAAGACCGCACGCGGTTCTTAAGCACTTTGGCTTTACCCACGTAGATGATCGTGCCCTTGCTGTTCTTCATTAAGTAGCAGCCGGGCAAGTCTGGCAGCAGCGCGAGCTTGTGGCGAATGTTTTCCAGCGCCTTCTCTTTATCCTGATCTAATTCCTGAAGCCCCTTCACCGGTTCATCCATACCCATGTTCCCCCCTCTCCCCATGATACTACACTAAGGTATGACATAGAAAACGCCCCCGGAGATTCCGGAGGCGTGAAAAAGCACGATCCCTGCACCAAAGCTTATTGATGCTTAGCGATAAGGCTCTTCAGAGCGTCTTTCGAGTTCAAACCGACCACTTTATCGACCGGTTGTCCGTCCTTGAAGAGGATAAGCGTCGGAATGCTCATCACGCCAAAGCGGGAAGCCGATTCTGGATTATCGTCAACATTGACTTTAGCGATTTTGACGGAATCGCCTACTTCAGATGCCAGATCCTCCAGAATAGGAGCGATCATTTTGCAAGGACCGCACCATGGAGCCCAGAAATCAACCAGAACGGTTCCTGTGCTTTCCACTTCACTATTGAAAGTTTGATCGGATACGTTAACGATTGCCATATAAATCTCCTCCTTCATGTTAAGGGCATGTATAACATGTTCATTAAACATGGTTTGTGTCATACATATTGGATAATGCCGCTAAAAATTAGCGTCATTCAAAGTATACCACAAATATATAGCAAATGAAAAATCGTACTCCCTGCTTGTTCTTTACAAACTGTTGAACGTTTGGTTATACTAATAATAACCCAAAACCGTTTTGTCTATGACGTATTTCATTGATAAATATTATTTTTCGAGGAGGCCCCATCGCCATGGACGCAAATACGCACGTAAATGACCCGCGGGAGCATATCAACGAAGAACCGCGCAACGATTTGTTTGACCTGATGAATGGCTTTTTTGGCATGCTGACGGTCATGGCCGTTATTTTCTTCGGCATGGTCATTTTTAAGTTTCTAGCCGGCTAATGATGAGTGAATCATCAATGGCAGCACGGGTCTCCTAGGCAAACTTATACATAAGGAACCCTTTGCAGCATGAAGAATAGCAGACCGGGCGTACCGCTCCGGCCTGCTATTTTTTTACCCTGATATTTCTTACTTCTGTCCCCGCTTGTTCACGCCGCGAACCTGAACTACCTCCACGAACGGCGCAATACGATCCATAAGACGCTGTCCCTTGTGAAGTTCTTCCCCTTCCTTGCTCGTAAAGCTAAGATGCTTCTCGAGTCCTGCGAGCGAGTAATTCGATGTATAGAAGGTCGGCTTCCGGTTCATGCGGAAATTCAGAATCGAACCCATCACATGATCACGGACCCAAGGATTCAAATTCTCAGCGCCGATATCGTCGAAAATGAGCAGGTCAGCCTGCTTCATCACTTCCACGGTTTCCTTCAGCTTCTGGCTGTCCTGGAACATCGACTTCAAATCTTCAACGAATTCCGGCATATAGACGATAACCCCGGAATATCCCGCCTTGGCCAGCTCATGCAGCAGATAACACATCAGAAATGTTTTGCCTGTCCCAAAATGGCCTTCCAAATACAAACCGCGAGGCGATAATCCGTTCTCCTTCACCTCATTGATGTATTGGAATACCCGGCCTACCGCAGGTGCCCGATCCAAATCCTTGGTCATGATTTCTACTTCGCTATAGCCTTCCTCCAGCGCCCGCTCATCTACGTAGAAGCTATGGATCCGCTTCTTGATGGCGAGCTCCCGTTCCCGCTGGATCTGCAGGTTGCAGGGCACTTGCCGGTCACTGATCGCAGCATCCCCGTAGAGCGTATCGACCGTTAGCTTTGTATAATGGCCGGGAAAATCATTCGGGCAGCGATCAAGTCCCGGACAGCTGTCACAGTGACGCGAACTTCGCACATATTGGTAGAGCTTGGCCATATTTAGCGTAAGCTGCTCGTCCCTCAGCTCAGGATAACGAGCTCTTAGCTCCAGCACCAGCGGATCGCTCATCAGCTTCGCCGTCAATTCCTCCGAACGCCGGCGCAGCACCGGGCTTTTCATCTGCGTCAGCAGTTCTCCGAGTGATTCCATAAGCTAACATTCACCTTCCTTATGACATGCTTCTTATTCCATATTTCCTTATTTGCTTGCTTTATTTTGTTTGCTGGCCTGCATTTGCTCAGCCATTTTGAGCAGCTCAGCAAATTCTTCTTCGGTGACGGCATCCCCGTTCGCTGAGCTCTCCACGATCGGAATGTCCGGCTTGACCGTACCAGTTCTGCCGTAAGCACGGCTTCTTCCCGCCGCGGCCTGGGGCGCTGCCCCGCTGCTCTTCTCTTTACGGACCTTCGCTTGATTGCGAATATATTGAACGGCCTTCTCATAAGAATCGATGCGCTTAAGCAGCATATTGGCAGCGATCGCATCCACGAAATTGCGGTTGATCCGCTGCTCTCCGCCCGAAGTGAGCATTTCCATCAAGTAATGGATCAGCACGTTAATGACTTCGCCGGGCAGCTTGTAGTTCAGATCGATTTTCTCAAAAATATCCAGCAGATTATCGGGCACGGAGCCCGGGAAAAACGTCTTCAGCAGCCGGGTATACGGCTCATTGCGCAGCATCATATTGTACTGATGTATATCGCACTTGCTGCGGAACTGCGGAGGAACTTCGACGTAATACTCCATTTGAACGGCAACCTCCTCCGGCATCCCTTCGCCGGCAGCCGTTTCGGAGGCGCGCAGAGCTACGACCTTGGCATAAGCGACCTCTCTTTCGTCCCTCCGCCGCTTGCCTTGCCTGAAATGAAGATTCGCTTTATGCTGCAGGCTTTCCAGCAGCAGGCTGCCGTCAGGGGCAAATACGCCATCTTCATCCAGCAGGCGGCATAGATCCTGCACGCTAAGCTCATATTTGCGGGCGACATAATTGGCGATTCCCATTCCTTCGGAATTGAATCGCAGCCCCTCCACAAAAGCCCGGTTCGCTGATTCCCGCGGAAAACGGATAATGATGTCGGCATAATTGATCGCTTCTTCCTCTGCGCCCTGCAATCCCCCGGATTGCCTGGACATGGAAGATTCAGCAATCGCCTGTTCCAGCTCGTAATCGATCGCATGCGTGTTCAGTTCAAATATGTCATAGAAAGGCACCGATATGTTCTCTTTATTGTAGGCCATTCCAGTCCACTCAGGCGGCTCCTCGCAGAACATTCGCTCCCGCAGCGCAAGGACGGCGAACTTGCCGATCTTGTCGCGGAGCAGCAAGGTCAAATGCTGGGTACGGAAAAAATCGGCAGGAGAAAGCGGGGCCTGCAGCTCGTACTCGTAAATGTAGTCATCCCTTTCCGGTATGTACAATCGACTTGTCTGCAGGAGCCCAACCGCCTCCAGCTTTGATGCCTGTTCAATTAAATATTTTCGCCCCTTCTCGCTCGGCTCAAGACCCAGCGTAAGAAACAGCTCCCGCTGCTGCTCGATCGGGGAATATCCGACCTGCTCCAAGGAGACGCGTTCGGCAAGCAGGCGATAAAAGCCGATGGCAAACGCGCCAGCCATCGGCTGATAAACCAGACTAAGCATTCTGCCGTCGACAGCGCTGAGGCCGAAGTCGCGGTATACGCAATAACGGTGGTTCTCGGTAAAGTGCAGCATATTGTTGATGCGCATGATTTCTTCGCTCCTTCCCAGCTCACGTACGTGTAGACTTTCTCTATTCTATCACAAAAGCATTCTCCCTGAATCGTGAATACCCTACAAATTTCGCCGAAAAGCATAGTCTCTCAACACGGTAGACGATGTTTCTTCCTCTTATTCCTGAATGCTTCCGCTGCCGATAAATTTGCGGAATGCGGCTTGCTCCGCCGCAGAAGGAAACTTTCTCTGCAGGAAGGAACGCACCACTTCAATCGGAATTCCCGCCTCCTTGGCCGTCACGAGCAATTTGAACCATTCCGCTGCCTCATGCTCGGCTACTTCCCCGCTTCCCGCAACCTGCACAGCCTTGTTCATCACCCATCGCCTCCTAATCATGATGGACTTTTCGTTTACATACAGCATCCATTAAATTCCAGAAATTTGAAGATATCAAAAGCTTGATGGAGAAATAATGATCATTCCATTCTTTATAAAGAACATTTGGCAGTTTTTACAGTTTTATATTTTGCCTTAAACCGTATATATTGAATTCAATCGATGTTCTTAATAACGAACAAATGGTGCGAAACAAACTTCTGGAAAGGAGGAATCCTTTTGCGCAGCACTAAGGCTCCCACGGTTTGCAAGCGAAGGAAGCCGCGAAATAGACCGTTGCTGAAAACGCTCCTCCTTCTTTCCGGGCTTTTACTTTACCTCCCAGATCAAATCGGTGCCACCTATGGCGAGTTTTCAAGCTTTAGCGACACTGCTTTTAGTGTTGAGGCCTGCCCTGTATTCCCCAGCGCAGTCGAGAATGGACTCTCCGATATGCATGCTCATTTTCGGAATGCAAGCGTTCTCGCTAGTCGGCTCCAATCTTCGACCCCCTCGTCTTTTTTTGAACCTGCTATGGACACACCCGTTACGGCTGCACCTGTCCTCATTACATCCGCAACAAACGCTACCTATCTGGAACCGGAACAGAATTCCTTAAGCCGATTAAGTCTCCCTGAACTTGAAACTGCTGTGGAGAATACATCTCTGAAGATAAGCATCCTCCAGGAAAAGATTAGTGCAATGAATGACAGCCTTGCCAGCTCATCCGCTTCCTTCCACGAACTTAAGTATGAACTTGCGTCCGGATCCGCGGCCTTGAACCAAATGGTTCGGCTAGTCAGGGATATTCCGGCCAATTGTGCCCGGATCTCCGGGATGGGCTTGCTCAAGGAGCTAGAATGGTTCTCTGAAGCGGATACTTCGTTATCCCCCCCGCTCTCTGCTTCCTTAGCCGATCTCATCGAATACTTGCGACAAGTATATGAAGCCGGGATTGCGGTTCAGAACGTCCCGAATTCGCTCACAAATCAACTAGAGTTAGCGAAAGATTACTATCCCATGCCGAGAGAAGCAACCGGCGATGCGGTAAGCCAGGAGCTGCTTCAATGCTACGAAGCCTCGCAGCGTTCGCTGGAAGCCGAGTTACGGGAAAGTGCGGCAGAGCTTCACATACTGAAATCGCGCTTATTCGCGATCCAAGCCGCCGCTGAGGAGAATCGTCTGCAGGATGGCGAAAAGACGGTCCAGGAGGAGGGGAACTTGGCAGCTGTCGAGGAACAACCCGATCATTTTGTAACTTCAGAAGAGGACCGTCCTGAGATGGAAGCAGAAGAAGCTGAAGAGGCTGAATTCGCGGCAGCTCCAATAATCCTGACGGAAGAACAGTTCAGTGATGAAGGTCAATCCGCTGAGGAGAGTACGGAGGACGCCTCGGTCCAAGAGGTATTACAAAACAAATAATGGGGTGGATTGGAGGAAGGATCAATGAAGCTGCTATGGAAGCTGGCTGCTCAAACGGTTTATTACTCGACCGCTGCGATTTGCCTGACGGTTCTCGGCTCAGTACTGTTGTCCAGAATAACTGGCGGTGAGCCGAATTTCTACGGATATCAGCTAAAAACAGTATTATCCGGTTCGATGGAACCCACGATTCGAACGGGATCCGTTATCGCCATTTCTCCACATCATGCTGGAACGGGGATTCCTATCCAGGACGGGGATATCATCACGTACCGGGCCGATGAACAGCGGCTAATTACCCATAGGATCATAGAGGTCATAACCAGCGAAGCCGGCGGTCAGATACTGTACCGTACCCAGGGAGACAACAATGATGCTCCCGACAGCGCGCTCGTTGTCCCGGCCAATATCGTCGGCGTTTATACCGGATTCACCATCCCGTACGCTGGATATTTGCTTCACTTTGCCGGCAGCAAAGCCGGCAGCCTTCTCCTCCTTATCGTTCCAGGGCTGATACTCCTTCTCTATGGCGCTTGCTCCATATGGAAGGCCATCTCCCAGCTGGAGCAAGGCTCCGTCGTTCAAGCCGATTCAGGGGCTGACGCGCCAGAATGATTTTTATCTCCTGATTGTTGTCCTTATGCCCATCATAAGGCCGCAATATATCAATTATCCTTAAGGAGGAGCTTGATTATGGGAATCAAGAAAACATTAGGTCTCGGTATGGCAACGGCCGCTTTAGGTCTGGCATTGATTGGCGGAGGGACGTTCGCTTACTTCAGCGATTCGGTGGAAACGTCGGGGACTTTCGCTTCAGGGACGCTTGACTTGAATGCGGAGCCTACCGTAGTCATCAACCTTGACAACATCAAGCCTGGCGACTATGGGATCCGGACCTTCAAGCTGTTTAACAACGGTACGCTGGATATTGAAAAGGTCCTTCTCCGCACTTCCTACAGTGTGACCAACATGGCGGGAGCCCCGGCAAATACAGACGACTTCGGAAAACACATTAAGGTGATGTTTTTAACCAATCTCGACAAACAGGAAGACGTCATTTATGAAACGACGCTTTACGAACTGCAATCCCTGGCGCCGGACGCGGTAGATAACAAATGGCAGGAGTGGTTCGAAGAACGGGGCGGGCTAAAAGCCGGCACCTCGGATAATCTCATCGTTAAATTTGAATTCGTGGATAACAACGAGGATCAAAACCAGTTCCAAGGGGACGCCCTCCAGCTGAAATGGATCTTTGAGGCGCGGCAAGGAACCGGCACGGCTAAATAGTCCGTTTCTCCCCGGTCCCGGACACCTTTATCCGTCATCCGCGGATCAGGGTGTCCTTTTGCCGTCCGTTTTTGTCGGCTGCTGCACATTTTGTTATAATGATTTGAGAAATATCTTCTATTAAGATAGAAAGGCGTCGTCCTTATGGCAGAACACATTGGAGAGCGCATTCAAAAATTCCGCCTGAAGCAGAAAATGTCGTTAACGGAGCTAGCCGAAAAAGCGGATGTCGCCAAGTCCTACTTAAGCAACGTTGAACGGAACATACAGGGCAATCCTTCCATTCACTTCATCGAGAAGGTCGCTTGCGCGCTGAATGTTACGATTCCCATGCTGCTGTTTGAAGATCAGCCCGCTGAACCTCTGCTCGATCCGGAGTGGTCTCTGCTTGTGCAGGAAGCGATAGATTCAGGGATCAGCAAGCAGGAGTTCAAGGAATTTCTGGAGTTTCAGAAGTGGAAGCAAGGGCAAGGCAGGAACGCAGAGTGGAAATAACATGATATAAAAACAAAGCCCCGGGCTATAGCCCGGGGCTTCTCTATAAGACGTTGCATCTTGCCGTCAGAAGCGGCGGCTAGAACATTTTGTACCCACCCTGGCGCAGCTTGCGGATCGTCCAGCCGCTCAGGATCGCGCCGAGCAGTCCGGCGATCGCCGTCAAATAATCGACGAGGCGATAGGAGGCGACATAAGTCCAGAAGTTCTGCTCATGGTTCCATAGCGAGTATACCACGATCGGCAGAATGACAATAATGAATACGTAGGCCGGAAACCATGTTGTTTTCATCAGCATATTAAGAATGAAACCGATACCGAACATCATCACGAAAAATAACACCATCAGTATGAATACGACTAGCCAACCCATTGTTTCCCCAACCCTTCTTCAACAAGCTCAATAAGCTAGATCACATCTTTTTGCACTAGTAGTAAGTTTACTAGAAAAAATGTTGCGAAGCAACGAACTTTGCGTGAATAGATTGTGAATGGATTTGCCCCCTTGCCAGCCATAGGATACAATAAGATCAATGTATTCTACACTTGGAATTATAGGAAACCTTAGGAGTGATCATAAATGAATGAAGCAGCATTAACCCTGGAGGGCTGGTACGCCCTGCACGATTTCCGCTCCATGAACTGGACGGCCTGGAGAGAGGCCGACGATGAGACGCGCGCTGTCGCGTTGGAGGAGCTTCACGCTTTCTTGCAGGAATGGAGCAGCGTGGAACAATCCAAGAACGGAAGCACAGCGGTTTACTCCGTTGTAGGCCAAAAAGCAGACTTTGTATTCATGCATCTCCGCGAGACGCTCGAAGAGCTTAACGCGCTGGAGAACGCCTTTAACAAGACGACTTTTGCAGAGTATACAGTCAAAGCCTATTCGTACGTCAGCGTTGTTGAGCTTAGCAACTACCTGGCATCCGGAGGCGGCGACCCTAAAGCCAATCCAGAGGTTATGGCGAGATTGCAGCCGATTCTGCCTAAATCGAAATATATCTGCTTCTACCCGATGAATAAGAAACGCGATCTAAGCGACAACTGGTACATGCTCTCGATGGATGAGCGCCGGGCGATGATGCGCAGCCACGGTCTGATCGGCCGCAGCTATGCCGGAAAAGTGAAGCAGATCATTACCGGTTCCGTCGGACTGGATGATTGGGAATGGGGAGTTACCCTTTTCTCCGACGATGCTCTGCAGTTCAAAAAACTCGTCTACGAAATGCGCTTCGACGAAGTTAGCGCCCGTTTCGGCGAGTTCGGCTCATTCTACGTTGGCAATTTGTTGAATGAGCAGCTTTTCGAGGAAATGCTGAAGCTGTGATTCAGGCGATAAACGTAAGAAGGGGTGTTCCAGCAATGCTGGAACACCCCTTTTATTTTTTGTAAATGATTATTCCTCTGCATCCCGCAGCGATTCCAGAAACTCCGCCGTCGCACGGTCACGGGCTCTCCCCTTCTCCTTCAATCTTTCAATCGCCGGAAGAATGAGAATATCGACTTCCTTCTGCACATGATAAGCCAGATCGTATTTTTGCTGCGACTCCAAATAAGAGCCGACCTCCATCAAGGCATTGTACCTGTCAAGCTCATCGCGCGTCAACAGACCTCGCACCTGAACACTGCAATGGCGCATTTTACAGGAATCTGCCTTTCTTCAGAACGAGCGGAATGCCGCCAATCGTAAAGAGGTAACGCATGTCCACTGCCTTTTTCAATTGAGCCGCTACCCAGCCTTTATATTTCTTGCCGAATGCGGAAGCAATGGCTTCGCCTTTACCTAGGGAAGCAACGGTACCTTTGTTGCTGAACACGAATTTCTTCAGCTCTTTGCCGCGGATCGAAGCCACGACATTCTGTGCGCAGGTTACGCCCTGCTGCATGGCAATTTGAGCCGTTGGCGGGTAAGGACGGCCCTCCGGATTAAACATCAGCGAGTTGTCTCCGATAATAAATACATTGTCATGCTCCGGCGCACGCAGGTAATCATCGATTTTCACACGGCCGCGAGCGGTTTCGAAACCAGCTGCTTCGATCAGGCGGTTACCGCGGATCCCCCCGGTCCACACGACGGTCGCTGCTTTAATCTCTTCGCCTGTAGCAAGAATAACACCGTCTGGCGTACATTCTTTGATCGCTACGCCGATTTTGAATTGAACACCTTTCTTGCGCAGTACATCCATGGCATATTCCACCAATTCAGGATCGAAGCCCGGAAGAGCGGTAGGAGCTGCCTCTACGTTATATACGTTAACCAGATTTGGATCTACATCATAAGCCTTGCACAATTCAGGCACTCGGTCGGCCAGCTCGGCAACGAATTCGATGCCGCTGAAGCCTGCGCCGCCTACTACGAAGTTCAAGCGGTCCGTACGGCTTTCGTCTGTTTTGTACAGTGCAAATTGGTATTCGATATGTTGACGGATCAAGCGAACCGAGTTAATACTGCGGATTGGCATGGCATATTCGCCAAGTCCAGGAATACCAAAAGATTCAGGCTCTCCGCCAAGCGCGATAACCAGGTAATCGTAAGACAGGGTTCCGTCTTGAAGCACGACCTTCTTGTCCGCGATGCGAATTTCCTGAACATTCGATTTGACCAGATCGATTTTGAACTCGTCGATCAGCTTGGAGATCGGAACGCGGGTATTCTCGATCGAATCCGTTCCTGCTGCAGGCATGTGCAAATGCGTCGTGAAATAATGATAATCATGACGGTTGACCAGCGTTACGTCGGCTTCATTGTAGTTTAATTCTTTCTGCAAACGCTGAGCCGTCAGGATACCGCCATAGCCTGCTCCAAGAATAACAATTTTAGGTATGGTACTCATGAGTTTGTTCTCCTTCCAGTATGGACACTCTATATTTTAAATAAAACCAAAAACTGAAAATGTGAAAATTAACACATAAAATTATAGTCTCTGGTAATTATCCATAACTTATACGCGACGAGGAATGCGACATTTGTCACATTAATTTTAAACCTTTATCACCGTTTTATCAAAAAAAATATGTTCCTAATCATAATAGTTACCTATTTCGTCACATTTATGTGCGCACACAATTTGAATGATATCCACTTTTCTATAAAAGATCAAGTCTTATTTTACGCGGTTTTAGCGGGTTTTTAGTCATAAATCGAGCTGAAAAAACTGCCATAATGCGTTCACTTTGCAACAGTAAGGCGGACGCTTATAATAAAGTAGAATTGACATTATGAATGTTTGAATACTATCTGGAGGTGTTTGCCAGTGTCATCCTTGAATTCCGGGAGTGAATTTACAGACCTGCTTATCGTCGGGGGAGGTCCGGCAGGCATGTTTGCCGCATTTTACGGCGGCATGAGAAAAGCATCGGTCAAATTAATCGAAAGTATGCCTCAGCTTGGGGGACAAGTAGCCGCCCTCTATCCTGAGAAATATATTTACGATATCGCTGGTTTTCCTAAAGTAACCGGCCAGGAGCTCGTTAACAATCTGAATGAACAGCTCAAACTGTTCAACCCAGACGTACGTCTAGGGGAGACAGTGCTGCGCATCGAGAAAAAAGATGAACGCCACTTTGTCGTTACAACAGACAAAGACGTTCATTACGCGCGGGCCATCATTATTACAGCAGGCGTCGGGGCGTTTAAGCCGCGTCGTCTGGAGCTTGAAGAGGCTCCGCGTTTCGAACAGACCAACCTGCACTACTTCGTCAGCGATTTAAACCGGTTCCGCGGACGCAAGGTGCTCATTAGCGGGGGCGGGGACTCCGCTGTGGATTGGGCGCTAATGCTCGAACCGATCGCAGAGCAGGTTACGCTTATCCATCGCCGTGATAAATTCCGGGCGCACGAGCACAGTGTAGAAAATCTGATGAACTCCAAAGTTCGCGTCATTACCCCTACCGAAATCGTGGCATTGCACGGAGACGAACACATCGAACGCGTTACTCTGGCTCATACGAAAACAAAAGAGACGCAGGAGATCGAAGTGGACGATGTCGTCGTCAACTTTGGATTTGTATCCGCGCTCGGTCCGATCGCCGAGTGGGGGCTTGAAATCGAATCTAATTCCATCGTTGTCGATTCCAGAATGGAAACCTCGATCCCTGGCATATTTGCCGCTGGCGACATTACGACCTATCCCGGCAAGCTTGACTTGATTGCTGTCGGATTCGGCGAAGCCCCTACGGCTGTAAATAACGCCAAAGTTTACGTCGACCCGGAAGCTAAGTTATCCCCAGGTCACAGCAGCAATTTGAAATTGTAGAGTCATAACAACGGTCCACAAAGGGTATCTTACCTATACGGATGACATCATGCCGTAAAGGAGGGATACCCTTTGTCTTATATATGCCCGTTATGCAACGGATTAGCTCCACTGACAGCAGCTTGTCCCGACTGCGGCAGCACGCTGGAGCATGCCGGAAGGAAGCAGGACTACGCTGGTCCCTACAGTCCCTATGGCTCAGCCGACCAGTACAACTCGGTCATCTCCTCTCTCCAGCCCGAGGGCTGTGAGCATGTCGTGCAGTGTCCGCAATGTCATGAAGCTTATATTTATCATGTCAACGCATGGCCAGCGCCTTAAGATAACGCTTTGCCACAAGATTGGTCGATTAATGTACTATCGTTAGATTGATTTCCAGGTTGCGCTTATGGATTTCTGCCAACAGAAGAGCAATGAACTCCATGTCTAGTTGCAATTCTGTAGCCATATGATAGGATTCGAGAAGCATTTCGTCTGTTAACATCGCCATTGGTAACACATCCCTTCTATTTTTTTCCTAATTTCATATAAAGATCATATCAAGAAATGAAGAGTGGAACAAGCGTTCTGTTATCCACAAACAGCTGTGGAAATCCTGTGAATAACATGTGTGTAATTGTCTAAAACAGTTGAATTATATACTGGGGTAATGGGGATAAAAGTTATTCACAGGTTACACAGCCCGTTTTTTCGTCAAAAAAAATTTAATTGTAAATAAACACTCTATTAATACTTACCTAAAATATTACCCAAATAAACACATTTTTGTAATGTTATTGTGGACGAGTGTTAACTTCAAAGATCCAAATCCTGCCGCTTGTATCAATGCCATAATCAAAGCCCAGCTGTCCAACGCCAGGGAAAGCCGACTCCATGATGGCAATGCACTTATTGGTCAAGGAACGCATTTCTGCGCGTTTTTTGCGGGTAGAGACATTGCCGAGAGAACGTCTTAAGCCTTCTCCCGCGCTAAGCTGAGTGCCGCCTTTGGATAGATTCGTTACGAACAGCCCCGGACGGGCAAGCCGTCCCAGCATGGAGCGATATACCCACTTTCCGTTTTGCTTGACAACCTTGACCCGGTAATCGATAGGTCTTCCCTGGATTCTCGCGAGATGGATGCCCTGCTGAATGATATATTTTCGGCCAACTCTAGTTCTATTCAACGCTTGAAACATGGCGTCAAAGCTTTTATAATATCGGCTTTGGGACATATAGGTGAAACCGTAGATTCCACCCTTTTGGGTAACCTTTATAACTCCGTATCCGCCGCCGCCGCGAACCGGTTTAATAACCGCCATCCCGAACTGCTGCAGCACGCTCCGCAGAGCTTCTCCACTATATATCCGAGTCTGCGGCACATGAACCGCTACCTCGGGGTTTCTTAGCAGTGCTTCGGTTTTCAACCATTTATCGGCCAACTGTCTTCCCGCCATGACACTCTCCCCTTTCTGGCGTTTATATTGGCGTTATACTATAGTCGTATTCAGGACAAGGCTGTTGTTCTTGTATGATTGTCCGACAGCGGACGCCTGTTTTATCAGAGCCGTTTTTTCTTTGCAAAATCCAGGTTTTGACGTATAGTAATTTTGGTGCAGTGTTATTTCGGAAAGGGAAAAGGAGGATCATGTTTTGGAAACGGATTTTACCGCGTCGCTGTTCGGGGTATTGTACTGGGTTGCTATGATTGCGATGTCACTCGTACTCATTGCAATTACTGTTGCGGTATTCGCCATAGGCATTAAATTTATCAAAAGCTCGCGTAAATTGCTGGGCGGGGGCTCCATTTTGTTTTCGCTCATCGCCGCAGCCATGATCATAGTTATGGTAAAGAGGCAATTTTTTTAATTAAAAGCTCCATGCGCCAGTGGATTCATGCGGCTCTAACTCTACCAAGGCAGAGGCATGGATCTTTTTTTTTTGAATTTTGCTGAAACCAAATTTTATTTATACGTATTACTAATAATAGAAACAACTAGGTTGCTGACAGGGGGGCCATTTTTTCATGAGTAGTACGGAAGGCTGGAATCACCGGTTCAAGAAGTTCTTCATTAATAATCGCTTCGTATTGTTTTTGCTTGTGCTGCTGCTGATTGGTTTGAATATCTTCGTTCTGACCAAAATATCATTCGTATTCAAACCTCTGATTGTACTGCTGAAGACCGTACTGATTCCCGTGCTGTTGACGGGAGCGATCTTCTACTTGCTGAATCCGCTCGTAAATTGGCTGGAACGCAAAGGCATTCCGCGCGCCTATACGATCGTAGCGCTATATTTGTTCATTATCGGGATAATTACTATTGTGATCATCTCCGTTATCCCGCTCGTTCAAGAGCAGGTGAACGGCCTGATTCAAAACTTCCCGAAATACAGCTATGAAGTGCAGCTTCAGTTCGAGGCCCTTATCGGCAGCGATTTCTATCATCAATTTCAGCAGTCCACCGGCTTCAATCTGACCGATGTGGCCCAGAAGCTGTCCGAGCGGGCGTCCTCGATTGCGCAGAATGCCTTCAGCAGTATCGGCGGGTTTGTCGGTGCAGTCGTCGACATCGTGCTTACCTTGGTGACAGTGCCGTTCATCCTGTTCTATCTGCTGAAAGACGGGAAGAAGCTGCCCAACTATATCCTTCGCTTCGTGCCAGTGAAGCTCCGCGAGCAGACCCATCGTGTGATGACGGAAGCGAATGGGCAAATCAGCTCCTACATTCGCGGGCAAATCATCGTCAGCTTCTGTATCGGGGTGCTGCTGTATATCGGCTTCCTCATTATCGGGCTCGATTATTCCCTGGTGCTGGCGATTATCGCATCCTTTACCAGCATCGTTCCGTATTTGGGTCCTGCCATCGCGATTACGCCTGCCTTGATTATCGCGATCGTTACTTCCCCGTTCATGCTTCTGAAGCTGATTATCGTATGGACCGTTGTCCAGCTGATTGAAGGGAAGTTCATCTCCCCGCAAATTATGGGCAAAACGCTGCGGGTTCATCCGATCACGATCATCTTCGTGATCTTGACGGCGGGCAATCTGTTCGGCGTGCTCGGCGTCATCCTTGCCGTTCCTGGCTATGCTGTGCTAAAGGTCATCTGCACCCATCTCTTCCAATGGTTTGAACATCGCTCTAAGCTTTATGAAGAGGAAGAGGATGCCGGCGAGAACCTAGCGAATGTAGAGGTAACCGTTAACGTAGGTGCTCCAGCCGGCCAAGGCACAGGCAAGGAAGAGCAGGAATAACACAAACAAACCGCTTTCCTCGAGGAAAGCGGTTTGTTTGTTTCGCTTATCGCGGCTTTTTCCGGTCACTGACACCAAGATAGTCCTTTAGAGCGTTTTGCAATATATGAGAGTAGTTAAACCTATCTATCAATCACAAACTTCCGGTTTGCCTTCCTCGTCCCGCATGCGGAACGACTGGCCGCAGCCGCAGGAAGCTATCGCATTCGGATTATGGATCGTGAAGCCGCCGCTCATGCCGGATTCCTTGAAATCGATCTCCAGCCCGTTCAAGTAGCGGATGCTGTCTTTATCCACAACGACCTTCAGGCCGTTAACATCCATATGCACATCTTCCTCGCTCTCCTGGTCATCCAGGCCCATTCCATATGAGAAACCGCTGCATCCGCCCTCATTCACACCAAGACGAAGGAACATATCCGGTGTCTCCTCCTGCTCCAGCATCTGCTTAATGCGGGCCATTGCGCTATCTGAAATGTTAATCATCTGTCTTCACACTCCTTATCCTTACTTTATTAAAGTATACTCCACATCATCGTCCCCCTCAAGATATGTGATTTTTATTACATTTTGTTGCCCACTTACAATGGGAAGTTTATAATAGGGGAGGTGGTGGTACATACTGACTAATTGGATGCTCTCCAGCTGCGCCGAAGCCGGCGGTCGGGTCTCTCATCCGATTATGCCAGCGCCGCCGGAGTCATCTTATGGAAACGGAGGTTATTATTTCATGTCTATTGCAATCAGCCCGAATATCGACAGCAAAATGGCGGACATCGTAGCGAAGGTCCGGCAAGGACAGCGTCTGACGCTGGAGGATGGGGTATATTTATATGAAAGCGATGATTTGTTGACCATCGGTCAGTTAGCTAACGAGGTCAATCTCAGGAAGAACGGCCGCAAAGTCTATTTTATCGAAAATATGAGCTTGTATTTTACGAACGTATGCGAATCCTACTGCGCCTTTTGTAATTTCCGCAAGGATCAAGGAGAGGAAGGCTCTTATACACTATCCGGCGAAGAGATGGTCGCTTATGTAGAGCAGCACATTCACCCGGGCATCCGTGAATTCCATATCGTTGGTGGCCACAACAATCATGTGCCGTTTCAATATTATGTAGATTCTCTCAAAGCGCTGAATGAGCGCTTCCCGGAAGTAACGCTCAAAGCTTATACCGCAGCGGAAATTGAATTCTTCACGCGAATCAGCGGCCTGAGTACACGGGAAGTATTAATAGAACTGCAAAAGGCCGGGCTTCAGTCCCTGACAGGCGGAGGAGCGGAAATCCTATCCGACCAATACCGAGAAAAAATGAAAGTCGATAAAGCGAACGTTGACCAATACCTCGATGTTCACCGTACAGCGCACCAGCTTGGCATGAAGACACATACGACAATGCTCTACGGAGCTATCGAGACCCACGAGGACCGCATCCGCCACATGCTGCAGATTCGCGATCTTCAGGATGAGACGAACGGCTTCATGGTCTTCATCCCGCTGTCGATGCAGCCGCGGAACAAAAATGCCGGCATTACCCGCCGCAACTCGGCCTATGAGGATTTGAAGACGATCGCGATCAGCAGGCTGATGCTTGATAACATTCAGCACATCAAAGCTTATTTTATCAACATCGGCGTACAGCTGACCCAAGTCGCGCTAACCTTCGGCGCTTCGGACGTGCACGGAACGATCATTAAAGAACGGATCAGCCATGCTGCGGGGGCACTCACTCCGGAAGGACTGACCCGCAAAGAGCTGATTTGGCTGATTCAAGGGGCCGGACGCATACCGGTAGAACGGGATACCTTCTATAACGAGATTCAGATTTACGAATAGAGCATCACTGACAGCCTTCAGGCTTCACGATGCAACACAGCGAGCGCTCTGAAGAACCGGACTAGAAAGGACATCGGTGAGATGAAACAATTCGTTATTCTTGGTGGGGGCTATGGTGGAACTGCCGTTATTCATGAACTGTTCAAGGGATTTATTCCCTCCGACGTTCAAGTCATTTTAGTAGACCGGATGCCGTTTCAAAGCTTGAAGACCGAATATTATGCTTTAGCCGCTGGAACGGCTTCCGATTATGAGCTGCGTGTACCGTTTCCGAGCTACTCGGGATTACAGATCAAATATGGGGAAATTAGCTCGATCGATTTAGACAGCCGTTTCATTCATTTTGAAGAGGGCGACCCGCTGGAATATGATCAGCTCGTTATCGCCCTCGGCTGTACCGATAATTATCATGGCATTCCTGGAGCACAGGAGCACTCCTATGGCATTCAGTCCTTCTCCGCTGTGCGTGAAGCCTACCTGCAGCTTAACAACATCAAGCCCTACGGCAAAGTGAACGTGGTAGGCGGAGGACTTAGCGGAGTGGAAATTGCCGCCGAGCTGAGGGAGAGCCGCCCGGATCTCAATATCAGCATCATCGACCGCGGCGCACGGGTACTGTCAGCGTTCCCTCCCAAAGTGTCCGGCTATGTTACCAATTGGTTCGAGGAGCATGATGTAGAGACATTATCAAACATTTCCACAACCGGGCTGGAAAAGGGAGTCATCTATCATGCGGACGGCGAGATCGCTTCCGACGTAACCATTTGGACCGCAGGGATCCAGCCCCCTGCTCTCGTGCGAAACCTGGAAGTCGGCAAGGATCGTCAGGGACGGGTATTGCTGAACGAATACTATCAAATTCCCGAGCATCCCGAAGTCTACGTATGCGGCGACTGCGCCAGCCTTCCCTTTGCTCCGAGCGCTCAAGCAGCCGAAGGGCAAGGCCAGCAAATCGCCCAGATCGCCTCGGCGTTATGGCGCGGTGAGCAGCCGAAGCTCCAGAAGCTGAAGCTGAAAGGCACCCTTGGTTCGCTGGGCAAAAAGGCTGGCTTCGGATTGATGGGCAAAAGGCAAGTAACCGGAAGAGTTCCGCGTATTCTGAAGAGCGGTGTTCTCTGGTTGTCCCGGCATCATATTGGCTAGCCGTTATCCGATTTCACGTCAGCTATCCTGCGAATGATGGCATCATATAAAGCGCTGGCTGTCTCGGCCTCCACGGTCTCGCCGTTGACCAGCGCATAAGGCGTCATGTAACACATGCCGCAGCCGGTGAGGCAGCCGTATTCGTAAACCTCGCAATCCGGATGCTGCTCCAGCCTTTTCATAATTTCATCCGTTCCGAAATGGGCATTGTTCGCGCAAAATTCTAGGATTATCTTCAATCTGGGCATCCCCCCATTTTATGAACCATTTAATTTTAACCTTATTTGTACTATAATATAAAGAGGAAAGGAGTTGAAAACAATGAGCGAAAATGTACAAGATAAATTGTATGACGAAGTATTGGAAGTTCTGGATAAACTTCGCCCCTTCCTGCAACGTGACGGTGGCGACGTTGAACTCGTCGATGTTGAAGATGGCATCGTTAAATTGAAGCTGGTAGGCGCATGCGGCAGCTGCCCAAGCTCCACCATCACCCTGAAAGCGGGTATCGAGCGCGCGCTGTTTGAAGAAGTGGAAGGCGTACAAGAGGTCGTCCAAGTATTCTAAACGCAAATAACTCCTTCAGATACAAACTCGAATTCAATTATGGGATCGTCGGCTCTGCTGACATACAGCTTCCATAATTTTAAGAAACTCGGCTTCTCCGGATCCCCGGAAAGGCCGAGTTTTCTTTTATTTGGCGAATCTGTCCGCCAGGACCGTCATCGTCAGGTGGGCTTGATCCATGGCCGGATCGGATCGAGTCCGCCGGAAATATCCATAATGTTGCCCGTAATGAAATCGGAATCTTTATGACATAAGAAGGCGATAACCCTGGAAATATCCTCGCCGCTGCCCGGCCGCCCCAAGGGCGTTTCCCCGTCCTTCATTTGGCGTGCTTCTTCGATCGACATCTCTTTATTATCCCCGCGAATGTCGCCTGGACAGACCATATTCACGGTAATTCCATAAGGCGCCTCCTCTACCGCAAGCGTCTTCGTAAAGGATACGAGCCCCGTTTTGGCCGCGGCATATACTGCGCGATGCGGCCAGGCCCGTGACTCCGCCGCATGTCCAAAGCCGAAATGAATGATTCGCCCCCAGCCCTTGTTCCGCATCCCCTGCAGTACGAAATGATCCAGCAGCATAGTTCCTACCAGATTCCCTTCAATCATGGACAATATTTCAGCCTGGGTATAGTCCGCAAACAAACGCCGTTCCCGAATGAACGGACCTGCATTATTGACGAGAATATCGACGGTTCCCAATTTGGCCGCAACTTCATTGGCCAACGCCTCGATTTCTTCGCGCTGCGAAATATCGGCTTTTATGGCAATACAGGATACCCCCAGCCCTTCGATCTGCCTTCTCAGGTCAAATGCTTCAGCTTCGCTATGTACATAGTTCAGTGCGATATGACATCCTTGTTCCGCAAGCGTCAGCGCCGTCCTTCTTCCGAGTCCTTTGGCGCTTCCGGTGATCAGGGCGACTTTTCCCTTCAATGTCCTTCTCCTCCTCATCCTACATACACATATATCAAGTATAAAAGATTTGAAGCATTCCCACAAACAACAAGGTTCAGACCATAAAGCAGAAGCTCAAGCTCCGGCTAATCAAGCTACAGCTAATCATGATGTAACGGAAAAGAGCAGCTTCCAACTACAATCCCTTATCGTGTTAAAGCAGCTTCTTCAGACAAAGGAACGAGAGCAGGATGAAGGTGATGGGGATACGGGTTTAGTTGGATCCTCTGTATTTATTTTAGCGCATATATTCATATTCAGAGAATTAAATGGAAACCATGCATTAAAATAAGGCTGACTCGTGTCATCCTGCCTCAGCATTCATTCTAATGACAAGCGATCCATTTAGATGTACATTTTACGCCAGTTTTCAAATCTTAAATACCAAAAATCCATTTATCCTGTTAGATTCGATGCCGGATCATATGGAACACTAAAAAATCCCGCCCTCCCATAAAGGGAGGCGGGACTTGGATATTATACAAAAGGACGATTTAGAATACAGGAACCAATGCTCCCTCATACGTCTCTTCAATGAACTTTCTTACATCATCTGAAGTCAGAGCTGCCGCCAGCTTCTGGATCGCATCGGAATCCTTGTTGTCTGGACGTGCTACCAGCAGGTTGGTGTAAGGAGATTCCTTATCCTCGATGAAGAGGGAATCGTTAACCGGGTTCAGGCCTGCTTCGATCGCATAGTTCGTGTTAATCAAAGCGAAGTCTACTTCATCCAATTGGCGAGGCAGCATAGCCGCATCAAGCTCTTTAATATCTAGATTTTTAGAGTTCTCGACGATATCTGCTTTCGTTGCCGCAATGCCAGCGCCTTCCTTCAGCTTGATCAAACCTTGTTTCTCCAACAACAGGAGCGCGCGTCCGCCGTTTGTAGCATCGTTGGGAATAGCAACCTTCGCTCCGTCGGCAATTTCATCAGCGGATGTATACTTTTTGGAGTAAGCGCCAAACGGCTCCACGTGAATGCCTACTACAGGAACCAAATCCATGCTGTTTTTCTCGTTTTGATCATCCAGGTACGGCTGATGCTGGAAGTAGTTTGCATCCAGCTGCTTCTCGAACACTTGCACGTTCGGTTGAACATAGTCCGTAAATTCTTTGACTTCCAGTTCTACGCCTTCCTCTTTCAATTTCGGAGCGACGAACTTCAGAATGTCAGCATGCGGCACAGTAGCGCCCACAACCAGTTTAACCGATTCTGCCGGTGCGGATTGCTCCGCGTTTCCAGCGTTGTTCTGCGGAGCCTCTGCCGCACCGTTGCCATTGTTTTTGGCATTTCCGCAAGCAGCAAGTACCAGAACAAGCGCCAGCGTCAAGAAAGATAATGTCCATTTTTTCATTGCAGTATGCCCTCCTAATGAATATGTTTTTTTGAATAAGGATGTGCTAGATCTGTAGCAGCACGATATATATTGTAATTCCTTATTTCCGCGTAAAATAAATGACAAAACGATCGCCAATCATTTGCAGCAGCTGCACGAGAATGACCATAAAGACAACCGATACGATCATAACCTCCATCTGGTAGCGGTAATAACCGTACCGGATCGCCAGGTCGCCAAGTCCGCCGCCTCCGACCATCCCGGACATCGCCGTGTAGGAGACGAGCGTTACCGCCGTAATCGTCATTCCGGCGATCAGGCCGGGAAGCGCCTCAGGCAGCAGCACCTTGCGGATGACCTGCAGCGGGGAGGCTCCCATCGCTTGGGAGGCTTCGATAACGCCTCGGTCGACTTCACGCAGCGCAGTCTCAACGAGACGTGCGAAGAACGGAGCAGCTCCGATGACCAGCGGCGGGATCGTTCCCTGTACGCCCATCGATACCCCAACGATAGCCCGGGTCAGCGGAATAAGCGCCACGATCAGGATGACGAATGGAACCGACCGGAGAATGTTGACGATCAGCGACAGAACTCTATAGAGCAGGCCGATAAACCAATGGTTCGAGCGCGAGAAGCTGTACAGCAGAATCCCGAGCGGCAGGCCGATCAGAAAGGTAAACAAGGTCGCATAGCCCATCATGAGCAGCGTATCGCCCGTGGCGACGCGCATCTCGTCCCAGTTCACTTTGGAAAAATCCAAATTCGACATTACCCGATCACCTCCACATCAAGATCGCGTTGCCGCAGCAGCTCCAGCGTCTCATCTACCTTGGCATTGTCTCCTTCGAAGGATACCGTCAGCTGACCGTATGGCGTATCCTTAATCGTTGAAATCGTGCCCTGCAGGATGGCGAAGTTGACCCCCGTCTCCCGGACGACCTGAGACAGTACGGATTCATAGGTTTTGGCGCCCAGAAACGTGATTCTGACCAATCGCGCCCATGCTGGCAGCGGAACCGAGGAGGTCTGTCTAAAGCCTTCGTCGCCGGCTAGCTCCCGGCTGATGAATTCGCGCGTAACCGTATGCCGCGGCTTCAGGAACACTTCGGTCACCGGCCCCTCCTCAACGATGCCGCCCTGATGAATGACGGCAACCCGGTCGCAGATACGCTGAATGACATGCATCTCGTGCGTGATCAGCAGAATGGTCAGATGAAATTTGCGGTTAATCTCCAGCAGCAGATTCAGGATGGAATCCGTCGTCTGCGGATCCAGGGCTGACGTCGCTTCGTCGCAGAGCAGCACGTCAGGGTCGCTGGCGAGCGCCCGGGCGATGCCGACCCGCTGCTTTTGGCCTCCGGACAGCTGTGCAGGATATTTTTTCTGATGCTGAGTCAGGCCGACGAGCTCCAGAAGCTCGTTCACTTTAGCGGCTATTTGCAATTTCGGAACGCCCATCAGCTTCAGCGGAAATGCGATATTATCATATACGGTCGCCGAGGACAGCAGATTGAAATGCTGAAAAATCATCCCGATTTTCCGGCGCTGCTGCTGAAGCTCTCTCCGCTTCAGCTTGGTCAACTCCACGCCGCCTACCCAAACCTCGCCCTCCGTCGGCCGCTCTAGTAAATTAATGCAGCGGATGAGCGTACTTTTGCCGGCCCCGGAATGACCGATGACCCCAAATATTTCGCCCTTTTTCACGGTAAGGTTCAGCCCGGACAAAGCAGTGGTCGCTTTTTTTTTGTTGCCGTATGTTTTAGTGAGCTGTTTGAGTTCAATCAAGCTAGTGTCCCCCCGTTACACATAAATAGACTCCTTATAAAATTAACCCTTCCGCGTACTGCCGATCATATAAATAAAGAGCCCTGCAGATTCCGAGGGCTCTCTTTACGTAAAGACAATGCCTTCTCATCTACCAAAACCGCTCGCTCTTTCACGCCTGCGATCTTGAAGGAATTAGCACCATGACATTTGCCGAAAGCTGCGGTATCCATGCCACACTTCTTTGCAAATCGGTTGCTGGGCTTCATCGGGCCTTTCCCTCCGCCTCTCTTGATAAGAAAATATGAAATTTTATGAAAGAACATCATTGAATTTTTCTGAAACTATTCTAGAAATAGAGTATAGATTCTTTCCTTGCGTTTGTCAAAGGAAATTACTTTATATCTAGGCGCTGAATCTGTTTAACTTTTTTCCATCTTTGGTTCGTGTAAACAAATACCGTATGCAATGTCTCGCACACCATCCTATACCCATGCTCCAAATCTTCCAGATTCTTGTCGAGGTCTTCTAGCTCGAGCTTGTTGTTCAGCCCCTGATGCCGCTGCCACAAGTCATCCTGCATTTCCGCGTTCATATAGTGGATTTCGGTATTGCGGCGGCGGCGCAGCACGCTCATCGCTTCCTTGTGCCTGTCCTTAATAGCAAACAGGTCGTTCGCCAGCTCCGGATGCACCTTCAAATACCTGAATTGACGCAGCACTGTGAAATAGGAAAAATGCGCCTTCACTTTGGACGTCTTCAGATCAAACAGCTCGTTCAGCACCGTTCCCAGCTTGTCCAATATGGAGAAAACGCGAATGAACCCATCCTTGTAGAAGTACACGTACCGGGCATAATCATTCTTCTCAGCGGGAGGCATATCCTCCAAATAATCATGCGTAACCTTCCGCCGAAAATAATTAGCTGCATATTTGCACTGCTCCAGCTCATCAAGGGAAGAAACCAAGCCGAAAATCCATATTTCCAGCTTGCGAAAATCATGCGAGGGATCTTGATGCAGCTCCATTTCTTTTCGAAGCAGCTTGATTGTCTTGTCCATGGCTTCCATCGTATCCGCCAATATTCCTTCATTCCGTCTCGGTGGTTCGCCAAGCAGTGCGCGCAGCATATCCATTCCTCGCTTCCCTGGATGAGATCACAGCTTTAGTGTGACAGGCATTGAACTAACTCATAAGACCGTGCTTCAATAGCTTACGATTGGCCGGGTTTGATCGCTGTTTCCTGCTTCTGTCCCTGCGCCTGCTCGCTATGCAGGCGGCTCATTTGCCAGGTTCGTACGCATAAATAGGATAGCACTCCGAACAGGGCTGCCAACACGACGATATGCGCTAGCGACGTAAACAAATAAACGTGATAATTGTTCATCGTAAAGACGATGCCTGCCCCGGTAAATATCTGAATGACTGCAAGAATCGTCGCCGTCAATCCCAAAGCACGCACCTCGCCGTTGCCCGGATGCTTCCAGTAGGCAATATGCCCCATGATCGCAATGAGGATCATCAGCAGTGCAGCGGCCACCCGGTGGATAAAGGCAATCGCCACGCCGCCCGTCAGTTCTGGAACCAGTTGACCGTTGCAAAGCGGCCATCCCAGACACCCGCCTGCGGAATCGGTATGGCTCACGTATGCGCCAATGTATACGACGATATAAGTATAACCTGTCGCCGCCCATACGAGGTTGCGGAAGGCCTTGGACACCCGGACGGCCGGAGCCGAAGGAGCCCGTCCCTGCCTGGCTTCATCCTCGCGGATGCCAAGCGCCAGCATGATCGAGCTGGCAAAGGCGATCAGCGAAAAGCCGAAATGCAGCGCCATGACCGCCGACGACGTCGGATAAACGACGGCCATCGCGCCCATAAAAGCCTGAACCATTACAAATATTAGGGCCAGCAGCGCGTAGGTCTGCAGGTCTTTGCGATTCTTGCGGTACCTCCAGAAGGCCACGAACGCCGCGACGGCAAGCAGGCCGGCAGCCCCGCTGACCGCCCGGTGCGAGTACTCAATCAATGAGGCTACCGTGTGGGCCGGAACGAATTTCCCATGACAGAGCGGCCACTCGTTGCCGCAGCCAAGGCCCGATTCCGTCTTGGTGACAACGCTTCCTCCCAAAGTAGCCAAAAACATAACAAAACAGGAAATATAAGCGATCCATTTCAGTTGCTTCGTGTTCAAAGGTTTCTCACCTGCAATTTAGGATAATAAGAACCGTGTTTCTTATCAATTATTCGTTTTCCCATAAATCATTCTTCATTATAACCGATAAGGAACGGGACGACATAGTGAAACTGTGACAAAATATTCAAAAATAAAACATCGCCCCCCGGTGATTTCGAAGGGCGATGTGATTTTTGTTATTGAGATTAGCTGTTTGAACTGAATAACTCCGCGGCTGCCTACTCTTTTCTTTCGGGCGTATCATGAAGCGTGTGATATACATCCAGCGCTTTGTTCAGGAAATCCTCGATCTCTTCGCGCGACTTCCGCAGCTTGTTTACGAATCTGACCAGCTCTCTTCCATCGGCATAGGCCACAAAGCTTGGAATGCCCAGAATGTTCTGCTCCTGGCTGACTTCACCCACTTTGTCTACGTCGACTTCGATGAGAGTCAAGCGATCCGCATACTTCTCCTCGACCTCCGGCATGAAAGGATCGATAAACTTGCAATCGCCGCACCAGTCCGCTTTGAACACGGCGACGACCAAATTGCTGGATTGAATGCTGACGTTGAATTCTGCGGCGGATGCCACTTGTTTCACTTGGACCATTCCCTTCTGTGTATCGTTCTTTAATTAAGTCAATCAAAATGAAGAGTGGAAGTCAAATCTTTAGGCCATACTTTGTAATAACAACGTGTGAAAATAAAGCGAGGGACTCACATGAAGCAGAATCGTCTTACACAGCTGCTGGTGAACCTGCCTTCTGCGGTCAGAGATGCAATCCGCGGCAAAGCGGAGGACATCGCCAATTCCACCAAGCTCCGCGGGGACCCTCTCCCGCTGGATTGGAACGAAGCAGCCGCCCGCACCGTCTCCGGGGAGATCGAGGAACTCCTGAAGCGGGGGGCGGCTTACCGGAATCAGGACGACGAGGAACTAACCCGAACCGACCGGGAGTTGGCCGAGGATATTCAGACGGCTACGAGCCGCGCCGGAATCAGCAACATTACGCGCACCGCCGCATATCTGGAATGCTATGAGGCCTGCCCGGAGCTGCACTGGGCCTTTCTGGCCCACATCGTATCCCGGAACGCGGGCTGGAATATGACCGACCTCCGCGGGAGCCGGGTCGCCGATATGCTGAGCGAAGAAGGCAAGCGGGCCACTTACCGGTTTCTGGAGCGCAGCAATGCGCTTATTTTTCAAGATGCCTACCCGCAGCTGCTGCTGTACCGGAAAAGCCGCGAACTTGGCGCAAGCCAGTTCCATCTGCTGCGGTATTTCAGCGTATCGCGGTTCATGAGGCCTTTCTGGGAGCGCTTCTGGATTGACCGGGGCAGCGCGCTGCTGACCGTCGGCCTGATCATCAATGAGCAGAACTATATCGAGCAGCGGGTTATCCGTCACCCTTTCTACCAGCGGCATGTCACCGAGAAATCAAACTTCCATCTATATAGTTTGTCCGGCCTCAACCAGCTGATCATCCCGCTTCGCGAGGGGACGAGCGTGACCCGCCTGGCCGGCCGAACCGTCACCGACTTCGGCAGCCTCCCCGCCCGCATCGCGCTAGGCAAAAGCCTGTACGCGATGCTCATGGGCCTTGGCGCCGTGCGCAGCGGCGCCGAGGCCTTCGCGCGAGCGGTGCCGCACAGCGGCTCGCGCGCCGATTATTGGCCGGACATCTTCACGGCCAATAAAGAAGAAGCTCTGACCACACCCTTGCAGGGGTCAGAGCTTCTTGAGAGCGAGACGCTGCCGCCCGGCGAGCGTCTCTACAGCCCCAAGCTCCTGGATGCTTGGGGCGACACGCCCTATGAGCCAATATCCCGTGAGGATTGGCTCAAGGACACGAGCGCGCTGGACGGCATCAGCGCGCCTCAGACGCCGCTGCTCTGCGACATCAGCCGCGAGCACCGGACGGGCGTGCTGAAGACCGCGCTCGCCCATGATGCCGCCGAATCCATCAAGGCCGATTAGCGGCCCTGGCTCGGCTGTCCGCCGCGCTGCAGACGCATCAGCGGGGACAGCAGCTTGCGCAGCGGCCCCGGATAAGTTGCAAGCTCGTCTTTCCGGACAACGCGGAGCACGACCAGCAGCACCGGGTACAGGCCGACGACCGCCAAACCGACGATGCAGCAGGTAATGAAGAAGGCCAGACGGTCCGGCAGCACGGATACCAGGTGGATGCCCGCCTGATTGAGGCCGTAGCCGACGCCGGACAGCAGGGCGACTGTTAACAGGAAGCCCGTCCAGCGGCCGCCCATGATGGAGAAAGGCACGATTTTCTTCATCGTTCTGACATTCAGCAGCGTAATCGTCAGGAAGCACAGAATCGTTGCGAGGATGATGCCGTAAATCCCCAGCAGCGGGGCAAGCAGCAAGCTGAGCGCCAGCTTCACCGTTACGCCGATGCCAACGTGAACCATAGAGAGGTTCACCTTGTCGACCCCGATGAGGATGGAATTGCTGATCATCATCGTGATCTGAAAGATCGTCCCGAAGGTCAGCATCGCGATAATGCTGCTGCCGTCACGTGTACTGAACAGCAACCCATTGACGGAATAAGCCGCTGTAGTCAGCGCGATGACCATAGGCATCCCCGTCAATACCGACACTCGCATCGCGAGCGTGACCTGCTGATGGAGATGCTCCTCGTCCTTCCGGGCAAATGCAGCCGAAATGATCGGCAGCAGCGACGTGCTGAGCGCGATCGCCAGAATCGGCGGAATGCCCGCGATCATTTGGGCGCGGTTTCCAAGGATACCGAGAATATATGTCGCCTGCTCCGAACCGATATGCTGGCTGAGCAGCGGTTTCAGAATCGAGCCGTCGATGAAATTGACCGCAGGCACGGTCAGCGAAGACAGCACGATCGGAATCGACAGCTTGAAGATTTCCAAATAAATTTTGGAGAAAGGCAGCCGGTTGGGATCATCCTTAGCCTGCAGCAAGCCGTCCTTCTTGTCCTGACGCTTCGTCTTTGCGTTGAAATACAGCATGACGATCAGCGCAGCCACGCCCCCAAGCACAGCTCCAAACGTCGCCGCCGCGGCAATCTCCTCGCCCTTGGCGTTCATATGGTACAGCACAAAGGCCAGCGAAATTCCCGAGCCCACGCGTACGATTTGTTCAATGACCTGCGATATGCCGCCCGCAATCATAATATTGCGCCCTTGCAGATAACCGCGCATGATTGCAATCAGTGGAAAAATCAGCAAGGCAGGAGCCAGCGTCCTGATCGCGATAGCCGCCTCCGGCACGCGGGAAGCAGCCGCATAATAAGGCGCGGCAAAATATAGCAGCAAAGACATAACAATGCCGGTAACAGCAGCAAACCAGAGCGCCGCCTGATATATCCGCTCCGACTCGGCTGGCCGGTTAAGGGCATGGCGTTCGGAGACCATTCGGCTTAGCGTACTTGGCAGGCCCGCGGTAGCGAGCGGCAAAAGCATAAAATAAATCCCGTTAGCAAGGACATAAGATGCGTTCCCGACGTCTCCCAATATATGCTCTAACGGTACGCGCTGAAATAGGCCAAGGAGCCTTGCGATCAGCGCGGCACCAGCTAAAATCAACGTTCCTTTAACAAATGATTCCTTCTTGGACAACGATTTTTCCTTCTTTCCACTCGATTAGGCAAGAATCTAGCCTTCCCCCTAAAAAGATGCGATCCATATCACGAACAGGATAATCATCGCAAGCTGCAGCACGATCTTCACAGCCATGCTGCTGAGCAGGCCGACGACAGAGCCGATTCCAACCTTAAACGCCTTGGACAGGCTTTCGCCCTTAATCAGTTCCCCGATCATCGCTCCAACTAGCGGGCCAAGAATAAGCCCAAACGCCGGAATGACAAACGGGCCGATAATAATTCCAATCGTGCTCAGCCAGACCGACAGCTTGCTGCCCCCGTATTTCTTGACGCCCCAGGCGCCGACGGCGTAATCCGCCACAAGCAGAGCCACAACGATCAGCGTCTGGACAATCCAGAAGACCGGGCCCAATGCCTCGAACGAGAAAAACCACCCGTAGACGAAAAAGGCCGCATAAATGGCCAGTACGCCCGGAAGCACGGGGAACACCGCCCCGGCCATCCCGGTTACGAACAGCGCGATAACAATAATCCAGCCGAGTATATCCAAAGGCGGATCACTCCTCCGTCAAAATATAATCGCGAATAATCAAGGCAATGCCGTCGTCATCGTTGGAAGCCGTAACCACGTCTGCATTCTCCTTGACCGCGATTTGCGCGTTCCCCATGGCTACGCCAAGGCCTGCGGCCTGAATGGCCGCCAGATCATTCAAGCTGTCGCCGATTGCGACGACTTCCGACATTTGCAGGCCAAGCAGCTTGCAGACCATGGCCGCCCCGCTCGCTTTGTTGACCCCCTCCGGATTGATTTCAAGATTATAAGGGGAGGAGTTGGTGATTTCCAGCCCGCTTAAATTTTGCAGCTCCATGTTAATCTCATGGCGAAGCTGATCGTCGTTCGTCGTATAACCGAATTTAAGCCACTGGTTGCGCTCCAGCAGGCTCGGGTCCCAATTATCTTCCCTATATAGGCCTTCCACGGCATATGCCCAGAAGTAAACGTCTTTCTTTCTGGCAATTTCATGCATTTGGCCAATCAGCCGATAGTCGAACAATTCACGATGATACAGCTCATGGGGCGTTCGCCATACCTCGCTGCCGTTGACGGTGATCATCGGGGTATCGAGTCCCAGCTGCTCACCGTAGGAGACGGCTTCATCGTAGCTTCTTCCCGTCGACAAGCAAACATGAACGCCCGCAGCCATCGCTTTGCGCAGCCATTCCTCCGTTTTCGGGGAAATCTCATGATTGCTGTTCAGCAAGGTTCCATCCATGTCCAGTGCTAGCAATTTGTACTTCAATTATTGCTCCTCCAATCCTAGATGCAATGTTTTCTCTATATATACGCCATTCTACCATAATCCCCATCAAGACATACGGTTTGCCTAATTTCTCCTAAGCTCGGTAATGAATACTCCTGGGGCAACCTCGATATCCTTGACCTGCCGGAAGCCGAACATTTGGTACAATCCCTTGGCAGGAAAATTCAGTGCTCCCGTATTTACGCGAATCGAACGGCCTTGTGAGATCGTCTCCACGATATGCTCAACGAGAATGGTGGCGATTTTCTTGCGGAAATGATACGGATGCACGACCAGCCGGCAAATCTCGACCTCTTGCTCCGTCTCCTCATAAGAGATGAAGGCCACAAGCTCCCCGCCCAGCAAATATCCGACGAACTTCTCCCGGCATTGCATCATCGTTTCTACGGTATCCTGCAATTGAGGAATGCCGTCATAACCGATCAGCTCAGCTTCAACCTTGTAGGCAGGAATCTGTATATCAATCATTTTTTTGGCTGTATCGTAATTCGCAACGTCCAGCTTGATCAGCAAGCGCCAACAACTCCTTTGCTCCACAGTATTTATTAATACATTACATTACTCCTTGATCAACATTCAACACTTTTAAAAAGCAAAAGAAGCCGCATTCCGTAAAATTCGGAATTGCAGCTTCTGAAGCCAGGCCGTTACGCCTTATTATGCCTTTATACCGTCATGGATTTCATGCGGCGCCGTTTATTATGCCGTGCAACCAGGCCATGCAGCGGGGAGAACAGAAAAGCCAGCAGGAAGAGCAGACCCGCTACGGTAATCATGGAGCCGGCAATAGATGCATCGAGCCATTTGGCAAAATAATATCCTCCAGCCGAGCTAAGCGCACCGATGATTACGCTGTACAGCAGCATTCGGCTCAAACGGTCTGTAAGCAGGTAGGCCGTCGACGCCGGAACGATCAGCATGCCGACGACGAGAATGGCGCCCACGCTTTCAAAGGAAGCCACCGTAGAGAGCGACACAAGCCCCATGAGCAGATAATGGAACAGCGCGACAGGGATACCTAGAGCAGCGGCCAGCGCCGGGTCGAAGGCGCACAGTTTGAACTGTTTGTAGAATAAGCCGATCACAAGCAGCACAATAAACAAGGTTATGCCGAGAAACCAAACCGCGGCAGGACCCATGTTGTAGCCGTTGATAATGAGAATATCCCATTGCACATAGGCAATTTCCCCGAACAGGACGCAATCCAGATCGAGATCGATATTCGCGGCGTTCCTGCTAATCAATATAACGCCGATGGCAAACAGCGCCGTGAAGACGATGCCAATCGAGGCATCCGACTGCAGCCCACCCTGCTGCAGCAACTGAATGAGAAATACCGTAATCAGGCCGAGCACGGCCGCGCCGATCATCATGAGCAGCGAGTCTCTGGAGCCGCCCACCATAAAGGCGATCGCAATCCCCGGCAGTACGGAGTGGCTGATCGCATCGCCGACCAGCGACATTTTGCGCAATACGAGAAAACAGCCAAGAATGCCGCTGGTGGCGGCAACAAGCGTTCCGGTTAGAATAATCCAGAAATCGGACATCATTCCGCCCCCTTTTCGGCCGTATGCTGGCTAATCGTCGCAGTAGCCGTATGAATTTCCAGTCTTTCGCGCACATCCTTCTGCGTGCGCCTATGCCGTATCCATTTCGCAAGCAGCCCTCTTCGCGGCGCAAATACGAGCGATACAGCGAATAAAGCTGTTGCGGCAAGCACTGTTACAGGTCCTGTCGGCAAATTGGACAATGTCGAGCTGATCAATGTGCCCGTAACGCCCGACAGGGCGCCGAACAGACCGGCTAGAATGACCATGACGCCAAGCGCATCCGTCCAGTAACGCGCAGCTACCGCTGGGGTAATCAATAAGGCCGCTACGAGTACGACGCCGACCGCCTGAATGCCGACGACTACGGCGACAACCGTAAGCAGGAGCAGCAACTGCTCATACAAGCCGACCTTCAGTCCCATCCCCCGGGCAAAGCCGGGATCGAAGCTGACCAGCTTGAATTCCTTGAAGAACAGCAGACACACCAAGACGAGCGCAAGGGAGACAGCCCCCATTAAATAAACGTCGGATAGCATCATCGAGGCAGCCTGCCCAAACATGTACTTATCAAGACCGCTCTGATTGCCGTTTCCGCTATGCTGAATTTTCGTCATCAGGACGACTCCGATGCCGAAGAAGACTGTAAGAACGATGCCTAATGCGGCGTCCTGCTTGATTCTGGAGTAACGGGTCACGAAATGGATGCCGAACGTTGCCAGCATGCCTGACAAGATTGCCCCAATCATGAACAGTCCCACCGATTTCACGCCGCTAAGCATGAAGGCGATGCAGATGCCAGGCAATGCTGCATGGGCCAGCGCATCTCCGAGCAGGCTCTGTTTGCGCAGAAACGTAAAGGAACCGATCACTCCGCTGCCTAAACCGAGCAGCAGGGAGCCCATCAGGATCCATCTCATATTTGGATCGCTGAACCATCCGAGTATAGATACCAGCATCCTTAATCACTCCATCTCTATCGGTACGGCGGCGAAGTCCTGGATCATGGCAATCCGCCCTCCGTACGTTCTCTGCAAATTTTGCGGGGTGAATGTATCCTCGGTAGTCCCCTCCGCAACCAGCTCTCCATTAAGAAGGAGAACATGGTCGAAATATTCCTTGACCGTAGCCAAGTCGTGGTGGACGACCAATACGGTTTTGCCCTGCTCCTTTAATTCGTGAAGCAGCCCGATAATCGCCTTCTCCGTCGTCGCATCCACTCCAGCAAAGGGCTCATCCATGAAATACAGCTGAGCATTCTGGGCAAGGGCCCTGGCGAGAAACACCCTCTGCTGCTGGCCTCCGGAGAGCTGACTGATTTGACGGTCGGCAAAGTCGGCCATACCGACTTTGGTTAGACAGTCCAACGCAATCCTCCGTTCCTCTGCCCCGGGACGGCGGAACCAGCCTAAGTGGCCGTACCTCCCCATCATCACGACATCCAGCGCATTCGTCGGAAAATCCCAATCCACCGACTCCCGCTGGGGAACATACCCGACCAGTTTGCGCTGTTCTTCATAGGGCTTCCCGTAAATTTTCACTTCCCCGTCCACCTTCGGGATCAGGCCGAGCACCGCCTTAAGCAGTGTGGATTTCCCCGCCCCGTTTGGCCCGAGTACCCCAATAAGCTTCCCGGAGGGAATTTGAAAAGATACGGAGCGCAAAACCGGTTTCTTCTGATAAGCCACCGTTAAATGCTGTACTTCCAACGGATATGAATTCATCTGCTATCGCTCCTTTATTTCCATAGGCAATCGCTGACATCCTACATTTTATTTCAACGCTTCAACAATGGTGTTAACATTATGGCGAACCATCGTAATATACGTATCCGCACCCGAACCCGGTTCGCCCAGCGAATCAGAGTACAGCTCGCCGCCGATGATGACGGCATGCCCTTTCTCCTTCGCCCCCGCGATGACCGCTTCCATTGCCTTAGGGGGAACGCTCGATTCCACGAACACGGCTTTGATTTTATTCTCGACCAAATAATCCCGCAGATTGCTGACATCCTTGGAGCCGTATTCGGCTGCCGTGCTAATGCCCTGCAAACCCATAACCTTCATGCCATAGGCGTCCCCGAAATATCCGAAGGCATCATGTGCGGTGACCAGCACCCGTCCGGATTCCGGGATTTCGTTAATTTTGTCCTTGATTTCGGCGTCCAGGGCATTCAGCTCTTCGATGTATGCCTCGGCATTTTTCCGGTACAGCTCTGCATGATTCGGATCGTAAGCGGCAAGCGTGTCCCGAACCGTCCCCGCTGCAGAAATCCACAGCTTGACGTCAAACCAAATATGCGGATCGAATTGCGTGCCATTGATATCCGCCCCAGATCGAAGCAGAGCCTGATCAATATCCTTCGAGACCGGAACCGTGTACTTGTGCCGTCCCAGCTTCTCCAAAATTTCCGTCATTTTCCCTTCGAGATGCAGCCCGCCGTAAAACACCATGTTCGCCTTATCCAGCTTCTGGATATCTCCTTGAGAAGCCTTGAATAAATGCGGGTCAACCCCCGGACGCATCAGTGCCGTGACTTGAACCTCCGTACCGCCAATTTGCTGAACGAGGTCAGCGATCATGCCCGTTGTTGCCACAACCTGAATAATCTCCTGTTCTTCTCCCCGCAAGGCATGAATCATCCCCCCCTCGACTTTGGAGCATGCTGCCACTATGATCAATGCCAGTACGCTAAGCGTCATTTTCAAGCGCTGCAGCGGACCCTTCTTGACTTTTAACTGATCCATTCCATTCCCTCCCAAATATCCCGGTCAATTTATTATTTTTTGTGTTGTTGAGCGGGGAAACATATGTTTCCCGTCGCCTCAATTGTTTGCCCTATAAAATAAAGTTTCCCTAGTGCAAATTTTAAGGCATACCCATACAAAAAAGCAAGAGAAAAATTTTCTCTTGCTTCCATCCTCCGGCTTATACGCCTGATTCGGCGTGGGTTATTCCTTCCGGCCCTGCTTCTTAGGCGCGCCGTCCAGCCCGTATTCCCAATCGTATGCCTCAAAAATTTTGCGGGCAATCGGCGCGGCGCTCGTCGACCCGAAGCCGCCCTCCGGGACAACGACGGCCACGGCCAGCTTCGGTTTCTCCCGGGGAGCAAAGGCGATGAACACCCCGTTATCGATCTTACGGCCCTTATAGTCCTGCTCCGAGGTTCCCGTCTTACGGGCAAAATCATACGGGAAGCCGTTAAATGCTGACACATCCGTCTTCATCCCAGCGATGACCTTATCCCAGTGCTCCTTTTTAAAGTTCACTTCATTCAGTACTTTCGGCTCGAATACTTTAACCACATTGCCGTTTGAATCGGTAATTTTGCTCACCAGGTGCGGTTCCATCCGTTTGCCGCGGCTCGCCAAGGTAGCAGTATACTGAGCTAATTGCAGAGGAGTATATTTCGCCTGCTGGCCGAAAGAGGCATAGACCAGCCTTGCCAGTTCACTCTCCCCCTCGTCCCGGTAATCCAGTATACCATAGAATTCTCTCGGTAAATCGATGCCGGTCGACACACCAAGGCCAAATTCTTTCATATATTCATCCCATACTTCGATTCCTTTGCTCCTGTACTTTCTGTAAAGCCTCTTGCCTACCATATCAACCATAAAAGCGTTCGAGGATTTGTATATCGCCTTGGACGGATCCATCGGGCCGTAGGCAGCACGACCGGAATTCCGGACGCTGGAGGAGTCGTTTTTTCCGAAATAAACGATCCCCTTGTCATTGTATTGAGCATTTGCCGAGAACAGGCCCTCATTCAACCCGATAAGAACCGACAACGGCTTGACCGTCGATCCTAAATATACGGTAGAGTCAAAAGTATGCCCGGAGCGTCCCGAGCTGATGGGAGTAACCGTCCCGTTCTGGTAATTATTCTCGATCCGCTTCCAATCCTCGGCTGATATCCCCCCGCTCTGCCATACGTTTGCGTCATAGTCGGGCATGCTGGCCATCGCCACAATATTCCCGGTCTCCACTTCCATGGCTACCGCATATCCCGTTTTGGCATCCGGATGCAGCTTGCCGGAGACCCGGTTGCTGTGCAGCCATTTCAACTGATCGGTTATAGCCTGCTGAGCAGCCAGCTGTACACTTTTGTTAATGGTCGTATGCAGATCGTACCCCTTCTCGGGTGCAGTCCATTCTGGAATCCCCTTGACCATGTTCCGTGAATTTACAGCAATTTGCTTGAAGCCGTTTTTGCCACGCAGCTCGTTTTGATAATACAGCTCCAGCCCATCGTATCCCACATGTTCGGTCTCCGTATACTGCAAAGCCGGATTGGACTCGCCTGATGCTCTAATTTCCTTGTAGAAGTCCAAATTCGTTGACGCATTCGCGTACTTCCTCATGTATCCGACCGTTTGGACGGCCACTTGATCCGGGTCATAATAACGGACACTCTCTTCCAGCACCTCGATCCCCGGGAATTGATCCTTCCGCTCCAAAAAATAAGCGATTTCCCTTGAGGTGAGCCCCATCTTGATCCGCCGGGGCTCGAAGCCGCTAGCCTTCCGATATTCCAAATCCAAAGCATCGATAATTTCGTCAAGCGTGAGCGCTCCTTCGTTTGCATCACCATGCGCATCGAAAGCAGCCTTCAGCTTCTTCGCTAATTCTATGGCCTCAGGGCGATTCTCTTTCCCACGCTCCGTGCTCTGGCTATAATCTTTCTGCAGCGTAATGTACAGAGATTGCACCGACATAGAGTAAGCCAGCTTCTCTCCCCCGGCAGCGTAGATCGTCCCCCGAATCGGCGGAAGCGGAACATCCTTGAGCTTCAAATCCACCCCCTGCTCTGCCAGGGATGGCCCCTCAACAAATTGCAGAATAGCCAGACGGACGATCATCACCGTAAAAATCAGGAATGTGCTAAAAAAGAAAAAATTCAGGCGAATATTAAAGTGCCGCTGAAGCCTGCTCTCCTGCTCCAGGACATCCTCCGAGTAATACCTCTTCATCGCATCGCTCTCAACTTTCATTAATATCTCATAATATGAAATAATTGTAACATGACGGTTGAGAAAAGAGCCAGCTATCTTTGCAGCGAACAATAGATCCAGAAATAAAAAAGCGGCTTCGCCTGGCTTATAGCCGGGAAGCCGCTCTATCTTCTCATTGAGCCTGCCATATCTTCATAGAATCACGGGTTAACAGGCGAATTCTGCTCCGTTTCCGTTTGTTTTGCTTTCTTCGGTACGCCGTCCAATCCGTATTCCTGATCGTACGCGTCGAAGATTTTCCGCGCGATCGGCGCGGCGCTCATTGAGCCGAACCCGCCCTCAGGTACAACAACTGCTACAGCAAGCTTAGGATTCTCCCGCGGTGCAAAGGCGATAAATACACCATTATCGATCATTTTGCCACGATAGCTCTGCTCTGATGTTCCAGTCTTGCGGGCAAAATCATAAGGGAAGCCGTTGAATGCGGAGACATCCGTCTTCATCCCGCTGATTACCTCGTTCCAGTGCTCCTGTTTGAAGTTCAATTCATTCAGCACCTTAGGCTCGATTTTCTTGACGATGGTGCCATCGGAATCGGTAATTTTGTTGACGAGATGCGGCTCCATCCGCTTGCCGCGGCTCGCCAGGGTAGCCGTGAATTGAGCCAGCTGCATGGCGGTATATTTTCCCTGCTGGCCAAAAGAAGCATAGACCAGTCTCGCCAGCGGCGTCTCGTTCTCATCCTTGTATTCGAGCTTGCCCAAATATTCGGAGGGCAAATCGATGCCGGTTGATACGCCAAGTCCGAAATCCTTCATGTACTTATCCCATACGTCGATTCCTTCAGCACCGTATTTGTTGTACAGCCTCTTCCCGACCATATCGACCATAAAGGTGTTCGAGGATTTATAAATGGCTCTAGACGGGTCCATCGAGCCATAAGCATGGCTTCCGGAGTTTCTTACTCTGGAGGAGTCGTTACGCCCAAAATAGGCGATCCCTCTGTCATTGTAGGTTGTATTCGTTGTGAACAACCCTTCATTTAATCCAATCAGCACAGATAGCGGCTTAATTGTTGATCCGAGCAGGATGGTTGATTCGAAGTTGTGGCCCGAGCGGCCTGAACCGAACGGAGTAATCGTCCCGTTCTTATAGCTATTCTCGATTTCCTTCCACACCTCGCCGCTCACGCCGCCGCTCTTCCATACGTTCGAGTCGTAATCAGGCATGCTGGCCATCGCGATGATGTTGCCAGTCTCTACCTCCATAGCTACGGCATAACCTGTCTTTGCATTAGGGTGCAGCTTGCCGGATACCGGATTGGTGTGCAGCCACTTCAGCTGGTCGGTGATGGCCTGCTGGGCGGTTAACTGGACATTCTTGTTGATCGTCGTATGCAAATCATACCCCTTCTGCGGAGCGGTCAGCTCCGGAATGCCCGTCGCCATGTTTCGCGGGTCAATGGGAACGCTTTTGTACCCGTTCTTGCCGCGGAGCTCATGCTGGTACTGCATCTCCAATCCGTCGAAGCCCACAAATTCCTCCGCCGTATACTCCAGCCCGGGATCTTTGTTCTCGGCGGCCATCGTTTCCCGGACCGAATCGTACCAGGATACGTCCAGCGTAGAGCTGAACTTCCGCAGATAGCCGATCGTCTGGACGGCAACCCGGTCCTCGTCATAATGGCGAATGCTCTCCTCTACAATATCGAGTCCCGGGAACTGATCCTTGCGCTCCAGGAAATAAGCGATCTCCTGGTCCGTCAGATCAATCTTGATCCGGCGGGGCGCAAAGCCGTTGGCGCGCCGGTATTCCAAATCCATGGCATCGACGATGTCATCAAGCGTCATCGGCGTACCGTTCGGATCGCCGTATTTATCAAAGGCCTCCTTCAGCTTCTCTGCCAAAGCTATAGCTTCAGGACGATTCTCTTTCCCCCGTGTCGAGTTCTTGCTGTAGTCCTTCTGCAGCGTGATATACAAAGATTGCACCGGCGTAGAATAAGCCAGCTTCTCGCCGCCGGCTGCATAGATCGTTCCCCGCGTCGGCGGCAGCGGAACATCCTTCACTCTAAGGCCTGTTCCCTGCTGGGCCAGCGTTGGCCCTTCCACAAACTGCAGAATAGCCAGCCGGACGATGATCACCGTAAAAATCGCAAACGCGCTGAAAAAAAATAAATTGAGGCGAATATTAAAATGACGCTGCAGCTCTATTTCCTGCTCGCGCGGATCATCTGAATACACTTTTTTCATGGCCGAAGTCTCGCTTTCTTATGTTCGAACATTGATACCTTTATTGTAACATACCGGCTTGCAGTCATTTCAAGTGCTGGCCGGTCCGGACTTTCTCTCTTAAATTACTTTATCCGCGATATGGGTATCATTAAATGCGGGCGGATTGAACCAGTCCCCGCTTCTTGCCCAAGTCGCGTCCAACGGAACCCAAACGTCCTTCTCGGACAGATATACCTCGTTCCAGGCATGAGGGCCATAGCCGCCGCGGCCGTCATATCCAAGCCCTGTTACGACTTTGACCTGCAGCCCCAGCGAACGGGCCATCACCGCATACAACCGGGAATAATCGATGCACACTCCCCGCTTGCTGTCATAGGTCATTTGCGGCGTCTGCTCGTTCCAAATGCCCTTCTCCTCATAATCCCGGACCTTATCGTAATCATAGGCTACTCTTGTCCCGATCCATTCATAGAGCAGGCGCGCCTTCTCCTCGTCGCTCCTTGCCCCTACCGTGATTGCGGCTGCAGTCTGTTCGATGTCGCGGGGAATTTCTGCATCGATAACCTCGTAGCGCCACTGGTGAATCCCCTCTAGCCCCTCCCCGACTCCCCGGGTAAATACCGGAAGCTTGTCCTTGATCAGCTCACCGGTAAGAGGCTCGATAACGGTCCGGGCTCCTTGCTGGTATACGGGAGAGGCCTCAACGTAGCGGCTGAAGCTGCTGTTCGGAAACAAGGTCACCAGGATGAACAACACTGCGATAACCATCAGGCAGCGCGCAGCTCCTATGACCCCGCCGATTCCAGCTCCCGCTAGGCGGCTGAGCAACGATGCAGTTCCTTCACGGCCCGAAGCAATCCGTCCGAATAAGGAATCGCTCCCGAATGCAAAGGCGCAGACAAGCCCCATGATCGAACGAATTAGCCAGTAACTGAGTATGAATACAACGGCAAAGCGCATTAACGGAAAATCCCTTACCGCCGTAACTAACGTATAATAAAGCTGCTCCCATTTCGAGAGCTCCCGCAAAGGCGGGGTATAGCCGCTTAGCCACTGCTGCACCCTCGGAGCAATCCACATCGTGAACGGAACAGAGAACACCAAGCTGAGCAGTGACAGCAGCCCGCCGCTAAAAAGCGTAAAGAGCCGGCCTGCCGAGCGGGAAGCCCCCCGCAGCAGGCCTTGCAGTATTGAAATAGCCATAATGAGCATGAGCAAGGCGGAAATCATGTTGTATTCCCGCAACCCGTCTATCCAGATTTCCGTCATGTCCGCCCCCTGTCGTCATATTATTTTGCGTGTTTCTGTGCCTCTTGGACGAAGGCTTCAAGCGTATCGTTCATTTTCCATTCGCCTAGGGAGACACCGCGAAACGCGACCTTCACCTTGTCCTTCCCCAGCGTCCCGGTCACTTCCAGGTTTGGGGTAGTGATCGTAAAGGTTCCGTCGCCGTTCTGAACCCATTTGGCGTCCTTGGCTTCGTTCTTCATCGCGTTCAGCACTTCATTTCTGCTGTATTCCACCGCCTGATCCTTTACCGTGCTAACGGCATCCCCGATATCCTTCAGCGAAATGCCGCTGTAAATGACTATAAAAGCAGCGATAACGAGAACCAGCGCCCACTTCACAACCGTCTTTACTAAATTCACGACGAGAAGCAAAACGACCAGCGCAATGACAATCACGAGCCAATTCTGCTTCAGAAATTCAGTCCATACCTGTACATCCATCATTTTCCGCACCTCTACCGTCTCATTTTCTCTTAAATTAAACGTATCAAACCCGCACTTAGTTTCATCTCAAATTTGTAGGATTCCACAGTGTAAGTTATTATACATGATCGGCCTAAGCGATGTCAGCTAACCCTCGTTATATTTCCAAGTATTCCAGGATTACGGACTGCCTTTGATTTAAAAGGGTATAAGTTCGTCCCCTGCAACGTACAAGTAGAGCATAAGGGAATTACTCAGGAGGCAAGGTATGATGAAAATGGCATTTTGGCTCTACTTTTTTTTGTTCCTCGCTTTCTTTGATTTGCATGCGCAATACCCGATTCTAACCCCCTTCGCCCTTTCCATAGGCGCAGCTCCCGTGTTCATCGGCTGGATGATGGGAATTTACGCGCTCACGCATCTGCCCGGCAACCTGATTGCCGGACAGGGGGTCGACAAGCACGGTAGCAAAGGCTACATGATCTTCAGCCTGATCTCCGCCGGAATCATCCTGCTGCTGCAGGCTCAGGTTACTGAGCCGTGGCAGCTCCTCGTTCTCCGCTCCATCAGCGGTTTTGTGCTGGCGTTTTTATCACCGGCCTGTCTGGCTCTGCTCGCTTCGCTATCTAAAGATCCCGTCGGCCAAGGCAAGCTGATGGCCGGACATGGCGTAGTGCATACGCTCGCCTCCGTTGTCTCCCCTGCAGCTGGCGCCTTTCTGGTCGCGCAAAGCGGATACGCTATGACCTTCCAGTCCCTGGGCTGGCTGCTGATCGTTACGGGGATCATCGCCATATTTATGGTTCATGAGCCCCGCCCTACAGGCATTCGAAGCACAGGGGCCGTTCTCAAGAACGAACACGGGCCCGCGGTATTTCAGGTAATTCCCTTCAGGTATTTCTTATTGCCCTTCGCCGTTTCCTGTTCGCAGGGAATATTGTTCTTCGAGCTCCCGCTGCAGCTCGGGGGCACAGAAGGGATTATGCATACTGGCATTCATTTTTCGATTATCAGCCTGGGAGCCTTGGTCACCCTGTCAATGTTGTTCCTAAGCCACTACTCCCCCTATTTGCGGACACATCTAGGAATATTGGGCCTCGCCCTGTCTTTCTTCTCCCTTGCGGCACTGGATACCGTTCCGCTCGCTATGTCGCTATTCGCACTCGGGATTGCCAAAGGCGTTGTGTATCCTGCGATGTCATCCCTGTTCATTGATCTGAGCGGCGGAGAGCGGCTAGGAACGGTATTCTCCCTGCAATCGATCGCCATGTCGGTAGGTTCCTTCGTTGGTCCCATTGCCGCCGGGGCGATTCACGGCTCGTTTTCTCCCTATTTTGCCGCTTTCCTGCTCTTGATGAGCGTCATTATCCTGGTGCCGCCAGCGCGCAAAAAGGGTCTAAGCCTTCCGCCGCTGCCCACGCCGACAAACCTCCGCTAATTTCGAATGGCAGCGGTGCTTGGCGGATGCGACTCCGTGTTTCCCATGGCTTCTTTTCCAAGCTTTAGGCTGCTGCACAGTGCAATGGCGACGAATGCACATAGTATAACGTGTAGTCACCGACAGTTGGCGAAAGTGAGGTGAAACAAATGGGCAATATCGCTGCTTGCGGACCCGGACCGATTGCACCCGGCGGTTTCTGGACATCAACGGGCGTTATCCTTGTACTGTACATCTTACTGGTGATCATCCTGCGAGCTCCTCTGTTCTAAAACAATTGCGCTTCACTATTGGCGGTCTGCCGTTGGCAGGCCGTTTGCTTTGGTTCGTTTTTGCATGATCTGTTGTTGCGGTATACACTAGAGGGGATCTGATACTATCCAGCCATTCTTATCGATAACATCCTGCCAGAGGTGATCTCATTGTCGATCTACATCATTGTTGAAGGAAAGAACGACCGGAGCAAGCTGCGGCGCATACTCAGCGAGGAAATAACGATCCTGTGCACTTTCGGCACTTTGAACTCCTTGAAATTGGAGTCGCTTCGCAAGCAAATCAAGGATGACGAGGTATTCTTGTTTATGGATAACGATTCCTCCGGCAAGCGAATTCGCGGAATACTTCGCGATGCGTTTCCCGATGCCGGGCATATTTATACTAGAAGGGGTTACGCCGGGGTGGAAGGAACGCCGGAAGAATACCTGATCGCGCAATTAGAAAAAGCCGGGCTGGAGGATTACATCAACTATCCCCCGCCCGGCTTCGCATGAGCCCTTATTCCTTCGCCAATCTCGCCACGACACTCGCAATTTCCTCCGCGGTAGCGTCAGGACGGAACATTTCGCGAATGTTCCCCTTGCGGTCGACAAGCCCTATTAGATCCATGTGGACAAAGTTGCCGTCCCTGTCTTGGTTCACTAGTATTTTAAATGAGTTCATTGCCAAATCGATAACCTGCTGCTGATCTCCCCGCAAAAAATACCAGCCGGAATAATCCGCCTTGAATTTGTCGCCAAATTCCTTAAGCCGCTCCCTCGTATCCCTCTCCGGATCAAAGGTCACCGACACGATCGTCGCATCCTTGCCGAACAATCCCTTCTCCTTCAGTTCATCCTGCACCTGGGAAAGCCTTAAGGTCGTAACCGGGCATACGTCCGGACAGTTGGAGAAGAAGAAATAGAACAGCCTTACCTTCCCGTTCGTATCCTCAAGCGCCACGTTATTGCCGTCCACGTTCTCCAGCGAGAACGGAGCAACGGTGCCGATTACCGGAAGCTTTGGTTTTGCGAAGGAGCTCCATAGCAAATATCCGGCCAGAATCACGCAGATGGCCAGCATGATCCATGTCCATTTATATTTTTTTAACAAGGTCATTACAGTGCCTCCATCATTTCCTTTGCTGTCAGACCGGTTAAATCCGTACGGTGTCCAGAATCATCACGATCAAGCTGATCGTCAAATAATTCACGGAGAAGATGAACACTTTCTTAGCCCAGGTATCATCATCCTGCGAACGAATGCCCTTAAGCGCCATATACAGCCAGATGACGGACAGCGCCTCTCCGATAATCAGGAACCAGATCCCCGTATAACCGTAAACGTACATTAATACAGGTATGGGTAGCAGCAGTGCAAGATATGGAATCATCTGCAGCTTTGTTCTTGGAATTCCTTTGACGACTGGAAGCAGCGGATAACCGGCTGCCCGGTATTCCTCGACCCGGCGGATGCCGAGTGCCCAGAAGTGCGGAGGCTGCCACAAGAACAGGAGCGCAAACAGCAGCCAGGCTCCCAGATCCACCTTGCCTGTAACGGCCACATAGCCGATCACCGGCGGCATTGCTCCTGATATTGCACCAATCGAGGTGCTCCAGGTTGACGTACGCTTCAGCCACAGCGTGTACACGACGACGTAGACGAACATCCCTACAGCGCCGAATAATCCTGCGAGCAGGCCGGAGAAGCTGAACAACACTGCTAAACCAAATATGCCGAGAATAATCGCATACCATAATACGATTCGCGGCGACAGTTTGCCGGTAGGCAAAGCCCGCTTCTTCGTCCGCTCCATCTTCATGTCGAAGTCACGGTCGAAATAATTGTTGAACACACAAGATGAAGCCATTACAAGAACGGCTCCCAGTATCGTCCAGATTAATTTCCCATATTGCAAATCCCATTGAGAGGCCAGCCAAAACCCGGCAAATACCGCAATGACGTTAGAGCGGATAATCCCCGGTTTCGTTAAGGCTATGAAATCTTTCCAAGTTGCCGTTTCTCCCGGAGGAGTTGGTCTCACGGACAACGCAGGGGAATCCGATGGAGCAGTATAGCCTAGTGGTTTTTCCATGCGTTATATCTTCCTCCTATGCTTATATATATAAGATCAATTAAATTTCTAATGAATATACCCTCTTGCTATAAACTTTATCATATCAAAACATCGAAGTCTCTGACAATCGTTACATAATGATCAAGTTATTATGACAATTCCGTGACGACAGCAAAGAAAACCCGGATTTTCATCCGGGTTCTCTTGTTTTCAGCCTGGCCCTTCACCTAGCTTGTTGCTTATTTAGTAATAAACCCCATCATGCGCTGAACGTCTGAAAGCGTCTGCTCCGCCATCTCCGATGCTCTCTCTGCTCCCTGCTTCAAAATATCGAAAATTTCTCCAGTCTCCCTGATCTCACGGTATCGCTGCTGCAGCGGTTCAATGAGGCCAACTACGACTTCAGCCAGATCCTTCTTGAAGGCGCCGTACATTTTGCCCTCATACAGACGCTCGACTTCAGCCACCGGAATTTCAGCACACTGGCTGTAAATCGAAATGAGATTGCTTACCTCCGGCTTGTTCTCCCGATCGAATCTCACTTCGCTGCCCGAGTCGGTCGTCGCGCGGCTGATCTTCTTGCGGATATCGGCCGGCGAGTCCAGGAGCGAAATATAGCTCCCCGGATTCGGATTGCTCTTGCTCATCTTCTTCGAAGCGTCATCCAGCGACATAATGCGGGCTCCTACCTCCGGAATATACGGCTCAGGAATGGTAAAGTATTCTCCAAATCTGCTATTGAAGCGTCCAGCCAAATCGCGGGTCAGCTCCAAATGCTGCTTCTGATCATCACCTACCGGCACCAAATCTGCATTGTATACGAGGATATCCGCTGCCATCAGTGAAGGATACACGAACAACCCCGCGCCGACGGATTCCTTGCCCGCCGACTTATCCTTGAACTGAGTCATCCGCTCCAGTTCTCCCATGGCGGTCAGCGTAGTCAGGATCCACCCCAGCTGCGCATGCTGCAGGACATGGGACTGCAGGTACACATTTGCTTTAGCTGGATCAATACCGGCCGCAACGAACAATGCCGCCACTTGTTCGGACTGCTCCCGCAAAGCAGCCGGATCCTGAGGCACCGTAATCGCATGGAGATCGACGACCATGAAGTTGCACAAATGCTCATGCTGCAGTTTTACGAAGTTTCTCAGTGCGCCAATATAATTCCCTAGAGTTAATTTTCCGCTGGGCTGAATGCCGGAAAGAACTTTTTTCATCATAACTTCCTCCTCGTTATTTGGTAATTTAGGCAGAAACACAAAAAATCCCACGCCCGCAAGGGACGTGAGACCGTGGTGCCACCCTTATTCGTCAAGCCCTGTAAAGCGGCAGCTAGCCGCTGACAAGCAGAGTCTTGACCTTAGAGCTCCGTAACGTGGAGCATAATCGGCCGGCTTATTGGGACGGATCATTTGAACTGTCTTTTACGCTCGGCGCTCCAGGGTCCATTCAGCCTAAGCAGCTCCGCCGGTTCGCATCACCCACCGGCTTTCTGCGGAAGAAGTCCGCTTCGCTTACTTGTCCCTGTCATCGCGTTGACTATTGTTAAAATTATATGTCCAATGATACTCGCCGTACGTCTTACGTGTCAACTTCCGTTTCTCGTCCCCAGGAAAAAGTGTTATGATAAGGCTAGTTATTTGAATTCGATTATTTGTGGGAAAAGGAGCATCGATATGAAAAAAGTGACCAAAGGGCAATGGAACGGTTACGATACTTATACGTTACATAGCCGTGAGCTTGATGTCACGCTGCTGCCCCGCCTTGGCAATAATGTCATCCGCATATGGGATCATGTCCAGCAACGCGATGTACTTCGCCGCCCAGACGAAAGTGAACTCGATTTCTACTTGCAAAAGCCGTATCATTTCGGGATTCCTCTGTTGATTCCGCCCGGAAGAATCCGTAGGGGACAATTTACTTATGCCGGACAGGAATACCAATTTGACCGCAATACGGCCAATGACAACCATATTCACGGTCTTCACCGTACGCAAGCCTGGTGCGTCAGCGACATCGAAGAAGACGATGAGGGCTGTTCGATTACTACGGAATTCATCACTTCAGACGACCCGAATTGGGTTCGGCAGTTCCCAGTACCGCTTAAGCTGGAAATGACATTACGCCTGCAAGGGGCGAAGCTTATGCAAACGTTCCGGATTCACCACTTGGGAGATCGTCCTGCTCCTTTCGGGCTTGGCCTGCATACCTGGTTTTTATTGGATGGCCAGCCTGATAAGTGGACGATTACGCTGCCCGTCTCCGGGAAATATAAATTAGACGAGGAACTGATTACAACTGGTGAAGTCGAGCCGCTCGGCGAGCTTGAGGAGCTCACCGGTGGGTTGAAGCTGCAGGGGATGGATTTCGATACGATGTTCAGGATCGGCGACAACCCTGTCCGGGCCACGCTTATGCATGACGATGGATATGGCCTGATCTACTCGGCCGACCCCGCTTATTTCAAGCATTGGGTGCTGTATACGAAGGGGACAGCCGACCAGTTTCTGTGCATCGAACCTTATACCTGGCTCCCGGATGCGCCTAACTCGGGATTGCCCAACGAAGATACAGGGCTCATCGAGCTTCAGCCCGAGCAAAGTCTGGAGCTTAACCTGCAGTTGGAAATGATCCACCCCGAACCTAATTAAGTTCTATCTGCAGCTTTGAACGGGATCTATGGAATGAAGCAAGCAATTCTCTGCGGAGAATTGCTTTTTTGTGCGTTGCAATAATTACCAGAGCTATAGCTAGAAACAAGACTGCATATTTTAGCTCACGAAATCCATACTAAATTCACAAAGGCAAAGGAGGTGACAAACATGGCAAACGGAAGCCGTTCCAACAACCTTGTCGTTCCTCAAGCGAACGCTGCTCTGCAGCAGCTGAAATATGAAGCTGCACAAGAACTGGGCGTTCAAATTCCACAAGATGGTTACTACGGTAACTATACTTCCCGCGAGACCGGGTCTCTCGGAGGTTATATTACAAAACGTCTGGTTCAAATCGCTGAACAGCAATTGTCGGGTCGTTCTAACCAGTAATTAGCTTGTTCTATTCGCCGATAAAAAGGCAGGCGGTCTGCAATTTAGCAGGTCGCCTGCCTTTCCCATCGTTTCAAGCGTATGATTACACACGTTATTACAGGCATGTTATGAGATATCATGATATGTACTCGCCGGGTCCTTTCTCGAATAGCGCTGTATCATCAAATTCGCCATGTTGTAATTGGATTCCAAGATAGCATCCACAATAATCGTATCCTGCCGCAGTGCAAACTCATAGCTAATTTCCCCGTGCGTCCAGTAACGTTTGAACCTCAAGGCTTCAATAGCCATCGCTTTAAACGATTTCAACTGCTGATTTGTTAATCCTCTATCCTCCTCAGACAATTGTCCGTTACGACCTGCAATCGGATTATGGCGGATACCGAATTTCCCAATGGCATTATTGCGAATTTGAATAAAAACAGTTCCCGAGGTCATGCCGGATAATTCTTCTTCAAGCTCCTTAAACACCATGTCAACCTGCCTGGCAAGTGAAAGCTGGTCCGTCTTCAGCATATCCACCCTCCCTTCACATATAATTCCCCATCTAGGGCTTACGCCTCATTATATTCCAATATGACTAGCCGATCAACAATATAAAACAAAAATGGTTATTTATTACTATATCTATAGTTTTTTCAACAATTATAAATTAGCTTGTTCGCCAAATTACACACTTTTACGACAGCTTTCTTCCCTTTATTTTTCAGGGTTTTCGCGCTTATTCCCTGTTCGGGACAAAGTCGATTTTGCATTCATGCGCCTGATGTAAATTTCAGTATAAGCAGTGACATATTTTGCACTACAGAATGTCAACATGTAAAATCAACATGGCATAAACTAGTTCTTTATACCCATCCATTTAGCTGTTATTTCTGATGATTCCGACAAAATGATGATTTTCGGCAAAAAAAAGCGGGGCTTCTGTTCAAAAGCCCCGCCCCGCTGAATTCATTTATTCTGTCAGTTCCAAGAACGCCTTGACGTCAGCTACAGCCAGGGCCATAGCCTCTCGCCAGAAGTCCGGCTGCGTTAGATCGACTCCAAGATGCTTGCTGGCCAGCTCTTCAACAGTCATTCGTCCCGTATCCTGAAGCAAAGCATCATATTTCGCTGCAAAGCTCTGTCCTTCCCGCTGCGCTCTTGCATACAACCCGGTACTGAACATGTACCCGAACGTGTAAGGGAAGTTATAGAACGGCACATCGGTAATATAGAAATGCAGCTTGGACGCCCAGAAGTGAGGGTGGTAGGAGGCTAGCGCCCCATGGTATGCTTCACGCTGCGCTTCCTCCATTAAAGCTGACAGCTCGCCGGCACTAAGCTCCCCTTGCTTTCTTCTCTCATAGAAGCGCGTCTCGAACAGGAATCGCGCATGGATGTTCATGAAGAAGCTGACACTGCTGCTGATTTTGTCGGCGAGCAGGCTCAGCTTCTGCTTGTCGTCCGCCGCATTGTTCACGAGGGCATCCGCCACGATCATTTCCGCAAAGGTCGAAGCAGTTTCCGCTACGTTCATCGCATAATCCTGATTGAACTGCGGAAGTTCATCCATCAGATACTGGTGATAAGCGTGGCCCAATTCATGCGCCAGCGTAGAGACGTTGGATACCGTCCCCCCGAAGGTCATGAAGATGCGCGTCTGTCCGCTGACCGGAAGCGACGTACAGAAACCGCCCGGGCGCTTGCCTGGACGATCCTCCGCTTCGATCCAGCGCTTGTTGAACGCCTCGGCAGAGAAATCCGCCAGCTTCGGACTGAAATTGCGGAATTGCTTCACAATCTCCTCTGCGGCCGCCTCATAGGAGATTTTGTCCGCAGACTCTCCGAGGGGCGCATCGACATCGCTCCAGGACAGCTGCTCCAATCCCATCAGCTTGGCCTTGCGGTTCAAATAAGCCACGAACACGGGCTTATTCTCTTCAATGACCTGCCACATCATGTCCAGCGTCGCTTTGGACATCCGGTTAATGTCCAGCGGTTCCTTCAGGATATCGCTCCAGCCTCGTTTTTCGTATAGCTTAATGCGGAAGCCTGCCAGCCGATTGAGCGTATCAGCGCAATAGTCCGCGACATCGCTCCAGGCCTGTTCCCAGTTTTTGAATGTCTCTTCCCGCACTGCGCGGCTGTTGTCCCCCAGCTTATTGGCCGCCTGGCCTACGGACAGGGACGTCTGACTGCCGTCTTCATCCTCGAAAGGGACCGCTACTTTCGACACGATAGTGTCGTAATGCTGTCCCCAGCCGTGATAACCGTCGATCGCCAAATCGGATGCCAGGCTCTCCAGCTCCGGAGCGAGCTTCTCACGGGCAGCGGCGCGCTTTTCATTCAGCACGAACGAAATCGGGGCGACCTCCTCGCGAGACATCCATAGCTCCCAAAGCTCGTCATCTGTGTTGCGCAGCACATTTTGAAACAGGGTCATCGCGTTCTCATAGGCGGCACGCAAGGTAGTTACTTTGCTGGAGAGCTGAACAGCCTTCTTATCATGCTGGTTCTCTGCCGTTAGGCAGGCCACGAAGCTGCTCGCTTCGCCGATTCTGCCTGCTGCGCTTTGCAGCCCGGCAATCAGCCGATCCAGGCCAGCTGCCTCTTCCAGGCTTCCTGGGGCGCCCAACTGCTGCAGTTCCTGGTGCATCGCCGCGATATCCTTCTGAAGTTGCTGCAGGAATGCCTCAAAGTCTGCCGATGAAGAGCCTCCCGCAAAAATAGAATCCAGCTCCCAGGTCTGTTGTACCGGATTTGTCAATTCTGCCATATTACGCATCCTTTCCTTATGCCAATGTTGATGCCACCGGCATTAAAAGTGTATGATATAGAAACCAGATCGACAGGAGGGGATCATTTGAAACCACTGCAAGTCTCACCGGAAACTGCCGTTAAACTAGCCGAAAAATTAAAGGTGCCTCTCGAGCACCTTATGCATATGCCGCAGCATATTTTAATGCAAAAAATCGCGGAGCTTGCCAAAGAGGAAACGAGCAAGCCTTCACCTTCGGACGATTCGGGTGCGTCCTCATGATACCTTTTGAAAGGGCTCTGCCTTACGACATCTTAATGGGCGATGTATATGCGCCAAAATGCCCTTTTTGTGGACAAGAGAACGTCCTTCTTCCCCTGAAGCCTCGTGAAGTGCAAAGCGTGCACGAAGGAAAGAAGAAGCTGCTCGTCTTTCCATGCTGCAAGAACAAGCTGACGCTGCTGGACAGCGACTCCGATTACTTGCTGACCGATACGGTCGTGCGCAGGTGAGCAGCAGCCTTCAAAGGGCAGAAGGGGCCGTTCCCTCTTCCCCGTGAACGGCCCCGTAGTTCGGTGCTATAAGCTTAAGATCAAAAAACACTTCAACGGGCTTACCCCGTAATCTCTTCCGTCAGCTCTTCCCCTTTGCTGAGCATTTCTTCCCGCAGCAGCGCCCATTGCTCGCGGCTGGCGCGAATCATTGAGGCATCGATGATTTTCTTATCGTTGATCACCTTCGAGAACCATTTGACAGCTTCATTATATGCCCCGATTCTGCGGTTTAATTCACCAATCAAATACATGAGGCGCGCATCGTTGCCGCTAATCCCTTCATTTTCGAATACCTTTATGTAAGAACTCAAGGCATGTTTCAAAAATCGCTGCTCCTGTTCATGATCCTCTCGATAACGGTACAGCCAGGCAATATGGTGAAGCAAGCTCGCAATAATCCGTTCCTTCTCGCCGATCGTCTGCGCGCAGAGCAGGGCGAGTTTGTAGGTCTCCAGCGCATGTTCCCAGGTTCTTGCTCCGCCGTAGCTCCGTTTTACGAGCCGGTTGCTAATATTCTGCTCGAATTCGCGGCGCTGCCGTTCCGTCAGGCGGTCATTCGAGTTCTCCGTCGAAGCGAAGCCGCAAGATGGACACACTCGCACCACATAATAATCGGGATTCTCATCGCGGTAATAGCCGCAAAAGTCCGTATCCGTCCGGATCGACCGCTTCAGGCTGGGCCTGACTCGCGATGTCGAAAATTCATTCTGGCAATAAGCGCAGGTCACCTTGATTTTGTAAAGAGGTTCCAGTTCCACACGATTACTTCCTTTCATCGCCGTTGTAAGACGTTATATCATCACTTTCGTCTTTATCCTTAGGGCGTGTTTACGAAATGAAAAGCAGGTCCAGACAACCGTTTAATGACAAAATCCTTTAATTCTTCCTCAATTCCAACTTCCTCCAGCGCCTCCGTCATGCACGCCAGCCAAGCCTCCGCCCTTTCGCGCGTGACCGGAAATGGCAGATGCCTCGCCCTCATCATCGGGTGGCCGTAGGCGTCCGAGAACAGGGAGGGGCCGCCAAAAAATTGCGACAGGAACATAAACTGCTTCTCCATCACGGGGTTAATATCCTCCGGGAACAAAGGCCCAAGTAGAGGATTCGCCTTCACTTTGGGATAAAAGGCCTCCACGATTTGACGGATGACCTCCTCGCCGCCCAGGTTATCATAAATGCTTAAACTTGGATTCACGGGATTCCTCTCCAACTTCCACATTGTATTTTGGTGCTCCTATTAAGTATAGCAAAAAAAAATAAAAGCTCCTACCGGAGCCCTTACGTACCAACTGGATTAACCTGTCTGTTATGTCAATAACTTCGCCAATCCTCTTCACTGGAATGGACGCGAGAAGCGCGGATCACATACACAAAGGCGCATACAAGCACACCTGCTACAAAACTCATAGCCAACACTCCATCCATCAGAGATTTTTGTCCCGTGACGTGTACATCTGTGATTTTTATTCTAACACATCTCTTTCAAAAATACAGTATAAATTGTAATCGCTTTCTTGCTTTTTTTGTGCTGTTTGTCCTAATCTAATCATACACTTCCACTATGAACTTTGTGGAGGCGTTATTCATGAACCTGACGCGAATTGCCATTTCGCTCATTATATTGACGATGACGTCGCTCGGCGTCCTGATGGTATGCTATCCCGCCGTTTCCTGGGAAGCCGGGGTGACAGGGCTAGCGATCTGGTGGGAGGTTTTATTTCCTTCCCTCTTTCCCTTCTTCGTCATCTCCGAACTGATGCTTGGGTTCGGGATCGTCCATTTTCTAGGAAAATTACTGGATCCCCTTATGAAGCCATTGTTTCGAATTCCGGGCAGCGGCGGTTTCGTGGCGGCCATGGGCTTTGCCTCCGGCTATCCGGTCAGCGCCAAGCTGGCGACCAAGCTTCGGGAGCAGCGCCTCATTAGCCGCGTGCAAGGGGAAAGGCTCGTGGCCTTCACCACTTCCTCGGACCCGATTTTTCTCATCGGGGCCGTATCGGTCGGCTTCTTTGGCAGCTCCCAGCTGGCGGGCATTTTGGCGCTTGCCCATTACGGAAGCGCCCTCCTTCTGGGCATCCTGCTTAGGTTTTACGGTACCAGGGAGGAGGAGAGCCTGCTTCAGGGAAGCGCCATAGACATGATACCGGATCAAGGCTCCGCTCCGTCCGGCAGAATGTCCTCCTCCCCGGCAAAGTTCAGCCTGCGTTCCGCGCTTCAAGCGATGCACGAGGCCCGGTTAAATGACGGGCGCAGCCTGGGCGAGCTGCTGAAGCAGGCTGTCTCCTCCTCCCTGCAGCTGATGGCCGTGGTCGGCGGTCTCGTCGTTTTCTTCTCGGTCGTCCTGAAGCTGCTCACCGCTTCCGGCATCATGAGCCTGCTTTATGCAGGCATTCAATCCTTGCTAGTTACGGCCGGCCTGCCAGCTGATCTGGCCGAGCCCTTCGTGGGCGGAATGTTCGAGGTAACCCTCGGCGCCAAAGCAGCCGCGGCTCCGCCCGGCGTTCCGCTCATGTATAAAGCCGCAGCGGCGGCATTCATTTTATCCTGGGGAGGATTGTCCGTCCACGCTCAGGTGGCCAGCATTCTGAACGGAGCGGATTTGCGTTATCTCCCCTTTTTGGCCGCTCGCCTGATCCACGGCATCCTGGCGGCATCCTTATTGCTGCTCCTCTGGACTCCAATGATGGGCACCGGCTCGGCAGCCATGCTGCCGGTCTCGCCGGAAGAAGAAATATCGGTGGGATGGAGCAGCGTTCCTGACGCGTTTGTCATTTTTCTGAAATGGATAGCGGTTCTTCTTATTTTATCTCTGCTCGCCCGAATCATTCATTGGATACTTGCCCGAACCGAAGGGAGAACAAGGAAATGAACGTTGTGTTCTGCTCCAGAATTGATTATGATCTTTACGAACGGTAGTTTTTTTCTTGCGATACCAGGAAGCACTTGCTTCGAAGTTATTCTTTCTGATATCTATTACAAAGGAGCCTGTCATCTTGAGATATTACGTTCTTGACCGTGGCGATCAATTGTCGGTTGAATTGAGCGAAAAATTCCACCAATTGGCCGCAAAACAAGGTCTTCAGTTGGATGCAGAGTCACCGGACATCGTTGTTTCCATTGGAGGAGACGGGACGATGCTCCACGCTTTCCATACGTTCATTGACCGTATACCGTCGATCTCGTTTGTGGGGGTACATACCGGGCACCTCGGTTTTTTCGCTGATTGGCAAGCCAATGAAATTCCGGAGCTCGTCGATATGATTACCCGGCACAAAGATGAATCCCTGCTCAAGCCCCGGATTGTGCATTATCCGCTTATTGAGCTGGAGATTCAGAAGAAATCAGGGACCTCCTCGTATATTTGCCTGAACGAATTCACCTTGAAGGGCGTGGACGGCACGATTGTCGCCCAGGTTGATATCAATGATCAAATGTTCGAAATGTTCCGGGGAGACGGGTTTTGCATCTCTACGCCTTCCGGCAGCACGGCTTATAATAAGAGCCTGGGCGGAGCCATCATCCATCCCTCGATCAAAGCCCTGCAAATTTCCGAAATCGCCTCGATCAACAACCGGGTTTTCCGGACGATCGGGTCTTCCCTGGTGCTGCCGAAGCATCATCATTGCGATATTTATTCGCGGAAGGAACAGAATTTGCTGCTTACTCTGGATCATATTAATTACCCGATCAGCGACCTTATCTCCGTTCGCTGCCAAGTCGCGAAGCAGAGCGTCAGCTTCGTACGCTATCGTCCTTTTCCTTTCTGGAACCGCGTCCGCAACGCCTTCCTCGGATAAGATACTACTCATAGGCGCCTTGCCACCAGTAAACGGATGTTGCAGAAACATCCGTTTTCCTATATAAATTTCTTTTTTTTACCTGTATGATAGAGTTATATTTCAGTTAATACATAGCAAAGGACGTTTTTATGATTATGTTGAAATCATGGTACAAGTCAGCTGTAATCACCCTCCTTCTTCTTGCGCTTTGCCTGCCTAAGGCGGTATATGCAGACGGCAGCGCAATTGAGGCGGCGGAGGCCAGTGACCTCGAGGTGTTGCAAGAGGTTCTGCAATTATTGAATGACAACAACCTTGAGGGGATTCAAAGGGAAGAATTCATTGAAAACGCCATACGGGGCATGGTTTACACTTTAGATGACCCTTATTCGGATTATTACACGGAGGAAGAGCTCCAGGAGTTTGAGAATGATCTTAATCAGGAATACGTCGGCATCGGGGTACTGCTCCGGTATGTCCAAGGCAAGCTCTACGTCACTGAGGTGCTCGACGGCTCTCCGGCGAAAGCGGCAGGTGTGCGCAAAGGGGATGTCATTACCAGCGTAGACGGCTATCCCGTGACCAGTGTGGATGATATTTACCTCATTCAAGGCGAAGAGAATACGAAGGCTAGCATCACGATTAACCGGGGCGGCAGCAAGCTCTCCTTTCAGATTGCAAGATCCCACTTCGCTCTTCCGGCCGTTTCCAGCCGCATGATATCGGCGGGAGATATCGGGTACATCGCCATATCTTCGTTCTCTGACCAAGCGGATGAAGAGTTCGCTGTTCATTTGAGCAAGCTGCGCAAGTTAGGCATGAAATCTCTTGTTCTGGACCTCCGGGATAATTTGGGGGGATACGTGGAATCGGCGCAAAACATCGCCAAGCATTTTATTAAAGACGGCGTGCTTATGTATATCGAGAGCCAGAACGGCATCCTGGAAGCCATTAAAATTTCGGAAGGCAGTTCGCTTAACATGCCGGTCGTCATTTTGACCAACGAGTGGACGGCCAGCGCCTCGGAGATTTTGACCGCAGCGCTGCGGGATAATGGCATCGCCAAGGTCGTAGGGACCCAGACTTACGGCAAAGCGCGGATCCAGAACATTTACTCATTGTCAAACGGCGGCTCACTGAAGATGACAATTATGAAATACTTAACGCCAAAGCGCGAGGATTTCAACTATATCGGCCTTGAGCCGGACGTAGAAGTGAATCTCAATCAGACCGCCCAACTCATTACAGCGATGCATCAAATCGGTCTTACAAACATGGAAATCAGCGGAAATCCCTGGGAGCTGAACATTAACAACATATCCTTCAGCGGCTATCTTGACGTGATACAGGACGGCAGCAAAGTCTATGCATCCTCCCGTGTGCTCGCTGCGCTCGTTCAAGGCCAGGTATCCTGGACAGCAAATACCGGCGTGCTGACGATCACCGAGGGCTCGGGGAAAAAACAGCAATTCAAACGGGATGCGGGCAGCGTCAAAATTCTTAACGACGAAACCTTTATCGAACTTGGCGTATTCAAGAAAAGTTATCCTAATGTCGATTGGAGCTACCAGCAGGGACTATTGAAGCTGAAGGTGAAAACGAAGTAACAGTCCCCGGCATATCATGCAATTCTACAGATGGATTAAGATGATCCCTGCTACGCTATATCGGCAGCAAAAAAAAGACGTCCTTTCGAATTTCGAAGGACGTCTTTCATCGTTGGGTTGTAAATAATATGCAGCTGCTCTGCAAGAGCCTGTCCTACAGTTGCTCAGAGGCATTCTCTGGACTCGGGGAAGCGGATGCCTTGGAGCTGCCTTTCTGCTCTCTTGGCTCTTTGTGTTCCTTATTGTCCCTTGCGTCCTTTGTCTTCTGAAGTACAAAATAAGCGCAGCCGAAATTGCAGTACTCATTGATGTAATCCGTGATTCCCGAAAAAGCGGTATCCCGGTTCGCCTTGGGATGGTTATCGCGCAAAAAGCCTTTGAGCCTCAGCTTCTCGTAACCCCAGTCCCCAAGGATGTAATCGTACCGATCCAGTACTTCGCTGTACCTCTGCTTGAAGGCTTCGGCATCCCAAGCATTCTTGTAATTCTGAATCAGTTCGTATGTTCTGCCACCGATTTGGATCATTCGGTATCCCCCTCTTGCCTTGCCCTCAAATTTCTGCCGGAACGACTTCCTGACGGCTCTTCGCCGACTTCACCTGCTCGTGGGCATGATAAGAGCTGCGTACAAGCGGGCCGGACTCCACATGACTGAAGCCGCGCTTCATGCCCTCTTCCTTCAGCTCGGCAAATTGTTCCGGCCGGTAGTATTTCTCCACATTTAAATGCTGCGGCGAAGGCTGCAAATACTGACCGATCGTCAAAATATCGCAGTCCACGGCCCGCAAATCGTCCATCGCCTGCAAAATCTCGGACCATTCCTCGCCTACCCCCAGCATAATGCTGGATTTCGTAGGTATATCCGGCTGCATCGACTTGGCACGCCGAAGCAGCTCCAGGGAACGGCGGTATTTAGCCTTAGCGCGTACACGATCCGAAAGACGTTCGACCGTCTCAATGTTGTGGTTCAAAATATCCGGCTTCGCGTCCATGACGATACGCAGCGAATCCTCGTCGCCTAAGAAGTCGGGAATAAGCACCTCTACGCTGCAGAACGGCATGCGCTTCCGCACAGCGCGGACTGTCTCCGCAAAGATAGATGCCCCTCCGTCCTTCAAGTCATCCCTTGCGACGCTGGTAACTACGCAGTGGCGCAGCCCCATCTTCTCTGCAGCCTCGGCAACGCGCTCGGGCTCCTGCAAATCCAGCTCCGTAGGCAACCCGGTATTGACTGCGCAGAAGCGGCAGGCTCTCGTGCAGATATCGCCAAGAATCATGAATGTAGCCGTACGGTTGGCCCAGCATTCATATATATTTGGACAACGCGCTTCTTCGCATACCGTGTGCAGCGTCTTGGAACGCATCATCTCTTTGATTTCCTGATAATTATCGCCGGTCGTCAGTTTGATTCGAATCCAATCCGGTTTCGGTTCTTTAGCTAGTTTGGACAAGAATAGAGACCTTCCTTCTCTTGGAATAGGCTATAGCGCCATTATTATACCATGAATCCTATGGAAAAACCTCATTGACAAATGGAATAAAAAAACATCTTTTATCCCAACCTAAAAAAACGCTGTTTCCTCTATGGGGAATCGGCGACGGATTTTTAAAGGAGGAGATCTCATCTTGAGGTCGAGTTTATTCTTCGTCAGCAGGATTATTCCTTGCCTCGTTGGGGTGACGGTACTGACGTCATTATGGAACATTCCCGGTTTTGGCGCATCAGCGGCAGAAGCCCCCGGCAAGCCGGGCTCGTCTCTCCCCAAAAACGATTATGAGCTTAGACGGAGCTTGTACGAAGAAATTGGTTTGCTGACGCAGATTCCTTGGCACTGGCTGGCCGCGATCGATCAGTATGAGCGATCGATCACTCCGCGCAGCCAGCAGGCGGAGATGAATCATAGAATGATCCGAATCCGCTTTAAGGAAGCCGTGTGGGCGGGTCCCTTAAACCCCAACCCCAATGATATCAATCCCGCAACGATCGCCCTGTTCGGCGGCATCGGCAAAGATGCTTCGTCAGACGCAAAAGCCGACCCCACAAATGATCGGGATGCTTTATATACGATGGCGGCTTATTTGCTTCACTTCGGTTATAGCGACGACGATATCCGCATCGCCCTCTGGCGCTATTACCAGAACGATTCGTCCGTCGAGCGGATTCGCCAGTTTGCTAAAATATACAAAAGCTTTAACCGCATTGACCTTTCCGATAACGCTTTTCCGCTTCCCGTAACCAGCACCTATACATACCGGGACACGTGGGGAGACCGGCGCGGCTGGGGCGGACTGCGCACGCACGAAGGGACGGATCTGTTCGCCTCTTATGGCGTGCCCGTTCGCAGCGTTTGCTACGGCATCGTCGAAACCAAAGGCTGGAATCCTTATGGGGGCTGGAGAATCGGAATTCGCGACTTGAACAATCGCTACCATTACTACGCACATTTACAAGGCTTCGATAAGAAAATCAATATCGGCGACACGGTCAGCCCTAGCCAGATGCTTGGCTGGGTAGGCAGCAGCGGCTACGGCCCTCCGGGTACACAGGGAAGATTCCCGCCCCATCTTCACTATGGCATCTATAAAGATACAGGAACGAGGGAATGGGCGTTCAACCCCTTTCCCCTGCTCCAGCAATGGGAAAAATCTGAAAGAGTGAGGAATAAAAACAACAAGGGAGCCTCCTGACGGGCTACCCTTATTTTCCTACATTTTATTTCTTTCACTCATGCCCGGGTTCCGTGCCTGAGCTTGCTCCTGGCTGCTCCGGGATCGAAGGCAATGCGATATTCGGCGCGTTCACGCCGTTCTCTCCGACAGGATTGCCTTTGCTATCGTAGTAATACATCGGGACATCTCCGACTACCAGCATATAGGATACCGGAATCTCCGTCTCCACGGCCTGAGCTCCCATATCGAATGGAACGACGACCGCCAGCTCCGTCCGCACCCGCAGGAACACCTCCACGAGAATCATATTGATTCCCGCCTCCTGGCGGCGCGTGTTCAGATCGACCTTTACGTCGCCCTTCGGCTCGATGCGGATGGGGATGCTGGGGCCGAAGGAGGCCAGAATGGGACTGCCCAGCGCCTGTCCTAAAGGGATATGCTCCGATAGCCTAGACACATCGTCAATCGTAGCTCGAACCGTCTGAATCGTATCAGACGTAATCTGCATATGCGCGGAGTAATTCAGCATGAAGCCGGTGATTTTGCCGGAGGAATCGGTCTTCCAATCGATCAGGTTATCGATTTGCTCCCGGTTGGCCACTTGGGCCGTAATCGCCTCATTGATCGATTCAGTGGCAATTTGTTTCACCCGGATCTGAGCCAGGTGCTTGATGGGACCGATCATATTGCGCTCCACATATTGGCCAAACAGCACGAAGGCCGTAACCAAAAAGACGAAAACAATAAACCAGATATTTCTCCTGCTGAGCTTTCCTCTTCTTCTTCGGCTGTGCCATCCCCTTCTGATCCGCATTCTCTATCCCCCCAGGCAGCGCTCAATTGCTTCACCACCCAGTTTATGCAGGACGATCGTGAAAAAGAAGGACTAACTCCCGGTTTGTACCTTCTCTCCATTAACCCGAAATCTCCACAGGCTCCAGAAGCTCAAGCAGGCCCATCTCCAGGCATGTCCGAACGGAAAGCCGCTTGGTTCCAGCAGCAAACCGCATTTCGATCAGATCGGCAGGACCGGATACCCTGATCACCTCTCCCGACCCAAATGCCCGGTGAAGAACCTGCATTCCAGGGGACAGTTCTTCTGCCGACCGGATTGTATTCGCGTTCATCGAGGGAGCTGCAGCAACAGCCCCGCTGGCTATTTGCCGCCCGGAGTCCAGGCTCACACGAAGCTGCGGAGGATGCAGAATCGTCCGAACCTCGGTAAGGAACACAGATTCCGTCGCTTTCTCCCCTTCCCTTTGCTGATATGTCAGCAGTTCAAGCTGCGTCTTGGCTCTTGTCATGCCGACATAGAACAGCCGGGCCGCTTCCTCCATGAGCGCGCCGTTCCGGTCGCCTCCCTTCAAATCCTCTTTGGATGGAATAATGCCGTTAATCAGATCGATCATATATACATGCTTGAATTCCAGGCCTTTGGCGCTGTGGAAGGTCGAAAACGTGACGGCATGCTGACCTTTTCTAGATTTGGAGGACTTCAACAAGGCCTCCAAATGCTTGAGGCGCTGCGCGAATTCCTCCATCGTGTTCAAGGACTCCGCAATCTCCTCCAGCGAATTAAGGATGCCCAGCAAATATTCCTTCCGGAAGCCGAGACGCTCGCACATTTTATCGAGAGCCTTGCGTAACCCAGCTTCGCCCGAATGACATCTATCGCCTCTAAAGGCGGCATGCCTTTCATCTGTTCAAAAATCCACTTGCACTGCGGCAGCTGCCTCTGCTGATAATCCCGCAATGGCACGTAATTCAACAAATTATCAAATACGGATTCATTGTTGTTTATTTCCTTTAATGCAGCCATCTGCTGCTTTGTAATATAGCCGTTGAATTTCGTATGAATGGCTTCCAGTATATCCGGCCTCCGGTCCGTATACGACATCCTCATGAAATTGAGAATATCCTGCACCACCCAATGCGAAAAAAAACGATTATCCGCATCACGCATGTAGAACGGAATCCCGGCGCGGTCAAACTGATTCATCAGATCAATGGAGGTAGCATTGTTCCGATATAGTACCGCTACCTCGCCCAAATTGCCCAGCTTGCGAATTTCTTCGACTAAATACTTGGTTTGCTGCTTATAGTCGGGCAAGAGCTTGATAGAGATCGGCTGCCCCTCAGCGTTGTGTGTGAACATTTGCTTGTTATAACGGCTTTTGTTCCGTTGGATAAATTGATTGGCTGTCTCGACAATATTTTTTGAGGAACGATAGTTCTGCTCCATATACAGAATCCGCGCCTCCGGATACATCTGCTGAAATTCCAGCAAATAGGACGGCTCCGCCCCTCGCCAGCTATAAATCGATTGGTCGTCATCCGCTACCACACATAAGTTCCGATGCACCGCTACCAGCTTTTCAACGATCGCATGCTGCACCAGCGACGTATCCTGACTTTCATCGGTGAGCATGTAATCGTAGCGCCGCTGATATTTGCGAAGCAGTCTTGCATCTTTGCCAAGAATATCATTAGCCATCGTCAGCATATCATCGAAATCGATGAGCAAGCCGCTTGGATGCTTTATCTTATATTTTTCGTATTCGCTGAGGATTTGCTCTGCATGGCGCACGCCGCAGGACACATCGCCCCGCTTGTTCTCCGGGATCATTTTATTTTTAATATAGCTAATATATGTCGTTAACTCTTCCAGTTGGTCATCTGTAATGTTCTCTCCCGTGACTGCCCTGAATATATCGCGCAATATCAATTTCTTATGCAAGTAGGGAGCTGCCAGATCATCTGCCTCTCTCGGTTCTACATCATGATTCGCCCCATGCCCCTCGATCAATTGGAAGGATAATCCTTGAATTCGGAAGGACTCACGCACAATTTCGAAAGCCAGGCTGTGGATCGTGGAAAAATCAACGGGCGGCAGCTCCGGAAAAAATCGCTGATATCGCTCCTTCATATCCCCGGCCGACGCCCGGCTGAAGGTAATCGCCTTAATTCGCGAAGCCTGTGCTCCCTTCTCCTCGATCAGGTAAGCGATCCGCATCAGCAGCGTCGTGGTCTTTCCCGAGCCAGGCGAAGCAAGCAGCAGCAAGGGGCCCTCCGTATGCAGAACCGCCTGCTGCTGCACTTCATTGAGATGAACAGCAATTTGCTGTTTTTTGCGTATAAAAAAGGGATGTTCTTGCTGCATGATCGTTCCTTTCAAAATCTCTTTATTTCTCGCAATATTACAACCAATTTTTAAACAGTAGATAAAGCTATCCAAGCCCAATTTTGTTACCTCTGTCCCAGTTCTTATCATATTCAGAATGAGAAATCGACCTTATAGTCTATTCAGCATCTTTCTTGATCTACCTATTTTTATGAATATTGTAATTATTTACAAATGTGTAACACAAAATAAATATTATATGGTATGGTAGGAAACATAATACAAAAAAAGAGGTAAAAATTGTGAATTTAGGCAAATTTTCTAATCTGCTTCCGCTGCAAGTTCTGTATCCTCTTATAGTTTTAAATTATCGAGAGGCTCCTTTTTAGCGTGGTCTGATGCTATTGTAGACTGGACAGCAAATTCAACTCAAATAACATCTAGCGATGCTCACCAAAAATCAGGATATATATTTCCTAATATTGTAAGGACAAATGGGATTACCAAGCAAAAGTCTTCCGCTGCCTCATATCATATCTACCTATCTGAAACGACAATTGGTGCGGGTGTCGTTACCCCATGGGGTGATGTTACTGTATATGAGACTGACTTTTCCGACTACTTAAAAGTGTATAAAGACGGATCAGCAACAAACTATTAATAATAAATCTAATTGCAAAAACATCGGCCATTTTAAACGAAATGGTCGTTGTTTTGCGTACGGAGGAACTTAATGATCACTATAAGCGGATTAACAAAAGCATATGGAAAGAAGACGGTATTACAGAATATTAATTTGCAAATTCCTAAGAACAAGATAACTTTTATAACGGGATCTAATGGTTCAGGAAAAACTACACTGCTCAAGTGTATGCTCCATTTAGAGGACTTCGATGGCGATATTAAATATGAAAACCAGCCATTGAATGCTGTAAGAGAGAAGGTGTTCGTTATTTACGATAGCTCGCCTCTATATCCTAATTTGACAGGTTATCAGAATATAAAATTATTGGTTAAAACTGCTCCTGCATTTAATAACGATATATCTCTATTAGATAAGAAATTATTATCCAACAATCTTAGACCGGAAATATTAAAAAAGAAGGTTAAAAGCTACTCTTTCGGACAAAAGAAACAATTAAGCATAATGATCGCGTTACTTAATCGCCCCGAATTCCTTTTTTTAGATGAAGTTTCTAATGGCTTGGATTATGATTCTCTTATGGAACTACAAAGCTTACTAAGTGAGCTTTCCGTCGATACTACGATCTTAGCAATAGGGCATCATTTTGAATACTATTCTCCTATTATTGATAAGCTTATCATTCTTAATGACCAATCCGCAGTTCAAATAGATAATTTCAAGCAAGTGGAAGGTGGTGATATTCGTGAGATTTACAAACAGTATCTTAAGCATGAGTAGGAGAGAATTAAAATATCAATGGTACTCCCACCTTCTAACGGTGTCTATACTTGTTTCTATCTTTGTATCTCTACTTAATTTATACGGATTACAGACCAAAGCCGAAGGTGCCTATGATTTATTTATCAGAACCTATAACCTATACCAAGAGGAAGGTATGGATGTAGAGAGCATGATGGAAATGCCCCTAAATATTATAAAAAGTGATAATACAGAGATGATTGATAATCCTGTTCGTTATCGATTTGAAGAAGCAGAGAAGGCTATTCAATTATTAAAGGGTGGGGCAACAATCACACAAACATTGGAATGGATGACCTTTATTTTTTTTCCTATAATCTTTGCTCTATATTCGATATACATTTCAACCTATGATTATAAATATGAAACTATAAAAATAAAGGCAGCTCAATTTAGCTGGCCAAAAATTATATCGGCAAAACTCTTCTCCCTATATGCGGGAGTCTTCATCATATTTACATGTACTCTTCTCATATCATACGCAGTTGGCAACTTATTATATAATGGAATAATCAGCAGCCTGTCTTCTGAAGATCTTCTCAAAATGAATCTAAATATAACGAATAATCGGCTTTTTCTGCAAATCATTTTTAGTCTTGCGATTAGCCTACTGTTTTCCACTATAGGGTTTGTTCTTGGCCTTTTATTTAAAGCCGCTCTGTTGCCTATAATAATATTTTTGGTGTACGACTTAATAATTCCAATTATAGGGAAGTACGATATTAGAAACATGATCTCCGTCATTGCTCATCAAATATTTGATTTTAAAGGCAGATTCCAACTATTTAAGCCCGTTCCGATTAATTACTTCACTTCATTATCGTTATTGTTTTTTGTATTTACCCTATGTTTATCCTTATCCTATTTCTTCTTTTGGAGACAGAGTAAGTATAGTGTCTAAACACATATAACTCCCTCTGCAGGATTAATCAGCCTGTAGAGGGAGCATGAAAGATCGCTAGGTAACTTGCGTTCACCTATTTCCACCACGTATCGAAAGGCGTGGCCGGAAGCTCCCGCTTATGCCGGGAAATGGCATACCGCTTCTCGATGCTCGCTTTATCCTGCGGATCAACGGCATTTCCCGTCAAATATTGATCCAGCACCTCGTAGGAGATGCCGAGCTCGGTTTCGTCGGATTGCAGAGGTTTGTCGTCCAGCAGATCGGCCGTCGGTATTTTCAGATAGAGCTGTTCAGCTGCCTTGAGCTCCATCAGAAGCTCGCGTCCTTGCCCCTTGGTCAGTCCGGCCAGCGGCAGCACGTCAGCCCCCCCGTCACCGAACTTCGTAAAAAAGCCCGTGACCGATTCAGCGGCATGATCTGTACCTACGACCAGGCAGCCGGTTTCTCCGCCGATGGCATATTGAACAATCATGCGCATACGCGCTTTGGCGTTGCCTTTATTGAAATCGGATAATTTTTGGCCGGTGCTCTGTTCTACCACGTTAGCCAGAGCCAAGACAGGCTCCTGAATGTTTACGACGAATTCCCGGTCTGCCTGAATGAATTCCATGGCCGCCACGGCATCGGCTTCATCCTTCTGCACCCCATAAGGCAGGCGCACCGCATAGAACGTAGCCTCGTACCCCTCGGCACGGAGCTCCTCTACCGCCAATTGCGTCAGCCGGCCGGCCAGCGTGGAGTCCTGGCCTCCGCTAATGCCTAGAACATAACCCTTCGCACCGGCCTTTTTGCAATAAGCTTTTAAGAAGTCGATCCGGCTGCGGATTTCCGCTTTTACATCAATGCTCGGCTTGACGTGTAATGCTTTAGTGATTTGCTTCTGAGTATTATTGATTGACATTTTAATACGTAACTCCCTTCTACCTGTCTATAAACTTATCATTACCCCAAACGGCTTGAAAAGCCATCTTTCGTAGAAACTTCCCCAAGTCAGATTTGCCCTCTGTCTGTCCGTTTATTGTACCATGATCATCTTCAATAAAATTCAAACCGCAGCATAAAAAGTCCCCAGTTACTGGGGATTTGAACCTATGATCGCATGGTATATATTTTCAATATATTATTGCTGAAAAGTGGTTAATTCTAATTCGTCATTTTCATGTATAATAACATCCCCCTGGTAGGTATTCAATGGAATATAAAAAGCTGCCGGAACAGCATCCCGCAGCTTTTGTACTATGCATATATGTTTAAAGCAAGCTTTTCACAGGATTGCCCACAGTGCATCCGAAAAATGAGCTAGCCGTGTTTAATATGCTGGAGCGTTTGCAGAAAAATCTGCTCGATATGCTCATCATCCAGGGAATAAAACACCGTCTTGCCTTCCTTCCGCCTCTTAACAATTCGCATGTTGCGGAGTGTTCTCAGTTGATGGGAAATGGCCGATTGCCCCATGTCGAGAAGCACCGTGAGATCATGCACGCATAATTCCTTTTGCAGCAGCGCATCCATAATACGAAGACGAGTGGGGTCACTAAAGGTCTTGAACCAGTTGGCCATCTCCGAAGAGGTCTCCTGATCCATAAGCGAAGTGCGCAGGGATTGCAGATCCGCCTCTTCTTCCGGACAGGCCGTATCGTATTTATTAATTGTTTTAACGGGTTTGTCCATTTTTTCAATCACCGCCTATAGGGCTTATTATATATTCTGCTTCCAAAAATAGAAACTTGATTGACATTCGTTTTTGAACATGATAATAATAAAAGTAATAAAACATATGAATGAGTGATCATATATTGATATATAAAAGGAGTTGTCGAATATGTCTGAACACCACAACCACGGCCACAGTCACGATGCTGGGCATAGCCATGTTCACACCAATAATAAGAAAACACTGTTTTTTTCATTCCTCATCATTACCCTCTATATGATCGTAGAGGCCGTTGGCGGCATGGTTACCAATAGCTTGGCCTTGCTCTCCGATGCGGGTCATATGCTATCCGACTCCATTGCTCTAGCCATTGCTTTATTGGCCTTCTGGTTCGGAGAAAAGGCTGTAAATACAGGGAAAACGTACGGGTATAAACGTTTCGAAATTTTAGCTGCCTCCCTTAACGGCATAACGTTGATTGGCATTTCGGTATATATTTTTTATGAAGCCATTCAGCGCTTTAGTCATCCTCCAGAGGTTGCCACCACAGGTATGCTGATTATTAGTATTATCGGTTTGCTGATCAACATACTGGTCGCGTGGATGATGATGCGCGGAGGCGACACGGAGAACAACTTGAATATGCGCGGCGCCTTTTTACACGTCATCAGCGATATGCTTGGTTCTGTTGGTGCCATTGCCGCGGCTTTATTGATGATCTTCTTCGGCTGGGGCTGGGCGGACCCGCTGGCTAGTGTGATCGTAGCTGCCCTTGTATTGCGAAGCGGTTACTTTGTTACTAAATCGTCCTTGCATGTCCTGATGGAAGGGACGCCTCAAAATATAAATTTAAATGAGATTACGGATACTATTCAGCAGGTAGACGGAGTAAAGGGAGTTCACGATGTTCATATTTGGTCGATTACAAGCAGCCTGAATGCTCTTACAGCCCATATCGTGGTCGACGGAGACAAGACCATTTATGAGACAGAAGCCATTATGCAAAAAATTGAACATATTTTAGAGCATAAAGAGATTAGGCACGTGACCTTGCAAGCCGAATCGGAAAAGCATAATCATGAAAACTCCATTTTCTGCACCACCAAAGCAGATACGCCAAATGCCCATGCGCATGCCCATCCGCATTAAAACAAAGAAAAAACGCAAATAGCAGGGGCCGAACAGCTCCTGCCATTTGCGTTTTTCTAATCTATCCTCAAATACGGCTTCTCCCATTACAGGTTAATTTACTTGGATAACGAACGGGTAGGCGTTAACCTGATCGCCAAATTTGAACTCTGCCCAGAGTTTATAGATGCCCGGCTGATTAAATTGCGTGCTAAAGACTGTTGCATCATCAGAGACTGGATGAACGTGGATAAACTGCTCTCCCTCCTCGTCAAGAATAACAACATGTCCCAGAGCGCCCAGGTAAGGATCCGGTGTTCCGTCCTTGCTCACAAAGGTCAGCGTCGTGGGGTGATTGGCTGCCAGAGAATCGATCCTCAATTCGACGGTTTTATCGTTAATCGTTTTCTCCATTACAGTGTCGGCTTCAAGCTGGTTCCCTTCATGAAGACCGGTACGCTCACCTACATGCAATTCTACAGGGCTAACCTGGTAAGCTAAGTCCTTGGGGCTAATGTCTACAAAGACTTTATATAAATTATCCTTCAAGTCAGCCTCCTGTGTGAATACCCCGTTTCCTTCATCGGCTGGATGCAGATGATAATAATCCTCCAGATCTGCGCTTACAACAATAAGATGCATCACCTTCTCATGGCTGATTTCCAATTGTGGCGCTCTATTGTTGGCATCTTTCAAATCAATCGTAATGACATGATCTTGATAACTGACATCTACATTCACTTCACTAATCGCACCTGTTCCGTTCGACGAATGCTCATGATCGTTTATGTCTGAATGACCGGATACTTCGTCCATCTCGTGGGTGTCAGATGAGGTGCTGGCGCTAGCATAAATGCTGTACCCTCCGATAACTATCCCAAGATACAGGACGGCGGAAAGAGTCCAGTATAGAACCGTCTTTGGCTTCATGGCTATCCCCCATTTCATGTTAAGCTATCAATTTGATTCGCTGCAATCTTAAGGCATTCAGAACTACAGATACAGAGCTAAATGCCATGGCTGCCCCGGCAACCCACGGAGCCAAGAAGCCTAGTGCTGCAATCGGCACCCCGAGGCTGTTATAGGCGAGCGCCCAGAACAGATTTTGTTTAATATTCCGGATTGTCATTTTACTCATGTAAATGGCATCGGCAATACTGTTCAAATCTCCGCGTATTAGTGTAATGTCTGCCGCCTCCATCGCCACATCCGTTCCTGTCCCGATAGCCATGCCGATGTCGGCCGTTGCCAATGCAGGAGCATCATTGATGCCGTCGCCTACCATTGCCACCTTTTTCCCGGCCTTCTGAAGCTTCTTCACTTCCTCTGCCTTTCCTTCCGGCAGAACTTCGGCGATCACATGGTCAATCCCGACTTGATGTGCAATGGCTTTGGCTGTCTGCGTATTGTCGCCTGTAATCATGACCACATCCAGCCCCAATCTTCTCAGGCGGGCAATAGCCTCCTTGGAGGTTTCCTTCACGGTATCCGCTACAGCTACGATTCCGGCCCATTCGTTGTCTATGGCCACTAGCATCGCCGTTTTCCCTTGCTTCTCCAAGTCCTCCATTCGGGCTAAATGAGCATCTGGAATTGAAATGTTGTGTTTCTTCATAAGCCTGCGCGTTCCTATGAATAAATCTTTCCCTTCTACCCGTGATTGAATACCGAACCCTGGGATGGCTTCGAAGCTTTCGGAGGACCCAAGCGGAATTCCCTTCTCTTTAATTCCCTCCACAATGGCCTCAGCAAGCGGATGCTCGGAGCTTTTTTCAGCTGCCCCGACCAGCCGCAGAAATTCCGGCTCATTGTGCTCATTGGCCAGAATGACATCGGTCAGCGTTGGTTTGCCTTTTGTAATCGTTCCTGTTTTATCCAAGATAATCGTATCGATCCGATGAGCGGTCTCCAGGTGCTCGCCGCCTTTAAATAGGATTCCGTACTCCGCAGCCCGGCCTGAACCGGCCATAATGGACGTTGGAGTGGCTAAGCCCAAGGCACAAGGACAAGCAATAACGAGAACGGCAATGAACTTCTCTAAGGATTCAGCGAAATTGCCAGGTGTTACAAAGAAATACCAGATGAAGAAAGTAACCATGGCTATGCCTACAACAATCGGTACAAATATTCCGGAAATCGTATCGGCCAGACGCTGGATCGGAGCTTTCGAGCCTTGGGCTTCCTCCACTACTTTTATAATTTGCGCCAAAGCCGTATCTTTGCCAACCTTCGTTGCTTCGATTTTGAGAAAACCGTTTTTGTTAATGGTTGAGCCTATGACCGTGTCGCCAATCGTTTTATCGACAGGTATACTTTCACCGGTGATCATCGACTCATCCAAAGCGGAGCGGCCTTCAGTAATGATGCCGTCTACAGGCACCTTCTCGCCTGGCTTAACATATACGATATCCCCGGTCAGCACTTCTTCGATGGGAATGCTTATTTCTTGGCCGTCTCTTAAGACTGTGGCAGTCTTGGCTTGCAGCCCCATTAATTTCTTGATGGCTTCAGAGGATCGTCCTTTGGCCTTGGCTTCGAATAATTTCCCCAGAATGATCAAAGTGATGAGCACAGCGCTTGTTTCATAATAGAGCTCCACCATATGGGAGTTCGACCCGATGGAAGCAAAGCTCAAATAGAGACTGTAAAAATAAGCCGCAGATGTGCCGAGAGCCACCAGCACATCCATATTGGCGCTTTTATTTCTCAAGGCTTTATAGGCACCGATATAGAATTGTCCCCCTACTATGAACTGTATCGGTGTGGCAAGCGCTAACTGAACCCACGGGTTCATGAACATCTCCGGCAGCCAGATGAAGGATGTAAATTCAAAATGGCTTACCATTGCCCATAGCAGCGGGAAGGCCAGAATAGCCGAAAAGATAAACTTTCCTTTTTGCTGCTGGATTTCTCGTTCCTTATGGTCGCCTTTCTCAGCATTCTCCTCCTTCAGGATGAGAGAATACCCCAGCTTTGTAATAGCCTCCATCATATCTGCAGTGGATACTTCATCAGGATTGTATTCTACAAGGGCTGTTTCAACGGCAAAGTTTACGGCCGCCTTGTTAACGCCATCCAGTTTATTTAACCGCTTCTCTATCCTAGCTGCGCATGCCGCGCAGGTCATACCGGATATATCAAACTCTGCTTTTTCAGTCACAACTTTATAGCCCAACGACTCGACCTTTTGTTGAAACTTACTCACATCCGTCTTACTTGGGTCATATTTGATTTTCGTTTTTTCAAGGGCAAAATTCACGTTAGCCTCTTCTACGCCCTCCAGCTTGTTAAGACCTTTTTCTATTCTTACCGCACAAGCCGCGCAGGTCATGCCGGAAATCTGCAGATTGATTTCTTTGGTATCGCTCATGCTTTTCACTCCTTTATGGTCATGTATGAGCCAAGCTCTGCTTACAAGCTTTAATTTTTATGATGAAAAGAGTTTCAAAAATAAATCGTGCCTTGGCAGCACGATTTATTTTCTGAATTCCATTTACCACTCTCAATGCACAGCTTCTTACCGCAGTTTATAGAGATTGCCTTTAGACAGGCGCTCCATCCACCTCGTAACCCTGCTCGTCAATTACCGCTTTAATTTCCTTCAAGGACACAGCCTTAGGATCAAATGATACAGCCACAGTTCCTTCATTCAAATTTACCTTGACGGACTCCACACCGTTCATTTTTCCGACATTATCTTCTATAGAGTTGATACAATGTCCACAGGACATCCCTTTAACATGGAGTGTTGTTTGTTCCATGGCTTCTCCCTCCAAAAAATGAATATTAATTTTATAACTAATTACATTTACATATTACCATACCCCCGTAGGGTATTTCAATAGAGTTATCATCCAAGCAGCAGGCTATCTGCTTCATTTATTTTGGCAATCCCGATATAGGGATTAATTCTTTAAACACAATAAAAAAGGACTGCTTCATTGCAGCCCTCAGCGCCACTACCTTTGCTGTCTAATGCTTATTTACGTATTTGCCGTAATCGGGAATCGCAATTTGGTCAAACTGCTTCACCAGTTTTTCAGGATTTCTGGACAATAGCTCGCCAGACACAGGCATTCCGTGACCGCAAATTGCCACAGATGGCTTTAAGGCCGCCAATTTCTTAACTGAATCCCATGCCGCTGGCCAGTCTGTCGTAAGATATCTTGGCGGGCCATTAATCTCTACCTCTTGAGTAAACACCTTATACAGCGAGTCCTGTTTTACTGTTACGAAGGCATCTCCTGCAATAAGGGAGCGATCCTTATCCCTAAACAATGACACATGTCCTGGTGAATGGCCCGGGGTGTGAATCCAGCGAAAATCAGTCAAATGAGGTACAGTTCCGTCAGCAGGAAGGGCTTGGACCTGATCCCCTAGATTGACCGGTTCAATCGGAAAGAAGGGAGACATCTTGGCTACCGCCCCGCCATTCCAATGTTTTACCAGGTCAACCACAGCTCCCACATGATCAAAGTGACCATGCGTTAAAACAATTGCCTTAGGACGGCTATTTACGCCGAAACGTTCTTCAGCGACAGCACTGATTTCACCAGCTGATTCCGGCATTCCGGTATCAATTAATACGAATTGCTTCGAGTCCCGCTGACAGTTAGTGCTACAGAATAGTATCCCAGCCCTTTATAAAATTATGCGCAGAGGCAACTTTTGCTTTTTAAGGACAGTTATTTGAGCGTTGGACGGGAGCTGTCTGTTGCTGAAAAAGCAGCACTAGCTCCATAAGGAGAGGAAGGTCAATAGTCATGTTTTTCCATAGGTCTAAAGTCTTTTGTTCTATTAAAAACATTCATTTGCCTGCCGATATAATGATAGACCGCATAATCAGACAGAAAGGGGTGGCTCTGCTTCAGTTGCTTCTTAGTATTAACAGATAAATAAGAGGGAGAGATTTGTACTCTATGAGCAGACTGACAAACAAGATTATCGCATCTGTTCTCGCCATATCTCTGCTGTTCCATTTGGGAGCCCTGGGGCTGGATTCAGCCAACGCCAACGACTCCCTGTCCGGAATGCAGCAGGAGGTCATTGTTGTTTACAAAAACGAGGATGGCCGAGATGCGGTATACAACGAAAGCGTTGATATTCTTCATGAGTTCGATACCATTCCTGCCGTAGCTGCTACGGTAACCCATCGCGATCTGCCTGCCTTGGCAGCTGATCCGAATATCGCGCTGATCGAGCGCAATATCACCTTCCGGATAACGGGCGGTGAATTCAAAACAACTTCCATTTCCACGGAGCAAAGCGGATGGGGCTTTCAGGCTGTGAAGCCGACACTAATGTGGAACTCAGGTTATTCGGGCACAGGCGTAAAAGTAGCCGTCATTGATTCGGGGATTTTTCCGCATCCTGAATTGGCTATAGCGGGAGGAATATCAACCGTAGACTACACGAATAGTTATACGGATGATAACGGACACGGGACGCATGTCGCCGGGATCATTGCCGCCATGAGCAATGGCAGTGGAACAGTAGGTATTGCGCCCGGCGTCCAGCTCTATGCCGTAAAAACGATGGATCAGAATGGCGAAGGAACGCTTCAAGACGTCCTTGAAGGCATCGAATGGTCGATTCAAAACCATATGGATATCATTAACCTTTCTCTCGGAACGGATACGCATTCCCAGCTGTTAAAAGATATGGTAGACCTAGCGAATGCACAAGGTATCGTCGTCGTCGGTTCGGCAGGCAACAGCCAGACGACGGAAGATGCGAACGGCAATATCGTCCCTGTTCCCTTAAGCACTTATACAATCAATTACCCCGCTAAATATGACAGCGTAATTGCTGTTGCGGCGGTGGATGCCAATAACGCGCGCGGCGACTTCTCCTCTGTCGGCGATGAAGTTGAAATCGCAGCACCTGGCGTTGACATCCTATCGACTTATGTCAGCGGCGGCGCTCCCGCTTATGCGTTATCCAGCGGAACATCGCAAGCCGCTCCGCATGTTTCCGGCATGATTGCCCTGCTCAAACAGAAAGATCCCGGAATGACCAACGTACAGCTTCGCGAGGAAATCAAAAAATATGTGATGGATCTGGGACCTGCCGGACGGGATATCGAATATGGTTATGGTATGGTGACCTTCGATCGGTCACTTGATCAGACTCCGCCTGCGAATGTCACGAATCTTCAAGTCCTAGGAAAAACGGATTCAGAGATTTCGATTGCTTGGAATAATCCGGTGAATTCGGACTTTGCAACCAATAACATCTACGCCAATGGCGTTTATGCAGGCAGCGCAGCGGGCCAAACGTTTACCTTGACCCAACTGCAGCCAACCACGTCCTATTCAATTACCGTTAAATCGGCGGATTGGAGCGGAAACGAATCCTCTGGGGAAACAGTCACGGTCATTACAGACAATATTCCTCAAATTCCGGATACGGCTGCCCCGGCAGAAGTATCAGATCTCATGGTCACGGCAACGTCCTCCACCTACGTGAAGCTAGGTTGGACCAATCCTGCAGAACCTGATTTTGCAAAAGTCCATCTCTACCTTAACGGAACCAAGGTATATGAGACTGCCGGAACATCTTATAAATTCGAAGGGTTGACCCCGAATACTAGCTATCGCTTTGGGGTAAAAACAGCAGACCTTGCTGGTAATATTTCACCCGGCTTGAGCCTTACTGCTTCCACCCTAGCTGCAGATGCTACTGATCCAGCAGGCCCTGGTCATGAGCCGCCTGCAGCGGATACGACGGCTCCAGCAGAAGTAACTCAATTGGCGCTGGTTAAAGCGACAAGCTCATCGCTGCAGGTCGGTTGGAGCAACCCGACAGATCCCGATTTTGCCAAGGTCAAGCTATACATCAACAATAATTACATTACGGATACAGCAGCTTCATCATACCAATTCAACGGTTTGCTTGCGGACACTGCCTACAACATCGTGGTCAAGACCGTAGACACCCATGGCAACGTATCTGATGGAGCTTCGCTAACGGCAAGGACGCAACCCGCTCCGGCCGTAAATCATCCCGCACCTTCGACCCCTCCTGCGTCAGGAGGACCATCGGCTCCGGGAGGCGGTATCATTCAGGTGCCGGTTAACGTAACACCCGCCCCGGCAGGAAATACGGCACAAGTCGGGGAGCAGGACGAAGCGGATGCAGCTGCAGGGAACCAGCTTCAAGAAGCCAAAGCATCGCTAGATAAAGCCAAGCAGACGCTAACCATCGGTGACTTCGTCCAGGCTAAAATGGCCGTTCAAAAGCTGACTGACCAAGAGAAGCGCGAAGAGTTCCGGCAGGAATTGAATCGCCTCAAGGAAGAGCTGAGCATTAAGGATCTGCCGTCCAAACAAGGGGTTCGTTCTACTATACCGATCGGCATCAGTCTTCAAGTGGCCATGAAAAGCGCAAACTATAAATTCATTGATCCATCGTCCCTAAAGCCTGGCGAGAACATTTTCGTCTTGAACAGCAAAGGGGAAGCCGTACACGATACGGTAGAGATCAAAATACTGTTCAATCGAATTCATGTAACGCCGAAGAAGGGCAAGTTCGCTGCCAAAGAAACCTACACCATCATTATGGACACGACAGTAAAAGGCAAGCCGGATCCGAGTTCGTCTGACAGCTTTGAACTGAAAAACCCGTTGATTTTAGAGTTCACAACAAGATAGGGGTTTGCAACTATGAAAATTCGAACACTTACAAAACTAGTCATCACATCTGCAATGGGCCTGTCTCTTCTCGGACCAGCCCTACCGTCAGGGCTTCATGCTGCAGAGCAGATTTCCTTCACGGACGTTAAGAAGGGCTCCTGGTATGAAGAGACGGTGCAATGGGCCGTTTCCAAGGATATGGTCAAAGGGTACGCTGACGGGACATTCAAACCGCATCAAACGGTAAGCGAAGCCGAATTCCTCGCTATGCTGCTGCGGGCTTTCGAGCCGGAGCTGGCCACCTCCGCCCAGCAAGGCCATTGGGCGGATGCTTATTATAACCGGGCGAAGCAGCTAAATTATCCGGTCATCGGCTACAAAGAGCTTTTATCTAGAAATCAACCGATTTCCCGGGAGCAGGTTGCCGAATTGGTCACCGCCACGGAAGGCGTCAATTTCAGCGGCGATCATGCCATCCACTACGTGCTTGCCTTCGGGCTCGCTACGGGTAAAGACCCGAATATCGTAAGCGTGGACAGCTATGAAGGCAAAAGCGCCTTAACGCGCGCTGAAGCTCTGCAGTTCATCAAAAATGTCAGCGAATACGGCATCGGCGGATTGCTGGAAAGACCAGATGAGAAGAATAATCCAGAGGATCTTCCCGAGCTATAATCTGCCGCAAAACGCCCAACCTCTACTTCAATAGAGGTTGGGCGTTTTTTACTGATATGAAATTTACATAAGCATAAGTTAGGGTGGAAAATAATCCGGCGTCCAACTACACACTCTAGAATCGTCTACGCCCCAGCCCTTTTATGATGCAAAAAGCATTTTCATTGTTTATAATACCGCTGCCGCTGCGCTTCAAACAGCAGCACCGAAGCGGCCATGGCTACGTTCAACGATTCCGCCTGCCCCCGCATCGGGATAAGCAGCCCGTCGTCCATCAGCTCACGCACGTTCGCACTCAGGCCTCTTGCTTCGCTGCCGAACAGCAGCCATACCGGCCCCGTAAAGTCATATGCGTAGCAGCTCGCCGCTGCCTGCAGGCTCGTTCCGGCCAGCCGGATCCCCCGGGCTTTGGCCTGGGGCAGAATGTCGGCCAGATCACCTTCAATGACGGGCAAATGGAATAAGGAGCCCATTGTTGAACGAATGACCTTCGGGTTGTATATATCCGCGCAGCCCAGGCCGACGATCACGCCGTTCGCACCAACGGCATCCGCGCTGCGAATGATCGTGCCGACGTTCCCGGGGTCCTGCACACCGTCCAGCACGACGACGAGGCTGCGTTCCTCTGTCAGCAGGGGCTCAAGCTCGCCGCGGTTTTTGCGGGCGATCGCGAACACAGGCTGCGGCGTCTTTGCATCGGTGCATTTGGCGATGATAGCGGCCGTTACACCGATCCACTCCACATCCAGCGAGGCGGCGGCTGCCTCTGACAGTTCGGCGGGAATCCCCCGCTCAATTTCATAGCATACGCATTCCAGATCGGCTCGCGCCTTCAGCGCTTCCTGCACCAAATGAATGCCCTCAATTACGTATTTCAGGTGCTTGTCCCGGTTTTTCTTCTCAAGCAGCCCAGCCCATTCCTTCACGCGGGGATTGTTCGGAGAAGTAATTTGCTGCATCAATCGTTCAACCCCTTCGATTATGATTCCGAATAAGCCAGCTCAAGCTTCGTTAAATCATTCTTCTCGCCGACAATGACAAGCACGTCGCCTTCTTCAAGCCGGTCGTTGGCCGCCGGCGAAATATTCATTTTGCTGCCCGTCTTGATCGCCATGACGTTGCAGCCGAACTTGGCCCGAATATCAAGCTCCTTCAGGTTCTTGCCAACCATCGCCTTCGTGATCTGCAGATCAACGATGCTGTATTCGTCCGACAGCTCGATGTAGTCGAGTATGTTCGGCGAGGTCAAGTGATGGGCCAGGCGAAGCCCCATATCCCGCTCCGGATAGATCACCTTGTCAGCGCCGATCTTGTTCAGCACCTTGCCGTGCAGCTCATTCTGGGCTTTAACAATAATGATCGGCCCGCCTAGGTCTTTAAGGATCAGCGTCGTCAAAATGCTGGCTTGAATATTCTCGCCGATCGCCACGACCACGACATCGAAATTACGTATGCCCAGCGCACGAAGCGCCTCTTCGTCCGTAGAGTCTGCGGATACGGCATGCGTCACGATATTGGATACGGCCTGCGTGCGCTGCTCGTTGGCGTCGATCGCCAGGACATCGAAGCCCATATTGCTTAAAGCGCTGGCCACGCTGAGCCCAAAGCGGCCCATGCCGATGACAGCGTATTGTTTTTTTGCGGATTGTGCCATGCTTCCACCTACCCGAGTCCATATTTATGCGAAATAGTATACCACAACCCGTCCCAAACTTGTATTTTCAGAGCACGAGCCGGGAACATTAACACCGGGCAATGACTATTTCAAGGAGGTATAGATATGCCAATTACTCTTGACCTTAGACAAGCGGTTGTGCATAAAATGCATGGCAAAAACGAAGCAGGCCTGCGGGATATGGTAGAGGGCTCGATCGATGCCCAGGAAACTGCGCTTCCCGGCCTTGGCGTCGTTTTCGAGATCATCTGGAAGCATATCGACGACGCCAAGAAAGATGAATTGATCTCTCTCCTGAGCGGAGAGCTTGCTTCTGCCGAGCTGAAGCCATTGAAATAAGGATAGCCCGCCATCATCGCAACACAAGAAGCCTCCTTACCTGTGATCCTGTAAGGAGGCTTCTTTGTTGTATCGTACTGGAGCGAAACTAAGCTTAGCCTCGGCTTATAGCATTAGCCTTTCCGGCTCGTTTTTTCCTTATGGCGCTGTCTCCAGGAATTTCGCATCCGGATTTTTCTCCATCGCGGTTCTCATTGCATACTCGTTCTCGAACAAGACGACATAATTGCCCTTCTTATCCGTCACCAGCGTCGAATTAATCCGGAATTTCGAAGGATCCACCTTATCCGCGACAATCCAGCGTGCGAATTGGAACGGCATCCGCTGCAGCTGCACATCGACGCCGTATTCCGCCTTCATGCGGTATTCGAACACCTCGAACTGAAGCTGGCCTACGACACCCAGCAGCATGTCCTCGAAGCCTACCGTCGTGAATACCTGAATCGTTCCTTCTTCCGTCAGCTGATCGATCCCCTTCTGATACTGCTTATGCTTCAAAGCATTCTTCACGGTGATTTTGGCAAAAATCTCCGGCGAGAAGGTCGGCAGCTCATCAAATTCGATCTCGCTTCCTTGACTAAGCGAATCGCCAATCCGGAAAATGCCGGGATCGAACAGCCCGATAATATCGCCAGGGTAAGCCTCGGTGACGATATCCCGATCCTGAGCCAGAAATTGCTGCGGCTGGGACAGCTTGATCTCTTTGCCTGCCCGGACATGCTTCACCGACATGCCTCGCTCGAATTTGCCCGACACGATGCGTAGAAAAGCGATGCGGTCACGGTGCGCCGGGTTCATGTTCGCCTGGATTTTGAACACGTAGCCGGAGAATTTCTCGTTCGTCGGCTCGACCAATCCGGTCAAGCTATGGCGCGGCTCCGGCTTTGGAGCAAGACGCAGGAAGTTTTCCAGGAACGTCTGGACACCGAAATTATTGACGGCGCTGCCGAAGAAGACCGGAGTCAGCTCACCGCGGCTGATTTTCTCCATATCGAAGGGATCACCCGCAACATCAAGGAGCTCCAAGTCCTGGCATAGCTGATCATGCAGGTATTCACCGGCCAATTCACGGATCACAGGGTCATGATAATTCTCGACCTTCTTCACTTGGATCTGGGAATGATCATTCCCTTGGAACAATTCAACCTGATTGTTCATCCGGTCGTAAATGCCCGACAGTTCGCGTCCCGAACCGATTGGCCAGTTCATCGGCACTGAGCGGATGCCCAGCACCTGCTCCAGCTCCTCCATCAGATCAAACGGATTCCGGCCTTCCCGGTCCAGTTTGTTGATGAAGGTAAAAATCGGAATGCCCCGCTTGGCGCAAACCTGGAACAGCTTGATCGTCTGTACCTCGACGCCTTTGGCCACGTCAATCAGCATGACAGCTGCGTCTGCAGCAGTCAATGTACGATAGGTGTCCTCACTGAAATCCTGGTGGCCCGGCGTATCCAGTATGTTGACCCGATGGCCGTTATAGTCAAACTGCATGACGGAAGAAGTGACGGAAATTCCGCGCTGCTTCTCGATTTCCATCCAGTCGCTTGTCGCATGCTTGCTTGCCTTGCGAGCCTTGACGGACCCTGCCAGACGGATCGCGCCGCCGAACAGCAATAATTTCTCGGTTAATGTGGTTTTCCCGGCATCCGGGTGGGAAATGATCGCGAACGTCCGCCGCTTATTCACTTCCTCCTGCAGCACTTGCCCCAATGCTTTGCTCATGTATCACTAGTCCTCTCATTCCACAAATTCACGTTGTATATTGTAACATATTTTGTCTCTTTGTACGCAAAAACACCCTCACATCTTGGGAGATGTCGAGGATGCTTTTGTGCTTGCCCGATATTAGCTTATGCTTGCAGACGCTATATGGTCACTTATCGGTTCGAGATTCGGTAGAAAAATCTCCCCAAATGATGCTTTCCCGCAGTGGACGGCGGCCGCTCGGCACATTTCTATCCTTGAATTTATCCGGGAGCAGCTCCGTGCTGCCCGGATATCCGAGTGCAACTACAGCATGCAGCTCAAAATTCGCCGGAATGCTCAGCAGCTCCCTGGCCTTTACCCGGTCATATCCGCCGATGGCCCGGGTGTTCAGTCCTAGCAAGGAGGCCTGCAGTGCAATGCTTGCCCATGCTGCCCCTGTGTCGAAAGCATGCGCCCCATTCAGCTTCCCATCCTCTTGCACGGAGGATAATAGAAGGATAAGCACAGGCGCCTGAGCCGCCCACTCCAGATTGCCGGGAACAATAAACTCATGGAACAGTTTCAACTGGCTTTCTTCCCTGGCTACGATAAAACGCCACGGCTGAAAATTATTTGAGGAAGGTGCCCAACGCGCAGCCTCCAGGACCGCCAGCAGCGTTTGCTCTGCCACCGGCCGGGCGGCAAATGCGCGGGATGACCAGCGGTTAATGAATAACGGGTCGGCTCCATGATCCGCTATGCGGGACAGAGCCTCTTCCTTAATAGAATTTGCCGATACAGGTATGGTTGTTAGTTCCGAATGACTCATGTTTTGATACTCCTCTCATGGCTATAGGTTATTTATTTTACTTTTCGATTTGCAGGATTCAAATGAATGCGTCTATGGAATCGCGCGAACGGCCAATTGATGCATGTATTCATGCGATGACACCGGCTTGCGCCCCGGGCCCCATCCGACCTTCTCGCGGTAGCCGCCAAGCAGCCCGCGTTCCTCCAGCGCCGGTTCCCGCACCTCCTCGCGTCCCTCCGCAAAGGGCGATACGTACATCGCATCGGCGGGACAATACAGCTCGCACATGAAGCAGGTCTGGCAATCGTCCTGACGGGCAATTACCGGAGTGCCATCAACTCCTTGATCGAAGACGTCGGTTGGGCAGACGCTGACACAAAGATTGCATTTCACACAGCGGCTCTCGCTAATCAGCTCGATCATTGCAGCACAGCCTCCTTGCCGATCGGCTCCGGCCTGACGCTGATTTCATCCAATCCCCAGGTGATCAGGCGGTGGTGCTGGGTCTGGTCCTGCTGGGGATAATCGTCGCGCTTATGCATCCCCCGCGACTCACGGCGGGCTAGCGCGGACTGGTACATCCATCGTGCCGTAGCCGTCATCGCCGCCGCCCCGCGCAGCTTCACGCCTTCACGATCCCATCCGGCCCGGTCATTCCGGAGTGTATGCCACACCTGTTCCAGCCGTGCAAGCGATGCCTGCAGCCCCGCCTCAGAGCGAAACAGATTCCGGTCGTAAGGCATGACCTCCTCCTGTACCATCTTTGCATACTGCTCCGGAGTATTCCCTCTTCTCTCTGAGATACGGCTGTCCAGCGGCAGCGAGAGGGCTGACAGCCCCTTAACCCGCCGCTGAGCAGCACGCGGCCCCAGCCGCCGGGCATATTCGGCAGCGCCGTCTCCGGCAAAGCTGCCAGACGACATTGCCCAGGCGGCGTTATGGCTGCCTCCGCCGGTAAACCCGCCGCAAATGAGCTCCCTGGTCGCCGCATCTCCGGCGGCATACAGCCCGGGCACCTTCGTCGCACATGATGCGTCGACAATATGAATGCCCCCGGTTCCGCGGACTGTACCCTCCAGGCGCAGCGTGACGGGAAAGAAATCCTGGAACGGATCGATCCCGCAACGGTCAAAGGGCAGAAAGAAATTGCTCTGACCTACCCGCAGCAGCGGCCGTATCTCCGCGGGCGCCAAGTCAAGCCGTGCATACACCTGCCGGCCAGCCAGCAAATTCTGGGCGATGATGGAGCGCCCCTGTTTTGATCCGGCCCCTTCGACCAGCGACCCGTCTTCATAGTAGAACGAGGCGTACTGATAATAAGCCGTCTTGGTTACGGAAGCAAAGGCAGGCGAAATCCCATAAGCATTGGAAAACTCCATGCCCGAGAACTCCGCTCCGGCTTCCACGGCCAGCAGGTAACCGTCTCCTGTCAGTACGTTGCAGCCCAGGGCTTTGCTCAAGAAGGCGCATCCTCCGGTGGCAATGACGACAGCGGCAGCCCGAACGGACCAGGTCTGCCCAGTCCCGGTGCGAACCCCTGCAGCTCCTCCCACGCCGTATTCATCGGCCAGCAGCTCAAGGGCGGGACTGTGATCCAATATGTTCACTCCCGCCCGTTTCACCGTCCTACGCATTAAGCGCATATACTCCGGGCCCTGCAATCCCCGCCGATGCTGCTGTCCCTGCCCATCTTCGGGAAAAGGATATCCCCATTCGGCGAGCATGCCCATGTTGTCATACGTTTGATCAAGCACGCGGTTCATCCATTGTGCGTCGGCCAGTTGCCCTCCCAGAAAGTAACGGCTGCGCTTCGCCTCTTCCCGGGCGGCCGCCTCTGGTTTGACGTACCATACGCCCGTACCTGACGGGGCTGTCGCCCCGCTCGTACCGCAATACCCTTTATCGACCAGAACGACCTGAGCTCCTTTCCTTGCTGCTGTAATTGCCGCCCAGGCACCAGCCGGTCCGCCGCCGATAACCAATACGTCCGCTGATAAATCCAATCTCTTCTCCCGCATGCCATTCACCTCCTGGCCAAACAAAATGGAGGCATCCCCTTATTCCGGGAATGCCTCCATTCGAATGGTCGACTATAATTCTTACTATTCATATGAGAATAATCACTTTGTTATTTTCTACAATAACAAGACACCCTGCATTTGTCAATAAACGAAGCCGCCCATCAGCCTAAAGCTGACAGACGGCTTTTATGTTAACCCTTGATCCAGATGACGTTATCTTCTTCCTGTCCGTTAACCGGCCACCAGTGGAAACCATCCTGCGCAAGCAGCTGATCGGCTTCCTCCGGTCCCCAGGATCCTGCCGCATAGGTGCTGATATCGCCGGACTCCTGTGCCCAGGCAGATGCGATGCGGTCTACAAACGCCCACGCGGTAGCTACTTCGTCCCAGCGGGTAAAGTAGGTCGAATCGCCGTTGGCGGCATCATGGATCAGTCGCTCGTAAGCCTCAGGCGAGTTGATGCCGACCTGGCAGCTTTGACAGAACTCCATTGCCAGCGGGCTGATCTGCGATTCCGTTCCCGGTTTCTTCGCATTGATCTTGATATAGATCCCTTCCATCGGGTTGACGCGGATAACGAGCAGGTTCGGCTCAAGCTTGTGCTTCTGGCCCAAGTATACGTTGGTAGGCATTTGCTTGAATTCGACAACGACCTCTGTCGTCTTGACTGGAAGGCGTTTACCCGTGCGAATATAGAATGGAACCCCAGCCCAGCGGAAATTGTCCACATAGACCTTGGCTGCGAAATACGTTTCCGTATTGGAATTCGGATCTACCTTATCCTCCTGACGATAGCCCGGCAGCGTCTTGCCGCCGCTTTCGCCTTCGGCATATTGTCCGCGCACCACGTTCTCCTTCACTTCCTGCGCCGATGCGTAAGGACGAAGCGAACGAAGCACCTTCACCTTCTCATCGCGAATATCCTCAGCAAGCAGTCGGCTTGGCGGCTCCATGGCAATCATCGTAAGCAGCTGAAGCATGTGGTTCTGCCCCATATCCCGCAGCGCCCCAGCATTGTCGTAATACCCGCCACGCTCTTCGACACCGACAGTCTCGCTCAGCGTAATTTGAATATTGGAAATATGCTTGTTGTTCCAAAGCGGCTCAAAGAATGCATTCGCAAAGCGGATCACTTCGATATTCTGTACCATCTCTTTACCGAGATAATGGTCGATCCGGTAGATCTCTTCCTCTTTGAACACTTGGTTCAACTCTTCGTTCAGCTTCTGAGCAGAGATCAAATCGTAGCCGAACGGCTTCTCGATCACAAGGCGATGCCATCCGCTGCTGTCCAGCATGCCGCCCTTCTGCAAGTTGAAGGATACGTTGCCGAACAGTTCCGGAGCAAGCGCCAGATAGAACAGACGATTGCCAGGGATGCCGAAGCGCGCCTCTACTTCCTCAGTCTGCTGCAAAAGCTCCCGGTACCCGTCTATATTGTTAATGTCGAGTGATTTGTACGAAAAATGCTCTGCAAAACGACTCCACTCCGCATCATCCTCGACCGAATAACGGCAAAATTCCTGAATGGAACGATATACATCATCACGGAATTCTTCTCCTGAGCGGGGACGTCGCGCCACGCCGATAACCGCAAAATCTTCACCGAGCTTCCCTTCGCGATACAACGAGTATATTGCGGGAAACAACTTGCGCCGAGCTAAATCTCCGGTTGCTCCAAAAATGAAATATACCGCCCCTGGTGTCTTCACTGAATCTAGATTTTGTATTTCAGTCATGGCTCCTCATTCTTTCTATGTAATATAGTGTATATTTATTCATTCTCCCATCAATGCCTTAACCTTATACAGCATCAAAGCATGTGATGATATTTTAGCATATTCACTACAAGGATGCCATCAAATTCATATCAAATTTAGTTATGTCCATCGAAAATTCATCTAATATTTATCTAAGATCAGTTAATATTCGACAGTCAACAACGGCGCACCGATGGATACGTCATAACGCTCCGACTCTGTATTCCAATGCAGTGCAAGCTGCAGGCTGATCTCTTGTCCGGCACTTCGCGCCTTAATCGGCAAATCCTCCGCAGTATAAGTTCTGCTAACCGTCCGCTCGTCCGCAAAACTCTCCGCCGCCCGCAGCTTCAACTGCTCCTTCATCCGCGACTCAAGCTTGGCAAAGGCAGCCAGGGTTGGCACAGGATTGGCCTCTCCTGCTCCGGCGGAATCATTTTGCCAAAAATCTGGCCAGTCCGGCGCACTAACGACCCCAGCAGCCTCCCCCTGAAGGGCGGCATTCCATTTAGCGCGTACTCCCTCTCTGAGGAGCAATTCTCCCCAGGACTCTCCGGCCTCTGGCAGCCGCTGCAAGCTTTCGTCCGTTCCATTCTCCAGCCGCAGAATGACATAATAGCTCCCTTCTTCCTGCAGCGTTAACGCCAGCTTGCCATGGATAACGTCTTCCGCCACTCCGGAAGCTCCCTCAGCATAAAACACCTGATTTCCATGCACTTTTTCCGTATAACGATCCGCCAGTCCCAAACGATCAGCGAGCCGCTCCCCCGCTGCCTCCAAGGACAACATCGTATGCCATTCCCCTTGCCACTTTACGGTGGCCTGCCTGCTGCCCTGGATTAAACCTTCGCTTGCAGCCAGCAGTTGTCTGAGCTGCATCCGGGATGATGCAGCCTCGGCCGAATAAGCGGCATCCGCCATAGCGGCTGTGCCAGCTGTGTACAACGACTTGATAATGATTGCTCCGACCATAATAGCCATCATGAGAATTCCCCAACGATTTTTCACGCATCATCTCTCCCCAAGCATGCTACGAATCTATCAATAGATTCGCCAGATAGAGAGAATTTTATACATCTGCATATCCTTCCTCTGCCTGGAAAATACTAAGCGCACCTGAACCTGACTGGAGGCTGATGCGAATGAATCCCCCAAAACCTACGGCCCTGCAAGCCATCATGACCATCATGCTCACGGTCGGCATCACGAACCATGTTTTTATTATTCCCGCGCTGCTTCAGGTCGCTAAGAGGGATGCCTGGTTTTCCGTCATTCTATCGATCGTGCCACTTGCCCTGCTTACCCTGCTGATTGCGTATATTTCTGCCCGTACCAAAGGTAAATCCCTGCCAGACTGGCTCGAAAGCCATTATGGAAAAATGCTGTCTGTTCCGTTCAAATTCATTTCTGCTGCCTATTTTCTCGGTACAGCCTGGTTCGCCCTGTTTGACACGATCATGTGGACCAAAGTAACCTTTCTGCCCTACACGCCGATGATTATCACTGCGGCCGTGTTAATGCTAATCTGCTTGATTGCTGCTCGGCTGGGGGTCAACTCCATGGCCTATGCCTCCGGCATCCTGCTGCCGTTCGTTGTTCTTTTGGGATTTTATGTAGCGACGGTTAATGTTCAATACAAAGATTACCACCAATTGCTGCCGCTTCTGGAGCATGGCTGGGCTCCACCCCTAAAGGGTATCATTTACGCATGTACGGGATTGTTCGAAATTTTCTTTCTTCTGTTTCTGCAGCCTTATTTAAAAGCACCTTTGACAAACAAGCATTTTGTGATCGTTGGCTTCATTCTTGTCGGTCTGACACTTGGCCCGCTCACCGGTTCCATCGCGGAATTCAATCCGCACGAAGCGTCCCTGCAGCGTTATCCCGCCTATGAACAGTGGAGGATCGCTGGGTTTGGAAAATACGTCTCCCAGACCGATTTCTTCTCGATCTACCAATGGCTGGCCGGAGTAACTGTCCGTATTGCCGTAGCTTTATTCATCGCGACGGACATATGGAACATCAGCAAGAAGCGCCAGCGCAGTGCACTGCTATTGCTTTACGCCGTTGGCTTGACCCTGCTGTGCCTTATCACCTTTACGGATATCCAATTTCAGCATCTGATGATCCGGTTCATGTTTCCGTTCAATACGGGCCTCATTCTGATCGTTACCCTGCTGCTAGCCCTTGCCGTCTTTATTTCAGCCCATAAGAAAGGAGAATCCGGCACATGATACTTGATCCATCGTCATCACGGGCACTGAGAGAACGCGAGCATATCGACACTTCTTTTTTGCGGGAATATTTCTCGAAATCGGCCGATGTTCTCGTTCACGACCTGGAAGGGGGGGACAAAGAGGCAAACCAGCCTGTCACCATCATATATTGCGAAGCCGTAACGGACACGAAGCAGCTGAATCAGACTGCCCTGCCCGGCCTAACAGCACTATTCGAGGAATACCCCGAACCAACAGTCCAAAATATCGAGCGTAACCGCCATCTTCCTCTAAGCCTACTGCCCAAAAATACTTTGCTGCGGGATCTGACCGTGAAGGTGTACAGCGGAAGCTTAATTATCTATTTTCAGAAGCAGAATGCCTTCTTCAGTCTCGACATTGCCGCCCTGCCGGCCCGCACCCCCGAGGAGCCTACGACAGAACCCTCCATCAAAGGGCCGCAAGACGGGTTCACCGAGGAGCTGACTACGAATACGGGACTATTGCGCAAACGTCTGCGGACGCAATCCCTTTGTGTAGAGCATTTTACTGCCGGGAGGCGCGGCGAGAATAAGATCGGCCTTTTTTATATTGAGGATATTATTAACGAAGACATATTACAGGAAATCCGTAAATATTTAAGCAAAATCGACACCGACGCGATTGTAGGCACATCTTACATTGAGAGCATCGTAGCGAATAAAAAAAATGCCTTTTTCCCCCTATCGGATTACACCGGGCGTCCTGATTTTGCCGTTGATGCCCTGCTGAAGGGGAAATTTGCCGTCATCGTGGACGGCATTCCAATGGCCATTCTGGCCCCCGTGACCATCATCACCCTTTTTACCTCGCCTGAGGACGAGAATACTTCCAGCTACGTTGTAGCCATGCAAAAAATTCTTCGCGTTCTTGGCCTGCTAATTTCCATGCTGCTGCCGGGGTTTTATGTCGCACTCACAAGCTTTAATTTGGAGCAGATACCGCTTCCCCTGCTGGCAACGATCAGCAATTCACGGCATGGCCTTCCCTTTCCCATTCAGATGGAGGCCTTCATCATGCTGTTTTTATTTGAAATCTTCAATGAAGCTGGACGCCGTTTACCCAAAACTGTAGGACAGACAGTGACCGTAGTCGGAGGGCTGATCATCGGCGACTCCGCGATTCGGGCGGGTATCACCTCACCGACGATCATCGTAGCGGTCGCCATCGCAACGGTAGCGACATACACCCTTGTGAACCAATCGCTTACAGGAACCGTATCACAATTTCGCTTGTGTATCCTGTTGGTTTCCTCTATCATGGGCATGTTCGGGTTCTTGGTCAGCGTCATCGGTCTCGTCTTTTATTTGGCTTATCTTGAATCATACGGCGTTCCCTATTTGTCACCTTTTTCTCCTTTCCACAAGAAGGATATCATGCAAGCCCTAATCAATAGGCCGTCTGGCAGCAGCAATCAGCGGGCAGAGACATTTCAGCCTAAGGATAATACTTCGAAAGGAGAATAACCGGTGAAACGAAAGTTTGCCCTCATCGCCGCTTGCAAGGCTGTCCTGTTATCCGGCTGCTGGGACGCCAAAGAACCCCAGAGCATCAATTTCATTACGGCACTAGGCATCGATTATGTTAAAGGAGAATACACGATCTATGCGCAGGTTCTCGCCTTCGGCGACATTTCCAAGCAGGAAAGCTCTGTCAACACGGAAGAGACCGGAGTATGGATTGCTACTGGCAAAGGGGAGACGATCTCGAAGGCTCTTATGAGCATCTACCCGGCTTCGCAGCAGAAAACGTTATGGACTCATGTCAAAGCCATCGTCTTCTCCAAATCGCTGCTTAACAGCAATCTGGGCGAGTGCCTGAACTCGCTCCTGCGTTCCAGCGAGCTGCGTTATACGCCTTGGGTCTACGGAACCGAGCAGGACATTCCTTCTATTTTATCGGGGGTATCGCTATTGAATCAGTCCGCCCTGAACTCCGAATTGATGGATCCGCGGGAGGTATACGAGCAGCTCTCTACTATAGAGCCATTGCGTCTCATGAAGCTGATAAACGGGATTAGGGAGCCTGCTGCGACCGTGTTGCTCCCATCCATTAAGCTGACGGATAAGGTATGGTCATCGAAGGAGAAGCCCATTTCTCTGGTCAGACTGGATGGGGCTTATGTTATTTCCAAAGGTGAGAACAAGGGATATCTGGATGACGGGCTGCTAAACGGGGCGAGGTGGGTGGCCTTCAAGAACATGCACAGATATCCTTTGCTGCTAAAAATAAAGGACGGCGGCCAGGCTCAGATCAATATTCTAAATTCTGAGCCATTGGTGAAAGTGCGTTTGGACGGAGGGCAAGTGAAGTTTACCGTAAAACTCAAAGTAACCGCGGCGGTTTCCGAGGTGGCTGGACAACCGGTGCCGACTTCCCTCCAAATCAAAGAAGCCGCAGCCGCTCAAATCAAACAACAAATCACCGGCAGTTTCCATGCCGCCAAGGCAAAAAATATCGACATTTACGGGTTAGAGGACATGTTGTATCGAAGGTTCAACCGCCAATGGAAAAAGATGACCGCCGGACCCGGTGGCCAGGATCATCTTCTCTCATCGTTTCAGCTTGAGGATGCGGACGTAGATGTGAAGCTGATGCATTCCAGCACCTACAAGCTCAAATATCATTAGCCATGCAACAGTTAGCGCCTATTCCGCCAGCCCGTTTTTGTAAGCATAGATAGCGGCTTGAGTGCGATCTTCTACACCCAGTTTGGCCAAAATATTCGTGACGTGGAACTTTACGGTTTTAATGCCGATCACCAGATCGTCAGCGATATCCTGATTGGATTTCCCTTGGGCGAGCAAGCGCAGCACGTCCATCTCCCGTTCTGTAAGCTCCTCATGGGCCGGCGTCTCGGTCTTCGGCTGTCGGAACCGGTTCATCATTTTGGAAGCGACCTGCGATTCGAGAACAGACTGGCCTCGCGCCGCAGCACGAATAGCGTCGGCTACCTCAGAAGCCCGCGACGTCTTTAGAAGATAGCTGAACGCACCCGCCTCGATGACGGGGTACATTTTCTCATCGTCGAGATAACTCGTCAGGACGATAACCTTGCAATCAGGATAGAGCTTCAGCAGCTGCCGTGTCGTCTCGATTCCGTCCATCCCTTCCATGACGAGATCCATCAGTACTACGTCCGGCTTGTATTCCTGGGCGAGCCTGATGCCTTCCTCTCCGCTGCTTGCCTCGCCGACCACTTCAATGCCTTCTTCCGTGCCGAGCACGGCAGCCAGGCCGATCCTGACCATTTCATGGTCGTCCACCAGCAGTACTTTGATATCATTGTCCATCTCCATGATACTCCTCCTCTCCACTCTCTTCGGTCATTAACGGTACGGTAATTTCGATCCGCGTCCCTTTGCCCGGGGCGGTAATGAATTGAATCGAGCCGCCGATCTCATGTACGCGCTCCTGCATTGTGGATAAGCCATAGGACGCCTGCTTCTTCTCGTCAAGCTCAAAGCCTACCCCGTTGTCGCGGAGAATAACCTTGACCGTCTCCGCCTTTCTATGAATGCGTATCTCCATCTTATCGGCCTTGGCGTGCCGCAGCGTATTCGACATGGCCTCCTGGATAATGCGGAACAAATGATTCTCTATGCCCTTGCTGAGCTTCAAATCCTCATCGATTTCCAGCGTTAAATCCATAGGAACCTTCGTCTTCAGCTCGCGTACCAGCTCCAGCAGCCCTTGAGACAGCGCCTTGCCCTCCAGATAAACCGGACGGAGGTGCAGCAGCAGAGCTCTCATCTCCGACTGGGCCACCGAGGCCATTTCCTCGATCAGCTCCACCTGGCGCTGGGCCTTGTCGAAATCCTTCTCCAAGGTACGGCCTACCGCCGTCGCCGTCATCGATATCGCGAACAGCTGTTGGGAGACCGCATCATGGAGCTCGCGGGCCAGCCGCTGACGCTCCTCGACGATCGCCGATACCCTCGCCTGCTCGGCCAGCTGAGCATTATGCGTAGACAAACGCTGCAAGGAGGTTACCTGCTCCTCCCAGCGTTTCCCGATCCTCTCCAGCTGCTCCCCGAGCCGGCCCAACTCATCCTCACCCAGCTTCGGAACCATTCCTGTCTGATTCCCCTTCTCCCATTGCAGCAGGGAATCACGAAGCAAATCGATCCTTCGTTTGGCGCGGTAGCCCTGAAGGAACCCGTACACCGCCCCGATGACAAGGAGCAGTGTAAATAAGGTCAATCCGGCCTGAATGCCGGTTTTCCAGGATGTTGATGGTAAGAAATACCCGTATGTATACAAAATATAAATGATTCCCGCAAGCAGCACAAAAGACAGGAGGATCCCATCCCGCATACTGCGAGATACCATGTTGGACGGCTTTTTCTTTCTCATGGCAGGTCAATCCTCCTGTAATTAAGTCAAATGTATATCGACATTCCCTACAAGGTAGGAAATTATAATTTTCACCTTTTGATCCCGTTGCTCATAGTTCGGAGACTTCCAGTATACGCGATTCAGCATTCCCGTCTCCTTCTCATCGTCTAAATCAATTTGCCCGAAGAGAGCGAAGGCCTCAACCTCCACGCCGTAATCCTCGGATACGACCAAATCAATGTCGCCGACAATTCCCTGGAACATAAGCACATTATTCTGGTCTTCCACCATGGCAAGCGACAGATCGATGTTCACTTCCCCAAGCACATGCCACATGCTTGTATTCCGCAGCGTCCACGGGTCGCGATCCCAGTGAATGCTCGATGTAACGTTTTGCTTCTGAACATGGTTGCCTGCCGGATGCACTTTCTTCATCTTCGCATAATACAACCCGAGCGAAATCATGACAATGGCGACCACGATCATAAAATGATGCAGCAGAATCATGCCTCCGCCGATCGCCAGTAAAATATAACCGATTTTTACGTCGTCACCAAGACGGATTTTATAAATGCCATAGCCTAATATCAAAATCGCGACGATGGTAAAAAAGCCCAGCCCCTGGCCGAAAATAATAAATATGCCCAGCCCGATCAATCCGATGGCCAATAAGCTTCTATGCCTATCCATGCCGCACCTCCAGATCAGTTCATATGTGAGAATGTAAGTGGAAAAGCCATAACAGTATATAAATCATACCGCATGGCTTTAACCATTACATAGCATATCACAATGTCCTGTAGTCGTGTAGCTGTTATTCCTTGCTTTCTGCCCGATTAGCCGAAGGGTTCAGCTTAGCTTTCAGGGCCTCCAGCTGCTCATCCACCTTGACCTGCTTCTCGGCATCAGCAGGGCTGATGTACGATGAACCGGAGCTGCCGACTCCGCGGTAACCGATTCCGGCTACTTCAGCTTCTGCCTCAAGCTGCATGATTTTCTCTTCCATCCGGTGGAAGCCGAGGGACGCGCTGCCGCTCTCAATTGTATTGAGTGTATTGATTTGCGACATTTGCTTTCTGGCTTTGGCCATTTGTGCACGGCTGACCAGCTCGTTGCGTTTGTTGCGCAGCTTGTAATACTCATCCTTCATGTCATGCAGCTGCTGTTTGAGCTCCTGAGCCTGCGCTTCCGCTTGGACATGCAGATCACTGAACTCCAGTTGCTTCTGATCATACATAATTTTCTCTTCCAGCAGCTTGCGGGCTACTTCCTCCTGCCCGTTCTTGAGCGCTGCCTCAGCTTGGCTCTCTCTTTGTGCGGAAATGCGGATCGCCTCTTCCAGACGATGCTTCATTCTGCGCTCGTTCGCCATTTGCTTCGCCACCGTTACCTCTGCGTCACGGATTTCAGTCTCCATGTCGCGCAGGTACTGATTGAGCATCACTACCGGATCCTCTACTTTATCCAGCATGTCATTGATGGATGCTTTCGTAATATCTTTAATTCTTTTGAATACTCCCATGGTTATTTATCTCCCTTCTCGTTCTCGTATTTGGATAATTTTCTGCGAAGCTCCTCCAGCTCTTTCTCCATCGCTTTCTTCTCAATATCTTCCATCATCGAATCTAAATTCGATGCGCTGCTGCCGAATGCCGATTGCTGCTGGTAACGCGGATCGTTATAGCTGGGTCCGGCGTAACGCGGATCGGCATACTGCGGGTCGCGGTACGGATTGCCCGGATTGCCCGGGTTGCCTGGATTGCCGTACCCGTGGTTATGCTGCCCGCCGCCTTGCCAGCCTCCATTGTAGTATGGATCGCGGGGAATATAAGGCTCTTTCGAAATGACCAGTGTTGCAATCAAATAAATCACGATGGTAGTTCCGCCTGTAATGAATACACTGATAATCGCCAGCAGCCGAAGCGCGGTTACGCTGATGCCAAAATATTCGCCAAGTCCGCCGATCAGACCGCTGAACCAACGATCACGTCTGGAACGGTATAGAGTTCCCATCGATCCTACTCCTCTCCTTTGTTATTCAGCTTCTGCTTCAAACGGGAGAGCTCCTGTTCCAATGTCGATTGCAGAGCCGATCCAGCCTGATTTAGGAAATCCTGGCCTGATCTTCTCAGTTCCCGCAGGCTGCGGGCTTCCCATTCCATATCGGACACCCGGTCTTCCAGGCGGTGGAACATTTTCGGCACGTCTTGTGTACCGTACCCACTCATCCGCTGGTTCATACGCTGCTGCAGACGGAGCGTCTCCATTCTTGCGTAGTAATACTGCCGTTTGCTGTATACCACTTGATATTCTGTTTTCAATTCATTCAGCTGGCTTTCCAATTCCTGCAAAGACTCAAGGCTTTGCGCGTACAGTTCAGAGTATTGCTCGATCTTCTCTTCATAGAGCATTTTTTCCTGCAGAGCCAGCTTCGCCAGACGCTCTTCCTCCGCTTTAAGGGCAAGCAGCGCCTGCTCTTCCCTGCGGTCGCGCATCACCTTGGCCTGGTCCACCTGCTGCTTCAATTGCTTCGTATGCCCTGCATACTGCTGATGCAGCTTCTCTGCCTCGGCGATCTCCTGGCGGGTCTCAATCAGGAATTGATCGATTAACCGCACCGGATCTTGAGACTGCTCCAACCGTTCATTTAAATTAGCTACCGTAATATCCCGTACTCGACGAAATACACTCATGACATCCCATCCCTCCTAACCAAATCGGTTCATCATTATTCGATATATGTGATCAATATCCCCGCCGTCTTCCATTCAGTGAATAAATGCCGAAGACGATCAAGCCGATCCCGATTGCCGGTACGATGAGCCACGCCAACTTGTTCATTAAGGATATGATCCCAAAGAGGAGGACAATCCATCCAAAAAAAGCGTTGCCCCGGCGAATACCATAGTAACCAAGACCGATCAATGCTACTGCGAACAACAATCCGAATAGACTGCCCAGCAGCGGGGTAAGCTTGCCCAGCAGGATTAATCCCCCCAGGACAATAAGTACGATTGCGAACCCGCTTGATCGATTTGCTCTCATTTATTAGTCACCGCCTTTCGTAAGTATCAACCTTATGTCCTTATTGTAGGTGGAAAAGCGTTTATTCAAAACGGACTACGGACGGTTTTTCTTCCTAGACCTAAGTCGAGGTGGCCTTAAGACCCTGAAGACCAGTTGTCCGACTACTGGATAAATAGCAACAGCCTGCCCGGGTAACTTGGGCAGGCTGCACATCTTTAATTCCTATTGTCTTGCTCCAGCTTGCTTCCGTCTTTCTGCTGCACCTGCCGTCCCTGCTCCTCCCGTCTCATGGCCTCGCTCAGGTCGTCCCGAACGCTGCCCTTCCATAAAGGCACTCCGGTCCGGTGAGCAGCCCTGCCGTTCAGATGGCCTGCCACCGGCGAGGTAATGAAGACGAAGACGATGCCGAGCAGCAGCTTGGCGCTGACATGATCCAGATAGAACATGAAGTACAGGAAGGCCCCGCTCAATATGCATAATACGCCGAGCGTCGTGCTTTTTGTGGCCGCATGCGACCGCAAATATACATCGGGAAGCCGTATCAGCCCAAAGGCGCTTAACGCGCTGACTACGGCCCCAAACAGTACGAGCAAGCCGATCAGAAGCTCACCGATCATCATCATCACCTCGCTGCTCAATGACAACGCCACGCTCAATGTACCGGGCAAAAGCGGTCGTTCCGATGAAAGATAGAATACCGATCAGAAGAATGATTTCGAAATATGCTTCCGTCCTCATCAGCATGCAGAGTACGGCTACCATGGCCAGCAGATTGATGCCGATCGTATCCAGCGACGTAATGCGGTCAGCCATGGAAGGCCCCTTCATCAAACGGTACAAGCATCCTAGTATCGCCAACGATATAATAACAAGCGCAGCGAATAATATTCCGTTTATCATCTCGTCACCTCCAGGATTGCTTTTTCGAACGTGCTTCTGATTTCGCTGCAGAGCTTATCAACATCACCTATATCCATCGCATGGATATACAAGGTAGAACCTTCTCTGGATACATCAAGCGTCAGTGTTCCCGGCGTCAGCGTAATCAGGTTGGCTAAAATCGTGACTTCCCAATCACCAGTCAGCTCGGTCTTATAAGCGAAAATACCGGGACGAATATTCAGCTTCGGAGAAAGCACCTGTCCGATGACCACAAAGCTCGATTTAAAGAGCTCTTTAATGAACAGTGCAAGCAGTTTGATCATCGCCCACACCTTCCTCATATAGAAGCCCTGCGGCCAAAAGCGGCCGAACAGGCCTATCAAGGCCAAGCCTATCATATAACCCACAATCAGCCCGGAGGCCGACCAGTTATTGTTCAAGAACATCCAGATCACGGCGATCAGGAAATTTAATAATATTTGAAGCGCCATATCATCTACTCCTTCAACACGGCATCAGTATAAATGGCGGGGTTCACCAGCACACCCCCTGCTTGAGAGGAATACGAGTATACCCGTTCCGAGCCTATGCCAATAACTAGGATAAGGGCGAGCAAGGCAGCAGCCGCGGATACCAGCCCTTTTAACCGGACAGGCTCCTGTACAGCAGCAGGCTGCTCTTCGTCGCCATAAAAAGCTCCGATAAATACACGCATCAGTGAATAAAGTACGATCAGGCTGGATGCAAGCGCAATTCCTGTCCATAAATAATGCCCCGATGCAAACCCGCCCTGAATGATCAGCAGCTTGCCCGTAAATCCGCTGAGCGGAGGCACGCCCACGAGCGCAAACGTTACGCTAAAGAACATCCAGCCCAGTAGCGGATAACGCTTCATCAGTCCGCCCATTTGCCGCAAATCACTGGTGCCCGCAGCTTTGATGAGCATCCCCCCCAGCAGGAACAGCAGCGCTTTGGCGATCATGTCATGAATCAGATAAAAGACGACGCCATCCATAGATGTCTTGGTCGCCGTGGCGATTCCGAAGGAAATAAAGCCGATCCCGATCACAACGTTATAGTTGATGATCCGGTGGATATCGGAATAAGCGACTGCACCGATCCCGCCTAATATCATCGTCAGCATAGCCATCCAACCGATTAGCGAATGGGTAAGCTCCGGCTGATGATAGAATATGAGGCTGAAGGTTCGGGCAATCGCATAAATGCCGACCTTGGTCAGCAATGCGCCGAACAAAGCCTTTACCGCCGTTGGCGGGGCACTGTATGAGCCCGGCAGCCAGAAGAACAGGAACAGGCCCGCTTTAAGTGCAAATACGATGAGAAATAGCACGGCGATGACATTAATTATCCCGCCCTGTCCCGCCTCGGCTATGCGAAGCGATAAATGTGCCATGTTCAGCGTTCCCGCGACACCGTATAAGTAGGCAATCGCAGCTACGAAGAAGGTGGAGGACACGATATTGACCAGAATATATTTCAGCGTCTCCCTCAGCTGCCGTTTCGTGCCGCCAAGCACGATCAAAGCGTAGGATGAGATCAGCATCACCTCAAAGCAGACGAATAGGTTGAACAGATCCCCCGTCAAAAACGAACCGTTCACGCCTACGATCAGAAACTGAAAGAACGGATGAAAATAATGCCGCTCCCTCTCCCTGCCAATGCTGCCGAAGGCATAGAACAAACATGCCGTACTGAGCACCGTTGTCGTTAGGACAAGCAGCGCGGCCAGCATATCCGCGGTGAACACGATCCCGTACGGCGGAGCCCAGCCCCCCATATGCAAAGTCTGGATACCGTTCAGTCTAACCTCTCGGACGATGAGGACCGCCGCGAGAATATTCAGCACTGCCCCTGTGGCATTGATCCATCTTTGCAGCATTACCCGGCTATGGGCAAAAATAAGAGCAACTGCAGTCAGCAGAGGAATTATGAGTGGAAATACAAGCAAATTATTCACCTTCTTCCCCCCTTAACTGCTCCATATCATCCGTCTTCAATTTTTGATACGCCTTATAGGCGAGTACAAAGAAGAAGGATGTGACTCCGAAGCTAATTACTATAGATGTTAATATAAGAGCCGCGGGAACCGGATCCGTATAGGCGGAGGCATGCTCGCCAAGCAGCGGAGGCGCCCCCTTCTTCAAACGGGCCATTGTTAACAACAGCAAATGCACCGCATGCGTCAGCAGGGACGTCCCGAGTATGATGCGCAGCAAGCTCCTGGTAAGGATCAGATACACTCCGACCATGAACAGGATGCCGACGGCTATTGACATCATTAATTCCATGATTACCGATCCCTCCCGATCTCAAGAATAATCGTCATCGTGACCCCCACGACGGTTAAATACACGCCCAGGTCGAAAATGACCGCCGTAGCCAGCTCGACCTCTCCGAGAATCGACAAATGTGCATGTCCAAACGCATGACTGAGGAAGGGTACGCCAAACCAAAGCGAGCCTAGTCCCGTCAAAAAGGCAATGAACAAGCCCGAGGCCATGACTTTCCGGAAGTCAAGCGGGACAATGCTGCGCATAACCTCTTGTCCATAGGCGATAGCAAGCAGCACGAGCGCTGCCGAAGTCATCAGTCCGCCGATGAACCCGCCTCCCGGGTTATTATGGCCGGCAAAAAACAAATACAGGGAGAAGGTCAGGATAATGAACATGGCTACCCTTGAGGTCATCCGCAAAATAACATCATTGCTTCTTATCGCTGGAAGCTTGCCTCCAGTTTGTCGTTTCCCCGAGCTCATGCGCGAAGCGAGCGGTTCATGGCTTTCGTCCAAATTCAAGCGAATCAGCGCAAAGATGCCAAGCGAGGCGATGCCAAGCACCACGATTTCCAGCATGGTATCGAAGCCGCGGAAGTCCACCAGAATGACGTTGACGACATTTTTGCCGCCAGCCAGCGTATAGCTAGCCTCCAGGAAGAATTTCGATATCGATTCAAAGGGATGGCTGCTTCCCTCACTTAAAGCGCTAAGTGCTATCAGGGTAACCATTGCGCCCACACCCAAGGAAACCAGGAAATTCGCAAGCTTGAATTTAAGGACGGACAGCTCCTTCTTAAGCTTCGGCAAATGATAGAAGCAGAGCAGGAATAGTGTGACCGATACCGTCTCCACGATAAGCTGGGTAAGCGCAAGATCCGGTGCCCGAAAAATGACGAAGAACAAGGACACCATATAGCCCACGGCCCCCGTCAAAATAATCGCCAGCAAACGCGAGTTGGCAAAGGGCACCGCGATCGCGGCTATAATGAGGGCAAGCAAAATAGCTGCCTCGTATACCGTGACCGGAGCGTAGCTGCTGCTATCCAGGCTGAAGCCGTCAAATGCAAGCATAATGGCCCCTAGTGCAAGTACGAAAAATGTAAAAATATAAATCAAGTAATGCCGTACGGAGCCGGTCATATATTTATTCGTCAGCCCCTGCGACGACCGCTCCATCGTTCTGAGTCCCGTATCGTAAACACCGTTCAGGGAGAAGCGGGCAAACCAAGGGCTATTCAACGCTTTGAGTTTAGGCTGAACCGCAACTACCAGAACGCCCGCAGCGATAACGCCCAGTGTCATGAATACCTCCGGCGTCCAGCCATGCCAGAATTGAATGGACACGAGGAACTTCTCGCCCGGCGCAAGCAAGTCTGGCAGGATCGCAGCCATTGCCGGCTCGATTAACGAATACGACAGCAGGCCGGGAAACAGTCCGAATACGAGTGCAAGAGCAGCTAAAACAACCGGCGGTACAAGCATGCCGGCCGGAGCCTCATGCGGCTGTTTTGTCAACTGCTCCGGTTTGAATTTCCCTGCAAATGTCCTATACAGCAGCACCATGCTGTAAGCAAATGTAAAGACACTGGCTGTCCAAGCAATCAGGGGAAACAGTGTGCTCCAGGTATCCATGCTCCATATACCCATCTCAAGCGTGTTCAGGATTGCGGTAAAGAACATTTCTTTGCTGAGGAAGCCCCCGAACGGTGGTATGCCGGCCATCGACAATGTCCCGATAGCAGCGACCGAGAACGTTACGGGCATAAGCCGCATTAACCCGCCCAGCTTGCGGATGTCCCTTGTTCCCGTCTCATGATCTACGATCCCCACGACCATGAATAATGCTCCCTTAAATACCGCGTGATTCATCAGATGGAATATGGCAGCCATCGTTGCCTTGGAATAAAACAGGGACTGATGGACGTCCGTGTAGTACCCCGAGGCCGAGCCGAGACCGAGCAAAGCCATGATCAATCCCAGCTGGCTAATGGTGGAGAAGGCCAGCATTGCTTTCAAGTCGGTCTGCTTGATTGCCTTGAAGGAACCAAAGATCAACGTGACTAGCCCTACGCCAGACACAAGCCAGAACCAGGCCGCTTGCCCTGAAAACACCGGCGTAAATCTGGCTACGAGGTATAGCCCGGCCTTAACCATCGTTGCGGAGTGCAAATATGCGCTCACTGGGGTCGGCGCCTCCATGGCATCCGGCAGCCAAATATGGAACGGGAACTGGGCAGATTTCGTGAAGGCCCCGAGCAGCACCAGCAGCAGTGCAGGCAGCATCAGGGAATGGCCGATGATCATATCGGAGCTCTGAATGATTTCTCTCACCGAGAACGTGCCGGTCATAATATAAATCAACACGAAGCCAGCCAACATCGCCAGACCGCCAAACACGGTAATGAGCATGGATTTGAACGCCCCGTATCTTGAGCGTTCCCGGTGATGCCAGAAAGCGATCAGCAAAAAGGAAGAGATGCTCGTCAGCTCCCAGAATCCGTAAAGAACGATCAGATTGTCTGATAAAACGACGCCTAGCATCGCCCCCATGAATAGAAGCAAGTAGACGGAGAAACGGTATACAGCCTCTTTTTCCTGACTCATATAAAAAATAGAATAAAGTACGACCAGCGTTCCGATCCCCGAAATGAGTAAAGCGAACAGCAGAGACAACCCGTCAAGCAGCACGGTAAAATCGATGCCCAGAGAAGATATCCAAGGAACGGTGGCTGCCAAACCGTTACCCGATTGAACGAGCGGAATTTGTCTCAGAAAATAAATAAAGAGAACGGCAGGCCCTAAGAGAACAGCCCAGCCCGGATGCGGATTTCCCGGCAGCTTCTTCAGCAGCGGAACTCCTGCAGCCAGCAGAAATGGTAAAATGATTGCTGCGTGCAATGTAGACAACAGTTTTCCTCCTTCATCGCGGTGTAACCTGTGTCTCATCAGCTTTGCCATATTCACATCGGAACATAAATAGGGTATAGCTGAAAAAACACAAAAAGAGCCCGCGTTTGGCAGGCTCCTCCGATAAATCAATATGTGGTTAAAGTTATAATTACATAAAGCACATCCAAAAGTATATCCTTTTTTTGAGCGGTTGTAAACACGAATCTAACTGTATATATATAGCTCATTAAGGAAATCACTTTCTATAGTGAAGGAGAGTGATTTCCATGCCGGTCCGCCAAATCCTCGTCAGCTCATCCATATTTCTCGTGATTATTTGCAGTGCCGCGTTTCTTGCCCGCCAGCTGTCGCCACTCATGTCCCTTGAGCAATCACGCTTGTACTTCCAGCAATTAAATATCGGATTAAGAAACCCAGCTGCGTTTCAGCCCCGGGAATACATCCGAATCGTACCGTCCTCTCATCCGGAAGGATTTCCTTGAAATTGGGCGAATAATTTATCATCATTCTTTTGAGATACTAAGGATTGTGTGCTATCCTTAAGGTTAGCAGCTATTTTAGAGAGGGGATAAGCATCATGATACATATTCGGCAAACGATGGTATGGTTTACTGCCTCTGTCTTTGCGCTAATCATGATTTTCTTTATTCCTCATCCAGCTCTAAATCCAGGAAATGTCGCAAGTTTCGAACATACGGCCGTTGAAGCTGAACAGCCCCTCCGCAAATCGGAGAACAAGGCAGCCCTTCTGACGCCAGCACATGTCAAGCTTGGCAACGATCTATCCCCGTTTTACCTGTTAGTCATCCCCGCCGCAATCAGTAGTATAATTGCTTTGGCAGGGATCTATTTCCGTCCATTTTTCTATCAATTCATGAAGCGAATCCTTCTGTTACCCATCAAATTTACTAGCATTTATGCTGCTTGATTTACATGTAAATGATAAGTAACTAGAATTATCGCCCATGCTCGTGAAGGAAGATCGGCGGTTGTATTAAACACACCTTATACAAATAACACTTCTTAATATTGGAGGTCGGAAGCTAATGAATCTTAAAGAAACCGAATTGCCGGGCATCGGCAAAAAATTTGAAATCGAAACACGCAGCGGTGAGAAATTGACTATTACTATCCATGATGATGGTCGTCGTGAAGTTTATCACTATGGAGCGGATAACCCGGACGACAGCATCTCTAAAATATCTTTAACCGACGAGGAAGCCCGGTATGTTTCTGCCATTATTGGCGGAGTTACTTACAAACCTACACCATTGGAGAATATCGAAGTCGCGTTAGGCGATCTCATTATTGAATGGTATAAACTTGAACCTCACTACAAGGCGATCGGCAAGACGATCGGCGAGCTGCGCGTACGTCAACGCTCCAGCGCTACGATCATTGCTGTCGTTGAGAGCAATCATTCCAAACATATCAATCCTGGACCGGATTTGCTCCTTACTGCCGGCGCATTGGTTGTCGTAATCGGCGAACGTCTGCATCAGCAGCAGATCCGTCAGATTCTGCTGAACGGAAGTGCTTAAGTTTTCTCTTTAACAGCATCCATTTTAAGTTTATAATAAGAAGCGCCTTGCCTCTTTGACGGCATGAAAAAGCGCCCTAAGTTTCAATTGAACTTAGGGCGCTTCTTACTATTTCTAGCATTATAAATGCTGCTGAACGGAGTATTAGAAATCGAAATGATCCGGATCAGGACCAACGCGCTGATCTTGATTCAGGCCGTCAATTTGCTTCATTTCCTCTGCAGTCAATTCGAAATCAAAAACATTAGCATTTTCAACAATCCGTTCTGGATTAGATGATTTTGGAATGGTTACAATGCCATGTTGCAGATCCCACCGGATAATAACCTGAGCCGTTGATTTGCCGTATTTTGCCCCGATAGCCTTCAGTAATTCGTTATCTAGAAGTTTGCCTTGGGCAAGAGGGGACCAGGCTTCGATTTGGATTCCTTGTGACTTGCAGTATTCCCTCAACTCCACTTGGCTAAGCAGCGGATGCAGCTCAACCTGATTGACTACCGGTCTTACCACTGCGTCTGCCAGCAGGTCTTCCAAATGATGAACCTGGAAGTTCGATACGCCAATAGAGCGAACACGCCCGTCCTTATGTAGCTGCTCAAGCGCTTTCCACGTTTCTTTATATTTGCCCTTGACTGGCCAATGAATCAAATAGAGATCTAGATAATCGAGGCCAAGCTTACTCATGCTCGCGTCAAAAGCCTTCAGCGTACTATCGTAGCCTTGATCGGAGTTCCAGACCTTCGTAGTAATAAACAGTTCTTCGCGGGAAATGCCGGATGCTTTAATCGCTTGGCCTACCCCTTCTTCATTCTGGTATAAAGCAGCAGTGTCAATGCTTCTATAACCGTTGCGGATGGCAGCTTCTATAGAAGCAATGACCTCCTGGCCTTCACTCATCTTATAGACACCGAGGCCCAGCCACGGCATTTGTCTTCCATTGGACAAGGTAACCATAGATTGAATGTGATTCATCTCGTATGACGCCTCCTTTAATTTGAATCGTTTGCCCATCGTCTCCCTAACCAAAATAAACCTTACGATCCTTAATGTCAAATTTCGTTTCTCTGAATATTAGCCACAAAAAAAGAAGGTATATGAAATTGCTCCTAGAAACAATTTCATATACCTTCTTATCGATAATACCGATGGCCGGACTCGAACCGGCAAGCCTCTCGGCACCGCATTTTGAGTGCGGCGTGTCTGCCAATTCCACCACATCGGCACACTATAAATCCATCACTTAACAAGTGCGGAAGACCAGACTTGAACTGGTACGATAGTCACCTACCGCAGGATTTTAAGTCCTGTGCGTCTGCCGATTCCGCCACTCCCGCAGGGAATTAAATGGAGGCGCCACCCAGACTCGAACTGGGGATAAAGCTTTTGCAGAGCTGTGCCTTACCACTTGGCTATGGCGCCGTATATAAAAATGGAGCGGACGACGGGAATCGAACCCGCGACCCTCGCCTTGGCAAGGCGATGCTCTACCGCTGAGCCACGTCCGCAACATATGGCTGGGGATATAGGATTCGAACCTATGGAATGACGGAGTCAAAGTCCGTTGCCTTACCGCTTGGCTAATCCCCAATATGTGATTTTTAAGATAAAAATGGGGCGATCGATGGGACTTGAACCCACGAATGCCGGAGCCACAATCCGGTGCGTTAACCCCTTCGCCACGACCGCCATAATATAAATATTCTATTGTTTTACTGGCAGGGGCAGCAGGAATTGAACCCACACTAACGGTTTTGGAGACCGCTGTTCTACCTTTAAACTATGCCCCTATGTGGTAAAACTGGTGGAGGCTGATGGATTCGAACCACCGAACTCGTACGAGAACAGATTTACAGTCTGCTGCGTTTGGCCACTTCGCTAAGCCTCCATGTGGTGCCGGCGAGAGGACTTGAACCCCCAACCTACTGATTACAAGTCAGTTGCTCTACCAATTGAGCTACACCGGCGTTTTCAATTATCAGGTGAATCATGGTGGCTCGGGACGGAATCGAACCGCCGACACGAGGATTTTCAGTCCTCTGCTCTACCGACTGAGCTACCGAGCCTTATAGGAATAGTTCGTTGGATCCTCTTCACCTATTCCGCTGCGACCAGCTCATTAAAGTGACGGTTTCCAGAGCAAGCTGTGAACCCTTACGGATTCTCACCTCTTAGCTTGAGGTTATAATGGCGGAGCCGACGGGATTCGAACCCGCGATCTCCTGCGTGACAGGCAGGCATGTTAGGCCTCTACACCACGGCTCCACACTAGATATTGCAATTGCGGGGACAGGATTTGAACCTGCGACCTTCGGGTTATGAGCCCGACGAGCTACCGAGCTGCTCCACCCCGCGTCATTTATAATATGGTGGAGGCTAACGGGATCGAACCGCTGACCCTCTGCTTGTAAGGCAGATGCTCTCCCAGCTGAGCTAAGCCTCCGAGGAAAGACAATTTCTATTGTATCATATTACCCGGTTAGAAATCAAGCTTTTCTTGAATTCTTATAGGTATACCCCTACCGAAGCATATGAATTAAGTGGTGACCCGTAGGGGATACTCTCACTTCGTTCGAGACTGCGATGTTATTGCTAACGAGGCTTAAGCTCCGACGAACCCCCAAGGGATTCTCATCCCCAATTAAATCTAGTTAAATAATGGTGACCCGTAGGGGATTCGAACCCCTGTTACCTCCGTGAAAGGGAGGTGTCTTAACCCCTTGACCAACGGGCCACATATGTATCACACACTGCTATGATACTAAGAAAATAATGATGGCGGAGAGAGAGGGATTCGAACCCTCGAGACGCTTGTGACGCCTACACGATTTCCAATCGTGCTCCTTCGGCCAACTCGGACACCTCTCCATATGGCTCCCCGAACAGGACTCGAACCTGTGACAACTCGATTAACAGTCGAGTGCTCTACCGACTGAGCTATCAGGGAACATTATCATATTCAGATGACTTGATCACCTGAAAACTGGATACGAAACTTCATTTGCGTGTTAGCCCTTACTTGGTTCACCGGGGCCCCCGAAAAGTATTCGGTATACTCTTCGAAACCTCCGCTTCACTTTTTGGGGTAAAGTTTGGATAAGCCCTCGACCGATTAGTACCTGTCAGCTCCATACATTGCTGCACTTCCACCTCAGGCCTATCAACCTCGTCGTCTTCAAGGGGTCTTACTAATTGGGAAATCTCATCTTGAGGAGGGCTTCACGCTTAGATGCTTTCAGCGTTTATCCCATCCGCACGTAGCTACCCAGCTATGCTCCTGGCGGAACAACTGGTGCACCAGCGGTGCGTCCATCCCGGTCCTCTCGTACTAAGGACAGCTCCTCTCAAATTTCCTACGCCCACGACAGATAGGGACCGAACTGTCTCACGACGTTCTGAACCCAGCTCGCGTACCGCTTTAATGGGCGAACAGCCCAACCCTTGGGACCTACTTCAGCCCCAGGATGCGATGAGCCGACATCGAGGTGCCAAACCTCCCCGTCGATGTGGACTCTTGGGGGAGATAAGCCTGTTATCCCCAGGGTAGCTTTTATCCGTTGAGCGATGGCCCTTCCATGCGGTACCACCGGATCACTAAGCCCGACTTTCGTCCCTGCTCGACTTGTCAGTCTCGCAGTCAAGCTCCCTTTTGCCTTTGCACTCTGCGAATGATTTCCAACCATTCTGAGGGAACCTTGGGGCGCCTCCGTTACTCTTTAGGAGGCGACCGCCCCAGTCAAACTACCCACCTGACACTGTCCCCGAACCGGATCACGGTCCCAGGTTAGAACTTCGATACGATCAGGGTGGTATCCCAACGGCGCCTCCACCGAAGCTGGCGCTCCGGATTCCTAGGCTCCCACCTATCCTGTACAAATCGCATCAAAGTTCAATATCAAGCTGTAGTAAAGCTCCATGGGGTCTTTCCGTCTTGTCGCGGGTAACCTGCATCTTCACAGGTATTAAAATTTCACCGGATCTCTCGTTGAGACAGCGCCCAAGTCGTTACGCCATTCGTGCGGGTCAGAATTTACCTGACAAGGAATTTCGCTACCTTAGGACCGTTATAGTTACGGCCGCCGTTTACTGGGGCTTCGGTTCACAGCTTCGGGTTACCCCTAACCGCTCCCCTTAACCTTCCAGCACCGGGCAGGCGTCAGCCCGTATACTTCGCCTTACGGCTTCGCACAGACCTGTGTTTTTGCTAAACAGTCGCTTGGGCCTTTTCACTGCGGCCCCCTCGTGCTATTCACACTACCGGGGCACCCCTTCTCCCAAAGTTACGGGGTCATTTTGCCGAGTTCCTTAACGAGAGTTCTTCCGCGCGCCTTAGAATTCTCTTCTCGCCTACCTGTGTCGGTTTGCGGTACGGGCACCTTCTCCTGGCTAGAGGCTTTTCTTGGCAGTGTGAGATCATGACCTTCGGTACTGTAAATTTTCCCTCCCCATCACAGCCCAGCCTTACGATGTGCGGATTTGCCTACACATCAGCCTCACTGCTTGGACGAGCATCCATCAGCTCGCGTCACTACCCTACTGCGTCACCCCATCGCTCATAACGGATTACGGTGGTACAGGAATTTCAACCTGTTGTCCTTCGACTACGCCTTTCGGCCTCGCCTTAGGTCCCGACTTACCCTGAGCGGACGAACCTTCCTCAGGAAACCTTGGGCTTTCGGCGGATCAGATTCTCACTGATCTTTTCGTTACTCATACCGGCATTCTCACTTGTATGCAGTCCACCAGTCCTTCCGGTCCAACTTCAATCCGCATACAACGCTCCCCTACCCCTGATGCAAAGCATCAAGCCATAGCTTCGGTGGTGTGTTTAGCCCCGTTACATTTTCGGCGCAGAGTCACTCGACCAGTGAGCTATTACGCACTCTTTAAATGGTGGCTGCTTCTAAGCCAACATCCTGGTTGTCTGTGCAACTCCACATCCTTTCCCACTTAACACACACTTGGGGACCTTAGCTGATGGTCTGGGCTGTTTCCCTCTTGACAATGGATCTTAGCACTCACTGTCTGACTCCCGGTTATAAGTCTATGGCATTCGGAGTTTGACTGAGCTTGGTAACCCTTGGCGGGCCCCGCACCCAATCAGTGCTCTACCTCCACGACTCTATTCACCGAGGCTAGCCCTAAAGCTATTTCGGGGAGAACCAGCTATCTCCGAGTTCGATTGGAATTTCTCCGCTACCCCCACCTCATCCCCGCATTTTTCAACATACGTGGGTTCGGGCCTCCAGTGCGTGTTACCGCACCTTCACCCTGGACAGGGGTAGATCACCCGGTTTCGGGTCTACGTCCACGTACTAAGTCGCCCTATTCAGACTCGCTTTCGCTGCGGCTTCGGCTCTTCACCTTAACCTTGCACGGGAACGTAACTCGCCGGTTCATTCTACAAAAGGCACGCCATCACCCATAAATAGGGCTCTGACTTCTTGTAAGCACACGGTTTCAGGTTCTTTTTCACTCCCCTCCCGGGGTGCTTTTCACCTTTCCCTCACGGTACTGCTTCACTATCGGTCGCTAGGGAGTATTTAGCCTTACCAGATGGTCCTGGCAGATTCATACGGGGTTTCACGTGCCCCGCACTACTCGGGATCCGTCTCGGAGGGAACAGACTTTCGATTACAGGGCTTTTACCTTCTATGGCCGGCCTTTCCAGACCTGTTCGTCTAATCGGTTCCTTTGTAACTCCATGTGAGACGTCCCACAACCCCAGAGAGCAAGCTCTCTGGTTTAGGCTAATCCGCGTTCGCTCGCCGCTACTGACGGAATCACTTTTGTTTTCTCTTCCTCAGGGTACTTAGATGTTTCAGTTCCCCTGGTATGCCTCTTCACACCCTATGTATTCAGATGTGAGTGACTGCGTATGAACACAGCCGGGTTTCCCCATTCGGACACCCCCGGATCAAAGCTTGCTTACAGCTCCCCGAGGCAGTTTCGTTGTTCGCCACGTCCTTCTTCGGCTCCTAGCGCCTAGGCATCCTCCGTGTGCTCTTAGTAGCTTAACCATAATGCTTCGGTTTTGCGCCTGGTGCTCTGTTGTTCGCCGATTTCTTGATCAAGTAAATTCATACAAGGTAGAAATCGTCTCACAAAGAATCTCCATTCCCAAAACCTACGCTAGCCACTTTTAATTCAAAACTTGTTAGACACAAGTTTCAGCTAAAAGGAATTTTCTAAAACGCAAATTTCGTTTCGTTATCCAGTTTTCAAGGATCAAATGCTCGATCATGTGCAGCCATCACTTCGTGAGGTTGTAATGATCAGCAACGATGAAATTTGTAACGTCCACGCATAGTGACATTCAAAATTTCAGCAAATTGTCCAACCACCATTTTACCGGCGGAAGACTATCTTATCAAATCCGCGCTCACCATTCAAGCGGTAAGTTATGGAAGAGATATTGTGTATGGTGGAGCCAAGCGGGATCGAACCGCTGACCTCCTGCTTGCAAGGCAGGCGCTCTCCCAGCTGAGCTATGGCCCCATATCACTCCAATAAGAAACGTAAGCAAATATGGAGTTGTATGGTGGGCCCTAGTGGACTCGAACCACCGACCTCACCCTTATCAGGGGTGCGCTCTAACCAGCTGAGCTAAGGGCCCATACAGGGAATGTTCAATTTAAATAACACCCATAAAACGGGGTGCGCTTGGCGACGTCCTACTCTCCCAGGACCCTGCGGTCCAAGTACCATCGGCGCTGGAGGGCTTAACGGTCGTGTTCGAGATGGGTACGTGTGGAACCCCTCCGCCATTGCCACCAAACGCTTGAGAGTTGAACTCTCAAAACTGACCAACGAGTGAGCTGTATTTGTACCGCTTCGCTACGGAAGCGAGGTACTCCATAGAAAGGAGGTGATCCAGCCGCACCTTCCGATACGGCTACCTTGTTACGACTTCACCCCAATCATCTACCCCACCTTCGGCGGCTGGCCCCTTGCGGTTACCTCACCGACTTCGGGTGTTGTAAACTCTCGTGGTGTGACGGGCGGTGTGTACAAGACCCGGGAACGTATTCACCGCGGCATGCTGATCCGCGATTACTAGCAATTCCGACTTCATGCAGGCGAGTTGCAGCCTGCAATCCGAACTGAGACCAGCTTTGATAGGATTCGCTCCACCTCGCGGTTTCGCTTCCCGTTGTACTGGCCATTGTAGTACGTGTGTAGCCCAGGTCATAAGGGGCATGATGATTTGACGTCATCCCCACCTTCCTCCGGTTTGTCACCGGCAGTCGATCTAGAGTGCCCACCTTCATGTGCTGGCAACTAAACCTAAGGGTTGCGCTCGTTGCGGGACTTAACCCAACATCTCACGACACGAGCTGACGACAACCATGCACCACCTGTCTCCTCTGTCCCGAAGGAAAGGCACATCTCTGCGCCGGTCAGAGGGATGTCAAGACCTGGTAAGGTTCTTCGCGTTGCTTCGAATTAAACCACATACTCCACTGCTTGTGCGGGTCCCCGTCAATTCCTTTGAGTTTCAGTCTTGCGACCGTACTCCCCAGGCGGAATGCTTAATGTGTTAACTTCGGCACCAAGGGTATCGAAACCCCTAACACCTAGCATTCATCGTTTACGGCGTGGACTACCAGGGTATCTAATCCTGTTTGCTACCCACGCTTTCGCGCCTCAGCGTCAGTTACAGCCCAGAGAGTCGCCTTCGCCACTGGTGTTCCTCCACATCTCTACGCATTTCACCGCTACACGTGGAATTCCACTCTCCTCTTCTGCACTCAAGTCACCCAGTTTCCAGTGCGACTCGGAGTTGAGCCCCGAGTTTATACACCAGACTTAAATGACCGCCTGCGCGCGCTTTACGCCCAATAATTCCGGACAACGCTTGCCCCCTACGTATTACCGCGGCTGCTGGCACGTAGTTAGCCGGGGCTTTCTTCTCAGGTACCGTCACTCTCAGAGCAGTTACTCTCCAAGACATTCTTCCCTGGCAACAGAGCTTTACGATCCGAAAACCTTCATCACTCACGCGGCGTTGCTCCGTCAGACTTTCGTCCATTGCGGAAGATTCCCTACTGCTGCCTCCCGTAGGAGTCTGGGCCGTGTCTCAGTCCCAGTGTGGCCGTTCACCCTCTCAGGCCGGCTACGCATCGTCGCCTTGGTAGGCCTTTACCCCACCAACTAGCTAATGCGCCGTAGGCCCATCTGTAAGTGACAGATTGCTCCGTCTTTCAGCACTCCACCATGCGGTGAAATGATTTATCCGGTATTAGCTACCGTTTCCGGCAGTTATCCCAGTCTTACAGGCAGGTTGCCTACGTATTACTCACCCGTCCGCCGCTAAGTTATTTCGGAAGCAAGCTTCCAAAATAACTCCGCTCGACTTGCATGTATTAGGCACGCCGCCAGCGTTCGTCCTGAGCCAGGATCAAACTCTCCAATAAAGTTTGACTTGCTCATTTTGAATCTGACGAGATCAGATTTGCATCTGACTCTATTGTTTAGATTTCACTTCCGTGAAACCCGCTCACTCGTTGTTCAGTTTTCAAAGATCAACCTTGTTTCGCGTGTCGCCGTTGTTTCAGCAGCGACTCTTATAATATATCACGTTCACCCGGATTAAGTCAACAAGTTTTTTAAAAAACTTTTTTAGGCTGTTGCCTGTATATGTTTCTTCATAACTTGGTGCCTTGAAGGGGCGAGATTTAATTTAACACAGATTATACAGAAGAGTCAATCTCTATTTATATTTATTTTATTGGAAATGAATGACTTCATAATTTACTTGCTAAATACTTGATCTCACGGTCCTCGCCGCCGCATCCTTTCGGATCTCTTGTAACCTCTTTCGCCAAGGAGTGGTGCACCAGCTTGCGCAGTATCATCGGAACTTCCTCACGGACATGAACTAGCTCGGGCAATTGTCTAAGCTCTTGAATGCTCCAACCCTCTTTGCGGCTTGATAATATGCGAAGCAGCACCGCACAGCAGTCGGCCATTTTGGATATGATTGTGAACTCACAGGCCAGAAGCACCAGCTGAATGCGCTGCTCCAACGTCTCTTTATTATCCGTTAATTCGTCAAACAATTTATAAACGACGGAATTAAGGGGACGCACCTGTTCCCACACGCTATTCTCCGGCAGCATTCCCTGTTCGATCAATTCGATCCTAGCATAATGCTTCAAAGCCTGAAGAACATGGTAATAAGCATCGAGGAAATCAAGATCCTGGGTATAACGCTTCGCTTCTATATACACTTTCAGAAACTTGGCAAACTCAATAAACTTGCGTTGTTCCTTCATATCCTCCCCAAAATCAATTATTTCCTTGCGCAATCGAGCCAATTCCCCTTCAATATCCCAAATAATTTCTCCATGTAAAAAACACTGTAGAATTTCCCGGTTCTCACCGGTCATTACCCAGCGTTTTAAATCATTGTTACCGATATAGAGCAACTGGTATTGAATATCTCCGTTCGTGCAATGTTCAATTTCGATGCCAGCTTCATTTCGCCCTTCACATACCGTAATAACAACCAGTTCAAAGTCGTATACTAGCGAACTGCGATATTCCCCTTTGTCATGACGGTATCCGATAGCGCCTAAGGCTTGCCGGCCGACGCTGTCTTCATCAACCAATGAAAAAATAGTTGGTTCCACGATATCCCCCTACCTTGGCGTTACTCAACCAATTCGTTATAATATAGTTCTACGCTATATTAAAGTTTCCTGCTTTTTTTAAGGCAGCGTCCTAAAAAAACATGAATTGAGGTTTGCTCAAATGTTCTTCAAGTCAAGCAAAATCAATGAATTCAGACTATGGGGCCTACTCCTGACCATGATAGGCATGGGGCTTATGGTCCTCGGAACAGCCGGCATCGTCTTCTGGGGACAATCCGGTAAAGTCATTGCCGGGATCGGCCTTGTCATCGGACTTATCGCTATGCTCGGAAGCTTGGCCATTTATTTCATTGCCGGGATGCTCTCCACCTCTGCCGTACAGCTGGAATGCCCGGAATGTCATAAATTAACCAAAATGCTGGGTAAAACGGATCGCTGCATGTTCTGCAGAACCATGCTAACCTTAGATCCAGAACGGGCAAACATCACAGCGGATCAACTGCAACAACAAAAAACTGCGGCACAATCAGCCGACTGATGATAACACAAAGAAAGGCGGGAGCCTCCCAAGGTTCCCGCCTTTCTTTGTGTTAAACCTATTCCGCGATTCTGCTCAGCACGTCCCAGGCATCGCTCGATGCAAAGCTCCGATTCCACGTTGCTATCCCTCCGAGCTGCAGCGACTTCGCCAATTCTACCCGGCGAGCCAGTGAATCTTTGTCTTCCAGCCAAATTCGCTGGAGAACTCCGTTTTCCCGATACTCGACGTAATTCTGTCCGGTCTCTTCCGAAAACTCAGGCTTCAGGGACTTCTCCTTGATAATCTCCTGGGCTTTTTTCATGCCGATGGCTTTGGACTTCACCTTGGTTGCCCCTTCTTCTACGGTTTCGGTCCATACCCGCATATATAACGGAATGCCAAGAATCAGCTTGCTTGGGGGGACATCATCCTCATCAATAATCCGCGTCATTGACGAACGGACCCACGGCAAGGATGCTACAGAACCAGCAACCGGACTTGCTGCCCAATGTTCATCGTAAGCCATCACGATCAAATAGTCCGTAACCTTCGCCAAAGCTCTGCGATCCAGAAACGCAGACCACATTTCACTATTCGACTTCGGAGTCACATCTATGGAAACTACCAATCCCTGCTCCTGTGCCAGCGGCCATAATTCCCTCATAAATTGGGTCAAATTGGCCCCGTCTTTCGTATAAACATTTTCATAATCGATATTAATGCCGTCTAAATCGTACAATTTTGCATAATGCAGCATTTGCAAGATCGTCGTTATGCGCCGTTCAAATGTGGATAAGGATTCTGACGTAATTTCCGGCTCGAAGCTGTTGCTGAACAACCCCCACACCTGCATGCCCCGGCCGTGGGCCCATTTCACATAAGCGTGATCGGCCTTGCTTTGCACATTTCCCTTGCCGTCCACAAGCGAGAACCAAGTCGGACTGACTACGTTCACGCCAGGCATTTCACCGATGGATGAAGGCTTTGGCGCTACGTTATACACGGCCTCCCAGGTCAAATTGACGGCTTTGGACTGCCATTTCTGCTTGGCCGGAGGAACCGCCTGCTCCTCTAAGGGTGGAACCACGATCTGCTCTTCCAGAGCGACATTTTTTTTCTTCACATATCCGGCATAGCCGTTATTCAGCTGGACATAATACCAGTTATCCGTCTCGTCCAAAATCCGCAGCTGCTCTCCCGGCTTCATCTCCGCTAAAATCGGAGTATGAATGCTATCGCTCTGCCTTAAAGCCACCGTGGCATCCTTCCTCCGGCTGGTACTGTGAACTTGAGCCATCCGTATCGTCTCCCCGGCCCGATATACCAGCACTGTACCGGAAACGGTATCTTCATGTACCTCGATGCCATATAACTCCTTCAGTAAATAGGCAGGCAGGTATAAATTCCCTTCCTTTTCGACTGGAGCAAACAGCAGTTGAACCGGCTTGTTGTTGATTTTTCCGTTCATATCGTCCGCCTTCATCAAGACAAGCTTGCGCTGCGTAGTCAAAATGACTGACTTCGTCTCTTCTTCATATCTTACATTGGGGTCAATTTCCGACTGGATCACGGAAAAAGGCAGCTTAAGTCCCTCCCCGCTATCCAAGGCGGGCAAATCCATCACTTCGCCTGCTACGAATATCGGCTTATCGAATTTCCCCTTCCAGTCCGGGTCGGCATGCTCCCAGCTCGGCAGAAGCTCAGACACGGCCCAATACGCCCCGGCCACAAACAGCACAAGCACGATGAACCACTTGAATCGGCCCCCGCGCTTGCGCCTCATGCGAGCCGTTCTTCTATTCTTCAATCCTCAGTACCTCCATTAGTAAAGAAATAATAATTGCGATACAGCACCATCGTATGGGGCTAAAAAACAAAAACGTGAAGAATTCACGAAGGAATCCGTCACGTTCTTCCAAACCCGCAGGTCAAATGATTATTGTTTCCGGCAATCGCCGCAAACCCCGTAAAGTTCCAATCGGTGACCGTGCACCTGGAAGCCGGTCATCTCCTCGGCCTTTTGTTCCACATCCTCCAGCGAGGAGTAAGTGAAGTCTTTTATTTTTCCACACTTCTCACATATTACATGATAATGATTCGAGACGTCCGCGTCAAAACGGCTGGAGTTATCCCCATAGGTCAGCTCCCGAACCATGCCAGCTTCTATAAACATCTTAAGATTGTTATAAACTGTTGCCACGCTCATATTCGGAAAACGGGGCGCTAAAGCACGGTAGATTTCATCTGCCGTCGGATGGCCCATCGATTCCATAAGAAACGTTAAAATGGCATGACGCTGCGGCGTAATTCGAACCCCGCTCTGTTTCAATTGATCCAGAGCATGCTGTACCCGCGTAGTCATTATGTCCACCGCCTTTAAGAGGTCGTTTACAGTCCCTCTTCTTCTTCTTACAACTTTATTGTACTTTTACAATAATTCGTTTGTCAACGGAGTGCGGATTCATCGCTTATCCGTTGGTTCACATATAAATTACTGTTTCCTTCGACCTTGACCAAATATTCCCCGGATCCGACAATGCCATGGATGGTTTTATTATCAACGGAAAAAGGCAGCTCTGTTATAATATCGCCATATCCGCTGGAACCTTCCAGCGTGTAGTCTCCTTCCTCCGGAATGGTTATTGTCATTTCACCTACCGCACTGTACACATTCCAATCCCCTTCGATCTGCGGCGATTCAATCTGGATTTTACCGTTTAAGGATTCGGCTTTTAATGCCGCGGCAACACCATGGATAACGATGTTGCCATTTTTTGTCGCCGCATGGATGTCGTCATCCACGTTCATTAGCGCAATATTGCCGACTAGCGTGGACATCGACACCTGTCCCGTGATCATATTCCCCATCATGTTTCCGCCTTGAGTATCCACGCTGACATTGCCGAATATCCGGTACATTTCCGCATCGCCGTTTAGCGTCTTTGCCGTCACATCGCCATTGACGTCCCAAAGCTTCAGATCCCCGTTGCCCGTCTGCAGCTTGATTTGCTTCAAGGCACGAATCCCGCTCATCTTGATTTTACCGTTAGAGGTACTTATATCGATATCCAAAAAACGGTTTTCCGGCAAAAATACAGTCATATTCATGCGAGGATGCCTTTTCCCGGAAGCGCCGTAGACTTTATCCTTCACATTCAGGGTCAACGTTTTCCCTTCGGTTACCTGAAGCTCGGTTTCCTCCGCCACTAACTTGGCCTCCTCAGCCGGCAATTGATCCACCCATACCGTGCTCTCTACGCGAATCCCTTCAATTTCCGCTCTCCTGACGTCAATGTTTCCATTAATGCCATTAAGGACAATCTGCTCCGTGCTTAGATCAATGGGGATTTCCAGCTGATCCTTGATCAGGGAGTAGCCTTCCTCTGCGCTGAAATCCGTGCCGGCCGCCGTTAAATCAAGACTGACCCTGTTCCATAAATGCATATAATGATCCTGCTGGGTTACCGCAAAAACGGAGAACGCCACAAACAGCGATAGCAAAAGCCCTTTGAGATCAACGCGAAGCAGCCGCAAAGGATAAGCTGTTTTTCGGCGATTCCACAGGAACACGTAGATTTGCTCCAATCCGGCGACAACGAACAGCAGCGGCCACCACTTCAGCAAATGAAGCATAAAGTTGCTTCCCGTAGCGACATCAACCAGAAGAATGATTCCTATCCCTATAAGCAGCAGCGAGGCGGTCATCCGACCGGTTCTAAACCGGCGGCGGCGGCCTTCCCGAACTATCAATGCCGCACCGCTTAGAATAAGCAGCACCGCTGCCGCATAACCCGCACTGGCCTGAATGACAGCAGCAAGCCATGGCGGCTTCTGGCTAAGCAGAAAGATCAGACCGCCGCCCGCCATCAGCAAAAGTCCCGACAGAATCCCTTTCCACACATGCTCTTTCGCCCCGGCTGCCTCTTCTCTCTGAGTAGTTTCACTTCTTACTCTCGCATTGACGACATCCGTAGATTGCAGCACATCATAGATGCTGTAGAAATACATCATTGGGATTAATATTCCAAGCAGGAACAGAAAAGGAATATTAATGGTCATGCGCACAGACGAGAAATAAATCAATGCCGAAGCATCCAGGATTAGAAAATATATAATAGCTATGCCGCGCCAGAACATTCGTAAATAAAGGTGGCCCAGACCCGGAAGCAAAGCCGAGAGCATACAGGCCATGAATTTCCGCTTGAGGCGTCGAGGTCTGTAACGTCTGATCTTTCCCTTTGGCACGGACTTTTTGTTGTGCCGCGCTGTGTCGCTGGCGGTCATTTGATCCGGTGTCATATCCATCCTCCTCTTTTGACTAATAATAACCGATTTCGGCACTGTTCGTAACTTGGAAGGTACTGGCGAAGGCCAGGTATCAGCATTATGGGCTGGTCAGGGAAGCAAAAGAAACTCTCCTATAAAGAGGAGAGTTTCAGAGGTTCTAGCTGGTATATCGTTAATTCTACATTCGGTATCGCCATTAATGTACCAGCGGCAACGAAGCCCTGCTGCTCATACAGCGAGACGGCCGGAGTGTTTAACTTCCCAGCCTTTACCTCAAATAGCGCCGTATTTGGATATTTTCCAATGACATGCCGCAATAATGATCTGCCGATGCCCTGCCGGAGATGCTGAGGGTGTACCATAAGTCGCGTAATCTCAACCGCCCCGTCCTTCTTAAGGATAACAGCAATCGCACCGAGAACTTCACCCTCCGGGGTTACTTCCCCGTAGAAAGTATCAGGGCTGTTCTTCAAAGACTCAAAGGTGTCCGGAAGCGGGGGCAGATGCTTAACTCCTACCGCGTGCGCCTCAAGTCGGTACGCCGCATGCTGTAAGCTCCAAACTTGTTCTGCGATTTCCGGATCCCGCAGCGATAGCGGTGTAATCATGCTTCCGTCCCCTTTCTTCATTTAGACGTGTAGGAACCGCACACCTCTAGCCTTTCAAAACGTCGACAAGCAGTTTATTAACAAGCCCTGGATTGGCCTTTCCTTTACTGCGCTTCATCACTTGACCTACAAGGAAGCCGATCGCTTTCTCTTTACCGGCCTTGTAATCCTCGACAGAAGCCGGATTGTCAGCAATGACTTCATTAACGATCGCCAAAATAGCTCCTTCGTCGCTTATTTGGACAAGCCCCTGCTCCTCGACGATTTGCTGAGGCAGCTTCCCGCTCTGCAGCATTTCTTTGAACACCGTTTTGGCGATCTTGGAGCTGATCGTTCCTTTCTCGATCAGGCCGATCATTTCGCCCAGACCTTGGCCAGTCAGCTTCACATCGGACAGCTCTTGCCCGTTCGTATTCAAATATCCGAGCAAATCGCCCATAATCCAGTTGGACACCGATTTGGCATCCTTCGTAAATTCTAGGCTGCTCTCGAACAAATCGGCCAGCGCTTTGGATGAGGTAATGACTTCTGCATCATAGCTAGGAAGACCGAACTGCTCGGTATAACGCGCCTTGCGGGCGTCTGGAAGCTCAGGAATGGATGCCCGGATGCGATCCTTCCATGCTTGGTCGATATGGAGCGTAACTAAATCCGGATCCGGGAAGTAGCGGTAGTCATGCGCTTCTTCCTTGCCGCGCATAGAGAACGTCTTGCCCTGAGTTTCGTCCCAGCGCCGCGTCTCTTGAACAACCTCTCCGCCTTCATCCAATATTTCAGCCTGACGGTATTGCTCATATTCCAGTCCCCGCTGCACGCCGCGGAACGAGTTCATGTTCTTAAGCTCAGCCCGGGTGCCCAGTTCCTTCTGGCCTACCGGACGAAGGCTGATATTCGCATCACAGCGCATCGAGCCCTCTTCCATCTTTACGTCGGAGACGTCGCAATACTGCATAATCGCACGCAGCTTCTCCAAATAAGCCTTCGCCTCCTCCGGCGAGGAAATATCCGGCTCAGAGACGATCTCCACCAGCGGAGTACCAACGCGGTTGAAGTCGACAAGCGAGGCATAACCTCCATCAATATGGGTCAGCTTGCCCGCGTCCTCCTCTAAATGGAGACGGGTAATTCCAATGCGCTTTGTTTTGCCGTCAACTTCGATGTCGATATATCCATTTTCCCCGATTGGCTGGTCGTATTGGGAAATTTGATAAGCCTTCGGGGAGTCGGGATAGAAATAATTCTTCCGGTCAAATTTGCTGACGTCCGCAATTTCGCAATTGAGAGCCATCGCAGCTTTCATCGCGTAATCCACAGCCTGGCGGTTAAGCACAGGCAGCACGCCGGGATGTCCAAGACACACCGGGCATGTATGACTGTTAGGCGGAGCACCGAATTCAGTAGAGCAGCCGCAGAAAATTTTCGATTTCGTATGCAGCTCCACGTGCACTTCCAGCCCAATTACCGTTTCATATTTGGATGTTGACATATTGATCCTCCTGAACACTTTAGTGAAACAATCCTGCTATCCCTTACAACGCCGGGCGGCGCTTGTGATGGTCGCTATTGGCTTCAAAGGCGTGAGCAAGCCGCAATATCGTGCTTTCATCGAACGCTTTGCCGATAAATTGCAGACCGATCGGAAGCCCGTCCGCAAAGCCGCATGGCACGCTCAGCGCCGGCACTCCGGCAAGACTGACCGGAATCGTCAATATATCATTCAAATACATCGTCAGCGGATCATCCACCTGGGAGCCTAACTGGAACGCTGTCGTTGGCGTCGTCGGTCCGACGATGACATCATATTTCTCAAAGGTCTGGTCGAAATCGCGCTTGATCAAAGTGCGCACTTTCTGTGCTTTTAAATAGTAAGCATCATAGTATCCGGAGCTAAGAGCGTAAGTTCCGAGCATAATACGCCGCTTCACCTCCGGCCCGAAGCCTTGGCTGCGGGACTCGTGGTAAAGATCAAGCAGGCCGCCGGCATGGTCGGCCCGAACTCCGTAGCGAACGCCGTCAAAGCGCGACAGGTTCGAAGATGCCTCTGAAGAAGCCAGCAAATAATACGCAGCTACAGCATATTCGGTATGCGGAAGCGAAACTTCCTCCCACACGGCGCCCAGGCTTTCGAGCAGACGTAATGCCTCCATCACGGAAGCCTTGATTTGCGGATCAACACCCTCCAGGTATTCCTTCGGCACGGCGATGCGAAGCCCGGCGATATCCCCGGTCAGCGCGCTGGCATAATTCGGGATATCCACTTGGGCCGATGTGGAGTCCTTCGGATCGTATCCGGCGATCGCCTGCAGCAGATAAGCGGCATCCTCCACATTTTTGGTGATCGGCCCGATTTGGTCGAGCGACGATGCAAAGGCCACCAGACCATATCTGGAGACGAGGCCATAGGTTGGCTTCAAGCCAACAACCCCGCAATACGAGGCCGGCTGGCGGATCGAGCCGCCGGTATCCGAGCCTAAAGCAAAATAAGCTTCGCCCGCAGCCACGGCAGCAGCTGAACCGCCGCTGGAGCCGCCCGGTACCCGATTCAAATCCCAAGGATTGCGTACCGGATGGAAGCTTGAATTCTCATTGGAGCCGCCCATTGCGAACTCGTCCATATTCAATTTGCCGATCATTACGGACTCTGCCTGCTTCAGCTTGGAAATCACCGTACCGTCGTAAATCGGATCATAATTGGACAGGAATTGGCTTGCGCAGGTTGTACGCAGTCCCTCCGTTACCATATTGTCCTTCACGCCGATCGGCAGACCGAACAGAAGCCCCAGATCCTCTCCACGAGCTAGTTTGTCATCCAGCCGCGCCGCTTCCGCGCGCGCGCCTGCTTCATTCAGCGTTAAATAAGCGCCGATCCGTTCCTCTCTTTCCCCGATCTTGGCAAAAGCTTCATTAACGAGGTCGGTAACCGATAACTCCTTGCTGCGGAGCTGGTTATGTATATCCTGTAAACGTAAATCAAAAAGCGTCACAACCGCTTCCTCCTTCCGTAATTTGGCAGTGCGTCCTCTGGGACAGCACATTTGTTGGCAGCACTTTCAAACGCGCTTGCTCTTCGTCTGCAGAACTAAGCCTATGCATAAGCTCCGCTTACTCCAGAACGGCAGGCACTTTGAACTGCCCATCCTCTTCCTCAGGAGCATTGCGGAATACTTGCTCTTGCGTCAAGCTGTCCTGGACGACATCATCACGCATGACATTGCTGAGGCGCAGCACGTGAGTCGTCGGCTCGACGCCCTCCGTATCCAGCTCGTTCAGCTTCTCCGCATATTGTAAAATAGCGTTCAACTGTTCTGTGAACATATCCCGCTCTTCATCCGTTAAATTCAAACGGGCCAGCTTGGCCACATGCTCAACATCTTTAGTCTCGATGCTCATACTGTAATCCTCCTCGTACCTTCCCTGACGGGACTTGATTTGTCCATTCTAACATGTCCGCATAGATGATTAAAATTATATTGTAGATTATCCGACAATTCAATCCGTTAACGCGAAGCATGAATAAACTTAAACAGCGGCCGCAAAGCACAACAAAACTCAAAAAAGACCGGCATAGCCGGCCTTTTTCTCTAAATCCAAGCTCGCAAATTCACCTGTTTGATGAATTCCGCCTGAGACATAACTTCCTTTGTTGGTTCTTCTTGCTCCTCCGCTTGAGAATCTTCTCCATTGATGATCTGATGAAACAGCTTCTCGTTGTACGTAGCCAGTGCGTAGTCGATCAACGCTTCCTGGGTGGTGCGCTCTACTTCTTGCTCAATCAGCCGCTCTTCAGATTCCACATCCTGGGATGGGACAAAATAATTCCGCCCCGTCTTTGGAGACCGCACAACGTAATCAAACACATTGTCCGGGTTACGGTCATAAGCAATAATATAGCCATATTCCCCAACAGGAAGATTCTGCTCAAAAGCATCACCGACGATAACAACCTTCTCTCCCAATTGCAGCATCGTCTACCTCCCTGATATTTACTCTCAGTTATTTTACTATCCTACTAAAAACAAGCGAGATTGGTCAAGCGTTTCAAGGATTTAATAGACTTCCGCGGCAAAATGCGAAATTCAAGGTTCAGTCTCCCCTAAGATCAGGGATGGATTGCCGGCGCAGGCTCCATACGGCACTAATTATGCAAACAAAGCTTAGTAATGCGGTCATTATACTAGGAAAAATTGCCGGTTTAAGCGGCGAATCCCCGAATGCGGCAGTCCCTTCCACGAGCAATCGGCCCGGACTCCAGGAAAACCAAGCGGGAGCTAGGCTATATCCTAGCGATAGTGCGCCCATGAGCAGCAGCGAAATGACGGCGGCGGCGCTGCCGCGCAATAAAGTGCTAAGCAGTATGGTCAAGGATACCGCAAACGTCAGCCACAGAATATACAGCCCTCCGGCAATCATTCCCTCTCGCCAGGACACGGGACCAATCAGCAGCACGGTATAATACCAGGAAGCTGCGTAGCTTGCCGTAAAGGAGAGAAGCATCAGAGTCATCTGCCCGGCCCACTTCGCAGAAATGAAGGAAGCCGAGCTTACGGGCCGGACAAGCACCAAGGCTGCAGTTCCCCCGTAACGCTCGCCGGCTACAGCCTGCATTCCGGCAATGACCAGAATAAGCACACCGATCGTGCTGTACTGTCCAAGCACGCCCGCCATTACCTCGGCAGACCCGGGAATCGGGAAGCCCGCAATCAGTTCCTCGGGCATGCTGCCTGAAGCAGCCAATATCTCCGGCAAGTAATACGAAGTGACCGGCTGCATGACGACGAGCAGCATCAGTACGACGGGAACCCACAGCAGCTGATAGCTGCGAGCCATGCCGAGCAGTTCCTTGCGATATATTAACCACGCCTGCCTCATGCTGTCACCACCTTCATGAACATCTCTTCCAGCGAGGTTGCTCCCGTTTCAAAGTTTAGCAAAGGAATATTCCGCGAAACGACCTCGCCCAAAATAAGACGTCTGGCATCCTCCATATTGTTGACCGTTAACTGGGCAGTGCTGCCTTGAATCTGCGCATTCTGGACAAACGGCCGGCTCCGGAGCGACTGGAGCCATTCATTTGCGGCATTATTCCGCTCTACCTGAATGATAAGCTGCGGTTTGCGATATTTATCGGCAAGCACCTGCAGTTCTCCATTCTCCACGATCTCTCCGTCCCGCATCATCATGATCCGGTCACAGACCTCCTCTGCGTCAGGCAGCACATGCGTCGAGAATAAGATTGTCGTCTCCGTCCGGAGCGACTGCAGCAAATTCATAACCTCGCGGCGACCGATCGGATCAAGCGCGGATACCGGCTCATCGAGCAGCAGCAGCTGCGGCTGATGGACCAGCGCCTGTGCCAAGCCAAGCCGCTGCTTCATTCCCCCGGAGTATCCCGCGATCCGCCGTTTTGCCGCCTGGTGCAAGCCGACCCGCTCCAGCACCGCGAGCGTCCGCTTCCGGGCATCTTGGCGGCTCAGGCCGCTTAAGCCTGCTGCATACATTACGAATTCTTCCCCGGTCATCCAGCCGTAAAATGCAGGATGCTGCGGCAGGTATCCGATCAACGAGCGGTAATCCCCGCTGGAGTGCTGCCGTCCCTGAACGGCAATCCGTCCCGCGGACGGCGAGATCAATCCGGCAATCATGCGCATCGTCGTCGTCTTGCCGGCCCCGTTCGGCCCGAGAAGCGCGGTGCAGCTTCCGCGTTCCAGATGGAGGGAAATCCCATTGACCGAAATGCGCGAACCGAACTTCTTCGTCAATTGGTCAACTTGAAGAAATGACATCTAGGTCTCCTTCCTTCCGAGTATAAAATAAACGATGCTTCCGATCATATTTCCGAAAATAATGACCAGAGCCCAGATCCATTTTGTCCCCCGTACCGTTTGTGCCCTGAGCAGTGAAACCAGGGCCGTAATCATAAGAATGAGCTGCAGCGCGATTACGGGCGCAAGCAAACCCCAATTGATATCGATGTCCATATTTCTATTCCCCCGTTTTCCTTTTGGCTTTGCGATAATCGCCCCACACGACGACAAGCAGGTATACGATTAGCGGGCTGGGAAGATTGACAACCCCCCATAACCCCCAGAACCAGGCTTTTCTCCCCCGTTTGCGGGCATCGATAAACATCCACGTTCCTTGAGCAAGCAGCAGCAGGGCAAGCAAACAAAGCACCCACCACGGAGGAAGCGGCTCGGAATTAACGGTCGGCCAATTCCATTTCATTCCGTCCGCCCCCTTCCGACCGGACGCAGCGCCAAGGCGACTACCACGGCTGCAATGACTCCAAGTCCTTGCAGCAGCCCATAAATGACTGGCGTCGACAGCGCGAACAGGAATCCGCCGCTAACCATTAGCAGGGCGACGATGCAGAACAGCAACACTTCCCATCTTCTCATCCTGGCCAGCATGCGCCAGCGCTCTTTCACGACCAACTCCCAAGACTCCGCCGAAGGCCCGTGCTTCTCGGGAACGACGCGGTCCAGTGTTTGCAAGTCCTTCAGCAGCTCATGAATAAGCTCGTCCTCGAACTCCCTGTCTTGTCCATTATGATTCATGGGGATTCAACTCCTTTCGCAATTCTCGCAATCCATAAGCGACTCGGGATTTGACCGTCCCTGCGGGAATATTCAGCATGCTTCCGATTTCATCATAGCTATATCCGTAATAATGCTTCAGCAGTATAGCGATCCGGTGCTCAGCAGACAGCCTGGAGAGCAGCTCCAGCAAATCGCTCCATTCCTCCTGATTGGCCTCGAAATGCCATTTCAGCCGATCGGGTCGGCCTTCCTCCGCCAGCCACTGCCTTTCCCTCTTCCGGCGGCGGGTCACATCGATGAACAGCCGCGTCGCGATCGTCATCAGCCATGAGGAGAAAGCGGAGGTTCCATCGTATCTCTGTATATTTTCCATGCATTTCAGCATCGTGTCCTGGGTCAAATCCTCGGCCGTTTTAGGCTCCATGGTTACCTTCACCAAATATTTATACACATACGAATAATGATGTTGTATTAGTGAGGCGAGAGCGGCGGCATCTCCTTGTTTAGCTCGTTTGATCCATTCCCTCTCCTGAGGCATCGCGTCACCCCTTTTGTCGATAACACCTATAATACGCCCAGGCGGCACAAATCGTTCAATACGGACAATAAAAAAATGATTTCCAAAAAAATAGAGCTAAATGATGGTATGCCGCACCTCTCATTCAGCTCCTCCGAGCATGACTATTCATATCGTTCCTTGCGTATTTGCCTCAGCTTATGATGCCAGGGCTGGTTAATCAGCCCCGCAGCAATGACAACCTGACGCCATGAACGGAAAATGTCGGATGCCGAAGACTCTGCAATCGCTATGTCCTCCTTATTCTTTCCCATTTCATAGCCAAAGCCTTCATCCGTAATATAGGATACACTGCGCTTCACCTTGCCCTCTCCTTCCTGATTCTGCCGGCTCGCCTGCTTTTCTGCATTGCTGCACAACCCGAAAAAGACAAAAAAAGAACGCAAACCGGGACTTATTCCACAGCTTGCGTGCTTCGCAAAGGTTACAAACATTTAATTAATATACATCCTAGCAAAGGAATGTAGTTTTGTCTAGTATTTTTGTACTTTTTGTAGCAAATTCTCAATAATTCGCATCCCCTGGTCAGGAAACGTACGGATTATTGGCTTTTTCGAACCCAATCGTCGTTTTTGGACCATGACCTGGATATACCGTCACCTCGTCTGGCAGACGGTACAGCTTGCCGCGGATGGAATTATACAGGTCGGCCTCCCGGCCTCCCGGCAAATCCGTGCGGCCTACGCTCATGCGAAACAGCACATCTCCGGAGAATAGGTCGTTTCCGCACAGGAAGCTGACGCTTCCGGGAGAATGACCTGGCGTATGGAATACAGTAAACTCATGACCAATCAGCTTCAGCTTCTGTCCCTCGGCAAGCTCATACTCTGCGGCATCACTCTGGATGGGCGGCGATACCTCCGCCCAGCGAAGCGAACCGTTAAGCGCCGGCGTTGTGAGCCAATCGCTTTCCAGGGAATGCAGGTAAACGGGGCACTGCTTCAAGCGGCGAATCTCATCCACTCCGCCGATATGGTCGAAATGGGCGTGCGTGAGCAGAATCGCTTCGATATCAAGCCCTTCAATTCTGCGGATCAAAGGAGCAGGATTCATTCCGGGATCGACAATAATCGCTTTCCCTTCCTCTTCTCCGCGAATTAAATAAGCGTTGGTCTCCAGCGGTCCCAGGGAATATGTCTCGATGTTCAGCATTTTAAAATTTCGAGAGCAGCGCGCGCAGTTCAGATACGACCTTGCCGTTAACTCCCGCTCCTTCTTCGTATTTCACGGCCATTTCCTTGCGAACCACGGCGATTTTCTCCTCATAGTCCGCTGCTTCACGATCCGGGTTCTCCTGCTTAAAGCGGATCATGAGCTCCTGTACGTCAGCCGGGCGCGGCCCCCAATGTCCAAGCACATGCCCTTCCGCGTCCGCCACGATCACAATGGGAACGGCGCGGCCGCCCATGGTCAGGAAATGGTCCATGACGTCCTGATGCTCCTCCAGGATAAGGACTTCCGTACGGATTCCCGCTGTCTCGAGCGCCCGGAAAATGACCGGGACGCTGCGAATGACGTCGCCGCACCAGTCTGCCGCAAGAATTAGCACGCGGAGATCATCCCGTTTCTGCAAGCCTTCAAAAAACAGGCGGTCATCCTCGTTCACCCATTTGAAGCCATCATAACCGGATTGGAACGCTTCTTGATTACGCTGCATTCCTTCCATGAATTGCTGCGGCGAAATGCCTTTGCCCAACTTATCCTTTAAATTTACGCTCATATTACTTTTCTCCTTTCTTCTTGTTCGCCCCATACCATTTTACGATAAAATACCCGATCAAAAGCGCAAGGGCAACGAGCAGAATCGGCATGATGTACGGCCCGGCCTTCTCATCAATCGCTTGCCACTGTTCTCCCAGCACCATGCCTAAGTAGACAAACAATATCGACCAAGGAATGACGGCAAGCGTCGTCAGCCATAGAAACTTGCTTACGGGCATCTTGGCCATGCCTGCCGGAATGGATATGGCGTGCCTAACCACCGGGATAAAGCGGGCGGTAAAAATAACGCCTGAGCCATACTTCAGAAACCATGCCTCGGATAAGTCGATATGTTTCTTTTGGATCAGAATGTACTTGCCATACCGTTCCAGAATCGGCCGGCCGCCATAGCGTCCAATCCAATATACGAACAACTGGGCGATGACGCCGCCGATAACGCCGAAGATTACTGCGCCGATAAAGCTGATCCGCCCTGCATACACGAGATACCCCCCGTATGCAAGCACGATTTCACTTGGGATGACCTCGATCATGAGCCCCAGCATAATGCCGAAATACCCAAGCTGCTGTATCCACTCAAACAAGGCTCCGACTATATTTGACAACCATTCCAATACTCGTCCTCTCCTCGAAATCTTCTTAATACCAAGTCTATTCTATCATAGCCTGAGACATGCCTTCTAGTTGGGTCAAGTTCGGCCCGGGCCTACATACACTGAGTGTCCCGCCCGAATCGGGGCGCATATGCTGTAACAAAGGAGGCGATCATTCTGAACAAGCTGCAAGGCAAGCACCAAACCGCCCTCCCGACGCCGCGCAAAATCCGCCGTGGATGCAGCAAAGAGCTATACCGAACGATCAAACGGCTCGGTGTATACATTCCCGAGGATCTGCTCAAGGAAGGAGAAGCGCTGTACTATAAAAAAGTCATTGCCAACCTCCTCTGGATCGGCGAAAACAGCAGCAACCGCAAGCTTCTGGCGGACTGGTGGGATAAGGAGGTCGGCCCCGAGCTCGCCGAGCTGTGGGGCCTGGACACCGAAGCGCTGTGCAAGGCGTTCCGGGCTGCCTTCGGCGGCTAGCGATGAACGGGAGAGTAGCGCAGCACGTACTCTCCCAGCTCACGCCCGCGGTCTTTCGCTTCCGCCGTCACGGTAAAGCGCCGGTCATTGCGCAGGTTAGCGGTGTCCGCCAGCCGCCTGGCGAGCTCTTCGTACCGGACGTACAGCTTGTATCCAGCCGCGGCGGCAGCGGCAGCTTCCTGCGGGTAGTGCTCTCGCAGCCTGCCGGCGAGGGTAGCAAGAGCACTGAGCACCTCCGTCTGCCTTTTCCGGCTGTAAGGATCGAGCTGCACGGCCTGCTCCCAGGCGGCAACGGCCTCCATCGGCCGCGAGCCGGAGAGCGCCTGCCCCAAGGCGGCCCACAGCTCGGGATCGGCCCGGTCATAGGCGAGCCCCTGCCGCAGCATGCCAGCCTGCGCTGCAGCACCGGACAGGCTGGCGAGGTGCAGCCGGGCCGAGGTTCGGGCAGGGTACAGCGCCAGAGCCTGCTCCAACAGAGCCGTGGCCTGCCCGATATTGCCCGAGGCGGCGGCCGCCAGCGCTTGCCGTTCGCGGGACAGGCTGACGGCCTGCCGCGCACCCGTCGCGCTCGCGAGCAGAAGCAGCCCGGCCAGGGCGATAAGGGAGCCGCGGGGCAGCAAGCGCAGTGCCGGCGGGCGGGCAGGCTGCGCGGCGCCACCCGGCTTGCGGGTGATGCCAGCGGCGGCCATCCAAATGATGAGCAGCCACGTCAGGCCGTAGCTCATATCGAAGTCGGCCGCGCTATGCAGGAGCACCGCTAGGAAGGGCGGCAGCATCCTGCTGCGCGCACGGGCCAAGGCAGCGCCGATCGCCCCAAGCCAGAGCAGTATAATAGCCAGCCCGAGCAGCCCCGTATCCAGCGCGATGTTCAAATAGCCGCTATGCACTTCCCCCCCCGACGTAAGGAGAACTCTGTATGCTCCGGAACGACGCTTCCCATGTCTTTCCCCCTTGTCCGAACCACGGCGAGAGAAGAAACAGGCTCGCTCCGTCGCGATACATGTGGAAACGGGCGGAAGCGGTCGCCAGCCGGCTTGACCGCTCAACCAGTCCCGGGCTCAGCGCTGCGCCAAGAAGGGCAGCTGTGAGCAGCATGCCGCCTGCGGGCAGAAATCGGGAGCGATTTCGATATCCGTGTCTACGCTTATGTACATTTCCCTGCTTCTTGCGCCGTCCCAGGCCTGCCAAATGCTTCGCCGCAACGATGGCCGCGCCTGCTGTGCCCACGAGCAGAACCAGCCCGGGGAGCAGCGGCGGCGCAAGCGACGAGGCGGCCAATGGGCCTGCGGCAAGCGCACCGCAAAGCAGCAGTATACCGCTTTGCCCTGCAAAGCGGAGCCGGTCAGCGGGCCGCAGCCGGCACAGCCCGGCAATCCCCGCAGCAGCGGTCGCCAGGCTAGCTCCCCGCGACTCTGTCAGCAGCAGGCTTAGCATATAAATAAATGCGCTGCCTGAAACAATATACCCTCTCCAGTGGCACCCGCGGGTAAAGTCCGCCGCTCTCAGCCGGGCCAGGAGCATCAGGCGTTCCAGGAGATAGGCTCCCATCACCGCCCCGAAGGCGTTCGGGTATTGCAGCAGTCCGCCTAACCGCGCACCGCCTGCAGCAAGGTCCGTCTCACCTGTACGAAAAATGGCACCCGGGTACGGAAATAGCCCGTAAACCGATGCAAGCCCGGTTACGCCGAGCACCAATCCGATGGTACTCCAGCCTGCCTGCAGCAATTTCCTGCCCTCGGCGCTTCTCGCAGCATAATAAGCTGATAATCCGAAGCAGCCGTAAAAACTCCACCCGAGCACTGCTTCCCCGGTGCTCTGCACGGATAACGGGCCGGCGGCCAGATGTGCGGCATAGAGCAAAGCGATCATAGACGGAGCAGCGGCAAGCAAAGCAGCATGCCGCAACTCAAGGGGATGATGGGCCATGGGGAACGAACCGAACCGCTCGAACCGCTCCGCCTTTCTTCCGCCGCCGCTGATCAGCACAGTAATGGCACGTCCCGTCCGCCGTCCCCTTGCCGCCCGTACCGCCACGATGATGGCCGTTATGGCTGTCCCCCACGTCATCAGCCCCAAAGCCGTTATCGTATCATTAAAATATAGTCCCTGGCTCATACAAGCAGCGCAACCCGCCGCGATGCAGGCGATTGCCGCCAGCACTCCGATCCTGTCCTTAACGGCTTCCTCTCCCTTCAGTCCGCCTGCATCCATACCGTCTTTGCCGCCCCCCTTTCCCATCGATGACAAGCCTTCTAATCTCGCCTTCGCCGTAATACAAAAAGGCCAACACCTCAAGTGTTGACCTTAGAAGACGGCTTCAAACCAGGGAAGCCGGGGCATGCCGCGCTATATTTCCGGGCGGGTTCTCAGCTGCCGGGCAGCAGGTCCCTGCAGGCCCTCTCCAGATAAGGATCGGCATGTACAAAATCACGAAAGGCGGTATATTCCCGCCACAGCCGCTCCGTATCGCCGCCGGACGATTTGACGGCCCGAATAAGTATATTTTTGGGTGTATGCTCCATATCGATGAATTCAAGCAGCTGTGTTTTGTAGCCGAGTATATCCAGCAGCTTGGCGCGAATGGCATCCGTTGCCAGCGCCGAGAAGCGCTCCTTCAGGATACCATGCGACAGCAGCGGCTCAAGCACGGGGCTCTTGATCTGATTGAACAGCTCATGCTGGCAGCAAGGGACGGACAAGATCACCGACGCTCCCCAGCGTACCGCCTTCTCCAACGCAGCATCCGTCGCCGTATCGCACGCGTGCAAAGTAACGACCATATCCACTTGGCTGAGCTCGTCGTAATCCGCGATATCTCCTACGAGGAAGCGCAGCTGATCGTATTGCAAATTCTGCGCGAGCGTTCCGCAATGCTCGATGACGTCCGCCTTCAGGTCTAGCCCGACGATATTCAGCTCCCGTCGCTGCTGTACGGACAAATAGTGGTATAACGCAAACGTCAAATATGATTTGCCGCAGCCGAAATCGACGATCGTGAGCGGACGGTCCTCGGGAAGATGGGGAATGACGTCCTGCACCATCTCCAGGAAACGATTGATCTGCCGGAACTTGTCGTATTTCTTGGCGTACACTTTTCCGTCCGGGTTCATAATGCCCAGCTCAATTAGGAACGGTACTGGCGTCCCCTCCTCCAGAATGTACTGCTTCTGCCGATTATGCGTCAGTGCGCCGGGCTTCTTGGAAGGAGATTTCTTCAGGATCGATACTTTGTATTTTTTGCTGATCAGCACTTGATAGTCGGCCTGTGGGGTACAGAGCAGCCCCTGCCGGAACCTGTTTTCGAACAGCTCCATGATCTTCGCCTCGAATAGCGAAGCTTCAATATTCTCATGGGTGACCTTATTGGCATAATGATACGCCAGCTGGTAATGAAGGCTCTTCTTCAATTCCACGGGTTTGACGACCACTTTGGTATAGCTGACGTCTCCTGCCTTGCGTACCTGGCTGAGCGTAGCGGAGATCAAGGTGCCTTCTTCCGCCAGTTGATGAACAAGATTCCGCAAAGACTCCATAGTTAGACAACTCTCTTTCGCTTCTCTAATAATTGTTCCTCATCGCTAACTAAGCCATTTTACAAGCGATGGCGCAGTTCGGCAAGCCCCTCCTGGACTTCGGCTGCAGACAGCCCGCCCTCCTCCAGTTGATCCGGAGCAACGCCAGCTAGGCGTTCGTAAAAAGCAATCCCTTCATGCACGTCCATTTCCTGCTGATCCATCAAGCGATACATAGCATTTTCGGCCAAATCATACCTGCCCTTGTCCTCAGCAAAACCAAATACCATCCGCTCTGTATCCGGATCAAGGGGACAGCCCTTAAGCTTCGCCATAAGGCTGAATATTTCCTCGTCCAGCTGCCACAGGGATGGATCGGCGCCGTGCTGCCTGGCCTCAAGAAATAAATGGAGCGCCTTCAGCTGCCTCATCCTGCCTTCATCGGTTTTCCCGCTATCCAGGAGCAGATCGCCTTCCTCCCGCAGCAGCCGGGCCAATGTCTGCAGCCGGTCCGCCTCGATGATTCCGCCGCTGCGGAATAATTCGGCGATATCCTTGGAAGACAGCGTTCCAAGCAGCAGAGAGTTCAGTCGAAACTGGGCCCGATACAGTTCATCCAGCTCTTGAAGGGCTTCGGGATGCTTCTTCTGCTGCTTCAAGCCAACAATCGTCCCCAGCATCTCGGTAATTTCTTCGATGGCTCGGACGAGGTAATCTTTTCGTAACATGCAAAAGACTCCTTTCCTGCTCTAAATGGATAATATTCTATAGTATTTCAACCTCTATTTCCAGCGATCCCCCTCGAATGCAGAGCACGCAAATAAACCGGAGCCTGCATAAGCAGACATCCGGTCGCTTGCCCCGAAGCTCAGAGAGCCCGGAAGACAGATCAGCTTTATTCCTTCACTTCATGGATTTGACGCAGAAAATCGTTGATGACGACCGCCAGCTGTTCCGGAGCCTCGTACATGCTCATATGCCCGGCCCCTTTGATGACAGCCTTGGTGACATTGCTGCCCTCGGTTGTGAACGTCCGCTCGATCGGAATAAGCCTGTCATCCTCTCCTGCTACTAACAGGACAGGCAAAGTCGTAGCCGACAGCACGTCGCGGCGGTCGATCCGTTCGCGCATCGCAAGCGCGGCGCCGGACGCTCCCTGCGGAGGCGTCTTGTAGCCGATCTCTTTCACCCGATCCAAGGCCGTTTCATGCGAAGCGGCGTTCGCCGGAGCGAACAGGCCGGGTACGAGGCCGTCCACGAACGGCGTAATTCCTTCAGTGCCAATCACCGACACCGCCTGCAGCCTCTTCTCTTTAGCTTCCTCGCTGTCTGGGTAAGCTGTCGAATGGATCAAGCCGAAGCCGTTCAAGCGGCCCGCATACCGCTGCGCCAGCGACAGCGTGACATAACCGCCCATCGAATGGCCCAGCAGCGTATACCGGTCAACCGCCAAGTCCTCCAGCAGGCCGGCAACATCATCAGCCATCTGCTCTATCGTATAGGCGCCAAGCGGGGCTTCAGACAAGCCATGCCCCCGCAAATCGGGAGCGATGACGCGATATTGCTTGGATAGCAGCGGCATCACATGCTCCCAATATGCAGAACTGCCGCAAAAGCCGTGCAATAGCACGAGAACTTCTCCTTCACCCTGATCCTCGTATGCGATCATTGCCCCGTTTATCGTTAGCTTTTCCATCGTTCATCCTTCTTTCTTGTCTATGTATTGAATATATATAATTAAGCTAATATCGCCCGTCTGAAACGCCTCTTGACCATAATATATATGACCTGCCGCCCTTATTCGTCTCCAGAGCCAAAACCGTAAGCCGCCGCCTGGACGATTTCATCCGCCATTTGCATAACCTTGTACAACGAAGTCATCCCCAGCGTCCAATAAGGCTTCGGTCCGTTTACGTTTACGACGGCAGCAATGCTGTAATGACCAGCCTCCGGCAATCCGCCGCCTACCGATTGAGCGGGAAGCAGCGGCTTTCCCGATACGATATAACTGCCTACTGAGGCAGGAACGCCTAAACAAGCATCAATTGCGATGATGACATGTTCCTTAGGGATCGCATTCATCCGGTGCACCAAATTATCGGCGTCACAGGGATGCCGCAGCGAACCGACAACCGAGGAAAACCCCAGCTCCTCCAGCCGGGTGCCAACAAGGGGGCCAAGCGCATCCCCAGTGGAGCGATCTGTTCCGATGCATAGAAACGTAACATGGTCCAACGGATGCTTCTGGCGAATGCTGCGCATAAATTGCGGCAATTCCTTGCCTGTAAGCTTCCTTTCGCTAAAGGAAGAGTCATAAGGAAGCCTCCGGCCTTCCAACCTCATCTTCATCCCCCCTCTTGAACGTATTTTGATTGTACCCTAACCGTCCTTTCACCGCAAAACATAGAACCGGACGGACGGCCGTGATACAATACAATGAGGTCAGAACGAGCATTTTAAAGAGAGGATGAGCGATCATGGTAGATTTGACACAGAAAACCCAGGAGAACGTGGAATATATGATCGAAGCAATTAAAGCGAAATTACGGATGGCAACAGGGGCAGCCATGTCGGCTTCGGCCTTCCATGTCGACCGCTACGACGACATTCTGGAAGTATATGAAATCGTGATGAACAAAGAACGGCTGAGCATCTCGGAAGTGGAAGCACTCGCTAAGGAGCTCGGCCAGCTTAGAGGCAATTAATATTCCTGCTGACTTTTACCAAAGAACATGTCAGAACTAAAGAAAAGTCCGGCATCCGCTTTCGCACTTTCGCGCTAGCGGGTACCGGACTCTTCTGTCTTTGTGCAAATACGTCCGTAGACGCTGTTCCTATATTAAGGCAGATCGATCAATATGAATTCGGCTGCCTCTTCGCTGCCGGTGCTGCATACGGAGAGCTCCTCCGCATTCCGTATGCGGGCTGCATCACCGGGGCGCAGCGGGAACTTTTGCTTCCCGCAGTACAAATCAATATGGCCAGCGAGCATGAATAAATGCGTTCGGCGCTCGCGGCCGAACGGGATAACCAGCTCTTCGCCCGTTTGCAGATTCGGAATGAACAGCCGGACATCCTGATTCATACGCAGGCTGCCACCGCTCCCCCCAGGCTCAATAACAGGCTTCAGCAGCCCCTCCCGTTCCTGCCAAGGAAACCATCGGCTATCCCATGCCGGCCTCAAATTCCTCTGGACAGGCAGGAACCACATCTGAATAAAGCGCACAGGCTCTGTGGGCGATGGATTGCTCTCGGCGTGGCGAATGCCTGCTCCGGCGCTCATGACCTGTACACTCCCTGCCGCCAGATCCTGCCTATTGCCGAGATCATCCTCATGCCGCAGCGTCCCTGATACTACATAGGTGACGATCTCCAGGTCATGATGCGGATGGGGTGCCAGCCCTTGGCCAGGCTGAACGACGTTGTCATTTAAAGCAAGCAGACAGCCGAAATGAGCATTGCTCGGATCATCATAATCGGCAAAGGAGAAGCTGAATTCGCTATGAATGGCTCCCTTGTCCGAAGTATGGCGTTCCTCTGCGGTGACCACTTTGATCATCGTTATCCTCCTCGCTCTCTATCAAGATCAATACTTGGATTCATGGCGTTAAGATGGCGGTTTGAGATGGTTTGAATATTTCTTACCCTTAACGCAAAAACACTAATCAAAGTACGTCTGAAAGAGCCGGAGTCTGGAGCAGAACACTAATTCTTCAATGTGAATACAGTCTCCGTTTGGCCGACGGCATTCCCCTCGTCATTCAAAATGCGGGCTGGGAATTGTTCCTCCAGCTTGAGCATCAGCTCCCGATTGCTATAATTGAGCTGCTTCAAGATTTCCAGGACAATCCTTCCCCATTCTTCCTCAGAACCGTCGGATACCTTAAAGGCGACGCCCAGCCGTTCCCGTCTGAGACTAAAGCCATATACGCCTTTAAAGCCGCCTTTGGCGATAATATTGTCATCTTCCAGCAGGGCGGAATCGATGCGCCCGCTGCCTCCGACAAGCTCGGGATGGGCATTCATAGCGCGGGTAATTTGCCGTACGGCTTCGGCCGTGCATTCGTCCTCAATCCGGTCGGGACAAGCCAGTTTCATGTAAGCGGCGGCTAATGACGACAAGGGCAAAGCGAATACCGGAAAGCCGCAGCCATCCGTTCCCCGTCCGATATGTTCCGCCGAAATACCGGCAAGCCGGGCCAGCGCTTCGACGATTTCCTGTTGAACCGGGTGGTCCGGCTCATGATAGCTCCCTAAGTCAAAGCCCTTCATTTTGCAATAAGCGAGCACACCCAGATGTTTACCCGAACAATTATGGTATAGTCTGCGCCGCTGCCCCCCGGACCGAAGAAGCGCTTCCCGGGACTTGCCGTCCAGCGGCAGGCTGGGAGCGCATACCAGGCCCTCTTCTTCTACCCCGATCTTGGAGAGCAGGGATTCCAGCACATCAATATGAACATCCTCTGCGCGATGAGAGGCGGTCATCACCGCTACTTCGGCATCGGTTAAACGATAAGTATCCTTAATGCCGGCCCGAATGGCCGGAATGGCTTGAAATGGTTTCGCGGCCGAACGGGTAAATACCCGGGCGTGCGGATCGCCGACATGCATCAGTACCCGGCCTTCTTCATCCACTACGCATATATTCCCGCGATGACTGCATTCCAGAATGCCTGCGCGATATTCCTCAATCAATAATGTATCTCTCAAGCTGTCCATCGCTCTTATACTCCCCTTTCATGAACCCGTGCCATTCCAGTATAGTACAGCGGCTTCGCTGGTGCCATATCGGGCAATTTGAGCGGCCCAGCAGGGAGATTTCTTGTTTCACTCCTTCTTCTGACGTTTATATAGGAAGTAAGCTGAACAACTTCTGTCAATGACGACAAACGGACATATAAGGAGCGATGAGACATGAATAAAGAAGAAATGGACTGCCAGGTTCAAAGCGGTTCTACGTTTACTAAAGGCCTTGTCATCGGCGCACTGCTCGGAGCGGCCGCCGCTCTTCTATACGCGCCCAAGCCGGGACGCGAGCTTCGCAGCGATTTGACCGAGAAGCTGAGCGCAGCTACGGATAAATCGAAGGAGGTCGCCGCCGTCGTAGGCGAGAAAGCGACTGACCTCGCGAAGAATGTGACCGAGAAAACGACGGATCTCGCCAAAACGGTCAGCGAAAGTGCGGGAACAATTTTTAACAGCGCCAAAGAAGCATCCGCCGATGTAGCCGAGGATGTCAAACGCGCCTCCGATGATGTGATGAATGAAGCCAAGCAATCATGACGGGGCTGTCCTCTGAAGTAGCCAGCTCTTAGAGCTGGCTACTTATTTTTTCATCCTATGAAGCACTAATTCATGCCACATTCGAGGAGGGAACGTCATGGCGCGCACTCAACCATTCGATCCTCAGGAGCATCCCTTTGAACTGAGGCACGAAGTCAAACGCTTGAATGGCAGGCTGGACTATATTGCCGATCTGCTGGAAAGAGCGGAGTTCAAAGATATTCTCGAGAACTATACAAGCCCCAAAAAGCGTATACTTACTAATTTCATGGCCGGCCTGTCGCGCGGCCTCGGCCTGAGCGTCGGCACCTTTGTCGTGCTTGGTCTGCTGGGCTGGGTGCTGAGTCTGTTCGTAGATATCCCTATGGTAGGCGATTACATCAAAGAGCTGCAGGATTACATTAAATCCAAGCCGTAACGGCACACTGTAATAAGGCGTGAAGCCCTATTACGAAAGAGGAGATGATGATGATGGCCCGATTCAGTCCGGAGCAGGAGCAAGAGAAATATGTGAATAAGCAAATCAGGGAAGCGCGCGAAGGCGAGTATCCGGAGCATAAGAGCATCCGCGAAGCCGAGAACGGCTCCATGGTCAACGATATGGAGGACTTGAAGCAGCTTGGCGAGGATATGGATGAAATGTCGACCAACAGCGAGGATGAAGCGCGGGGACTTAGCCCCGATCCGGAACAATAGCCTGGGCAAGCCGCTCAGGACGGTAACCAGAGCCCGGACAAACACAAGAACCTGACGCCTCCGCGCCAGGTTCTTTCACCGTTTTGTTTTATTTACAGATGTGAATCCTCTTTGTCCACCTGCAGCAGATCCCCTGTCCCCCCCTTCATGTTCATCCATAAATAAAAGGCGAGGGTACTGAAAATGGTTATCGCACTAATGATTAAAAACCCGGTGATGCCCGTCTTGACCCAAGGCAAAAAGTCGAAATTCATGCCTCAAATGGCCCCAATCACCGTTGCTGGTGTAAAGATCGCCGTCATAATGGTCAGCGTCTTCATAATATCATTCCCGCGAAAAGCGGAAACGGCCTCATCGATGGAAATCAGCGTATCAATCTCCTTCTCGTAATGCTTGAAGAGCACGTGCATACGCTCCGTCCGGAACACCAGGTGTTTGAAATATACGCTGTCTTCCAGTTCTCCTGCCGAATATGCCTCCCGGGCTGCCGTCACGATTTCCTGAAAGGGAATAAACAGGTTAGACCAATATAGCAGCTCAAAACGGGAATTCAGTATCTGGTCCATTAAATGCTTCTTGTTATGCTTCTGCATCATCTCTTCGACCTTGCGGAGATTTTGCTCAAACCGGTCCATGCCGATATGAATATAGTGGAGAATCGTGCGAATCAATACGAACATGCCCTCGACCGGCAGCCTGCAGGCGTGCAGCATCAGCATTTTCTCCCGCATTTGCATTCTTTCCCGGGTATGGGCGTCCAGATTAAGGGTAATGAAGCAATCCTTGTTCACAAAAAAATGGCTATGCACGCAGTCCTTGATTTCCTGCATTTCCTCTTCCACGGAATAGACGAGCGAGCCGAACATGATCGCATTCTTTCCGTCAGGAAACCGCACCGATAAATAATTCGTGTCCACGGAAGGTATAATATCCAGCCATTCCTCTGTATCAGGTATTTACTGACGAAGCTCCTGAATAATTTCAAGGTCATGCCACTTCCATCCCTGCCCGCTTGTAATAAGGCGCTGCCCCCGCTTCTCGTGGTTCAAGCTTCGTCCCCCTCTCATCGAAAAGACACGCCGTTCCTTTCGGAAGAAAGCGTGCCTTTATGTCCTATCCCATGCAAACCACTAATATAGATTAGAGTTTGACATAATTTGCTTCAATTTCTCTGTCGCTCTTTTCTGGATCCGGGAAACACTCATTTGCGAAACCCCCAACTGTTGGGCGATGGCACGCTGGGATTGCCCCTCCTGGAAGGCCAGCAGCAATACCTGCTGCTCCTGCTCCTTCAGCTGGCTAAGCGCCTGCTGCAAATCCATCCGCTTCTCTACGGTGTCATAATCATTGGCTTCCGAGCTGATTAGTTCACCGAGCGTAGCCGCGCTTTCGTCCTGGGATAAAGGAGAATCCAGCGATACATAGTGGTAGCATTCCCGCCCAGCGAGTACTTCGACCGTTTCCTCCACCGAAAGATCCAAATATTCGGCGATTTCTTTCACGTCGGGGGAACGTTCCAATTTCACTGTCAGCTCATCGATTGCCTGCTGGACAAGGGCGCCCTTCTCCTTGATACGGCGCGGTACCTGGATGTACCAGGACTTGTCCCGCAGAAAGTTCTTCATGTGCCCGATCATGCTTTTCATGGCATAAGGCTCAAACGGGATGCCCAGTTCGATGTCATACTGCTGCAGCAGCCGAATCAGCGCCATCTGTCCGACCTGATATAAATCCTCATACAGGTCAGGGCGGTTGCGGGCGATTTTGCCTGCTGCCATCTTAACCATCGGCTCGTATTTCTGAATGAGAACCGTCACAATCTCGTTGTCTTTCGTTTGCTGATATTTCCAGATCAGGCTGGTTGATTCATTCAAAGACTCGGGGGGAGTCATTTTATCGCTCATACCTTCTCCTCGCTCTTTACGAGCCGACGCGTAAGAACAACCTTGGTCCCTTGGCCGGCCGCACTTTCCACGCTTACGTCATCCATAAGCGCCTCCATGAGATAAAAGCCCAGCCCGCCAATTTGAGCCTCACTCAATTCCTTGTCGTGTAACGATGCCCGATTTGCAGCAATTCCCCAAGAATCAAAGCTTTCCCCTTCGTCTTTAACCGTAATCGATAAAGCATCCTTGTGCACTTCAAAGGTCACTTCCATTATTCCTGGCTCTTGCTTGTACGCATACAATACGGAATTATTGCAGGCTTCCGAGACTGCAACCTTCATATCCTCGATCTCTTCATAGGAAAATCCGATCTTAGAGGCTACGCCATAAAGATTCAATCTGACGATATCCACATAATCCGCAGTCGCCGGCAAACTGATAACTACTCTCTGAACTTCGTCTTTCATTCTTACTTCGATCCTTTCCTATTGGGAATTCTCTTGTGCGGTAAAAAACTTGGCAATCCCAGTCATGTCGAAGAGTTTCTGGATTTGATCAGGTACTTCCACTACCAGGAACTCCGCCTTCATGCCATGTCGTGCTTTCAGGATAGACAACAGAATTCCGATACCCGTACTATCGATATATTTCAAGTCTTTCATGTTGATGATCAGATGCAGTTCCCCATCTCCGACGAGCGGCTCCATCACTTGACGGAAATCAGGAGCTACAGACAAATCCAGCTCTCCTCGTAAGTACACCGTGCAGGTGCCATTCTCCAGTTGCGATGTAGCTGAAAACTTATCATTCTTATTTGTATTCATAGACCACTCTCTCCTGAAAAAATGTTTTCTCTATTCATAACCCGAAAGGACGAGTTATGAATCAACCACGCTTTCCCGGTACGTCTCCTGCAGCTGCTTCATCGATCCCTGAATAGCTCCGCTGCTGTACTTGGCGATCATCTTCCTCACAGAGCTGAGCTTCACCGGCTTGCTGATGTAATCGTTCATCCCCGCCTTCAGGCACTTGCTCCTTACGCCCTCCATCACATTCGCCGTCATGGCAATGATGACGGGCGGCTGCCTGTCCGGGCACTGGCCTTCACGAATCCGTTCTGTAGCTTCGAGCCCGTCCATGACGGGCATCTGCAAATCCATGAAAATCATTGAATACCCGTCCCCTTCCAGAGCCATACGGACAGCCTCGGCCCCGTCTTCAGCTACGCTGGCTTCATAACCCAGCTTGTTCAGCATACTGACCATGAGGCGCTGATTGATCGGATGGTCATCGACAACAAGCATCCGCTCTGGCTGCAGGAGCCTGCCTTCCACTGGAGGACAGACGCAATAATTCGGCTCTTCATCCTCGTCTACACATTTGCGCACCTGGACCGAAAAGGTAAAGGCAGCCCCTTTCTCCTCCTGGGGCTCCACCCGGATTTCGCCCCCCATCAACTGTACCAGCGTCTGGCATATGGCGAGGCCGAGGCCGGTTCCCCCGTATTTTCTCGTCATGGACGAATCCAATTGCGAAAACGGCTTGAAGAGCTTGTCGACCTTGTCGGGAGCAATGCCGATACCGGTATCCTTCACCGTGAATTCCAGAATGAGCTTATCCGGATCGTCTTTGTCCCGGCTTGAAGATACGACCAAATAAATCCCGCCCTGGTCGGTGAACTTAATGGAATTGGCTATCAAATTAATCAGCACCTGACGTAATCGCCCCATATCCCCATAAAGGACCTGGGGAATGCCATCATCCATAAAGTACACGAGTTCCAAGCCCTTGCGGCTGGCATCGACCGAAAACAGGTTAAACACTTCCTGGATGCCGGCTCGAAGCTCAAACGGGCTCTCCTCCAGCTCCATTTTTCCAGATTCCATTTTCGTAAAGTCGAGTATATCATTAATGATCGTCACTAAGGTATTCGCGCTGTTGCGGATGATTTCGGCATATCCCTTCTGTTCATCCTGCAGCTCCGTTTCCAGCAGCAAATCGATCATGCCGATGACACCGTTCATCGGGGTACGGATCTCATGGCTCATCATCGCTAAAAATTCCGTCTTGGCCTTCGCGGCAATCTCCGCTGCCTCCTTGGCCTTCACCAATTCATCGTTGATCCGTTCCAGTTCCTGCGTCTTCTGCTGCAGCAGCATGCTCTGTGTCTTATGGCGCTGGTTCGTGATGTACATATCCACGAAGCCATCGATTTTCGATTTTAAAATTTGCGGAATAAACGGTTTGACCATATAATCGATCGCACCCGCCGAATAGCCCTCGAATAAATGCTCTGCATCCTTGCTGTTCGCCGAAATGAATATAATCGGTATATCCTTCGTCTTATCCCGGGCCTTGATCAGCCTGGCTGTCTCAATGCCATCCATTCCCGGCATCTGCACGTCAAGCACGATCACGGCAAAATTATCCTTGAGCAAATATTTGAGCGCCTCTTGGCCCGATGTGGCCAGTACGAGCTTATATTGTTCGCTGCCCAGCACGGCTTCCAGGGCCATTAAATTCTCAGGACGGTCGTCTACCAACAAAATGTGAATCGGTTCTTCAACCCCCATGAAATCCTCCTGCCAATTCTGTCGAAAGCTCACTTGACCTTTCGATATATTTTCTCTGCACGATCCAACGCCTCGTAGCAGTCCGTGAAGTCCGTAAAATGAATCGATTCCTTAGCACCCAGCACCAGTACGCCAAAGTGGCTTAAGCTTTCGTGAATTAGGGAATGAACGCGGTTTCGCAGCGTTTCGTCAAAATAGATCATCACGTTACGACAAAATACCACATTAAACTCATTGAAGGAGCGGTCTGTCGCGAGGTTATGTTCAGCAAAAATAATGTTCTTGCGCAGAAACGGCTGAAAAATAACCGAGTTATATTTCGCCGTATAGTATTCGGAGAACGAGCGCGTCCCGCCCGCCTCCAAATAATTTTTCGTATACTGCTTCATTTTCTGGATCCCGACGATCCCCTCTTTGGCCATTTGCAGCGATCTGTCGTTCATATCGGTAGCATAAATGCGGGCTTTATCGTAGAGACCTTCCTCATGAAGCAATATAGCCATGGAGTACACTTCTTCTCCCGTGGAGCAGCCCGCATGCCAAATGCGAATATAAGGATAAGTTCGCAGCAGGGGGATAACCTTCTCCCTAAATACCCGAAACAGATTCGGGTCGCGAAACATTTCCGTCACCGGAATCGACAGGTTGTTCACAAAACGCTCAAAACACTCCCGGTCATGGAATATTTTCTCCTGTAATCCGGAAATCGTCTGCAGCTGCTCGGAATGCACATGATGCCAAATCCTTCTGCGCAGAGAGGGAGCGGCATAATTTCGAAAATCATAACCGTAAAGACGATGGACTCCCTCCAGCAGCAGCTCAATCTCGATATTCTCACGCTCGATCTGGTTAGGGTCATAAGGAATATCATCTTCAAAGTCTATAGAATCACTGGATGACATGAATTCAACTCCGCTTTCTCAATGAAATACAGCTTGCTGCCTGGACAGCCTTCTAAAATATTATTACCCCGTTATTCTGCTTACGAATACAACCATACGCGCATTAATGAGAGTAATTGATCCGTTTGGATCGGCTTCTTCACATAATCGGACGCTCCGGCCTCGATGCATTTCGAGCGATCCTCCTTCATCGCCTTGGCGGTCAAGGCAATGATTGGAAGCTTCGCGAACTCCGGCTTCTCCCGAATGCGGCGCATCGCTTCATAGCCGTCCATTTCAGGCATCATCATATCCATCAGAATAAGATCGAAATCGTTTTGCTCCTCCAATATTTCGAGCGCCTCCCGGCCATTCTCGGCATAAACCACGTTCATCCGATAGCCTTCAAGCACGCTGGATAACGCAAATACGTTCCGGACGTCATCGTCTACGAGCAGAATCTTCTTACCCTCGAACAGCTCCTCCTTGTTGTGCAGCTTCTGAAGTATTTTCCGTTTGTCCTCCGGCAGGTTCGCTTCCACGCGGTGCAGGAACAGTGTCGTCTCGTCGAGCAGCCGCTCCGGCGATTTAACGTCCTTGATAATGATCGACTCGGCATACTTGCGGAGCCTTGTCTCTTCCTTCTTATCCAAATCCTTGCCGGTATAAATAATGATCGGCAGGTCGTTCAGCTTCTCGTCGTCCCGGATTTGATCCAGCAATTCAAAGCCGGTCATATCCGTCAGCATCAGATCGAGCACCATGCAGTCGTAATGCTTCGTCCGCAGTTCTTCGAGAGCCTCTGCTCCAGTAGACACAGCCGTTATGGCTACATCGTCATGGCCGATCAATTCAATAATCGATTTCTGCTGAATTTCATCATCCTCCACGATCAGCAGATGCTTCAAGCTTTTCTCCGTATAGGACTCAATATAAGTGAAGGCTCGTTCGAGATGCTCTCTTGAGGATGGTTTGCGCAAGTAGGCGATCGCTCCCATCATTAAACCCTGCTTCACGTCATCGACGACAGAAATGACATGTACCGGAATATGCCTTGTCTTGGCATCGCTCTTCAGCTCGTTCAGAATCGACCAGCCATCCATGACAGGCAGCTGAATATCCAGAATGATCGCATCCGGCAAATATTTATGAACGAGGCGCAGTCCCTCGTCGCCTTGAACGGCAACGAGTCCTTTGAATCCGTGATTCCGTGACATTTCCAGCAGGATTTTGGCAAATACGACGTCATCCTCGATAATAAGCAGTACTTTGTCCTCGCTTGCGATCAGTTCCCGGTCATCCTCAATCGGATGGGGCGCAGCAGCTTGCTCCTCTGCCGGCGCAGGCAGCGCGAAGGCCACCTGACTCAGCCCCGGAGATCCAATGACGGCAGCTGCAGCCGCCTCTTTCGATGCCCCAAACAGCTTGGATCCCGGTTCCTTCGGCAAATACAGCGTGAAGCTGCTGCCTTCCCCTTCCTTGGTAACAAGGCCGATTCCGCCGCCAAGCAGCGCGGACAAACCCCGGCTAATCGAGAGACCGAGGCCGGTTCCGCCGTATTTGCGGCTCGTCGTCCCGTCCACCTGCTGGAAGGCCTCAAAGATCAAGTCTGTCTTATCCTCCGGCACACCGATTCCGGTATCCCTGACCGTCAACGCCAAGTACTCGCGGTTGTCCTCGAGGTAGCTAGGCAATTGTTCCGGGGAGGCCATATTGACCAGGAATGCAACCTCGCCCTCATTTGTAAATTTAAATGCATTCGAGAGCAGGTTTCGCAAAATCTGTTTTACGCGGTGGCCGTCGGTCATAATTCGTTCCGGCACTTCGGGGCTTACTTCCAGCCGCAGCTGGATGCCTTTGCTTTCTGCAACGGGACGGAAATTATGCTCGACGAACCGCTCCAGCTCCTCCATGCTGACCGACTCCTGATTTACTTCCATTTTGCCGGCATCCACCTTCGATAAATCGAGGATCTCATCGATCATCTTCAGCAGATCCGTTCCAGACATATGAATCGTCTGGGCATATTCAACCTGCTTTGGCGTCAAATTATTGTCCTTATTCTCCGACAGCAGCTGTGACAAAATAAGCAGGCTGTTCAGGGGAGTACGCAGCTCATGCGACATATTCGCCAGAAACTCCGACTTGTATTTGCTCGTGACAGCAAGCTGGGAGGCATGGCGCTCCAGTTCTTCCTTCGTTTTCTCGATCTCCTCGTTCTTCTCCTTAACTTCCTGAACCTGCTCCTCGAGGGCGCGGGTCTTGGCGATCAGCTCCGTATTGTAGTGCTCCAGCTCCTCCTGCTGCCGCTGCAGCAGTTCCTCAGAGCGCTTCAACGCCGCTGTCTGCTTCTCCATGCTTTCATTGGAGCGGCGAAGCTCTTCCTGCTGCGTCTGCAGCTCTTCCGACTGCACCTGCAATTCCTCCGTCAGAGCCTGCGATTCGCGCAGCAACTCTTCGACACGAAGCCTGCGGTTGACGTTATTTAATACGACGCCCAAATTCACCGTCAGTTCTCCAAGCAATTGCTCCTCAAGTGATGTAAATTGATCCAGGCAGGCCAATTCGACGACGCCCAGCAGCTCGTCTTCAAACAGGATTGGATAAATAAGCACATGGGCAGGCTTCGCTTCACCCAATGCCGAGCGGACGGACAAGTAATCGGCCGGCGTTTCGCTAAGGGATATCGGCTTATGATCAAGGGCAACCTGGCCGATAAGTCCCTCGCCAACCTTAAACATGGCCGGAGAGTTCAATTCGCCTTCCTTGGCATAGCTTCCCGCCAGATATAGCTCGTCCGGGTTTTCGCTCTCCTTCCGGATATAAATGGCGCCGACTGTTCCGCCAAGAACCGGGGTAAACTCATTGATGAACATCTGCGATATCTGTTCCAGCGAATTGATGCCATGCAGCAGTTCGGTTATTCGCGCCAGGTTCGAGTTAATCCAGTTCAAATCCTTCTGCTGCTGCACGAACCTCCTCTCAAGCTCCTGCTTCTCCCGCAGATCCTCGCTCAGCTCCTGGAAGACACGAGCTACGCTGCCTATCTCGTCTCTAGATTGGAACGATATGTTTCGGATCTCTTCGAACTGCTCCTTGCCGAAGTGCTTGATCATGGCATTAACGACGCTAAGCCCCTTGGTAATGCTTGGCAGCACCCACAGCACGATACCAAGCCCCAAGAGCAGGCCGAACGTCATCGTCGCGACCGTAATCTGGATCGAGCTCTTATACGCATCATTTGCCTCCTTGATTTCGGCCTCAATCTGAATATCAAGGTAATCCTTAAGATCATTCAGCGTATCCAGCAAACGATCCTGGATATCCTGTCCGGAGGAAATCCGGTATTCGTTCGCACGATCATATTGCTCATTGCTCAGAAGCGCTATAATGCGCGCTTGATAGTTTGTAAAGTCCAGGCTTGCCTCATCAATCTTCTTGATGAGCTGACGCTCATCCCCGTTCGTCAGGCTGTTACGGAGCAGCTGCATATTCTGCTGCGCTGACTCTGCTCTTTTCTCGAGCTTGCCGCTCTCTTGCACAAAATAATCCTGGTTTTTCACCTGAACCATATTCGTAAGGATCCGGGCCATATCGTTCACATCGCCGCGCATTCCCGTAGAAGCCTTTACTTTCATATAGCCGTCCTGATACACGTGATCCAGCTGGGTATTCATAAAATGCAGCCGTTCGTAGCTGGCAAAAGTCAATACCAGCATGATGATCAGAAGTGAGCTGAAGCCGATAATTAACTTGCTCCTGATTTTCATTCGCTAACCTCTCCTTCTTTAAGCGTGATCCAAACCAGGCACTTATCATCTTCCCGCTCCTGCAGGTGTCCCTCGTCAAAAAATAACCGCTGCATCAAATCCTTGTCCAGCCTGCGGCTCCCGTCCAAGGTCCGTTCCAGGTATCCGATCTGCTCTTCCTGCGTCCCTTCCACCACTTCCATTAAACCATCGGTATACAGGACGATATGGCCTTCTCCTTCATACGCAATCGTATGAGTCTCGGTCTCCATCTTGTCGAACAATCCTACAGGCGGACATACCGTTTCCAGCCTGACCACCTCTCTCCCCTTCTGGAAGAACAGCGCTGGAGGATGTCCGGCGTTGACGTAATCGATCTTCTTATGCTTCGTATCGACGACAAGGTAAATGGCCGTAAAATAATATTGCACAAGCTGATTTTCGATATGAAGCTGATTAAAGCGCCGATTCAGCTCCTGCACGACCTTCTCAGGTTCAACGTAGGTGCTGACCGTATCTTTGAGCACCGAAGCGATGAACATGCAGAACAAAGATGAAGATATTCCATGACCCATCATATCCAGAAGTATTACACCGTACCGCCCTTCACCGAGCGGATACCAGGAATACAAATCCCCGGCCAGCTCAAAGGACGGCTTGTACATGGCATCGATTGCGAACTGCAGATCGTCGATGGCGGAGCTTAGAACGGCATGCTGCACCAGCGCGGCTAGCTTCAATTCCTCCTGAATTCGCTGGTCTCTTTCCTTATGCCAATCCTTCTCCTGCTTTAGCCTGAGCGCCAGGCGGATTCTCGCCATGAGCTCTACTTTATTGATCGGCTTCGTCACATAATCGACCGCCCCGGCGTCAAGAGCTTCAGCCAGCTTCTTGGAGTCGCCGACTGCGGTAACCATAATGATGGGAATATCCTTTAGCCTCTCATATTTCTGAATGATGCGGCAGGCCGTAATACCGTCCATTTCCGGCATCATCATATCCAGCAATATCAAATCAATATCAGAAGAAGACCCAGGCATCAGCTCGCCTCCTGGTTCTTCAATTCCCAGCCGTTGGAACATCTCCGCCGCGGAAGAAGCCGCAACCGTTTTTCTATAATTTTCCTTTTTTAATATTTCTCGAATGATAATTATGTTAGTCGGATTGTCATCCACGATTAATATTTTCACCTGAATTCTCCTCACAACGAAAAATAGGCCCTAAACTCCTCGTTCTGCGTAAAAAAACATAGATAAGGAATGGGGGAGAGCGGTTCCCCATTCCTTATCCATGTTTTGATCCTATAGCTTCAGGGCGAGAGTTCCTCTTCATTAAGCCGTATATCTTGCTATAACTAGTACTTTCCCCAAATCCAGCTCCTTCTCGTAAAAGGCAGCCTCTGATTTCGTGAATCCCAAGGATACGATCTTGGCGCGGAGTTCGTCGCCGCGCGAACGGAAGAGGTTGGCGATGGCATCGAAGATGCCTTCCTCCTTAATGCCGATTTCATTCGCATCGGATGTGTCTGCAATTCGTTCCGTACGGTCCTGCTCATGGGCGAGCACAAAGATATCGTCCTTCGCGTATCCGGCCGAGCGCAGCTCATTTACGGCTTCTACCGCCTGAACTCCGTTCTGAACCACCTTGGCATAAGACTTCTTGTCCGTCATACTCATTGTCAGCACTCTCCTTTGTCTATAATGAATCCTATCCTTCTCTGTCGCCACGGGCTGTTATTACCCTTTTCCGCATCGTTTGAAACCGTATATTTCATATTTTTATTTCAACATGATTAAAATGCGATCGTATCGAACATGTCGACGCCTACGATAGCTTTTGTCGCAGGATGGCGATATATTTTTACCGCCGCCAAATCACGGATATACACATCTCCGTCTTCCGCCTTCAAGTCAGGCTCCCCGAGAGCCTGCGCAATCTCCTGCTTCTGCAGCGGGAGCCATTGTCCGTTCAATTGGATTTTTCCGGGGCAGCCCTCCGCACTTGCGTCCACGTCCACATGGACATAATATACAAAATCCTCACTTAATCCGACAGTAATGTCCTTGTACTGATATTCAGTATAGCCCGAATAAACATCCTTGTTGATCGACAGCGGCTTGCCTTTCTTTCGGATGACGCTGTCGCGGTCGTCGAAAAGGCTCACCTCACCCATCGACTCAAATTCCGTAATCGGCTTGAGATTGGATTGCTGCGCCTGGGCAAGTTTCACAGGAAGCCGCGGAATGCTGTCCACGGTTGCTGGAGTATGGTCTGGAAATGCTGTTAAGAGCCCGAGCAGCAATAACATCATGTTCAGCATCATTCTCACCTCTTCTTGGAAACTTGCCGATCCGTTCCTATCCTATGTTCACGAGCGGTATTTTTGCCAAACGCCAGAGGCGATATCCACCCATTTCATCCAACCGGGATCCGGCTTGGAATTGGCCGGACCATCGTAGGCCGAGCCATAAGTATGCATAGAACGGTCGATCGGATGCTCTTCACTTGCGCCCTGCTCCGGTCCAGCCGTACTTTTCGCTTTATGCGCGGTTTTCTTCACCCTGCCGATTAGCGAAGAGGATACCTGCTTAGCCGCAAGGGTCACCTCGTTTAATACATCTCCTACATTCTTCACGGATTCCAGCACGGGATCGAGCTGCTTCATCTTATGCTCGACATCCTCTGTAATGCTATTCGCCTGCCTAACGACCTGCTTGACTTCATAGCTGAGTTCATCCACCGTCTTCTGGATTTCCTGCAGCGTCTGGGTCGTTTTATCCAGAGACTTCTCCGCAGCCTGCAAAGTTTTTACTAGAAAAACGACTAGTACCGCAAATGCTGCGGCAATGATTGCAACACTAATCTGCCAAATCATACCATTCCCTCTCTTTCCTGTCCTGACTTCCGTCGATATTCCTTAGTTACCCTTGGCCTTTCTGGACGAAACAACGTCTGTCTTTAGGGAGCTTTCTGCATAAGGGCCCTCTGTTTCATCCAGATTTCACCCGGTTAATGACAACTACAAGCGACGGAACAGCAATTTTGGAATCACTTCGCATAGGACATTTTACACATCCAGCCTTTGTCGCTTTAAGCCTCATACTACACTATTTTACTATGAAGGAAAGGTGATTATCATGTTGAAATGGTCAGTTATTTTTCTGATGATAGCGATTATTGCAGGAATTTTCGGATTTTTTAACATTGTAGCAGCAGCTGCTTCGATCGCTAAAGTGCTTTTCTTCATTTTCCTCATCTTGTTCGTGATTTCTCTCTTCACCGGACGCAGCCATTCACTTTAAATAGATAAGGACTATCATCCGTTCGGCAAATCCCTGCTGAAAAAGGCGGCGCTTCATAACGAAGCAGCCGCCTTTTTGTTGCATTAGTAGGAAGACAAGTACCGTGCGATTTCAAGCCAATCCAGTGTAAGCTTAACCGTTATTTGCTGATCGTGGAAGACTATGTCCCGTATGACAACCGGTTCAGGTACAAAGGGGCCGGGATCCACTTCCACCTTCCCCAGCCCGAAGATTTGCGGTGGAAGTGACAGACTTCTGATTCTGACTTCTTCCGGGGTCAAAACTAACCGGTCGCGCGAATATTCCATAACATACCGGGCTTCGCCCCCGAACTCCAATGCCCCCCATGCACCGTTCAAATAGACCGTAAGCCGATTGCCGCCAAGCTCGAACTCCGTGCCTGTAATCTTAACGGGGAGTTCGCCACGGCTCTGCAGGGCGCGGATCAAATTTTGCTTGGCCAGATCATTCACTTCCTTCTCCGTCAGCTCCACTTCCGGCCTGCGGGTTTCGATCATCCTTTCCAGCTTGTCCTTCCAGCGTATTTCCGAGTAATTTAAATCGAGGCTGCGCTCCGGGCGGATATACCAGACTGCAGCAGCCGCAAGCAAAGCGAATACCAGCAGAAGCAAGAGCAGCAGCCGCCCCCATGACCGTCTTTTGTTCACGCCAAATCGCTCCTTTAACAACCCATTTATTAAAATCTATCATTTATCATGATTCTGAAGTTGCTTGATTGTTTATTACATAAGTACGACAAAGAATACAACCAAATATGTTCAAGGAGGAGTTTCAATTGAAAAAATTTGCAGCCATTACCGCTTCCGTCATGATTTCTGCCGCCCTGGCTACCGGAGCCTCAGCAGCTGAAGCCGATCCTGTCGTGCCGGTTCTTGACGAACCTATCATTCAGGCTGAATACACGGTGATCGCTCCGAACCCGATTGAATTGTTAAGCATTACTAGCTTCTATAGCGCTCCGAACGGCGATATGCTAAGCGCCCTTGCCCCGCAATCGGTACATCCGACTGGCCAAATCATCGACGATTGGGTGGAAATATACACCTGGCTCGGCAAGGCCTGGATTTACGTTCCAAACTATGTGCCGGACTATAGCTAATATATACCATAGGATTATGCCTTCATGCACGAATCGCTCCGCAGAGCCAGGGATTTCCCGGGTTCTGCGGAGCGATTTTTAGTTTGGGGCTAAACTATTTCAGCACACTGCCCCCGTATAGAAAACGACGTTCCCACGAACCATCGAACTTATCAATCCGGACGCCGCCCGATTTGACGGAATAAGTATGCAGCAGCTGGCCGTCTCCGATATACATGGCAACATGTGTAATCCGTTCCTTGTCCCTGTCGATCCCCGCGTAAGCGGAAGCGGACGAACCTTTATAGCTCATAAAAAAGACCAGATCCCCAGCCTTCAGATCGCTAATCTGATAGACCGGCTGGCTGTTCTCCTTGATCCACGCTCCTTGCTTCCGGGAATCAGATGGCAGCGTAATGCCAAGGGCTTTCTTATAAATATGTTTTACGAAATCGGAGCAGTCGAAGGTAGTCGTCGTATTTCGGTTGGATCCGAATTCGTAAGGCGTGCCCATATACTGCTTGCCCGTTTGGATCACTTTATCCACCTGCTGTTTGATATTCGCCGGAATGGATGGCTGAGGAGCAGGAGCAGATGAACCGCCGTTCCCTTGGGACGTACCGCCCTTGGCGAGCTCTATATATTTGCTCGATGAGCTGACATAACCGGTCAGACCATTCTCGCTCTTTACCTTGTAAAATGATTTGTTGGTTTGTTCCAAAATAGTGACGCCAGTGCCTTTCTTCAGCATCGTAATGATTTCCCCGGACGTGGACGGCGCTGTGCGCAGATTCACTCCGTAGATAACGCGGCCGCTTTGCTTCGTCTCCGCTGACCCCGGTGCAGAAGCCGTACCATTAACCGTGATATATTTTGGCGCCGCGCTCACATATCCGACATTCCCTGCGGCATCCTTCACCTTATAGAAATAGCTGTTGCTTTGTTCCAGAATTTGCACCGACGTCCCCTTCTTCAATGAGCCGATGACCTTTCCTGACAGAGACGGCTTGTCTCGCAAATTGACGCCTGCCACGATCTGGCCCGTAGACTGCACGGCACTCTGGGATGAAGCCGCTGCCGAAGTCAACGCCGGCATGGAAGAATAAATGGATAATGCCATGGCACTCGATAATAAAATCGCCACACTCCGTTTCATTGATGAAAAACCTCCTAGATGTAGTTGGAAATATGGGGTATTCTGTTAATTCCTCCTTTCTTTTTAACTTCTAACCATTATATCCTTTGTCGATAAATGTCTAAATAAGTCGATTTTCGTGTTATGTATTTGACTGGGCTACGAAATACCTAGTATAAATTCCGAAAATAGGTCTTAGTACCTTTTCACCCCAACATAAAAAACCGTCAGAGCATGTACACTCTAACGGTTCTTTTCTACGTCCCGGTCTTCGGTTCAACATGAACGTGAACATGCATGACATTGCGGATGCGCCGCATCTGCTCCTCAACGCGATCGCTGATTTCGTGACTCTCCATCACGGTAAGCAGCGGGTCTACTTCGATGACGACGTCAACCAGCACATGATTGCCATGGACGCGCGCCTTCACGTCCCGTATCCCTTCTACGCCTTGGATTCTTGAAATGGAGCTCCGCAGATCTCCCAGCTCGCTCTCGTCGAAGCCGTCGGTCAACCGATGCGTTGAGTCCCTGAATATATCCCAGGCGGTCTTGCAAATTAACAGGCCGACTGCAAAGGCGGCAACGGTATCCAGCCACGGAAGCCCGAATTGCGCGCCGATAATTCCGATGGCCGCCCCGATACTCACCAATGCATCAGAAAAATTATCCTTGGCCGCTGCCATTAGCGCCTGATTGTTAATCTGCTTCGCCAGCCTGCGATTATAGGCATAAACGAGCCACATCACTGCCGCACAGATCAATGCAACCCCCGCCGAGCGAATATCCGGCTCAGTCTCTGTTCCTGCCACAAGTGAACGAATCGAACCGTAAATGACTTGAATTCCCACCATCGCCATAATAAAAGAGGCCACTAAAGCAGCAATTGTCTCCGCTCGCATATGCCCGTAAGCGTGATCGGAATCAGGCGGTTTCTGGGATATGCGCAATCCTATCAATACCGCAAGCGAAGCCACGATATCGGTTACGTTGTTGAAGCCATCTGCCAAAAGGGCGCTCGATGCAAAGAGATATCCGCAAATCAGTTTGAATGCAGATAGAACCAGGTAAGCGGAAATGCTGATCCAGGCTCCCCGCTCTCCTTTGCGTATATCTTTATAAATGTCCAAATCTGCACCTCCAGCTCCTTCTCTATTTGAAAAACAAAATATGGTTATATCATCGTAGCAAATGAACTTCGTGTGAGTCTAGAGAAACAGTGTTGCCCCGGGCTAAAGCGAACGTTATTCATTATTCCCGTTGTCCAATAATTTAAAAACGTATAGAATAAGAGCAACCCCTTTCCCTATAGGAGATGATCGACATGACAGAAAGCAACGAACCGCGGAAAATCGACTTGGCCGAAGCGATGCGCCAGAAGCTGCAGCAGAAAAAACAGCAGCAGGCTGCGGCGAATAAGCCAGGATTCTCCGGAAATCAACAAACAAAAACATTGAAGAGCCAGAACAATAAAAAGCCGAATAACCAGCGTCGCCGTACAGGCGGGTCATAGGAGAAGCAGCTCCAAGACGCAAAAGAGGGTATCCCAAAAGTAATCCTTGGAGCACCCTCACCAGCAAAATAGGATAGAAATCGTAAAAAACCAAGAAGCTAAGCGGTTTGTTCTCGCTTAGCTCCTTGGTTTTTGGCATCAACGGCTGCTGTCTTAAGCAGATTGTGGGCAAGGGAAAGCCACCCGAGCTCCAGATTTACTGTTGATCAGCCTCGAAGCAGGAACCTTTTGAAGCCCCGGTTGTTCTTCATATCGCCAAACACAGACTCCGGCTCGATCATGCGCGCGCTCTATCTCCGGTCCCCTTGATGAGACCAAATACGCTCCACCCCTTACGCCGAGCATGAATCGCGGATTTCACGTTCTAATTGGAATTATAGTAGTTAGTTTCCGCGGTAAAGAAAGAAAAGTAGATTTAAATGGATTTTATGTCTTTAGAAAAAGGGAATTGTCCATCATGGGCGGGATTCTTGATTTTAGGTGCATAAAATCCATCTAATCCATTGAACCATTCGTTTAGAGCATTATTAGATACATGAATTCCATTTAGTGTCGGACAGCTTATGTCTACCAGTTATATAGGATGAGCTTAAGAAGGGATGCAGGCAAGGGAGAAATTGCTTCCACAGAAGTTGGTTCCACAAAGTCGGTTCCACAGAAACGGAGAAAGGGGCGCCCCTCAGTCATCTATGATGACTTCTGGGACAGCCCCTTCTGCATTTAGCGCCAGGTTTGGCGATTATTTATCTTCAGGATACATTTGCTTGCGCAGATTTTGAATCTCTTCGCTCTCCAGGTATTCATCGTAGGTCATAACGCGGTCGATGATGCCATTTGGCGTAATTTCGATAATCCGGTTGGCAATCGTCTGGATGAACTGATGGTCATGTGACGTGAACAGAATCGTGCCGTCGAAATCGATCAAGCCGTTATTCAGTGCCGTAATGGACTCCAAGTCCAGGTGGTTCGTCGGCTCGTCAAACAGAAGCACGTTCGCGCCATTCAGCATCATTTTCGCCAGCATGCAGCGAACCTTCTCGCCCCCGGACAGGACGCTCGCTTTCTTCAGCGCCTCTTCCCCGGAGAACAGCATCCGGCCCAGGAAGCCGCGGAGGAAGGTCTCATCCTGGTCGTGCGAATATTCACGCAGCCATTCGACCAAGTTGAGGTCAACGCCGTCAAAATATTTAGAGTTATCTTTAGGGAAATACGCCTGCGACGTCGTTACGCCCCAGCTGTATTCTCCAGCGTCCGCTTCCAGCTCGCCCATTACGATTTGGAAGAAGGTCGTCTTCGCCAGGCCGTTCGGCCCAACAAAAGCAATTTTGTCGCCTTTATTAACAACGAAGCTGACGTTATCCAGTACTTTCTCGCTTTCCACCATCTTGGTCAAGCCTTCTACGCTCAGAAGCTGCTTGCCGGCCTCACGCTCCGCCTTGAAGTGCAGGAACGGATATTTCCGGTTCGAAGGACGGATATCGTCGAGCGTGATTTTGTCCAGCTGCTTCTTCCGGGATGTAGCCTGCTTCGATTTCGAAGCATTCGCGGAGAAACGCTGAATAAACGCTTGAAGCTCTTTGATCTTCTCTTCCTTCTTCTTGTTCGCATCACGCTGCATCTGCAGCGCCAATTGACTAGATTCATACCAGAAGTCGTAGTTGCCGACGTACAGCTGAATTTTGCCGAAGTCGATGTCCGCGATATGCGTACAAACCTTGTTCAAGAAGTGACGGTCGTGAGATACGACAATAACCGTTCCTTCATAGTCCATGAGGAAGTTCTCGAGCCATTGAATCGATTCCAAATCCAAATGGTTCGTCGGCTCATCCAGCAGCAGGTTGTTCGGGCGACCGAACAAGGCCTGAGCCAGCAATACCCGCACCTTCTCGTTGCCGCTCAGCTCAGCCATCTTCTTGTCATGAAGCTCGCGCGGAATGCCCAGCCCGATCAACAGCGCAGCCGCATCCGATTCGGCTTCCCAGCCGTTCAGCTCCGCGAACTCTCCTTCGAGCTCGCCAGCGCGCATGCCGTCCTCTTCGGAGAAATCAGGCTTCGCATACAGGGCGTCCTTCTCCTTCATGATGGAATACAGACGGGTATGCCCCATGATCACCGTCTCCAGGACAGGGTACTCGTCATACTCGTAATGGTTCTGCTTCAGCACCGCAAGGCGTTCGTTCGGCGACATATGCACCTCGCCCTGATTCGGCTCGATTTCTCCAGACAAGATTTTCAGGAAGGTGGATTTCCCCGCCCCGTTCGCGCCGATGAGGCCGTAGCAGTTCCCCGGCGTAAATTTTATATTCACATCTTCAAAAAGTGCTCGTTTTCCATAGCGGAGCGTTACACCAGTAGTACTTATCATTTCGGCATTACCATCCTTTATCAATAATACACACTGGTCAACATTATAGCATAAATCATGGCCGCCCGCCCCAGTCGAAAACGATTTGCCCGCAAAAAAAGACGCACGTCATGTGCGTCTTTGCAGTCACTGTATATCCTTCGTGCGGTCTTGGCCGGAGTTCGCTATCCGCTTCCCGGATATCGGAGCGTCTCGCCATGAAGCAGGATTTTGATAGCCTCTTCCGCGATACCCCTGCGCTTCCGGTCCTCCTCCAAGCGATCAAGCGCCTCCCGCGCGGTATCGTCGGCAAGCCGAAACGTCCCGTAATGCATCGGAATCATCAGCTTGGCCTTCACGTCGAGAAATGCCTGCAGCGCCTCCTCCGGAGTCGTATGCTGCGAGGTCATGAACCATTCCGGTTCATAGGCGCCAATCGGCAATAAGGCTATATCGATCTTATAGCGCCTGCCAATCTCCTCAAAGCCGCGGAAATAACCGCTGTCGCCGGCGAAATAAACGACATGCTCCTGCTGTCCTTCCGTTGTCCTCGCCGGTTCCAGAACATATCCGCCCCAATGCGACGTATTCGTATCAAACGGCGTCCGCCGCGTCCAATGCTGGGTCGGCACAAACGAAATTTTGGCGCCTTCGATCTCCAGATGCTCCCACCAGCTCAGCTCGTGAACGCGCTTAAACCCTTTGCGCCGCAGCTTGCGTCCTAAGCCGATGGGCACGATGAGCTGGGTGTTTGCCCCATACAGCCTGCGGATGGAAGAAATATGCATATGATCATAGTGGGAATGGGAAATAAGAATAACATCAAGCTCAGGTACGTCAGCAATCGGTATTCCCGGCGTTCCAAGCCTGCGCTGAAATCCCATTCGCCCGGCCCAGACGGGATCGGTCACGATATTCAGGCCCTTGTATTGAATCAGGAATGTAGCGTGGCCTATCCAGGTCACAGTAAGCTCAGTTGTATTGGCCCGCAAAAAATCAAGCTGCGGCGTAGAGTTCGGAATGATGTAGGAGTAGTCTTTCTTCTTGCTGCGCCGCTCCTCCCGCCATTGTCTGAACTGCTTTAAGGTTTTGTCAGTGTTGACATTGTCGATGTTCGTATAGCGTTTCTTGGCCATGCTTGAGGATACCCTCCTTCTATCTCCCCTCCAGTTTGTTCTTTGCGTTTTTTATTTTACTATATTTAGAACATATACACCCGTAAAAGCAAAGGATTGAATCAAATCAGTCGATAGGATCTTTATAACGGTAGGCGTAAACGAATAAAAACACGACCGCGGCGATCAGGACCAGCTGCGGCGCCCTCATCATCAAAAAATGCTCCATGGCTTAGCTCACCCCTTCTTCGGCGATCCTCCCCGAATGTATTTGGCGTCGAATAGAAACAAACGCATCAGCAGCACAAGCGAAGGGATCAGGATGAACAGCCCGGCAATAAACGCCGTAATGAGCGCCACCGCCATCGTTTCGTTCGTGAAGCCTTCGTAAATGCTGACCTGTTTATAGAGAATATAGGGCAAATGGGATCGCCCGTATCCGTACCAGGCAAAGCCGAATTGCAGCATCACGAGCAGAAAGGACCAGCCCAGACGGATTCTTTTCCAAACGAAATAGACGGCGAGCAGAAAGCACAGGAACGATGCAATAAACATCCAAGCCATACTGAGCATATTTTGGAAATGCTCGGGATTATGCCGATTGATCTGAAAAAAAGCCAGCACAGAAGCGGCAATCGTGGGTGCGCTCCACAAGAGCGCATATCCTCGCAGCACTTCGAAGGCCACGCGGTCTCCCGCTTTTTTTGCGTAATAGGTCAAGAACATGGCGGAAATGTACAGCACGGAGACGAGCGCCAGCACAATGACGGACCAGGTGTAGGAACTAGCGAAGAAACTCGCCCAATTCAGGACAACATGGCCGCCCTCTTCCCGGATGATGCCGCCTTCGGATATGGCCAGCACCGTCGATAGTGCCGCTGGAATCAGCAATCCCGTCGCCCCATAGATCGCCATATAAACCTTGTTGTCTTCCCTGCTGCTTCCGTAGGTGTTGTAGGCGTAATAAGCCCCGCGAAGCCCCAGCAGCACCGTGGCCAGGCTGCCCGGAACGAGCAGCGCCGTACCGTAGTAGTACGCTGAAATCGGAAAGAAGCCGACAAGGCCGACGACGAAGAAGATCAGGAATACGTTCGTCACTTCCCAGACGGGGGATAGATAACGCTGAATAATATGGTGAACTCGGTTCTTCTGCCCGGTTATGACGCTGTAATAGCTGAAAAAACCGGCTCCGAAATCGATCGATGCCACGATCAAATAGCCAAATAGAAACGTCCAGAGCACCGTAATTCCGATGATTTCGTAGCTCATCCCTGACCTCCTTCCTCGATTCCCCGCTCTCTCATTTCCGTAAACACGTCTTTATTGCGGAATAGCTTGGCTAATACGTAAACGCACGATACGCAAAGGACGAGATACAAAATAATGAACAGCAGGAGCATCGAGCCGACATTCGGCGAAGTCGTCGCCGCATCAACGACTCTCATGTAGCCGCGAACGATCCAGGGCTGCCGCCCGATTTCGGCGAACATCCATCCTAGCTCGATCGACACCATCGCAAACGGCCCCAGCGTAAGAATGCCGATCAACAGCCATTTTGGATAGCCCTTGTTGCGGCCAGGCAGCCAGCGGCGCAGCAGAAACAGGAATGGAATGAGAACGAGCAGCATGCCGATCGTCACCTTCATATCGAACATGTAGTGAATAAGCAGCGGCGGCCAGTCGTCCTGGGGATATTCCTCGAGGCCAATCACTTTGGTGCTTGGGGTGCTGCCCGCCAGGATGCTGAGCGCGTAAGGAATCCGCAGCGCATATTTCACCTCATGGTTCTCATCCAGAATCCCTCCATAAATGAGGGGAGCCTTCTCCATCGTCTCGAAGTGCCACTCCGCTGCCGCCAGCTTCTCCGGCTGGTACTTCGCCAGAAATTTGCCGGAGAAGTCCCCAATGACCGCCGTGGATACCGCAAAGACGAACGCGCATGTTACCGTGAGCTTGAGTGCTTTTTTGAAATAGGGGTGATTGCGCCCCTTAAGCAAGCTGTAAGCGGCAATGCCCGCCAGCAGCCCCGAGCTCATCGTCAGCGAAGACGCCAGCACGTGCGATACCTTGGTCGGCGTAGCCGGGTTAAACATGGCTCTAAGCGGGTCGATATTCGTAAAAACACCGTTCTCCAGCGTAAATCCCTGGGGCGTATTCATGAAGGCATTGACCGTGGTAATAAAAAATGCCGAAGAAAATGCCCCAAGCACGACCGGGATCAGCAGCAGCAGGTGCAGGATCGGCCGTCTGAACCGCTCCCATGTATACAAGTATATGCCGAGAAAAATCGCTTCGACAAAGAAAGCAAACGTCTCCATAAACAGCGGAAGAGCGATCGCCTGCCCGGCTACGCGCATGAAGCTGGGCCACAGCAAGCTGAGCTGCAGGCCAATCGATGTGCCCGTGACAACGCCAACTGCGACGGAAATAACAAATCCGCGGGCCCATCTGCGGGCGAGCAGGGAATAATGGGGATCCTTATGCGTAATCCCCCTCCATTCGGCCAAAGCGATAATGAGCGGGACGCCTACTCCGATTGAGGCGAAATTAATATGTACAAACAAAGTGAGGCCGGTTAGAATCCGGCTCAATGTGACTGGGTCCATAGAGAACATGGGTCTGGCTCGGCTCCCTTCTCGTCATAATCCAGCGCCCGGGTTCCGGCTCCGCTGGCGCGCCCAAATACCGGAAGGCGCTCTTGATGGTGGCATACAGCATAATGACTGCTACGACGAAGCAGACAAGGATAAGTATCCGTTCCTGCCGCTGATACATAATAACGATGCGCCTCCCCTTTGAATCGATTTGTCTACCTGTAGTGTGCCGCCCGGGTTCCTTTTTATTCCTGACCGGTCCTGGGCATACCGTTCTTCCGGGCTTGCTTCCGAGACTTGGGTTAACCCTTTCCTTGATGTACAATAAATTGAAAGGAGTGTGAACAAATGATGAAAATTGTATTTATCGAACCGACGCCGAGCCCGAATACGATGAAGCTCCATCTGAGTGAAAGTCTGGAGCCGGGCATCCGCAAAACATATACGCTAGACAACGAACGCTCAGCCCCGTCATGGATTGCAAGAATGCTGCATATCCCGGGGGTGAAGAGCGTCTTTCATACCGCCGACTTCGTTGCTCTTGACCGGAAGGGCAATGCCGATTGGTCGGCGATCTTGACCGAGGTTCAATCGCAGTTCGGCCAGGAGGGCATTGCTTCCGCATGGGAGCAGAGCGATTCGGAGGCTGCGCAAGGCTACGGCGAAGCGCAGGTCTTCGTGCAATTTTTCCGCAGCATCCCGATGCAGATCCGCGTGAAATCCGGCAGCCAGGAGGAGCGGATCGGCCTCAGCGAGCGCTTCGTGGCCGCGGTGACCGAGGTGTCCAGCGCGACGCTGATCAAGGAACGCAAGCTGACCGACTACGGCGTGCGTTACGGCGAGCTGGCGGATATCGCCCGCGAGGTAGAGCAGGAGCTGGAGGCGGCATACCCGCCGGAACGGCTGCGGGCGCTCGTGGCGCAGGCGATCGAGCACGGCAGCAGCGAAGGCGAATTCGTCGAGCAGCGCCGCGAGCTTAGCCTGGACGAGGTGCGCGAGCGGATGCAGAGCGACGACTGGCGCGTTCGCTACGCAGGCCTGGAGGCGCTGAAGCCGGATGCCGAAGCGCTGCCGCTGCTTGCCGAGGCGCTTGGCGACAAGCAAATGCAGGTGCGCCGCCTGGCCGTCGTCTACCTCGGCGATATCGGCAAGCCGGCCATGGACCTGCTCTATGAGGCGCTGCGCGATAAGTCCCCGGCGGTGCGCCGCACGGCAGGCGATACGCTGTCGGACATCGGCGATCCGGCGGCGACGAAGGCAATGATTGCCGCGCTGCAGGATTCGAGCAAGCTTGTTCGCTGGCGGGCGGCCCGCTTCCTCTACGAGGTCGGCACAGATGAGGCGCGCGACGCGCTCCGCGCTGCCTCGGATGACCCGGAATTCGAGGTTGGCCTTCAGGCGCGGATGGCGCTCGAGCGGATCGAATCTGGAGAGCAGGCTGCGGGTACGATCTGGCAGCAAATGGCGCAGCACAGACAGAATAGCGCTAAGGACGCCTGATTGCCTGATTCCAATTGCTCTGTTTGATCCATCGGCCTTGATGTCAATATTTGATGATTGTCCTTGGCAGGCCGCTGTTATATACTGAGTAATCAGTTCATCTGACAATTTAATAAGAGCCTCATCGGCATTTCGGATGAGGTAGAGGTCGCGATGTTGATCAGTACGTCCGGGGAGGCTGGAAGCCGCCGATGAACCGGATGGAAAGGCAGCATCGCCGAAGCGTGAACGTCCTGCTTCCCATGGACGGACATGCTGGGGCTGTTGCCGAAAGGGACAGAACTGTCACGGCTGACTCCTGCGGAAAGCCGTGTTGTGCTATCTTGAGGATTGTTTATGGGGTCACGGTATAACGATAAGACCGCGGAACCTTTCCGGCGGTCTTTTTCTTTTTTTATTGATTTAAACTGAGAGGATGCAGACAATGGATAGCAACAAGACAAACACATCTCAATTGAACCGGGGACTCAAAGCCCGCCATATGACGATGATCGCCCTCGGCGGGTCAATTGGGACCGGTTTGTTTCTCGCCAGTGGAGGAGCGATCGCCTCGGCGGGCCCCGGTGGTGCCCTTCTCGCTTACGCCGCCGTTGGAATCATGGTCTATTTTCTGATGACGAGCCTGGGCGAGCTGGCTACGTATATGCCGGATTCGGGTTCGTTCGAGACTTACGCCTCGCGTTTCGTCGATCCATCTCTGGGCTTCGCCATGGGCTGGAACTTCTGGTATAACTGGGCGATTACGATTGCGGCCGAGCTGTCAGCGGCAACGCTGATTATTAAATACTGGTTCCCGGACAGCTCATCCCTATTGTGGAGCGTTCTGTTCCTTGCCCTCATTTTGGGTCTCAACCTTCTATCTGTTAAGGGATACGGCGAATCGGAATATTGGTTTGCCACCATTAAGGTTGCGGTAGTCATTATATTTCTGGCGGTCGGCGTGCTGATGATCTTCGGCATTATCGGCGGCGAAGCCGTCGGCTTCAAAAATTTCACGATCGGCGATGCGCCGTTCCACGGCGGATTCTTCGCCTTCCTCGGCGTATTTATGGCCGCGGGTTTCTCCTTCCAGGGAACAGAAATGGTCGGCGTCGCCGCCGGCGAAAGCGACAACCCGCGGGAACACGTTCCCCGTGCGATCCGTCAGGTATTCTGGCGCATCCTTATTTTTTACATTTTGGCGATTTTCGTCATCAGCTTGCTCATTCCTTACACGAATCCTAATTTGCTGAAGGATGGCATCGAGAGCATTGGCGTCAGCCCGTTCACGCTCGTCTTCGAAAAAGCCGGACTGGCTTTCGCCGCCTCGGTGATGAACGCGGTCATTCTCTCCTCCGTTCTGTCCGCAGGCAATTCCGGCATGTATGCGTCCTCCCGCGTTCTGTACTCGCTAGCCAAGCGGGGCAAAGCGCCGAAGTTCCTCGCGCGGCTCAGCCGCCGGGGATTGCCGGTCAATGCGCTGCTGCTGACGACGCTGGTTGGAATGACCGCCTTCCTGGCCTCCCTGTTCGGAGACGGGATCGTGTATACGTGGCTGCTTAACGCCTCGGGGATGTGCGGATTTATTACCTGGCTCGGCATCGCGATCAGCCACTACCGTTTCCGGCGGGCCTATATTGCCCAAGGCCGGGACCTGAACGATCTTCCCTACAAGGCTAAATGGTTCCCGTTCGGTCCGATCTTTGCCTTTGTACTATGTATTGTCGTCATTCTGGGGCAAAATCTGTCGGCCTTCACCGGAGGGCAGATCGATTGGTACGGTGTCGTTGTGTCATATATCAGCGTTCCCTTGTTCCTGGTCATCTGGCTCGGGTACAAATGGATTAAACGCACCAAAGTAGTTCCCCTGCAGGAATGCGAGCTGGAGCCGCCAGCACGAAAATAAGACCGATCGATCCATACGTTAGAAACAGGTGTACGTGCAAAAAGGAGCTGCCCCGAAGTAGATGAATCTACTCGGGGGCAGCTCCTTTCTTATAGGCAAATGAACTCAATAATAGCTAACTCAATTATTCTCCCAATGAATTTCGACCCGCAGATCATGAGTGCCTTCCAGCGGCTCGGCCAGATAAGAAATATGGCTGAGGCCAAGATCATACAGGCTTCCCAAATGATCGACGAGCTGCCGCTCTGAGCCGGCATAGCGGACCGTTACCGTCTGCTGTTTGCTGGCGTTCGCCTGCTTGACCTGAGCTTGAATTCCCTGGGCCGTGCTTAGGGCAGCATCCGGGCGGTAGAGCGTATATTCCAGCTGCTTCTCCAGCTCCAGCAGTCCGGCAGCCGCTTGGCCGCCTGCTGCAATTAGCGATCCGAGCGTCTGACGATAGGATTGCTTTGCAGCCGGATATACGTTATTCCAGGTATGCGTCTTTCTCATTTGCTCGTCCGTCCGCATATAGTAGCCGTATTTAACGACACCCGGCATATCCGGAGCAGGATCATCCCACGTCGTATCAAGATGGTACCAATGTCCTCCCAAATATACGAGGTTCCAGGCATGCAATTGGCCCCCAGCACTGCCTTCGACGATTCGATTGTTGATTCCCGCCTGCTGCAGGAGCTTGTACGTTAGCAGCGTATATCCCTGGCATACCGCTTCGCCTGTTTTCAAGCCTTCATATGCGGTATATTTCTGCAGCTTCTCATCATATTTCATATTTAACACGACATAATCGTGAATCACTTTAATCTTCTGATGTTCATTCATGCCGGGCTTCAGTATTTCCTTCAAAATCGCCTTTACCCTCTCGTCAACGTAAGCCGACTGCTCTGCCGTCTCCCGGTAGTATACTTGAAAGGTGATCTTGGCCGAACCGGAGGTACCTTTCCACGAATATGTATAACGGTCAACGACATACTTGGTGTAAGGATCGCTCTCCAGCGCCCCGTTCACAGCTTCCTTCAAAATATCCTTCAGGTTGCTCGTCGCGCCCTGATATTTCAAAGTGATGCTCGTTTTCCTGGCTCCCATAAGCTCGGCTAATACGGATTGAAGCTCCGTTGAAGAGGTTACGGCTACGTTCTCTGCAGCGATTTCCGATTGCGCGTATACTTCACTATAACCGACGACCGGCGGTACGGCACCAAACACAATTGCACATGCAATCCCAGCCGTAATCCATCGTTTTGCGATTTGCTGCTTCATCATATCCCAACCCTTCTGCATAAAAATATAGCTTTTCCCGTTAGTTCAAGCCCATTGTAACATAACCTAATATGAAAAGGGCTTCTAGTTTTGTCGAATCCTCAGTCTCCTACCGCCGCTTTCGACTTTGTGTCCTCATGACAAAAAAGACGCTAAAATGCCTTATTTTCCTATACGATTTCCTTTTAAATGGATAGCAGTTTAGGTATAATATAAAACATATTAAATAGTGTGATAAATATCATTGCGCGATCAGCCATATTAGGAACGGAGAGACATGTATATGACTATAGTAAATATATCGGACATTTCCGTTGAACTTTTTATTACTGTGATGTTTTTTATCCTGATCATTGCCCCACTAGGCAGCTTAGGTTTACTGCGCCTGTTCCAAGGGCGGAAGAAGAGCGGGCTCATTCTGATCGGCAGCGGAATTGTTAGTTATATCGTATTCCAGTTTGTTGCCGGCTTGATTGTTTAACAATACTTATACAACTTTGTCTTCGCATCTATGGAATATAAGAGGAGAACGGGCTAACCGTTCTCCTCTTCTTGTTCTTATTTCGATGAATTGGAAGCCATGGCTTTCAGCCTTAGGCTTGAAGCAATGCATGCTCGGCTAATGCCTTATCAAATTGAAGCTTGTTCAATCCGGGAATGCGCTGCTCGCCAATAACCGTGACCGGGACGACTTGTATTCCCATATCCAATACCTGCTGAGCGAACTCCTTGTTTCTCTGCACGTTGCGCTCCTCGTAAGAAACGCCACGCTCCGCAAGATAGCTCTTGACCCGATGGCAGTTCGGACAGTTCGTGCTTGTATATACGATAACTTGACTCATATGATTTATCCTCTTCCCTACCCCAGGTTTATCTATTCTATATATCTATATCTATTATCTAGTAGTTATCTGTTATTTCGCAGCTGCAGCTGCAGCAGCCTCATGCTCCAGGCTTTCTATGAATTTCTCGCAATCGATCGCTGCCATACAGCCGCTTCCCGCAGCCGTAATAGCCTGGCGGTAACGGGTATCCTGAACGTCGCCGCAAGCGAATACGCCCGGTACGTTCGTCTCGGACGTTCCCGGCTTCACAATGATATAGCCATTCTCGTCCGTATCGATCTGACCACCCAGGAAGCCGGTGTTCGGATGATGCCCAATCGCTACGAATACACCGCTGGCCGGGATAACTTCCTCTTCCCCGGTCGCATTATTGCGTACTTTAAGCCCGGTTACGCCCATTTCGTTCGTCAGGACTTCAATCGGCGTCCGGTTCAGCGCCCATTCCACCTTCTCGTTGGCCCGCACGCGGTCCTGCATGATCTTCGAGCCGCGCAGTTCGTCCCGGCGGTGAACCAGCGTTACCTTGGAGGCGAATCTTGTCAAGAAGCCTGCTTCTTCCAACGCAGAGTCGCCCCCGCCGATGACGATGATTTCCTTCCCGCGGAAGAAAAAGCCGTCGCAGGTTGCGCAGGTGCTTACGCCACGGCCCACATTGTCCTGCTCGCCCGGAATTCCAAGATATTTGGCGGTAGCTCCCGTCGAAATTACTAGTGTTTCGGACACCAGCTCCCCAATGCCCTCCACTTGAAGTTTGAACGGACGGCTGCTCATATCGACCGAGTTCACCCATCCCATACGGAATTCAGCGCCAAAACGCTCCGCTTGCTTGCGCATATTATCCATCAGCTCAGGCCCCATGATTCCTTCCGGGAAGCCGGGGAAGTTCTCTACATCCGTCGTTGTGGTCAGCTGGCCTCCAGGCTGAGGCCCTTCAATAACGAGCGGCTTCAGGTTCGCGCGGGCCAGGTAAATTGCCGCGGTCAGCCCTGCCGGGCCCGTTCCGATAATAATGGATTTATACATCTTATTACATCCTCCTTCAAGGCAATAATTTTACATGAGTGCCGCATATCTATTCATTCATTTTCATTACAGTACCTCATCTTTATTATCAAGTAATGATTAATTAAGGTCAATATTTGCGTTAGCCGTGTTCCGTGAAGGTTGCATGAAGGATCTATGAATCCGGGAAGGAACTGCCCTGCTTCAACGAAGCAGGCGCAGCCCGTTCAAAATGACGAGAAGCGTGCTGCCCTCATGCCCAATCACACCGAGCGGAAGCGATATGCCTTGAACAAAGTTGCCTACGATTAACGTCAGAATGACGGCCGCGGCAAACACGAGATTTTGCTTCACGATTCTGCGGGCGCGGCGAGCCAATGCTACGGTCTCCGCAACCATTTCCAAATTATCGTTCATCAGCACGACATCCGCCACCTCAAGTGCGGCTCCTGTTCCGCCCGTGCCCATAGCCATGCCGACCGTGGCGGATGCAAGGGCTGGGGCATCGTTGACGCCGTCGCCGACCATCACGATATGTCCGTGCTTTTCCCGGAGGCTTCGAACATGATTTACCTTATCCTCCGGCAGCAAATCGCCAAACACCTGATCCACGCCAGCCTCTCTCGCTATAGCCTCGGCCGTCCCGCTACGGTCTCCCGTCAGCATCACCGTGGCAATCCCCATCTCGCGCAGCTTGGAGATTGCAGCAACCGCCTGAGGGCGAATGACATCCTGCAGAGCAACCAGGCCCACATAATCATTGTCCTGCATAATCAGCGAGACGGTATTGCCCTCTCCTACCAATATCTTCAGCCGCTCCATCAATGCGGCCGGCATGGCGGCGTCCTGCTCACTAGCCTTGCCAATGCGCCACATCCGTCCATTCACTCTGGCCTCGATGCCCCAGCCAGTAATGGCTCTCATATCCTCGGCCTCCTTGATTTGCAGACCTTCGCTGACTGCCTTGTTTACGATCGCCTTGGCAAGCGGATGCTCAGACAAGCTTTCAGCGGAAGCACAAGCCGCCAGCACATCCAAGCGGTCATAGCCGTCAGCCACGAACAATTCGGTGACGACCGGCTGCCCAGCCGTTAACGTGCCCGTCTTGTCGAAAGCCACTACCTTCGTGTTGCCCAAATTGTCCATATGCGCTCCCCCCTTAAAGAGGACGCCCTTTCTAGCGCTTTTGGACATGGCCGATAGCATCGCTGGCATCACAGAAGAGACCAGAGCGCAAGGTGAAGCCACGACGAGGAAGACCATCGCTTTATAAAAAGTAAACGACCAGCTCCAGCCGAGCACCAGCGGAGCAAGCAGAATAAGCGCTGCTGTCGCTGCCACGATAGTTTTGGCATAAATGCCTTCCAGCCGTTTGATGAAGCGTTGGGACTCCGGCGTCTCATTCTGCGCCTGCTCGACGAGTGCGATAATTTTGGCAAAGAGAGTTCCTTCAGCCGGGCTCGTTACTTCAACATACAGAGCTCCTTCTCCGTTCAATGTTCCGGCAAACACGCTGTCGCCTAGCGCTTTATCCACCGGTATCGATTCCCCCGTAATGGCAGCTTGGTTGACGGCCGAACTGCCGCTTTGCACTACTCCGTCCGCGGGAATTACCTCGCCCGGCTTCACGAGCAGAAGGTCGCCGATCGCCAATTCTTCCACAGGGACGACCTTCATCCCGTCCTGGCCCACCTTTACCGCAGTTTCCGGTTTTAAGGAAATCAGCTCGGAGATATCCTTATGGCTGCGTTCGCTGGCAAAGGACTCCAGCGCGCCGCTCAAGGCGAAAATGAAGATGAGCATCGCGCCTTCATTCCAATAGCCAATAGAGGCAGCTCCCAGCGCCGCGGCGATCATCAGCAGGTTTACGTCCAGATCGCGATCCTTGATTAACGTCTCTAGCCCTTCTTTGGCTTTCATGAATCCTCCCGTAAAATAAGCGGCAATGTAGAGCAGCACGGATATCGTTTGCGAGAACGATCCTACTCCCCAAGCCGTTAACATAAGCACGCCACTGCCCAGCGCAATAATAATCTCCCGATGCTTCAGCATGTGAAGCAGCGACTGGCGCCGCCGTCTCCGCGGATCCGGCGAATTTGCGGACGCGGATTGCTGAATTGCGTTAACTCTTTTGTGTATCGCTTGCATATAAATCTCCTCCCTTGATGTGGTATCTAATTGAGAATGAATACTATTGTTAATGCCCTTAAAATGGCACATGCTGCCCCGGGAAAATCCCGGAGCAGCATGTAATTGAGAACGATAATCATTTTTGGATCAGAACAATAATTTTTCCTCAGCGAAACTTTAGATTCATTTTAAGCCTTTTTTCGCTTTGTGTAAATAGGTGAGTAGACAAATTCGTTTGTGAAAGACGACCCGTTGTCCTCCCTCCATCATTCTGATAGCTGTTGAGTAGGTTTTTAGCGGGGAGAACGATGGGTGAGCCGGGCTTGTAGGGGGATGTTGGGTGTTTGGGTGTTTGGGTGTTTGGGTGTTTGGGGTGTTTGGGTAGTGAACTTTAGCAGGTAGAGAGTTGGCTGGCGGTGGGTTTTAGCTGAGGCGGATCTTCATTGAGACTTACTGTATTTCATACATCTATTTAGCTTCATTCCGAGCAATATTGCATTATAAATGTATTTCTTACATCTGAAATGTCCCTTTTCACCATCGCAACCCGTAATTGGCTAATTTAATTGTAAGAAATACAGTTAGTTATAGCGCCGCATGACGAGTACCTCATTCTAATTGCAACAAATGCAGTTAGTATCGTAATTCCCAGTCGATCACTACCACTATAAACTCCTGTCACGATAATTACTCAACCTCACTAACAGTACCACCGTTGACAGTTAAGCTTTTTCAGCTACTTATGCCATTGAGCTACTTAAAGCTGCTATAGCTGCTGCTATAGTCATGGAGTATTGCAGCCACTAGAGCTACTACCGTCCTTACAGTCATTTGGAGTCGTTAAATTCACCTACAGTCACTTTAGTCACTCTCAGTCACTATTTTAGACATTGCAGTCATTGCAGCTACTAGTCACTGTAGTCACTATAGTCGTTGCAGCCATAATAGCCACCGCAATCGCCGTAGTCACTGCCCGATACTTTCACTGCCGTTGCAGCCACCGCTGTTGCCCAACTGTTACCACCGCCGCTGCCACCACCAATAATCGCAAAACTCATAAACGGTGCTATTGCCAATTAAAAAAACTGCTCCCAAAGCTTGTTGACAAACCTTCGGGAGCAGCGTTCAAACTCGCATAGCTCTAACAGGATATAAACAGATGATTAGGCCTGGCTTGCCGCAATCGCTTGATCGAGATCATAGAGGATATCTTCAATCGACTCTGTGCCGATGGACAGGCGAATGAGTCCAGGAGTAACGCCTGCCGACAATTGCTCCTCCGGAGACAGCTGCAGATGCGTCGTGCTTGCCGGATGAATGATCAAGGATTTGGAATCGCCGACGTTGGCCAAGTGCGAGAACAGCTTCACGCTGTTGATCAGCTTGCGGCCAGCTTCTACGCCGCCCTTGATTCCAAAGGTCAGGATTGCGCCTTGGCCCTTTGGCAGATATTTCTGGGCAAGCGCATAGGATTCATGGCTAGGAAGTCCAGCATAGCTGACCCATTCGACATTCGGATGTGCTTCCAAATGCTTCGCTACCTTAAGCGCGTTCTCACTATGGCGTTCTACGCGCAGATGCAGCGTCTCCAGACCCTGAAGAAGCAGCCAAGCGTTAAATGGAGACAAGGATGCGCCCAGGTCGCGCTGCAGTTGTACGCGGGCTTTAATAATGTAAGCCAGCGGGCCAAGCGCTTCCGTATAGACAACGCCGTTGTAGCTCGGATCCGGCTCGGTCAGCCCCGGGAATTTGCCGCTGGCCTTCCAGTCGAACTTCCCGCCGTCAACGATGACGCCGCCAATGGAAGTGCCGTGTCCGCCGATGAACTTCGTTGCTGAGTGCACAACAATGTCTGCCCCGTGCTTAATCGGCTGAAGCAGGTACGGGCTTGGGAAGGTGTTGTCTACGATAAGCGGAATGCCGTGTTCGTGAGCAATCGCGGCTACCGCTTCGATATCAAGGACATCGCCCTTCGGATTACCGATCGTCTCTGCATACAGAGCTTTGGTCTTATCTGTGATCGCCGCGCGGAAATTTTCCGGGTTGGACGAATCCACGAAAGTCACTTTGATTCCCAGCTTCGCTAGCGTAGTAGAGAACAGATTATACGTTCCGCCGTACAACGTTGCGGAGGAGACGATTTCATCCCCGGCACCTGCGATATTCAGGATCGAGAACGTAATCGCTGCCTGACCGGAGCTCGTGGCAAGTGCGCCAACGCCGCCTTCGAGCGCCGCGATTCTTTTCTCGAACACATCGTTCGTCGGGTTCATGATACGGGAGTAAATGTTGCCAAATTCCTTCAGTCCGAACAAATTGGCCGCATGCTCCGTATCGCGGAAGCCATAGGATGTTGTTTGATACAGCGGTACCGCGCGAGAATAAGTAGTGGGATCAATTTCCTGACCCGCATGAACCGCAAGTGTTTCAAGACCGAGTTGACGCTCTTCAGACATAGTTAAATCCTCCTTTAAATTTGCATACCCAAAAGGATGTCATTGTTTTTTTCATATTCTCTCACATAATGAAGCGTTTGAAAATACCAAATCCGATAAAATTCCTATGAATTATTCATTTTCTCGATTTGCTGTAGACAACAAATAAGCCGACGGCTGAAAACCGCGGCTAATTTGTTCATATGTGCATGGATATGTGCATACTGTTCATAATTTCCGAAGAACGGGGCAGGAACCGTCAACATATTCACATTATCGACCCGTTAGCACCCATGATTCCAGCCAGATTAGGGTTATACACATGTGGACAGTTATCTGCTCTGGGAATTCACAGAAAATTTGCGGATGAAATATTGCAGCAGAAAAGGGCCCAGCGGCAGGACAAATTCGCCGACCTGGAAGATGCGTACGCTCACGACCACCGAGCTCATGAAGGCCCATACGACGATCAGGGCGATGACCATCAGCATGCGGCTGTACATGACAAGTGCCGGAGGATAAGGAGTAATGCTCTCGATCGAACGCATTCCGGGATTCCAGGTCCGGTAGCTGAACAGCATGGATGCGATCAGCATGAGCGGCGTGATAACCGGAAACAAAGAAGACGACAGAACTCCCGCCTAATGTCGCGGCGAATGGCCAGAATGCCCAGGAGCATGACGATACCCAGCGTAAGTGTATGAACCAGAGCATGAAAGCTGTAGGCCTCGTTAAAAAGATTGTTCAGCGGCGAGACCGCCGACAGAAACCATGTATACAGTACCCCGTAAAGGGCCGGCAGCCCCATCAGCCAAGGATTGCGGAAAATATGATTCCATTCCAGCGCAAATTGGCGCTTCCATTTCATCATCGCTGCCCCGCTCCTTCCTCCTGAGAAGACCTTAGCAGCGCTAAATGCCATCCTCCAGGGTAGGACGAACTACGGACGCATCCATATCTATAGGCGGGGTATCGGCGATGATCCGACAGAGCAGCCCATCATCCGTGCGCCGGGTGGATACGATGGACATCGGGTCCAGCTTAGCGAACAGGCTCTCTTCAACGATCCCTTCCCATACCTTGCCTTCGCCGGCGGTCTGCAAGCGCGTTAAATCCCCAGAAAACCGTACTTCCCCCCGATCAAGCACGGCGATCTGCCGGCAGTTGCTCTCAATGTCCGCAACGATATGCGTGGACAGCAGCACAATCCGGCCCAGGCTAAACCGCTAAGCAGATTGCGGAAGCGCACGCGCTCCTCCGGGTCCAATCCGGCAGTCGGCTCGTCAACGATCAGCACCTGAGGGGAGCCGAGCAGCGCCTGAGCAATTCCAAGGCGCCTTCTCATGCCGCCGGAATACGTGCGGATGCGCTTATTTCCCTTCTCCGCAAGGTTGACCTCCTCCAGCAGGCGGGAAATTTCCGCCTTGCGCTTGCGCGGATCGCTCATTCCCTTCATTACGGCGACATAATCCAAAAATTCCGCTCCAGTCAGTTGAGGATATACTTGAAACTGCTGCGGCAAATACCCGATCATTTTCCGGATGTCCTCCGCGTTCTTCAGCGATACTCCATGAATCAATGCGTCTCCCGAGCTCGGACGGATTAATGTAGCCAGGATGCGCATCAGCGAGGTTTTGCCTGCACCATTAGGCCCGAGAAGGCCGACCATGCCCTCGCCGATCGTCAAATTGACGTCATCCAGCGCCATATGGCCCTTCCGGTACATTTTATACAAATGGTTGATCTTGATCATGCCATCATTTCCTCATTTCATAACGGTAATGTAATGAATAACCCCGCGCGGTTGGCTTCTGCTACTGTAACGGGATAGCGGATCAAAAAGTTCGCGTTTCGCGCAGATTTATTTTTTTCTTAGACCGCCGGCGGAATTTTTGCTAGAGTCTATATAGCCGTCCCTACTCGGCTGGAGGGAGATTATTGATGCTGTATTCTGTCCTAAACACCATGCTGCAAGTCATCGTGCCGATCTCAATTCCCGTCATTTCGGGGGCACTCCTCAAGCGATTTCAGAAGCTCGATACCAGACCGCTGGTTACGCTCTACCTGTATTTCCTGAACCCGGCCCTGATCCTTGAGACGCTGGCCAAGGCGGATATTTCATATCAAGACATTTACCAGACGCTTGGCTTCTCGCTGCTGAATCTTATACTGCTCTGGCTGGTCGCCGCCGCGGCAGGCCGGCTTCTAAAGCTTCCGTCCGATGAAAAAGCGGGGCTCACTCTCGTTGCGACGTTTACAAATAGTGTAAACTACGGCCTGCCGCTCGTTCTGCTCGCCTTCGGCCAGCTCGGACTGGACAAAGCCTCCGTCTACGTCATCGGCCAAATGATCATCGTCAATACGATAGGCGTGTATTTGGCGGCACGCTCCAGCTTTTCCATGAAGCAAGCGGTGAAATCGGTATTTACCTTGCCATCCATATATGCAGCCGCTGCCGCCATTTTGCTCAGAGCTACCGGATTCTCACTGCCCTTCGGCATCGCTCAGGGCATATCGATGGCTGCAGCCGCTTATTCACCCGTCGTGCTTGCCATCCTCGGCGCGCAAATGGTTGGTGTAGCCGGCGTTCCGATGAATGCGGGCTCCAAACGGGCATTCCGGGCCGGTATCGCCACCCGGATGCTGCTGTCGCCTATAGTCGCCCTGCTCGCCCTTTGGCTGCTGCAAATCGACGGCGTGCTGTTCGCCGTACTGTTCATCCTCGCCTGCATGCCTGCTGCAGTGAACGCTTCAGCGCTCGCCGAGAAATTCGGCGCCTCGCCGCAGACAGTATCCAAATGCGTACTGTGGACGACGATCGCCTCCTTTGTCACTTTGCCGGTACTGATCGTCCTGCTGCAGTAAAGCCAAGGGGAAATACCAAAAGACCAACCCGCAAAACGGGTTGGTCTTCGTTAAATGCTGAAGCAGATTCTAATACAAGCTCGCGATAGGCACGCCGCTCGGCAGCTTGTAAGGATGCTCTTTATTGATATGATCGTAGAACATAATGCCGTTCAAATGATCGATTTCATGCTGCATGACGATCGCGTCGAAGCCTTTGAACCGCAGCTTCACCTCATTGCCTTCCCCATCATAGGCCCTGACCTGCACCTTCTCGTAGCGGGGGACGAATCCCTGAACGGATCTGTCGACGGACAGGCAGCCCTCGCTCTCCGGCAAATAGATCATCGCTTCGGAATGGCTGATAATTTTCGGATTATAGAGGGCATATTCCCGGGATTGTCCGTGATCATCGGTGAGATAGGCCGCAAACATCCGTTTATTAAGGCCAATCTGGTTAGCCGATAGTCCAACACCGGCCCGAAGCTTGTATTTTTTGGACATTTCGGGGTCCTGGCTGTTCTTCAAAAATTGCAGCATCGCTGCCATCTCTTCTTGGTCTTCCTTCGTCGGCGGAATGCTAACAGGCTCGGTGACCACCCGGAGAATATCACTGCCCTCTCTTACGATATCGTCCATAGTAATCAAATAGTCTCTATTGAATTTACTCATAAATGAACCACTCATCCACCTTTATTACCAGATTTATGCGCAATCTGAGCTTATTTGTATTTATGCCAATCCATGTCGCTGTTATTCAGCAAATACTCAAAATCGCTCTCCAATCTTTTCTGCTCCGCCCGACGAGCCTCTTCCGCCTGTTTTCGGGCAGCAGCCTTCCGCTCCTCTTGCTCACGCTCCAGATTCGCGGCCTGTTCTTTAAGCTTGCTGATCGTATCCGCCCCAAGCAGATCTTTAAGCGTCGCGGGCTTATCTCCCTTGGAAGCAGTCGAAGGCTTGGAATCTCTTCTCTTGGCCATTCTCGGTTCACCTCTATTTCTGACTTCCTCTTAAGTTCATGGTTCATGCCTGCCTAAAGTATCATACGGTCAAATTTATTTGTCAACAATCCTTCTCCCCGGCTTCAAGTTGATTTTCTTCCGATTCCATCTTTATTAAAAATTTTGACAATATTTGTTTAGGATCAGGGCAAACGTGTGTAATTCTACAATATGTCCATTCCCAAGGCTTGGAGGAGAGAACGTATGAGAAACGAGCAGGAAAACAATCATCATGCTGTGAATAGATCCGCATCCCAGCCCAGTGCCCGCGTCAGAGCGCTGCAAAAATTGAAAGAGGAGCAAATCAACGCCTGGAAGCCCGTTAAAATCGAAATGGCGCAATACTGGATTGAGCATGAGAAGGTGCAAATGAAACGGAGAATGGCCCGGGGTGCAGTACATTTTTGCAATTTCGGAGAAAATATCGGCTGCGAGCAAAACGAAGAGCGGCCTGTCGTCGTCGTATCGAACAATACGGTAAACTCTACGTCTGGCAACGTCATCGTCGTACCGCTCACCAAAAATTTAAAAACACGCACCAGTCCGAAAACCGGCCAACCGGTTTTAACGAAGGAAGGCAAACCGATTCCGCGTTTTCAAAGTCATTATTTTCTGTTCAAAAGCAAATATGACTTCCTTGCCTTCGATTCCGCTGCCAAAACGGAAGAAGCTACGTCTGTCAGCAAAATACGCTTAAAGGAGCACCTCGGTAATTTGGATGAAGAGGATATGAACCGCCTGGAAAACCGGCTGAAATGGACGCTGGGCTTTTAGGGGCTTGTAGGGGCGCTTTGCGCTCACGATTGCAGGACGCAATTAGACGCAATGAGTGAAAATGGAGGGGGAAAATAATCCAAAAAAATTGACATACGGCTGGAAAAAGGTTATTATTTAAACAAGTGATTTGTTCGTAGAGTTTTATTATGTCATCCACCTCGTCGTGGATAAACTCACACGTTCTACGTGTATTGAGTCAGAAGAGGAGCCTCGGCTCCTCTTTCGTATTATTAGGAATCTTATCCACAGGTGTCATGTTGCGCCTGTGTTCTGCACATAATAATCTATGTCGCCCACCTGGTCGTGGGCAAATTCACCCCGCAGGGAGGCTCCTTCCTTGCGGGGATTATTGTGTTCTCCCTTGTGTAATATTTAACCAAACCCGCTGTACTCTAACCAAATTATTGCGCCAGCCCCTTGAGAAAAACCCGCAAATTGAAGTCCAGGCTCTCCTCCACAGATAGCGGCAGGCCGAAGCCGCCGAGTTTCTGCAGCGCGGCGAAGCCATGAATCAAACTCCGCAGTCCGCGAACTGCATGCAGGGCATCCTCCTGCGGAAGCCCGTAAGGCTCTAGAAGCTGCAGCACCAGATCAACAACACGTTCCTTCGCCAGCCCGATTTCCTCCCGGTTCATCCCTTGCGGCATGAGCTGGGCGCTCTCGTACAGTCCGGGATGCAGGCGGGCAAAGCGGATATAGGCGTGGGCAAAACATACAAGCCCCTCCTTTCCCGCCAGCCCTTCCACTGCTTCACGAACACTGCTATAGAGCTGTTCCAGAGCATACAGGGCAAGCAGAGCTTTCAGCTCTTCGAGCCCGCGGATATGGTTATACAGCGATGGAGAACGAACTCCTAGGGCGGCTGCGACCGAAGCGATCGTTACGGCCTGAACGCCCTGCTGGTCGGCAATCTCCACCGCAGCCATCAATACTGTATGGGTATCAAGACCAGGTCTTGGTGGCATGTTGAACACTCCTCATAAGTTCTAATTATTTCGCTCCAATTGGCGCCGCGCCGCCAGTATTGCTGCCTGCATCGCCCTGTCCGGATCATTCAGCATCTCTCCATGCCCTGCCCCAATCAGGGCGGGCCGATGCTCCGCCAGCCTGACCGCGCTTGCGACTGCGGCCTCTTTATTCCATGTAGCCAGCGCCGGGAAAGGAAAGCTTAGACGCAGATGCCCCGATACGGTAAGCCCTCCTCTTGTGTGGAAAGCATCGCCGACGAGCAGTGTCCTTGTTCTCATGTCGAGCAGCGAGAGCGAACCCGGTGTGTGGCCGGGAGCAGCAATGACCTGCAGGGAGCCGATGCTGTCTCCTTCTCGGACGAGATGATCCGCCCGGGTCTTGACGGATTTGGGCACCCCGCCCCGGATCGGCATCTGCGGCTCGCCAGGCTGGAGGCTCCGGTCGCCGGCAAGCAGCAGAGCATCACGCTCGGATATATAAACCTCTGCTTCTGGAAAGCTCGCCTTCAATTTATCCAAAGCCCCTACATGGTCATCATGGGCATGGGTCAATACGATTCGTACCAGCGGTTTGCCGCTATCCTTGACCGCCTGCATGATCCCGGCCGCACTATAGGGAAGAGCGGCATCTACTAAAGTAAGGCTCTCCTCCTCCTCAACCAGGTAACAATTTACCGGAAACACTCTGGGCATAAACGTTAATTGCCTTAAATATTCACGCTGAATGATCCTCATCCGCACACGCTCCTCCACATAAACTAATACCATTAGTTTTTATTATAACTAATGGTATTAGTTTTTCAAGCATTATTTTTTAACTTGCCGAATACGGCTCACCTTGTATCATATTGGGCCGCCGTCTGCCCCGAGATCCATACCTGCTCCTCCGGTGCAGTAATGCCAGCTGTCTGGAGCATTCTTTCTGCTGTCTCCCGCAGCTCTGGAAGGAGCGCCATCGCTTCATTGGAATACGGGTTCAGATTCAGTTCGATATCTATAGCTTTAATATCCGGGTTGCCGCTCCCTTCTGCCGCCTCCGACACTTTACTAACGTAAGCGAGAGCGGAGAACGTTTCTTTTAGAGGCACGTCCTTCCCTTCCGTATTGACCATAAGCTTAATCGGGGCCAGCTCGCCTGGAGTAAACTTGTCGCCGATAACAGCAAAGCCTTCCCGTGACGGACTGCTCTCGGGAAACGTCAACAATAAGTCCACGGTATATTCGATCCGGGTGGCATTCAGTGCGCAGGTGCCCAGAAAAATGACGGTGATTGTAATGATAAGCCACGGGTGGCGCGTTACCGCCCTGCCGATCAGGCCCCCCTGCTGCTTGGCTGCTGCCGGGGAAATCGCCGGAACAGGCTTGCCCTTCTTCCGGGCTCTTTCGGCAATCATTTCCGGTGTACGGGGCACGAACGGATAGAAGGAGCCCCGACCAAAGATAGCCAGCAGCGCAGGAACAAGCGTCAGACTGGCTGCGCCCATGATCAGGATCGATAAGCTGAACGGCACCGCAAACCGGTGAACCGCGCCGTATTTGGCGAATAAAAGCACAAGCAAGGCAATGACGACGGTGAAGCCGCTCATTGCGACCGCTCCGGCGGAGTCTTTGAATGCGCGGACAAGCGCCTTCGTCTTATCACGTTCTTCTCCGAGAACTTGCCGGAAACGCGAAATCATGAACAAGCAATAGTCCGTTCCCGCGCCGAACAGCAGTACCGTCATGATGGAAATTCCCTGCGAATCGACGGTGATCCAGCCCATGTCGGCCATTTTACCGAGAATCGGGCTGGCCGCCCCGTAGGCAAAGCCTACCCCGATCAAAGGAATCATCGCCAATATCGGAGATCTGTAAATAAGCAGCAGCAGCACGAGTACGAGCAGCACCGTGGCAATAAGCAGCGATACGTCCGCGCTCGAGAACAATCCGACCGCATCAATGGAAATACCTGCAATCGTCTATTTTCATTGGCTGCCTGTCCAAGGAAAGAGGATTATTTGAACAGCTTCTTATGGTATAATGATTCGTCAGTAAAGTAATTTGAGGTGACCTTAATGAAAGCACCGAACAAGAAGCCCTTGGGAAGGCCTCCCGTGCAGCAGGAAGGGCTGCCTACTTCGCAGCATATTTTATTCATAGCCTCTAAGCTGTTTATGGAGAAAGGCTTCGAATCCGTCTCCATGAATATGGTTGCGCAGCATTCGGGCGTAACCAAAGCTTCCGTCTATTACTACTTTCCAACCAAAAACGAACTGTTCGTGGCCTCGATGGTCGCTGTACTCGTCAATGTGAGGCAGCGGATCGAGACGCTGCTTGCTCAGCCAGGCTCTTTTCGGGAACGGCTTGAGCTCATTGCCCAAAATTATTTGCGCGTTCCGCAGATACATATGGACGACATGGCGGAAAAGGTGAAGCATCATTTGACCGAGGAGCAGCATAATCAGTTGAACCAGCATGAGAACGCCCTGTACGAGGCGCTGGAGACCGGCTTCGCCGATGCCGCCAGGCAGGGGGAGATCCACTGCGATGACCCTTTTCTTACGGCGCATTTATATGTGTCCATGCTAAGGATTGGTGAACGGCTCTATTCGAATAATGCGTACTTGTTCGAGACGCATGAGGAAGCAGCAGCTAAAATCGTAGCCTTTCTGTGGAGGGGCATTCACAAATAATGACAGCAAAGGGATGAAAGCCATGGCCTTTGGGATCACCCGGGACGAGCTGAACGCCTGGAAACAGCGAGCCTCGCGAGGAGAAATTGCATACTTGACGCATTACTGGCTGGATCCGCGCTTTCCGGGCATTACGACCGTCACCAAAGTCGGGTGCAATGATTTGGAGCGATTGGCGGTATGGTGCGAGGATAACGGGCTGAACCCGAAATACATTCATCGCCGGGACACTTATCCTCACTTCGATTTGATCGGGCCGAAGCAGGTGGAAATTCTAACCCGGGAAGGACTCCAGGATCAGCTTGAAAGATTTAGTCTCCTATAAAAATATTAAAGGCAGGCCGCATTCATGTTATGAGGATCTGCCTTTTTTCTGTACATTAACCCTGTTCTCCGGGAACGAATAATCCAACCCGGTCAACGAGCTCTGAACTTTCCCTGTTTAGCCCAACGATCTGTACCTTCTTGCCCTGTTCCTGGTATTTCGCAATGACTTAACCCCAATTGAACGTGCCTATGCAAACCATGAACATTACGCCAACCAGGGCTGCCATAGGGATCGCTTTGACGACATCGCCGAGCACGATGATGAGGAACAACAGTCCAACACCCGACACCAGTGTAGACAACCGGGTTCGTCCACCTGACTTGACGTTAATCATCGACTGGCCAATCATGGCACAGCCCGCCATCCCGCCAAAGAAGCCCGGAACGATGTTAGCCAGTCCCTGCCCCTTCATCTCGCGGTGCTTATCGCTTGGCGTATCGGTAATCTCATCGATCAAAGTCGCCGTCATCAATGACTCAAGCAGCCCAACTACGGCTAATGATAAAGATACCGGAAAAATCACCTTGAGCATGTCCCACGTCAAGCCTACCTCAGGAAGATGGAACACCGGCAAAGCGCTCGTGATCGTACCCATGTCTCCCACCGTCTTGACGTCCAGGCCAAGCAGCATGGTAATGACGGATACGATGATCATTGCTGCCAAGGCCGAAGGAAATGCCTTCGTCATCCGGGGAAATACATAAATAATAACTAGAGTCAGTGCAACTAGGGCATACATCACCCAGCCTTCGCCCGCAAAATAATGAAGCTGGGCCATAAAGATCAGGATCGCCAATGCATTTACGAATCCCACCATGACGGAATGCGGCAAAAAGGTAATCCATTTTCCAAGCCGCAGCGCGCCAAGAATAATTTGAATGACGCCGGCGAGAATTGTAGCTGCAAAGAGATACTCGATGCCATAGTCGCGAACGAGGCCGCCCATCAACAGCGCCATTGCCCCAGTAGCTGCCGAGATCATTCCCGGCCTTCCCCCCGCAAAAGCAATCACTACGGCGATGAAAAATGAAGCATACAGCCCTACCATCGGGCTCACTCCAGCCAATAGCGAGAAGGCGATTGCCTCGGGGATTAAAGCAAAAGCAACCGTCAGGCCGGACAGCAAATCAGCACGTACGTTCGAGAACCAAGCCGCACGAATATTTGATGTTTTAAATAAATGATGTAATCCTCCTATATTATTCCTGCAAAATAGAGCCATTTGCTCCCCTTCTCTGTCCTTCATAAAAAAAAACCTGCATCGTTCGTATGCAAGGCGTTGTTCACTATATGCGACTCAGTTAGTCTGATTATCCGAAATACTTGGCGATAATTTCCGCAATGGTCGTGCTCTTGATCGGTTTGCTGATGTAATCATCCATCCCCGCATTCAGGCAGTTCTCTCTGTCGCCCTTCAAGGCATTAGCGGTGACGGCGACGATCACCGGCCATTTGTCTGCAGGTACAGTCTCCTTGATGACCCGTGTCGCGTCAAGCCCGTTTAGCTCAGGCATATGCACATCCATAAAAATAAGGTCAAACGGTTCATAGGCAATTTTCTGTATAACTTCTATGCCGTTCGAAACGATCGTGATGTGATGGCCGAGCCGTTCAAGCATTTTCTTCAGCACGATCTGATTAATCTCATTATCTTCAGCCACAAGAATCTTCAGCTTTTGCGCGTGGGTTCCGTCCTGGCCAGCTCCGTCCGTTCCTTTGCCGGCTGCCGTCTGCCTTGGGGGCTCTTTCAGCATAATATGAAATACAAAAGTAGCGCCCAACCCATCTGCAGGCTCTACCCAAATATCACCGTCCATCAGACCAATCAGCCGTTTCGTAATTGCCAGCCCCAGCCCCGTGCCCTCATAATTGCGCGTCATGAAATGATCGAGCTGGGAGAACGGTTCGAACAGATGCGATATTTTATCCTTGGGAATGCCGATTCCGGTATCTTTCACGATAACCTTCAATCTGACGTATTGATCCTGCCTCTCCAGCAGCTCCACCGATATCGATACTCCGCCGTTAAAGGTGAACTTCACCGCATTCCCGACCAAATTGAGAAATATTTGTTTCAGGCGATCCGGATCGCCGATCAAGGCGTCCGGAACGTCGGGATGGACGTCGTACTTCATCGTCAGCCCCTTTTCATAAGCTCTAGGGGTAAGCACGTCCAGCGTCTCGGAGATACACTTGCGGATATCGAACAGCTCCTTGTGCAGCACGGTCTTTCCCGATTCGATTTTGGCAAAGTCGAGGATATCGTTGATAATGCTCAGCAGGGTATCTCCGCTCTTGCGGATAATACCCAGGTATTCCCTCTGGGTGTTATCCAGCTCTGTCGTTTCCAGCAGCAGATCCGTCATGCCAATGACCCCGTTCATCGGCGTGCGGATTTCATGGCTCATCATGGCCAGAAATTCGCTTTTGGCCTTGTTCGTGCTTTCGGCTGCTTCTTTGGCGATGAGCAGTCTTTTTTGCTCGGTAATATCTTTGGCGATAATATAGAAGCCTACGTTCTCGTTGTTGATAATAATCGGCGCGATCGTCGTCAATACCTCTACCGTCTCGCCCTGCTTCGTATGAAGCTTATCAATCAGCTTTTCGATGCTCGGATCGCTGATCGCCTCTTTCAGGATGCGCTGGACGTACTTCTCCCCGATAAAACGCGAGAAGCTTTTGCCGGCCATTTCTTCAATTTCGTAACCGGTCATCTTCACAGCCATGACGTTCGCATTGATAATATTGCCCTCCAGGTCAAGAGAGAATACGGCGTCATGATTGTACTTCTTCAATGAAGTATAACGTTCAACCGTTTCCTGGATTTTACGCTCGATATTTTTGCGTTCCGTAATGTCCTGCACGGTTCCATTCATCTTGACAGGCCTCTTATCCTCATCATAGGCTACGATGCCTTTTAAGCAATAATAGCCTGTCGCGCCATCCCCGTGTTTATATTGAAATTCGAAATCAAGCTTCCCTTCTTCCATCGCTCGCCGAATCGCTTCTATGAATTGCTTCCGCTCATTTTCCTGTATCAGCTCTACAAGCTGGGTGGTTGTGACTACGGAGCCCTTTTTAATGTGGAACATTTCATATACGTAATCGAACAAGACGATCTCATCCCTTGCCAGATCCCATTCCCAGCTGCCGATTAACGCGGTGCGCATCGTTTCAGACAGAATCGCCCGCTCGTATTTCCATTTTGAAATGTCGCGGCCGACGGCGAGAATGACCGGCTTCTCCAGCCCTTCCCGGGTGCCCAGCCGGGTAATATTGAATTCGAACCATACGTATTTTCCATCTTTATGCTTAAGGCGCAGCTCGATTCTGCCCCCGCCGCGAAGCATCTCCCGGTCATCAGGATGGCATAGTTCGGTGTGACGGCGGCCCAGCAATTCCTCCGGGACGTAGCCGAGAGAAGGCTCTACGGACGGCGAGATATATTCGCATATCCCTTCTTCATCACAGCAGTAAATGATATCTCCCGCATGGTTGACGATTTGCTTGTAGTAGTACTGGCCAATTTCACGCTGATTTGAGTTCTCTTTCCGGTGCCCGTGAGTAGACAGCTGTCCATCTTCCCTGATGCTCATGTCTCTGCCTCCGTCCAGTAGGGTGTTCGTACATCAAGTGAGTTCACGATCGAAAAAAAATGAAGATATACAGAAAATAATTATAGTTGAATTTTCTCTTTTCAAGAAGACTGAAATGCATTATTGTTGCTAGGGGGCGTTCTGTGCCCACCTAAAGAGAAACCATATTTGAGGTGATAAATCATGTCCACAGCTGGGCAAGCTTCGAATCACGGAAGCCTTTTTCGCAATCGGTTCTACCAGACCATCCTCATCTCAAATGTCCTGCTGCAGATTGGAATTTGGGTTAGGAATTTCGCCATCCTGATGTTCGTCACAGATATGACGAATGAGGATCCGCTCGCAATTTCACTGATCTCCGTCGTCGAATTCGCCCCGATCTTTGTATTCTCCTTTATCGGCGGGGCCTTCGCTGACAGATGGCTGCCGAAGCGCACGATCATCTGGTGTGATTTCCTGTCCGCGATATCCGTATTTGTCGTTCTGCTGACACTGCTGTACGGTTCCTGGGAAACGATCTACCTGGCTACCTTTGTATCAGCGATCCTATCGCAATTCTCGCAGCCTTCGGTCATGAAGCTGTTCAAACAGCATGTTCACCCCGATCAATTGCAGCAAGGCATGGCTCTGTTCCAATCGCTCGTTGCAATCTTTATGATCATCGGACCTGCGCTCGGCATCTATGCTTACCATCAATTCGGGATTGAAAATTCAATCGCCGTTATGGGCGTAGCCTTCCTGCTGTCCGCCCTCGTCCTGTTCCGTCTGCCTGCGGATGAGAAGCCGGAACACAAAGAGGAACGCACGTCCAACATCCGCCAGGAGCTGGCCGATGGCTTCCGCTACGTCTGGCGCAGCAAAGTCCTGAAAGTGCTGGGTGCTACCTTTGCGATTGCAGGCTTTGCGGTCGGCACCATTCAAACCTTGGGGCTCTTCGTCGTTACCGAAAGACTGGGGCAGCCTAAAGAGTTCCTGCAGTTCCTGCTCATGGTTAACGGCGGTGCCATGCTTCTCGGCGGCATCCTGATCATGACACTAACGAAGAAATTCGCGCCTCAGCTGCTGCTTGCCTTCGGAATGACGGTCAGTGCCGTATGTATCGCCGGCATGGGCTTCTCGACCAGCATTCCGCTAACGCTAACACTGCAATTCATCAACGGCCTCACCTTCCCGTGCATCCAAATCGGCATCAACACGCTGATTCTCCAATGGACCGAGCAGTCTTACGTCGGCCGGGTGAACGGCGTGCTCAGTCCAATGTTCATGGGGATGATGGTCATCATGATGTCCCTGGCCGGTCTGCTGAAAAAAACGTTCCCGCTCGTCGAAATTTATGCCGTCTCGGGAGTAGTCATGCTGATCGGAGCACTGATCCTTATCCCGATCTTCAAACACAAGCCTGACCCTAACCCGTTGAGTGCGGATGCAGGCTCAGCCATGGATTCGGTTTAAACTTCCTCATTCTATTATTTTAAACCGCAATCGGCAAAGTGACGCAGCACCAATGCCGGCAATGATGGCAAACTTATTGTCAATATGTAAAAAGAGCCCGGAGGCAGAATTCAGCCTCCGGGCTCTTTGCGTAAATTAGCGTTTATTGAAAATGTCCGTCAATACCGGTACGATTTGCGATTTGCGGGACACTACGCCCTTAAGCACCGCTTTGTTGTCAACGAGCTTAACGCCGTAAGCTTCTTCCACCGCAGCAGCATCCTTACCAACAGCAAGTCCCACGGAGTCGTTGTTCAGGATATCCGTCACGACGAAGAGGAACAGGTCGAGTCCCTTCTTCTCCACGATGCCTGCCAGCGCTGCTTCCAGCTCGGACTGGCGCGACAATACGTCATTTACGTCAACCGCGTTAACCTGGGCGATCTCTACCTTGGAGCTGCCCATTTCAAATTCCTTCGCATCGAGGGAAATCAGGTCCTCGATCGATTTGTCACTCAAGTCCGCTCCCGCTTTGAGCATGTCCAGGCCGTACTCTTCCGCGTTCACGCCGGCGATAGCAGCCAGCTCGCGAGCAGCCGCAACGTCCTGCTCGGTGCAGGTCGGAGATTTGAACAGCAGGGAATCGGAAATGATCGCCGACAGCATCAAGCCTGCAATATTCGCTGGAACCTCGATGCCGTTCTCTTTATACATTTTGTTCAGAATCGTTGCCGTGCAGCCGACAGGCTCCGCGCGGTAATAAAGCGGCCCGCTGGTCTCAAAGTTGGCGATTCTGTGGTGGTCGATAACTTCAGCTACGCGCACCTGATCAATATCCGCAACGCTCTGCTGGCGTTCATTGTGGTCAACGAGAATGACATCCTTCACTTCGTCCGCTACACTCTCCACAATGCGGGGAGCTGTGAAACCGAAACGATCCAAAGCGAACTGAGTTTCCCCATTTGCGCTGCCAAGAGCAACGGCTTCGACATTCCAGCCCAGCTTGGTTTTCAGGTCCGCATAAGCGATGGCGGAGCAAATTGTATCCGTATCCGGATTTTTGTGACCGAAAATCAATACTTTGTCCATCTCAATACTCTCCTTTTACTCATTAGCTTAGAAAAGTATATCCTACAAGGCCTCGGACAATCAAGATGATAGAGTCCTAGATTCAAATATTTTACATCGAAATCGTTTTTTTCAGCGTACTTTCAGCAACATCCCCTATAATTAAGTAAGAACTAAACTGCCAGTCGCTACAAGAGGAGGCTTCAACCTTATGACTCACTTGAAAGGCATAAAAATTCTGCTCGTCGATGACGAGCCCCACATCGTTCAATTTCTGGAGCTCGGACTCATCAACGAAGGTTATGAGGTGCAAAGCGCACACGACGGACTAAGCGCGGTAAATCTGGCCGCGGAATTCCAGCCGCATATCGTTGTTCTGGACGTGATGATGCCGGGCATGGACGGTTGGGAGGTCTGCCGGATGCTGAAAAAAAGCGGCTTGCACGCCTCCATTATTATGCTGACGGCAAAAGATGAAGTCGAAGACCGGGTCAAGGGACTGACGATCGGGGCCGACGATTACGTCATCAAGCCGTTCAGCTTCGAGGAGCTGCTGGCTCGCATCGCCGCCCGTCTGCGCAACCAATTCCCTGCGCTGATCGGCGAAGTGGCGATCGGCCCGTTCCGCGTCAATGACAAGAAGAAAGAAATCCTGTACCACGATCAGGTACTAGAGCTCTCTCCCACGGAGTACGAGCTGCTTAAATATCTCGTCATCAACCACGGCATCGTGCTGAGCAAGACGACCATTCTGGACAAAGTATGGGGCTATGACTTCGGCGGCGAAGAAAATATCGTCGAGGTGTACATCCGGTCGCTGCGCGATAAATTGCATGATAAAGAGCATCGCCTCATCCGGACGCTGCGCGGAGCCGGATACAGGGTCGATATATGAGCAGGCTGAAGCTCATTCAGAGCCGCATCCGAAGCGCGGCAGCCCCTCGCTCTCTCCGGATCCAGCTGCTGTCCCGTTCCTTGCTCGTGCTCGCGGCGCTGCTTTTGCTGATCGGCGCGCTGCAGTACGTTATTATGAAGGATTTCCTGTACAAGAACCAGGCGGAAACGTTGCTCCAAATGCGGGGACTGCCGAAGGAGCTCTTCGGCAGTCCCGGCGCCGAGCGCTTGAACATTCGCGTGCAGGGGTTCAGCGGGGAAGCAGCCCCTGCAGTTCCTGCAGTTCCTGCCGACCCTGCGGCCTCGACTGCGGAGAAGAACAGCTCGGACAATTCCGGCGATCGGCCGCTGCTGTTCCTGCCCGACATGTCGATCGCCTATATTTCAGAGAGCGGCATGTTCACTGACCTGACTGGTGCTGCGGGTATGGTCTCGCCGCGGTTATCTGCCGTGAAATACGCCGCTCTCCTGGAGCAATTGAAGCATATGGTGCACAGCGGCTATGAGGTTGTTCAGGATGAGACCGGACGGGAGCAGCTCGTCGTCTTCCGTCCTGCAGGTGGACCCGGCACCCAATACGGTCTGATCCAGATCGGCAAGGACACCGCGCCGCTGCAGAGTATCGTCCTGCGCCAGCTGCTGACGTTCGCCGGCCTGTCGGCGGTTGCCCTGGCCTGCGGCCTGATGCTCTACCTGCCCCTGCTGCGCCGGACGCTGCATCCGCTGAACCGCATGGTTCGCACCGTCGAGGACATCAATGCCGGCAACCTGAGCATCCGCTTCCCTTCCAGGCAGGGACAGACGGAGATCGACGCCCTCGCCCAGTCGTTTAACGGAATGCTGGAGCGGCTGGAGATTTCCTTCGAAGGCGAACGGGAAGCGAAGGAGCAAATGCGCCGCTTCATCGCGGATGCTTCGCATGAGCTGCGGACGCCGCTCACCTCCATCCACGGCTTTCTGGAGGTGCTTCTGCGCGGAGCGGCGGCAAATCCGGAGCAATTGCAGGCCTCCTTGAAGAGCATGCTTGGCGAATCGACACGCATGAAGAAGCTGGTCGAGGATCTGCTGCTGCTCGCCAAGCTGGACCGCCAGCCCGAGCTGGAGCTGCGGGAGACGCGGCTGGATTCCCTCGTTTCGGAGATGGAGCCCCATTTGCGAATGCTCGCCAAGGAGCGGACGACCCGTTTCGTCCTGACTGGAGGAGTTATGGGGATGTATGACGGCAACGCGATCAAACAGGTCATCCTCAACCTGTTCAGCAATGCGGTGCAGCATACCGATCCTGGGCAGGGCCTGATTACCGTCACGCTGACCGCTACGCCGAAGGAAGCCCTGCTGTCCATTCGCGACAACGGCTGCGGCATCCCGCCCGAGCACCTACCGCACGTATTCGACCGCTTCTACCGCAGCGACGCTTCGCGGACGCGAAGCCAAGGAGGTGCTGGCCTTGGCCTCTCTATCAGCCAGTCGATTGTAGAAGCGCATGGCGGCGAAATTCACGTTATGAGCCAGCCCGGAGAAGGCACCGCATTCGAGGTAAGATTGCCGTTGAATGCGAGGCGGGAGCTGCGTAATTAAGCCGAACCCGGCACAAGGCCCGGACAGCACTCATGGAGTGTCTGTCCGGGCCTTGCTGATGGGTTTATTTTTCTAGCTATCCGCTTCAATAATGTACTGCTTGAATTTGCTGTAATCGCTTTGCTTGCATTCCATCGTCAGCTTGGTGCCTTCAGCCTCATAGCTGGTGGATTCAATATTGGCATTCTCATTGAAATAGGATACGATCGCCCCCTGATCATACGGAATCAGCATCTCACAGCGGATATAATCCTTGAAAATGGACTTCCGGATAGACTGCACCAATTCCTCGATGCCGATTCGCGGCTTCGCGGCCATATAGATCCGGTCTTCTTCAACCTTCGGTACGGAATGATCGGTCAAATCGCTTTTGTTGTACGCATAGATCACCGGAAGATCGGTAATGCCGATATCCTTCAAGGTTTCGTTCGTAATCTTGATCAGCCGCTCATATTCCGGGTTGCTGAAATCGACAACGTGAATCAGCAGATCGGCCTCCGCCACTTCCTCCAGCGTGGAGCGGAACGCCTTGACCAGATGATGCGGGAGCTTGCTGACAAAGCCGACCGTATCTGTAAGCAAAAAAGCCTTGTTGTCCGGCAGCGGTATGTTCCGTACCGAGGTCTCCAGCGTGGCGAACAGCATATCCTTCTCAAATACCAGCTTCTCCTGCGCTGGGTTGTACCGTTCCATCAGCGCATTCATAATCGTCGATTTGCCGGCATTGGTATACCCTACCAAAGACACGACGGGCAGCTCCTTCTTCTTGCGCTGCTTGCGCTGGGTCTGGCGGTGGGCTACGAGTTCCTCCAGCTCTTTGCTCAGCACCGTGATCTTCTCCTCGATCCGCCGGCGATCCAGCTCAAGCCGCGTCTCCCCTGCCCCGCGGTTCTTCGTGCCTACGCCGCCGCTCTGGCGGCCGAGGGACTCCCTCATCCCGACAAGACGCGGCAGCATGTATTTCATATGAGCGATCTCGACCTGGAGCTGAGCCTCCCTCGTCTTGGCCCGCTGGGCAAAAATATCAAGTATGAGCACCGTCCGGTCGATGACCTTGCACTCCAGATCCGCCTCCAAATTGCGGATTTGCGAAGGGGACAGCTCATCGTTGAAGATGACGAGATTCGCCTCCTGCCCCTCAACCAGCCCGCGGACTTCGCTGATTTTGCCTGTTCCGATGTAGTGGGATTTATTGATCTTGGGCAAATTTTGCGTTAGCGTGCCGGCAACTTCAATATGGCAGGCCTCCGTCAAATTCGCCAGCTCTTCCATGGAATATTCAAAGTCCTCCTGATGATCCAGGTTCACTCCTACTAGAATCGCCTTCTGCTGCAATTGTTCCATATATGCATGACCTCCTCCGGCATTGATGCCGAGTTACTGAATTATGATATGACAAAAAAGACACAGGCATCCCCCTGTGTCATGCAAACAAGATTGCCGCGGCATCCCGCCTACGGCAAATAGCGCTCACCGTCAGCGGACAGCAAGCAGCGATCGGCATATTCTATTATAAAGATCCCCTTTATGATAGCACACCTATCCCGTTTGCCCTGCACAGGGCAGAGCCTTTGAGCACTATTCAATTAGCCGCGCAAAGTGGTATAACGGAATTTAATGTAAATCACAGGGAACCCTCCGTTCTTGTTAAGAAGTATTTTCATATTAACATAATTTACAAAAGGGCACAATGAAGAGAAAATTGCGGAGCAGCGTCTAAGCCGAACCATTTTGGAATAGTAAAACAATATAGCGAAACCATTTGCATTTTAGTTGCGTTTATATTGTGAAGGAGGCTTGCCATATGTCTGATTTCGGTTTTTCACCTATGGGATTTTTTAATACGATGTCCACTCTTTTCCCCATTATTTTCATCATTATATTTGGAATAATCATCGCTGTATTCATCTCAAACGGAGTCAAATACGTCCAAAACAAGCGCTCGCCCCAGGAATCGGTTTTTGCCACCGTCGTATCAAAGCGCACATACGTAGAGCATCATTCCAGCCACCATGCGGACGATCACATGCACTCCTCTACATCGCGGACCCACTATTACATCACCCTGCAATTCGACAATGGAGACCGTAAAGAGTATCTTGACGTCAAGAACCTGTACGGGCTCGTCGCCGAAGGTGATACCGGATATGCTCTTGTGCAGGGCGAATGGATTGTCGCCTTCGAGCGAAGTATGGAGAGAAGCCGGGAGAGAGCTTATTAGGATTACAATAACCGGATTGCGGGGCTAGCTGCCCCGCCTCCGATGATTTCGGGATCAAAGAGAGCTCAAGCGGATTGCGATAACTAAGGCAGGCTTATAAAAATCAATTGACCGGCAACCCCTGAGCCTGGGCATAATTGCCCCAATGCGGCTTGCGACCGTCGATATCGCGGTAGCCGTACTCGTCGGACAGGCTCCAGCTTGACCATACCCGTCCCGCTTTCGCAGCAACCTGAGGATCGGCAGCAAGCGCAGCGATTCCTTGCGCCAGGAAATACGGCGTTTCCGATTCGGCATAATGCGGCTCTTGGGCGATGGCGTCCTGCCAGTTTTCCTCTTCTACGCCGAAATGCTCCAGCATTTGCTCCGACCGCAGAAATCCCGGCGTTACCGCTAATGCAGTCACATGATAGGGGCGCAGCTCTTCGTTCATGGCGGCTGCCAAGTGGATCGGGGATATTTTGGCCAGGCTGTAATACAGATTACCGCGATAGTTGTAGCTTATCCCATCCGTAACCTCAATGATGAGCCCCGACTGCCGTGCAACCATTAACGGCGCTCCATAGTAGCTCGTAATCATATGGCCTCTGACCGCCCGTTCCTGCATAAGCAGCCCCTTCGCCAAGGAGGATTCCCAGAAGGGAACGCCCCACTCGGTTAAATGCTCGCCGCCCCATAAATCATTCACAAGAATGTCCAACTGTCCCTCCTGCTCTGTGCGAACCTGCTCAAACAAGGCTTTCACTTCTTCTTCCACCGTATGGTCCGTCCGGACGGGGATTCCTTTGCCTCCGCAAGCCGTAACCAGTTCGGCCGTATCCTCGATCGTCTCGGAGCGCTGCAGATCGGATGGATTCCCGCGAACGCTTCGCCCTGTGCAGTATACGGTAGCTCCTGCTGTTCCCAGCGTCACCGCTATTGCTCGTCCAGCCCCTCTTGTCGCACCAGCCACGACGGCCACCTTTCCTTGCAAAGAATTTCGATTTACGCTCGTCATTAAGCTGTCCAGCCGTTCCCTCTCCAGTTTCGTATTCATGTTCAATCATTCCCTCCCGGTGATTTGTACGGTATTCCTCTATAGGTTACCCCAGTATATATGACATCTTTTGTCTTATATCACGAACGAAAGAAATCTAAGCCAAAAAAGACCCTCAGACAGCATGATTTCCATGCCCGCGGGTCTCTCTTGGGTCGTGCTAACAATCTATTTATCAGGCTTATAAGCAACGGTTATTGTACGGTATCCAGCGGCTTCAGATGAGCCTCGATCTGCTCGCGCTTCGCCTCCAGAAAGGGCGGAAGAGCAAGGGATTCACCTAAATGCTCGATATCCTCATCTGTGTCAAAGCCCGGGCCATCCGTAGCGATCTCGAACAATATGCCGTTCGGTTCTCTAAAATACAGCGACCGGAAGTAGAAGCGGTCCACATAACCGGAGCTAGCGATTCTCGCCGCTTTCAGCTGGGTGACCCAGGCGCGCAGCTCCTCCTCATTCTCTACGCGGAAAGCCACATGATGCACGCCGCCGCGGCCAAGGCGTTCCTTCGGCAGGTCATTCCGCTCTTCAATATGCACTTCAGCTCCTGTCCCGCCTTCTCCGGTCTCAAATACTTGAATATCCGGCTGCCCAGGAACGCTGGACGGGTATTGCCCTTTCTTCCGGAAGCCCATCAATGCGGTCAGCACAGAAACCGTTCGCTCGGCACTCGCTACCGTTAATTGCACCGGACCCAGGCCCGTAATCCCGTACTCTGCGGGGACGACGCTTTTTTCCCAAGGTATGCCGCCCTGAACGCCTTCATTGTGCTCGTCGGAAACGAGGATCAATCTTTGGCCTTCAAAATCGGTGAAAGCCAGCGTCGCTCTTCCTGCCCGCTCGGTAATGTCTCCATGCTCCACGCCATGCTCGTCCAGCCTTTTGCTCCAATAAGCCAATGCGGCATCATTCGGCACTCGCAAGGAGATGGCCGAGATGCAGTCATTCCCGTCCCGGTTGCGGCCTGCCACTGGAATTTCGAAGAACGTCAGCTCCGTTCCGGGGTTACCTTTCCCATCACCATAGAACAGATGATATACAGAGACATCGTCCTGATTCACCGTCTTCTTGACTAAACGCAATCCCAGCACCTTCGTATAAAACTCAAAGTTGTTCTGAGCATTCGCGGTAATGGCGGATACGTGGTGAATTCCTTTAAAATGCATCATTGATCCCTCCATGTTTGTAGATTGTGCATTTGAGCATGCTGATATGATCTATTCTTGTTCCAGCGAAGCGTGCTGAACCTTCCGCAGCAAAGCAATAAGCTGCTTCTTCTCTTCCAGGTCAAGGCCATCGAAATGCGATGCCTGAAAATGCTCCTGTGCCGGAACAGCCTCGTTATACAGCTTGCGGCCTTGTTCGGTCAAAAACAAAGATTTCGTCTTCCAGGATTGCTTCCTTTCAATCCACCCCAGCTGTTCCATCTTCGAGAGCAGCTGCGTTATATTCCCTTTGGTAACGAGCAGCCTATCTGCCAGCTCCTGTTGGGTAAGGCCTTCATGCGAACCGATTTGCACCAGGCAATCAAACTGCGCCGCTGTTAAATCCCAAGCCTTCAAATGCTGGTTCGACGCCCGCAGACTCTGATTATATATTCGGGATAACCGATACCATATAAGCAGCCCCAGACGTTCCTCCTGACGATCCATGTCCATTGGCCATCACCTCTTTTCAAAGTAACTGTTGTTGTATAGATGAAATAGAATCAAGGGATCAATTGTTGTGTTGATTGGTGTGTTGATTTACTTTGTAGTTCTCTGTTGCTATTATCAGTTTATATCTAAACTGATGAGATGTCAACCCCCTTTCCCTATGCAGGATTTTCATTAGAAACCATAGGATTAGCTTGACAGCCCGAGGATTAATGTAAATTCGGCTCTCTCCCTTAAATATGGAGTCTATCACTTTACTAAAAAGATCTCTTTCAATAATGCTGTAAAATGATTCAACATATGCATTCATATTTAGCTCAAGTAACCATGATTTGATTATTTAAAATCGGAATGTATTTTATACAGCTAGTTATGCTCTTTTATAAAAAAACCATGCGCTAAATGCAAAACATGCAGTTAGTTCCCTCTAACACGGCCAAAACCGATGAACTAACTGCAGGAAATACATCTAGTTACTTCTCCTGACCATCTGGGAACAGTCTTAAATCAGCAGTTTAATTTATTCGTGGGAAAGACTCCACTTATATTAGGTGGCCGTGAGGATTTTGCATTATTTATATGAAAAACGTTGTTAAACGAAAAAAATCCTGCACTTTCGCAGCATTCCTTCCAAGCAAGCCCACCCGATCAAAACTAACACTCCTCCCTTCAAAAAAACATTAGCCCTGCTGCCTAGCAGGGCTAATGCTCTTACAAGCTTAACGCATTATTCAATTCAAGCTTCTCTCCAGCCTCTAGTTATAGACATTAAGTTCGTGGATCGACCACCAGTTGGAGGCTGTTCCGGTTTGCACGACCTTGATGTAGCGGGCTGTCTGCTGCCCGAAGCTGGCGGTGATAACCGCACCTGTACCGCTGCCGCTCGCTACGGCTCCGCCCCAGTTCGTGCCGTCATTCGAGACGTAGATCTCGTAGCCGCGGGCATAATCATCGTTGCTGCCCGTCGAGTCCATGACGATCTTCTTAAACATCTTCGAAGCTTTCATGTCGACGATAAGATATTGTCCTGGAGCCATGGCTGTCCCTGCACTCCAGCGCGTGGACGGGTTGCCATCAAGCATATTCGCAGACACATCCCCACTGGAAGGCACCGAGCTGACCGTCCAGCCTGTGCGGCTGAGCGCCGTTTCGGTCCCGCCGCCGCTGCCCGTACCGGCAAACTCATTTACTGTCTGTCTCATTGCCCCAGCCGGAGAATTGGCATATACCCGGCCGCCGATATCGTTGATGACATGCGTAATTTCACTGCCCGGTACGCCGTTCAGCCAAATCGTCGTCGCATGGTGGAGCTTCACGCCTGGTACATTCGGAACTTCGATTGCGCTTTTAGCCTTGACGGCTGCATCCCTGAAGTACGAATAAACCCCAAGCCCCCAGGCTTCATGGTTCGTCACCGAATCCGCCACTTTGTAGGAGGCGTAACCGTTAACCGTGCCATTATGGCTCATCCACGAGGATTGGTTCGGCACATCGTAAGGGATTTCCGATTGATAAAAATAAGTGCGGCCGTTGTTGCCGTTCCAGAGCGTCTGATATTGATGATAATGCTCTACGAACAGCCCGTATATCGTGACGTCATTTCCGTTAACGACCAGCCCGTTCTTCGTAACGTTCGTATTCCAGCCTACGCCGTCGCCATGGTCTCCGCGCCAGATCCAGAAATGATCGCCAATGACGTGGTTACTGTTAATCTCCAGGCTGATGTCGGCCTTCCCAATGCCAGCCCCTCCCACTCTAAAGAACAGATCGTGGAGTGAGGTCGGGTTAACAGCATGACTCTGCGAGCTGCCGCTCGGGCCAACCTGCAGCAAGGTAGGTGAATTGACAGGGCCGGCATCGAATAACAGCCCCGCTATTTTCACCCCGTCAACGTCGGCGACTTTCATCGCGGTAACGCCATTGTCCGGAATGAGCGTAGGCAGGCCGATCCCGAGAACGACCGTATTCGGATTGTTGATTTGAATCGTCTGATTCAAATGATACACGCCCGGAGTGAACAACAAATGCTTGCCTTGGCTCAGCGCCGAATTGATGCTTGCGGCCGTTGCGGTGCCAGGCTTGGCGATATAGAACTGGTCAATCGCAATCGAAGTGCCCGGCGTGGAGCCGTTAGCCCAGGTAGCGCCCTTCGTGTTCGTCTGCAGCGATGGAACGAAAACTTGGTATTGCCCTGCATTGTTGATGTACAGATAAGGCTTCTCTCGTATGATTGGCGTTGTATTGACGACCGTATACGGCGGATCAGGGAAATTGCCTGACGGCGGATTGCTGTCGCCTACAAACACCATATTCCAAACGCCGTTTGTCCATTCAGAGTACCGGCTGTTTCTGGAGAACCACTGCTGCTGGGAAGCGGGCACGATTTTACCGTCGATGATCGAATCAGCCAAATAGCCTCCGCTCGCCCAGCCTGCATTCCAGTAAGGATCAAAGTCGAACAAGTCCATCGAACCGGCGATATGCACCCGTCTCATCGGCGCTGCCTGCGAAACGGCCCACTGTGTCTTGCCATTGGACGGCGTGATTTTGATATTCTCAATGGAGCGCCAGAAGTTCTGGGTCGCATTGGCATTAAACCACTGTGCATCCACATTGAACCCGCCGGTAATATTCACGTCATCCGGGTTCTGTCCGAGCCCTGCTACATGCGTATAGAAGCCCTCCCGAATGTTCACATTGTACGACCCGGGTTTGAACAGGAGCGCGTACCGCTCCGTGCCAAACTGATTCTGTTCCTGAATATGGTAAATCGAATTTGCCACGTTCTGAATATCCGCAGTTGCCATGGAAGGATCAAATACATACACATTCGGGCCAAAAATGGTCGAATTCGCCTGACTGATCGGCGTAGCCGCCTGAGAAACCCCCGGATTGACGGAGGATAAACCTAGAACAAGCGTTAAAGCTGCAATGACCGACATCATTTTCTTAGTCATAGTAAAGACGCCTCCTCATACCTCATTTTATCTTTACGTACTCCTGCTATTCGTTGTTGCAGCCCTCGTCCAGAAGCCCAACCACCTCCTTGGTTTCCTTAAACTCATCTCCCTTCAGTAAGCGCTTCCAAGTTGGCCGGCATCACCTCCCTTCCAGCCCGATATGAACGGATAACCTGCCGGATTGTTTTCATGGATACGCGCAATAGCTTAGTAACCTCAGCCTCCGCAGCATCTGCCGATCACAAATGAAATACGCGTAACGCATATACCCCGCCGAATCACGGACACGCTTTATGTGTGTGGGCGCGGTGCTCCTGTCTGTATTCTGTCGGTGTGGCGTTATATTTTCTGCGGAAGACCTGTGTAAAATGCTTAACGTCCTGGTAACCGATCCGCTCGGAAATATCAGCCAGCTTCAGCTGCGGGTTGAGCAGCAGCAGCTTCGCCTGCTCCATGCGTAAATGGATGACGTATTCCTTGAAGCCATAACCCGTCTTCTGCTTGAAAACCTGGCTGAAATAGACAGGATTCAAATAGACAATCGAGGCTACCTTCTCCAGCGACAGGTCGGTATTGTAATATGCCCGAATATATTGGATCGCCACCTCGATAATCTCGCTGCCTCCAGTCGCATAATACTCGAATTCATGGCTCGCCGAATCCTGATGCATTCTCTGCACCTCACCGGGGACCTTATTGAAGTCATGCAGCATCCCGCTGTGCATAATTTGAAAGGGCACCCTCAAATATCGCTTCAAATTGCTGCGCAGCTCTTCAAGCAGACTCTCCAGCGATTTGCCTTCATCGACCGTAATTAGGCCGAGCAGGCTCTTGGCATCATAGGTCGTCACGAAGCCCCGTCCATACTGCGTCGTCAATTCAGACAGTACATTATCAATAATAAAATGCTCCAAATGAACGGCCCGGTCACTTTCCATCTTGACCATGATCAATTGAAACCGCGGGTGATTAGCGATTACAGCAGTCATATCCATCCCTCCAATGTCAAGACCGGAAGCCCAGCGCTGAAACATGGCTTCTCTCAGAAATTTCAAATTCGCCCGCAGCAGCTTCGATTCCCGCGCTTTTTCCGCTTCTTGATCGATAAGCTCCTTCAGCTTATCAATCATATCCCGCAGCAGGTCTTTACCGATCGGCTTAAGCAGATAATCGACCGCCCCGAGCTTAATGGCTTCTTTGGCGTAATTGAATTCCGAATATGCGGAAATAATGACCCATTTGATGTGCGGATAACCGCGCCTCGATAGCTGCATCAATTCCAGCCCCGTCATGCCCGGCATCAAAATATCGGTCAGCACCGCATCGATCGGATGGCTGCGCAGCAGCTGCACCGCCTCCTCCGGATTGGCAGCCAGATAAACATCATAATGCGGATAAGCTCTCTGAATGGTGCGCATGATCCCTTCCCGGATCACCGATTCGTCATCCACAATTAGAATTTTCATCCCTACGTCCTCCTTGTAGCGCTATCGGTATCGGTACGATAATGGTTACCGTCGTCCCCTCGCCCTGCCGGCTCTCCACGCTTAATCCATAGTTCTCGCCGAACATCATGCCGATTCTGGCATGCACATTATGCAGCCCGATTCCCCGCCGCGGCCGGCTTACCGGTTCAAGGGCCAGACTTGGCCGTTTACGCAAGTTCGCTTGAATCTGGCCGAGCGTCGCTTCATCCATGCCCAGGCCGTCATCGATGATTTTGATATGCAGCTGATGGTAGTGCCGCTCCGCATGCACCTGGAGCTTGCACGGAGTGCCAAGTGGTTCCAGACCGTATTTCACCGCATTTTCGATGATTGGCTGAATGGTCATTTTCGGCAGCACAACGTCAAGCCAGTTCTCATCCACATCGATTTCCGTCTGCACACGGTCATTGAGACGGCTCCCGATAATCGTCAAATAGTGGCGAATTTGCTCCAGCTCCTGCCGCAGCGTCGTCTGGGAGGCCTCCTCCCAATTGCTGCTGTAGCGGAACATCTGCGACAGGGACAAAATGACGCGGCTCAGCCTCTCATTGCCCTTCTCATCAAGCATCCAGTAAATCATGTCCAGCGTGTTGTATAGAAAATGCGGATTCACCTGCGACTGCAGCGCCTGCAGCTGGGCGTTCTTCTCGCTGACCGAGGACAGCTTGATCCGCTTGATCAGCTCATCCATGCGCTGCACCATCCGGTTGAAGGAGGAGACCAGGCTGTTGATTTCCTCGAACGAATTGACGTTCACGGAGCCATTGAAATTGCCCAGCTCTACTTTTTTCATTTCCCGTATGAGCAGCTTGAGCGGAGATGCAATCGTCCTGGACACAATGGAGGCCAGCATTGTAGAGACGATAATCAGAGCCAATACGACGACGAACAAGTACAGGCGGGTCTGGTTGATTTCCGAGTTGAAGTCGCTTTTGGGTGTAATCCCGTATATCGTCCAATCGGCGAGCGCCGTACTGGCGGCTACGATCAGCTGGTCAGAGGTGTCATCCACGATAATGGCCTGATCCTGCGACGGTTTGGGCAGCTGAGAGAATCCCGGCGTGCCTGCCCCTTGCTGTCCTTTGCTGGCAATAAGCTGATCGTCCATCCCCGTAATGAACACCCGGGTGCCGGGACTGATGCCCACGTTAGACAGCGCTTCGGTAATCGGGGTAGGATCGGTCTCGATCACAATCACGCCGATGGATTTGTAATCCATCAAGTCATAGAGCTGCCGCCCGAATACGAAGACCGTATCCTGCTGCATCGTATTTATGGGAGAGCCGGAGTACAGCCCAAGCCAGACCATGTTGCCCTTGGACGCTTGTAATTTGCTATACCAATCGGTCTGCGCATAATTGATATCGATGACGCCCGCAAACTGCTTTTCGTAGCTGTATACTTTGCCGCCGTTCGTAATGATGTGGATGCCTACGATTTCCTTGCGGGAATAGAAGGCCGCCCCGATAATGTTCGTAATGGAGCGCTCGTTGATGACCGATACGGCCGGATTGCTGGACGTCTCCTGCAGCAGGCGCGTGAGTTCATAGTTGCCGTTCAGCGATTTGGTGACGCTGTTATAGCCCTCAAGCATCAGATCGAACAACCCGGCAGTTTGCGAAATATTCTTCTCCGCAATGTCGCTGATTTTCGAATGGATAATCGCGAGGGCGCGCGTATAGTACAGGAAGCTGACCAAAATAAGGATCACGGTCATACATGTAAGGAAAAGCAGAAAAAGACGGCTATGGATAGATCGGAATCCTCGCGCCAATGATGTCGTCCCCTTTCATTCGCTGCAATAGTTCTTCCAGTTTATCACAGTAACCGCTTTTCAAATTCAGCCCTTAACGGCACCAGCTACCATGCCCTGGGTAATTTTATCCGCTAGCATAAAATAGATCACGATGACAGGAAGCGCGCCGAGCACGAGAAAAGCCCCGATCGCCCCATAGTTAACCGAATACTGGCTGACGAAGCTGTTCACGCCAAACGGTAGTGTTTTTAGCGATTCGGCGGAAATGAATGTGGCGGCCAGAATATACTCGTTCCAAATGTTGATAAACGTCAGAATGCATACCGTCATAATCGGCGGCACGGAAACCGGCAGCAAAATGTTAAGATATACGCGGAACACGCTGGCCCCGTCCATAATCGCCGACTCTTCGATTTCATGCGGGATCGTCTTCATGAATCCGTTCAGGATGAACACGGAAATCGGCGTCGAAAAGGCGATGTACGGAAAGATGATCGATAAATGCGTGTTGAGAATATGCATGTTTTTGAAAATAAGCATCAGCGGCAGCAGCGTAGCCTGCATCGGAATCATCATGCCGACTAGAAAGACAAGCATGACCGCCTGGCCGTATTTCCAGCGGAAGCGGCTGATCGCAAAGGCGGCGAGCGAGCTTAGAAGGATCACGCTGATCATCGTGATCGAAGTGACGAAGAAGCTGTTCCATAGATAGCGGAAATATCTCCCGCCAGCCAGGGCCGAGCTGTAATTGATCCACTGCGGTGAACCAGGGAGGGCGAAGAAGCTGCCGGACAATATTTCCTCATTGGTTTTGAAGGAGTACAGCAGCAGCCAGAGCAGCGGGTACACCTGTGTCACGACGAGCAGCGAGAGGAATGCGATAACGATTCCTTTCGTAACAGAAAATCGTTTGCGTCTCGGTACGGAGGTTTCGTTCCGAACGGCCAGAGCACCCGGTGTATTCATTTCGATGTTCCTCCTTTACGAGAACCGTTTCTCTAGTGAATTGAAAATGAGGTTGATGATCAGCGTGGCGATCAGGCAAACGGCGACGAGAAATGCGGCAATCGCGCTGCCGTACCCGTATTTCATCGATAAAAATGACATATTGTACATATGGGTTGAAATCACATCGGTGGCATGAGCCGGCCCCCCGGCCGTCATGACCATGACCATATCGAACGCCTGGAGCGAGCCGATGAAGGCCAGCACGATGGATATTTTGAAAATCGGAATAATGAGCGGGAACGTAATGTGGCGGTCGGCCTTGAAGCCTTCGGCGCCGTCGATCCGTGCAGCCTCGTAAAGCTCGCTGGGGATATTGGATATTCCCGTAAACTGAATTAGCGTGTGATACCCGAGGTATTGCCATAGAGCGACAAAATAAAGAGCATACATCGCGACCGCCGGATCGGTCAGCCAAGGCCTTGTCCACGATTCCAGCCCTATGGTGATCAGAACCTGATTCAGCATACCGCCCATGGAGGCCGGATTGTAAATGGTCTTCCACAGCTGGCCGACGACAACGACGGACAGGATGACCGGCAGAAAATAGCTCGACACCAGAAAATTGGGCCGCTTGATGAATCTCCGCAGCAAAATGGCCACGAGCAGAGCTAACGGGATTTCCGCCATGGAGAACACGGCGAACATTAGCGTCCTCCTTACAGAGGGCCAAAATACGGGATCGTTAAAAAATAGATTATTGAAATTTTTCAATCCAACAAATGTCGCCTTGCCGATTCCGTTCCAATCCAACAGCCCGCTATACAGCGAAACCAGGATCGGGATGAACACCATGGTGCAATAAATGAGCAGGCAAGGCAGTACGAACAGGGCAATCGTAAGGCGGGAGACCTTAAGAACATTCATGCCGCATCCCCTCCTTTTTCTGGCCGACATAATTTGGCGTCAGGATAGATGACGAAGGGAACAGCAAGTGTTCCCTTCGTACCGCTTCAATTAATTAATGATGCTAATTATTGTTTGCCTCATACGCCGTCTGATGCTCTTTGGCCACCTCGGCGGAATCCTTTTTCTGTACGAACAGGTTCTGGATGCTGCTCAAGTGAGCTTGCGCCGTGCCCGGATTCATCGTATTGTCGAACGCCAGATCGCCGCCTTTAACCTCTTTGAACAGATCAAGCACTTCCATTGCCATATCAGAATATCCGGCAGCCTTAAAGTCCCCCTCTACAATCTGCCCGATGCCGACCGCGCCTTTCGCTTCAAACGTCTCTTTCGGGAAATTCAGCATGAAGTAGTTCAGGAAATCTTTCGTCTCCTGCAAATGCTTGCTGTCGGCCGAGATCGCGAACGCGCTGCCCGGCGCCAGCATAAATTCGTTCGGATCGCCTTTGCCGTTGATCGTCGGGAATTTGAATACGCCGACTTTGCCATCCACGGATGATGTTTCAATTCCGCCCGTTGCCCAGGACCCCATATAGTACATGGCTGTCTTGCCTGTCTTGAATAAATTCTCCCCGGCATTGTAATCGAAGGAGGTAGCTCCTTCCTGGAACGCGCCTGCCGCGACCAGACTCTGGAATGCGTCGACAGCTTCAATGAACGCCGGGTCCTCGAAGGTCTTCTTATTCTCCAGCACATCGCTCAGGAAGCCCGGCCCGTTCGTGCGCAAGAGCATGTTCATGAACAGGAATGATCCCGTCCACGTATCCTTCTCGCCGATCGCAATCGGCGTAATGCCCTTCGACTTAAGCGTTTTCACAACTTCGAGCATTTCTTCGAATGTCCCCGGCACCTCGACCCCCGCTTGTTCAAACAGCTCCTTGTTGTAGTACACGACCCCAATGTTGTTCCCGTCCGGCAATGCATAAATGCTGCCGTCAAAGCTGTACCAGTCGAGCAAGCCCTCCTGGAACGTATCCTTGAGTCCGTTCACTTCAAGCATATCGTTGAGCGGGGCAAACAGATTCGCTTCCACAAAAGGCTTCATTTGCGCCGCAGGATTGACCACGGTAATGTCCGGAACCTCTTTGGAGGCAGCCTGCGTCTTCAGCTTCAATTTCTGCTGGTCCGTGTTAAGCGAATCGAGCTCGATCTTGATGTTCGGATTTTCCGTTTCATATTGCTTTACGAGCTTATTCATAATCTGATGCTTGGGATCAGTGGGATCTGGAAAAATATTTTGAAACGTAATCGTGATTTTTTTATCCGGAGCTTTAGCCTCCGCTCCCCCAGTCTCCATGCTCCCTGCATTGCCTTGGGTTTCTCTGGCTCCGCCCCCGCAGGCCGCTAGGCCAAGCAGCAAGGTCGATGCCAGCGCAAGGCTTAACATTTTAAATATTTTTGTCTTTGCCACTTTATTCCCCCCTTGTTATTTATATCCTTCATTATGAGCGGCAACCTTTCGTTTGGGGAGGTGCGATATTTAGGAATGAGGTTTGATTTTTTCGGAATTATCCTGCAAATGCAAAAAAATCTGCCTCCCATTGATTTGGGAAGGCAGATTTCACTCGCCAGCCTAGCTACTCAGTCACAAAGCCGTGTATGAGCGCAGGTGCTGTCGCCTGCTCGGCAATCGTAATATTCGCATAAATTTTCTCGATGACTTCTTCGACGTTTTCGCGGTTGGCATGAATCGTCACCAGGGACTCGCCAGCCGCCACCTTGTCGCCGATTTTCTTGTTGAGCATCAGGCCGACCGCCAGATCGATTTCCGATTCCTTCGTCGCCCGGCCCGCTCCGAGGAGCATGGCCGCGGTGCCAATCTCGTCAGCGACGATGGATGCGACAACGCCGTCTTTCTTCGCCGGCACTTCAATCCGATATGCAGCCGTCGGCAGCTTGTCAGGATTATCGACGATCGAAGCGTCTCCGCCCTGATTTGCAATGAATTCCTTGAATTTCTCCAGCGCTTTCCCGCTGCGGATAACCTCCCGCAGCTTCTCCTCCGCTTCCTCCAGCGAAGCAGCCTTGCCTGCCAAGAAGACCATCTGGCGGCCAAGGGCCAGGCAGAGCTCCTCCAAGTCTTTCGGCCCGGTGCCGCGCAAGGTGTCGATCGCCTCACGGACCTCCAAAGCATTGCCGATCGCCCTGCCTAGCGGCTGGCTCATGTCGGAAATGACCGCCATCGTTCTGCGGCCAACATTGTTGCCGATGCTGACCATGGCATGCGCAAGCTCCTTGGCGTCCTCTACGGTCTTCATAAAGGCGCCCGCACCCGTCTTCACGTCCAGGACGATCGCATCCGAACCGGAGGCGATTTTCTTGCTCATAATCGAGCTGGCGATCAGTGGAATCGAATTGACTGTAGCCGTTACATCCCGCAGCGCGTAAAGCTTCTTATCCGCCGGCGTCAAGTTGCCGCTCTGGCCGACGACCGCGATTTTATGCTCGTTGACGAGCTTCACGAACTCCTCCTTGGCCAGCTCGACATGGAAGCCCGGGATCGCCTCCAGCTTGTCGGTCGTGCCGCCCGTATGGCCCAGCCCCCGTCCCGACATTTTGGCTACGGGGATATCCAGCGCAGCGACCAGCGGAGCAAGAATTAGCGTCGTCGTATCGCCAACTCCCCCGGTGGAATGCTTGTCTACCTTCACTCCTTCGATCGCCGACAGGTCGATCATATCGCCGGAATGGGCCATCGCCATCGTTAAGTCGGCCCGTTCACGCTCGCTCATATCCTTGAAATAGATCGCCATGGCTAGCGCGCTTACCTGATAATCAGGAATTTCGCCTCGCGTATAACCTTCGATAATGAAATTGATTTCCTCGGTCGTAAGCTCATGCCCGTCGCGTTTCTTCTCAATCAAATCCACCATTCTCATCGTAGATTCTCCCTCACTCTGATCTGATTAGCTGCCCTTGCATAGCGTTACCGCGTCCCATAACCTGACTTTCATCCAGCAATCCGAGCTTCCTTATCGCCGAAAACTGTAAAAACGAAAGAAAACTACAATGAAACCGCCGTCTCCAGCGCAACCTCCATCATGTCATGGAATGTCGTCTGGCGCTCTTCGGCCGTCGTCTCTTCCCCGGTGATCAAATGATCGCTTACGGTGAGAATGGTGAGCGCGTTCACGCCGAACTTGGCTGCGATCGTATAAAGCGCCGTCGTCTCCATTTCCACGCCGAGCACTCCGTGTTCCATCAGCTTCTTGACGACAGACTTGTCGTCGCGGTAGAACACATCGGAAGTAAAGACATTGCCGACGTGCATGTTCAGCCCTTTGGCTGCTCCGCGTTCATAGGCGGCCTTGAGCAGTTGAAAGCTGGCTATCGGCGAGTAATCATAACCGCCGAAGGTGTGCCGGTTTATGCTGGAATCCGTGCACGCCGCCTGGGCGAGAATGACCTCCCGTACATGAACATGCTCCTGCATCGCCCCGCAAGTACCTACGCGCATCAGGTTTTTTACCCCGTATTCCTGAATCAGCTCATGAACGTAAATTCCAATGGATGGAATGCCCATTCCGGTGCCCTGCACGGACACCCGCTTGCCTTGGTAGGTCCCTGTAAAACCAAGCATTCCGCGCACTTCGTTATAACAAGTCACGTCGCTTAAATAGGTTTCGGCAATATACTTTGCCCGCAGCGGATCGCCCGGCAGCAAAATCGTATCCGCAACGTCTCCTTGCTTAGCTGCGATGTGTACACTCATCACGGCTTCCTCCTCTATTTTTATTTCAAATCAGCCAGGAAGCTTACTCCATGCTCCGGCATTTTTACCCCAAAGTTATCCGCCACGGTTGCCCCAATGTCCGCAAAGGTCTTGCGCAGCGGCAGCTCTTGTCCTTCTCCGGCAAAAGACTTCGAATACACCAGCAGCGGCACGTATTCGCGTGTATGATCCGTTCCCTTATAGGTCGGATCGTTGCCGTGATCCGCCGTAATAATCAGCAGGTCATCGTCCTGCAGCAGCTCAAACACCTCTGGCAGGCGGGCATCGTATTCCTCAAGCGCCTGGCCGTAGCCCTTCGGGTTGCGCCGATGACCATAGACGGCATCGAAATCCACCAGGTTTATAAAGGATAGCCCGCTAAATGGCGTCTTGATCGTCTCGACCAATTTATCCATGCCATCCATATTGGACACCGTGCGCACCGCCTTGGTCACCCCTTCTCCGTCGTAAATGTCGGAGATCTTGCCGAGGGCGATCACGTCGAAGCCGGCGTCCTTCAGCTCGTTCATCGTCGTGCGCCCGAACGGCTTGAGCGCATAGTCGTGCCGGTTCGATGTTCGCGTGAAATTTCCCGGCTCGCCGACAAACGGACGGGCGATAATCCGGCCAAGCATGTAAGGATCGTCCAAAGTAATTTCGCGGCAGAACTCGCAAATTTCGTACAGCTCCTTCAGCGGCACTACCTCTTCATGAGTAGCGATTTGCAGCACGGAATCGGCGGAAGTATAGACGATCAGCGCGCCCGTCTTCATATGCTCTTCGCCCAGTTCATCGATGATCTCCGTCCCGCTGGCCGGCTTGTTGCCGATAACCTTGCGGCCCGTCTTCTCTTCGATGCGGCGAATGAGCTCCTCCGGGAAACCATCCGGGAAGACGCGAAACGGCGTATCAATATACAGTCCCATGATTTCCCAGTGCCCGGTCATCGTATCTTTGCCCCGCGAGGCCTCCTGCATCTTGGTATAGTAGGCCAGCGGTTTGTCCGCCTTAGGCACGCCCTTGACCGGCTTGATATTGGACAAGCCGAGCTTGGCCATGTTCGGCATGTTGAGCCCGTCGCAGGCCTCGGCGATATGCCCAAACGTATCCGCGCCCACGTCGTCGAATTCGGCCGCATCCGGCGCTTCGCCGATGCCGACGGAGTCCAGTACGATCAGATGGATTCTCTTGAATTTTGCCATGCTCCCTCACTGCTTCCTTTCTGCGCTATGAGCGTTGATCATCTATTATCGATTGCTGCGGAGGATGCGCCGGTTAATAAGCGCTGTTGCCCTGCTCTCCCTTCACGATCTGCACCCCTGAGCTTGCGCCGATGCGGGTCGCGCCGGCCTCAATCATCCGTTTGACGTCTTCCAGGCTGCGGACTCCGCCAGAGGCCTTTACGCCTACGTCTGGACCTACGGTCCGGCGCATCAAGGCGATATCCTCGACTGTCGCTCCTCCGCCTTGGAAACCGGTGGATGTCTTCACGAAGTCAGCGCCGGCCTGCACAGCCAGTCTGCAGGCTGTTACCTTTTCCTCGTCCGACAGGAGAGATGTCTCTATAATAACTTTAACCAAAGCCTTGCCCGCAGCCGCATCGACAACGGCCTGAATATCGCGAAGAACGGTGTTGTCATCACCGGACTTCAGCGCCCCGATATTGATGACCATATCGACCTCAGTTGCGCCGCTGTCAATCGCATCGGCCGTCTCGTAAGCCTTCGTCTTCGACGTGGAGGCGCCAAGCGGGAAGCCGATGACGGTGCACACCTTCACCTTCGTACCTGCAAGCTGTTCCGCGGAATAGGCTACCCACGCCGGGTTCACGCACACTGAAGCGAATCCGTACTCCTTCGCATCGTCGGTCAGTTTCTTGATATCTTCTGTCGTCGCGTCAGACCGCAGCAGCGTATGATCGATCATGCCAGCTATACTCATAATTACGCTCTCCTCTATCGTTTGTATTCATGCCATAAATGATGCACGTCTGAACTATCTTATACTGTCTTATACCCAATCTTAACACCCGTGTGAACAAATGTATATCTACGATTGAAATTATGTTCAGTCCATTCAGCTAACTCGTCCAACGCGGCTATGCCAGCCTCAGTGGCTGCCTAATCGTCCTCTAACAATGCTTGCGCCGTAAATTGATCGGTCACCAGAATATTCGGGTACTTGCCATTGAGCGCTGCCCGGATGGCAGTCAGCTTGCGCTGCCCGCCTGCTACAAGGATAGACTTCTCCTTCCGGCGCAGGTCGGACAAATCAATACCTACAGTCCGGTTGTTGATGTCATCGCTGACAATGTTTCCTTCCGCATCAAAAAAGCGGGAGCAAATATCCCCAGCCCCCCGGTGCCGTAACAGTCTCTGCTCTTCCTCACTGAAATAGCCAAGCCGGAACAGCAGGGCATCCTCCTGAATCGTCCCTACCGTGAAAACTGCAATATTCGCCTGCTTCCCGAGCTGGATGATCCGCTGGATATGCCGGTCCTCCTCGACCAATTGCTTGAGGGGGATGCTGTCGAAAATGACGGGCAGCGGCAGGTAACGCGCCACGGTACCATATGCCTCCGCAAATAAATGCACCGTCTCCGCTGCATACGTATTCGTGCGGGAGTGGCTGACGCCTCCTTTAAGCTGCACAACCTCGACGCCGCGCAGCTGCTTGGGCCGCAAATGGAGCGCCACTTTATGCATGGTCGTTCCCCAGGTCACACCGATGATGTCTGCATCCTTCACCGTTTCGTACAAATAGTCGGCTGCCTTCCTGCTAATATGCTCCTGAATTTCCTGATACTCGTTCTGCGGCGAATGGCAAACCAGCACCTTGTCGATACCGTATTTCATCTTGACGCGGTCAGCCAGCGCATTCAAATCCTCTATAGGATCGACGATGCTGATGCGGACGTACCCCTGCTCCTTCGCATGCTGGAGCAAACGGGATACCGTGGGGCGAGATACACCAAGCCGTTCCGCGATTTCCTGCTGGCTGTAATCTGAAATATAGTACAGTCTGGCCGCCTCGATACTCAGGCTACGCTTGTCCTTTTCCATATATGCATCCTACTTTGACGTAAATTAATGGCAGTGCCATTGCTTTCCAACCATTATAGTGCCTTCCCGGCTCCCTTGCCAGCAGCCGTGGCTGGATTGCGGCTTGGCTCCAGCGACGGCGCCGAAACGCCCCAAATCGCGGAACGAAACGCAATACCCGCCAGACCAATCAATGCGGTGACTGCGCCAATAAGCATAAAGGCCGCGCCGGCTTGGACCAGCTTGATCAAAAAGCCGCCAATCAAAGGTGCAGCCAGCATCACCAGACTGACGATCGTGTTCTGAATGCCGAATACCCGGCCGATCATCTGCTCGGAGGTCTCTTTTTGCAGAATATAATTTTGCGTTACCATATACATGCCGTTGCCGATGCCGATCAGTGCACCGAGTCCGAGAAGCAGCAGAACGCCGGTCCCCGGCGGACACAGCCCCAGAAGGGCGATCCCGGTCCCGATCAGCACATAGCCCCCGCCGAGTCCCCAGCCGTAGCCGATGCGATTCAACCGATTAAGGATGACAATCACGGCCACGGCCCCCGCTCCGATCGCAGACACCAGCCAGCCGATCAGCGATTCATTCGCGGAATCGATCGCACGCAGCAGCGTCGGGAACTGATAATCGATCATCAGCAGCGCGGTCAAGCCGACAAAGCCGAACATCATCGTATACAGCACTTTTTTAGCCTGAAAAAGATACAGCCAGCCTTCGCGCCAATTTTGGAGAAAAGCATCCCAGGCCCTTCCCCGTCCGGAATCCGTCCTCTGCAGCGGCTCCTCTGCAGGATGGGAGGCCGGAAGCGCGCGCAGCGGGAGCAGCAGTACGGCCGACAGCAGCCTTGCTCCGGCATTAAGTATAATGCACGCCTGAGGCGACAGCGCTGTCAGCGTCATCGCGCCAAGCAGCGGGCCGGCCACCTTCGAGGACTGGTTCACCAGACCGTTGAAGGATGTCGCCTGAAACAGCAGAGTCGGCGGCACGACTTGCCGTGTCAGCGCCTGCTGGGCAGGCACGTGGAACACGCCGCAGGAGGCTCGCAGCGCCAGCAGCGGGAGCAGCCAGGCCATGTTGGGCGCAGCCAAAATGCATAGCGTCAGCACCACGGTAATTAGGTCGCAGACCATCATGAGCCGCGCTTTACGCACCCGGTCCGCGACCGTTCCGGCGAAGGAGCCGAGCAGCACCGCCGGCAGCGCCATCGTCACCGGGATAAGGGCCAGCAGCACCGGGTCCACGCCCCACCGGTAAGCGACGAGCACCTGTATGGCGAGCGCGTCGAACCAATCGCCAAAGGAGGCAAGCGCATAAGCTCCAAACATATGCCTGAAGCTGCGTATCGATAAGAGGGAAGAGCGATCTTTTTGTGTCATAGGGTAATCTGTCCTTTCGTATCTCTAGATACCCTTATCCTATCCGGCGATTGTCAGAGGATGATCAGACGGCCTGGGCCACGGCCGCAGGCAGCTATGATAGAGATAATGCTCTGCCAATGACGGCTTCCATCTCCTTCTTATATTTCGATAGTCCTAGCTCTTCATCCAAAGAATCATAAAGCGACGCATATTTGTGCTGCATTTCCAGGCCAGGATGCTTCCGGTCGATATATCGCAGTATTTGGCAGAGCGAAATGATCCGAAGCGGGACGTTCAGCGACATCTCCAGCACATCCAGACCTTCATCAAACTTTTGCTCCGCCTCCTTTTTGCGGCCGCGCGCCAAATCCAAAAGCCCCTGAACGATGCGAAAACGTCCGATTTCCCGCAAATACGGCATATCCTCGAGCAAGCGGGCCAATCGTTCCGCCACCTTGTCCGCTTCCTCAAGCTCTCCGGCCAGCACGCAAACATATATTTCCATAAGAGCTACCGGCATGACAAACCCGCTGAGCCCATCCGCCTCAACCGTCTTCCTCGTCTCTGCGAACCGCTTCATCGCCTCCACTTCAAGTCCGGCATCCGCATACACCTCAAGAATGTTAAGTATACGCATTTCGCGATGCTCCTCCGGAGAAAGGGCTTGCCGGGCAATGGCCTGTTCACAATAGCGCAGTATTTGCTCCGGCTCGGGATTTGTCCCTCGGTATAAAATCAGCAGCCAGTACAGCCGGGTTTGCAGCGGCAGGCCGTCCGCTTCCAGGAACCAGGTGATATCGCCTTGTAGGAATTTCAAATAAACGGCGTAGAACGGATCCAGCTCGAAGCCGAGTATGTCCTTCTGCGTAGCCAGCGCCAGCATCGATTTGCCTTGACCGAACAGGTGGTATTTCTTGAAAATATCCCGCACCGAGGAATTAACCTCGCGATCGCCAACCGACGGATTCATTACGGATTTCGGTTCCCCGACGGTCAGGCTGTATCCGTATCCCCGCACAGTATTGATGCGAATATGCGCCCAGGGAGACAGCTTCTTCCTCAGGCGGTAAATATGATCATCCACTGTCCGCTCTACCGGGTATTCCATCGTCCACACCCGATCAAGGAGCTGATCGCGCGTAAAAGCCCTGTCGCGGTGACGATACAGAAATTGCAGCAGCGCGAACTCCTTCGCCAGCAGCGTGATGCTCTCGGAGCCCCATTTTACTTTGTAGCCGGAAGGATCGAATGTCAGTCTCTCCATAACTACCCCTTCTCCAAATGTCTTATTAGATTTATCATAATCGATCACCGCCCTCCTGAGAAATGAAAAGCGCGCAACCGATCTGGGTGCAAAATAAAAATCCCCGAAGGAGGCGGTCAATATTGCTTTAGGCCGCCCCTCAGGGGATGATTTACTATGTTCTATTATGTTATAACATGGCAGGCGTACGTTTTCTCTTCTGTGGAAAATCGGGCAGCTCGTTTACAGAGACGATTTCATCCGTCTTCTTCTCCGGCTGCTTCCAATACTGTTCATTGCCGGGAAGGTCGTCGAACCAGGACGCATCCTTCGGACAATCGAGGATCATCAATTTGCCGTAATCCCCGTCACGGGACTGGTGATATTTCAAATAGGCCTTGCCGTTTTCAATTGCTAGAATTTCGATCTTGCCCGACGTATGGCTCATCGACAGTCTGACGCGTTTGCCCAGCCCGGATGTGCGCGCCTTCGCCTCCTCGACGATCCGGTAGACCTCTTCCAGGGAAAGGACGAAATCCCGGTTCCCGGCTACCGGCCTGTTCACGAAGAAGTAGTAAGGCGTAACCCCTGCCCAGGACAGCTTATCCAGCAGTTCGCCAAGCACTACAGGGTCATCGTTGATGCCTTTTAGCACGGGGGTCTGGTTGACTACGATCGCGCCAGCCTCATGCAGTGCCTGGAAGCCGCGTCTCGCTTCCGCCGTAATTTCGCGCGGATGGTTAATATGAGCCATGACGTAAATGCGCTGCTCCGGCGTGGAAAAGGTGCGGATCACATCGAGCAGTTCCTCGTCCTCGTAAATGCGCATCGGATTAAATACAGGAATCTTGGAGCCAAGACGAATGATCTTAACATGCTCGATTTCACGCAGCTGGGCCAGAATTCCCCGCAGCTTCTCCGTAGCCAGAATGAGGCTGTCCCCGCCGGTCAACAGGACGTTGTTGATTTCGGGATGCTTGGCGATATAATCGATCCCCGGCTGTACATCGGACATGGCCTCCTTCACGTCATTGCGGAACAAACGCTTGCGGAAGCAATATCGGCAGTACGCGCCGCACACCTCCGACACGATCAGCAGAGCTGTCGTCGTATACTTGTGCTGACAGCCCGGCACGACATAGTTGGTATCCTCGTCTGACGCATCCCAGCGGCCGTATTCCTCTAGCTCCCCTTCATTCGGGATAACCAGCTTGCGAATCGGATCCTGGGGATCGTTCCAGTCAATCAGGCTCAAATAATAATCGTTCACCCGAAATACGAACTTCTCCGTAATCGGTTTCAAACGCGCCCGCTCCTCCTCCGGAATCATCGTCAGTCTGTCCAGATTCGTAATGTACTTCGTTTTCGCCTTTGTCATTTGTACATCCTCCTTCCTAGTAATCAACAAAAAAGACCCCAAACCGGGGGTCTAGACACAGCTGCGCCAGCAAGGGTCAGAAGACAAAAATAGACCCCAAAACAGGGTCTAAAGAGACGTAATTAATGATTTAAAACAGACCCATCCACTGCTGACGAGGTTAGCTGACGGACTCGGGTAAGATGGTACCCTACACCTCATAGGAATGAGTGATTCGCCCCAAGAAAAAAAACTGGTTCCCCCGCTTTCCTGGCTATCACCAAGAAACTAAGCGTGTGTCTATGATACGGTGTAAGGGAAAGATTGTCAACCTTAGGGCAATTAACAAGAGAATTGGAATAATTATAATATTCTTAAAATTTGACGTTTAATGTTATTTTCTGTCATCTGCCCTGTCATGATCCGTTCGGGGTCAAGCTTTTGGCGAGGCGGCTCATACAGCGCCGCTATTTCATAAGTCGCCAGCTCGGAGCCAATGATGGAGCTGTCTTCCGGCTTAAGCTCCCTGACTTTGCTGTGCAGCGTTCGCGCAGCTCTGCTCGTTGACCATTTGTCAAAATACCGCCTATCCTCCCATGTCGTGCAAACCTGCAGCTCGTCGCATTCCTGGCTGTTATCCTTGATCAGCACTTCCATGAGCAGGAAGCCTTCAAAAGAATGAACCGGTGAAGGCGTCCTGAAGCGGGACAATACTTCATTTACCCTGCCTTTTCGAACCCGGATCGTTTGGATGGCCTTCATCATCACCATCATTTTCCGACCACTTCTTTCGATAGAAATGAACTTAAATACTCATGGACGAAAATGGCGGCATTTCCCCCAGCCTCGGCGTGGCGAATCAGCGATATACCGTGCGGGCCTTTGGCATAGACGGTCTCGGGGTGATTTTCGACGATCGCTTTAACGACGTTCAGCTCTCCAAGCATAGCCGCAGCAAAAATATCCATCCGTGCCCCGTGCGCCAGCAGCAGCCTTGCAATGCTGAAATTCCCGGTATGCGATGCGGCGCCGAGGGCGCTCTCCCAATCGCCGCTCCCCCAATCAATGACCCCATGAACGAGTGCGGGTTCCTGCTTGAGCAGCCTTGCCACCTCATCATAATCGCCATGCGCCGCTACAATAAATTCACGTACCAGCTCGTGATTTAAAGGCCCTCTTGGCATGTATACCCCTCCTTGCCCGTGCTGTCCGAACCTCTCGCTCTCTGTTTCTGTTCATCGCTCTCTCGTTGCCGCTCGCCCTCTCTTCGGCACACCGCCGCACTGATAATGAGAAGCCATGATATATATACCAATGATGCTTGGTTCATCTTCCATTCCTCCATTCTACATAATTGATAAGCATTCTCAATGATTGATCAATTCCATTCTATTGATAATGATTCTCATTGTCAATAAGAGGGGTGGAATCTTTCCCTCCACTAAAATAAACTACGGATTTATGACTAAATGATCAGATTCAGGTAACTAGATGTAATTCTGCAGTTAGAATAAAAAGTGGACATCTCTTAGTGCAAAAATAGATAATGAGTCTAATAAGATAAAGAGGTGTCGAAATGAGTGAGACGAGACAACGGTATAACGAAACATTTAAACGTGAAGCCGTAAAGTATGTGCAAGAACAAACCAAGTCACTCGAGGAGATCGCAAACGAGTTAAACATTAACCCCGGTACATTACGAAACTGGGTCGGAAAGTATCGAGAATTTGAAAATGAACCCGTTAACCAAGGCGAAACTCTTCGCCAGCAATCTCAAATGATCGATGAACAACAACGGGAAATCGCACAAATCGCCGTTTATTACTGAATGGATCATCGCCAACAGCACAAAGAGCGCTGCCCCCGGCAACGCTCATCGTACATATGGCTATGTTTCTATTTCCGTGTCTAGACGGTAGATGCCGCTTGATTCAGCATATATTTCTCGACGACTTTAGCTACGCCGTCTTCCATATTCGTGTCGGTTACATAATCTGCGACAGCCTTAATATCGTCGGGAGCATTGCCCATGGCTACGCCAAGCCCGGCAAATTCAATCATCGCCAGATCATTATAGCTATCCCCGATCGCTATAACTTCTTCCCGCTTGATACCCAGCTGCTGGATGAGATGGTGCAGGCTCGTCCCCTTATCTACGCCCGCCTCCGTAAATTCCAGGAAGAAGGGCTTGGAGCGAACGACGTTAAGCTCCCCTGCCAGCTGCGGCTGCAGCTTGCTCTCCAAAGCAACCAGCTTCTCCGGATCATCGACCATGAGCACCTTTACGACCGGCTCCTGAACCGCTGCAATAAAATCCTCAACCTCGACAATCCGCATCCCCGTAATTTCGCCTTCGATATCCGTATACTTATTATGTGCCGGAGTCACGATATCATCGCCAACGTAAGTATGGATCCATACGCCCTCCTGCTTGCTGATTGCGTACAGCTCATGGGCCGTTTCCGGTGTCAAAGTACTGCTGAACAAGACCTCCTGGGTTGCGGAATTGGTAATTTTCGCCCCATTAAAGGATAGAATAAAGCTGCCGTATTTCTCCAGCTCTAATTCCTTGGCGATATGCGTCATAGCAAAGGTCGGGCGGCCGGAGGCCAGCACCACCTTCATTCCTGCCTCCTGCGCATCCATCAGCGCCTGCTTCGTGCGAGGCGAAATCGTATGGTCATCCCGCAGCAGCGTATCATCCAAATCCAGCACGATCATTTTATAATTCATCTCTCTATGTCCCCTCCACTCATTCTGTCGATAAGCTATGAAGCTAGCTGCTTAGTATCGCAATATACATAGCATACCATCTCTGAATGAGCTTGAGGGTATTATTTCGCTAGTTTAATCCAACGAACCTAATAGTTTGCGTTATAGAATAGACTCGTTCACCACAATATACACATCGAAGCACGGCTCCGCGCCGGCGGGCGGTTGAATGGATAGCGTGTATCCGGTAGAGACCTGGATCATCTTGTTGCGGTGGATGTAATCCACCAGCTCTGTGAATACCCGGTCCAAGCCTTCGGGATCTCCGGCATACCTGGTATGAACCGCATTCACCAGCTGAAACATCGGTTTGAATCCGTAAGGCTCCGGCAAATCCAGTGGCCGATCGACCGGGAACATAAACTCCATGTCCAGAACCTGCTCTTCCGAATCATGATCTATTGCGAAAGTAGCGGAGATCATCGGTCCGTTGCGTTTAGCTCCGCTGCCTTTCAAAACGGCAACGAATTGGCCCAGCCTATGATCAATCTCGGACTGCTTCATTCTTGCGCGATAGGAAGCCACATTCTCAAATCTGATGCTCTTCCCGGTTTCGATTTGAATCGTCTGCTCCATCCTATATACCTCCTGGATTATTAGATATGTTTTCTTATTTGGGAATCGTCCGCTCTTCCGTCCCATAGCGGCGCTGTGCAGCACTTTGAATCCACTGAATCCGGTGCTCGAACGAAGGATGCGTCTGCAGCTTCTCGATGAATCTGTGAATCGATAACACGGAATGGTTCAATTCGGCCAGTTTGGTTAGTGCGGCAATCAATACCTTCGCTGGTATTCCCATCTTTAACACGTATTCGTCCGCATCCCTCTCCAGCTTTCTCGATACGTACGAGCTCACAAACCACAAATATCCCAGCAGCAGAGCCAAAATAAAAACAACCCCGACAGGTATGGGTATGTGAAACCCATTAGCCTCTGCTTGATCCATCAACGACGTCAGGCCTAAAAATAAAGGAATTGCCGCAACGAACAGAACGGCTTTAATCCATAAATGGAACCTTCTGATATGACCGATCTCATGGGCAAGAATGGCATTTACTTCATCTAACGAAAGATTCTCCAGCAAATAGCTGGCTACGAACACCTGCTTATAAATCAGGCCGCAGACGAGCGCATTAGCTACTTTGCTGTCAGTTGTCGGCCATTCAAATACCTGTACCCGCTTCATCTCATGTTTGTGCAAAAACCCCTCGATATCCGCCTTCTTCCTCTCATCCCTCAGCGGCCTGGCCGATAAAGTAATGCGAAGCAGATAAGGATACGCAAGGTTATAGGCCGCGATTCCGATGAATATGAACAGACAGGACCATAGACCGCTTAGCTCGATCTTCATCCAATTGAATCTGAGCGGCAGCACAACGAGTGCTGGCAAGTACATTAGAATGCTGGACTTGGCCGCCATCGCCAGTTCCTTCCGCATGGAAGTTCCGACATCTCGAACGATTCTGCTGACCCGGTGATAAATAGCCTGGCTCAGGATCGTACTGAGCATCAAATAGGCAAATGGCAGCGTCGTTATGAGAACAAAATTTAGCTTCGTCTTTGGCAAAAAGCTGGCCAGCAGCATGATGATCGCAACCATCGAAACTACGTAGTATATGTAATGAGTGAATCTTATCGTTCCGAACAAATACAAGGCCCGTTCCTTGGATCCCGTTGCCTTGTAACGCTGAATCGTAAGATTGCTAATAATTATGGCAATCACTGCATTAAACAAATAAATGATGATGGATAAAATGATCTTTGCTGCAATCATGGCCTCACTCCGTTATAACTGCCTTTAGATTCAGATTTGCTTTATTCTATAAACGACGATTCAGCCGGGCTGGAATGCCCGACTGAAATCATCAAATGATTATCGTTAATGTTGATCAGCTTGTCCAAAAGGCTGCTGCCAGATTGGACGGCCTATTGGCAATTACCACCAGAACGTAAGAAGATAAGCTGCAGCTCCGCCAACCGCTCCCGCGGCTCCGCCTACGAGCGCTCCTGGTCCAGCACCGACACCGCCAGCCAAAGCTCCGCTAGCTGCGCCGCCGATGGCACCACTGGCCGCACCGCCGACTACCGATTTCCCCAGATCGCTCCAGCTGAAATCACCGCCGCCGTCAATTGCCATCATTTCATGAAGAGACAGTTCGCTAAAGCCATTCAGTTGCATAACAGAATCCATAAATTCTCCTCCTTAAAATAATATTTACTTTAGTTAAGAGCTGTGCATTATATGTAAATGTCTAACTAAAGTACGCCTTTGCTACTTCCCTCCGTTGTTTCTTCTTTTGACATACAGGCTATAAATAAAGACAGCGGCAAACCCTACAATGAACGAGAAGATAATAGTAATTGCCATGGGTATTTACCTCTTTCTGGTTAGTTTCTCCAATTAACTATATTATTAACAATATGACAAAATAAGTAAATATCCCCTGAGGGCTAATTTGAGTGATTTACCAGACTCGCAGCACTTTTACCTTGCCGTCATGGATCTCCAGCTCCATCTGCGCCTTAGGCGATCCGGTCTGCTTCAGCATCTGGACCTTCTGTTCCTCATTCAAGTTGACGATAATGCGATCTTTAAACTTGCTAGCCTGCTTTCTCCAATTGCTCATGACGTCATAGTAGTCGAATAAGTAGGCATGGTTCCCTGGCTCTCTCTTTCTAGCATAGGTGCCGGCCGCAGAATAGGATGAGGGGCGTTCAATTAGGGGAGCCTCCTGCAAATCTTCGATTAAACGGGCCGTTATCGGTGCGCCCGTCTTCAGCTCGATATCGAGAAAAGCCGGCATGCTGTTGCATTCAATAAGCACGAACTCGCCGTCCGGAGTCCTTCTCAGATCTATACCGCTGAATCGGAGCCCCAGCTGCTCCATCGCTTTGGCACAGAAGCTGACAACGCCTTCAGGCAGGTCAACGCTCTCATATTGCACTTCTCCGGAATGATATTCCGGGTCGGTCCGGTAATCCAGAATATCCGGATTCGATTTGATAATTTTATGAGCAGAAATCATTTGTCCGGCCAGCATGTTGACGCGAATGTCGTCCCCAGGGATCTCCTCCTGGAATATCGCAGGCTCATTGCTGATGGCATCAAGCTGCTCCAGCAGCTCTGGGGTCACCTTTCGGCAATAACTGCCTCCAGGAAGCGGTTTGCAAACCGCGCCCTTCACCTCAGAAATGAAATTGCGGGCGATTTCCGGGTTAGATGTAATACAGGTTCTGGGCAGGGGAATGCCTAGTCTATGGAGGGCGTTCAATTGATAGTATTTCGATGAGTTGCTCGGCGCGTTGATAACTCTCGCCCCTTCCTCATGAAGGGCGTGCATCCAGCCCCGTACTGCCTCAACCTGGGCTGAGAACTGGAGCTGATTGTTGTACCGGTCGGCCGCAGTGCCTCCAGCCAGCTGATTGGGATTATGCGTCATAATGCTGCGGAAATAAACGGAGCGAAGCCTTCGCAATGGCTCCCCGTTATAGATCAGCTCACCGTTGACGGCCGCATAATCATTCAGCTTCGGCGAGCCAAGCTCCTTATATTCGATCCCCCTCTCTCTGAGCATCGTTACCATATGACGACAGTGAACATCGTTCATGGGATTGACCACGAGGATTGGCATGAGTTACCTCCTTCTCTGTTACACATACGAATTGATAATTTTGTAAAATAAGCACAAAGGGGATAAATGTCAATAAGACAATTACCCCCTTTGTTGCTAAGCATTAGAAACATTCTTCGCCCAGCGCCAACGTTGTAGCGCTGCCTTCTTCGCCGAGCGCCAGCGTCGTAGCGATCGGTCCGCCGTCTTCTTCGCCAAGTGCCAGCGTCGTCATGATCGGGCCATCGCCTTCTTCACCGACAGCCAGTGTCGTAACGATTGGACGCTCCAGGCTTCCGCCGTCGATGTGCTGCATTTCCTCAGGGGAAATTTCGACTGCGTTGATTTCGACATTAAAATGAGAGCTAATGGAATCCTTTTGCATTGGATCGAGTGTAATTTTCATTATTTTCACCTCCTTTCCAGTCACTGCTTCAAATCTAGCTTTTTCAACATATATTCAAGCACCGTCTCGCTTCTCGTAATGATTTGCGCTTCGGCCATCATCCCTGTCTTGATGTAAGCATCCTCTCCTTTCTTGCTCTGGAGCGGCTTGTTCTGGATATCGGCTTCGACAGCATAATAGCTGTATCCATCCTGCTGGTTCATAACCGCATCTCCGCTAATGGATCGCACCGTACCCTGCAGCATGCCGTAGTCATTGGAAGGAAGGGCAAAAAAACTATATTTGATCGTATCCCCTACTTTGATGTTCGCCACGTCCTGGTTGGATATCGCCAGCTTCATCATGAATTCGGAATCGTTCTCCGGCAGAATCGTCAGCAATTCCGTTCCTGTTTGCAGCAGATCCCCCGCATTGATATCGGTTATAACGTTGACGGTTCCATCGATCGGAGCAGTGATTACATAATCCCTTAGCGCGAAATCCAGATTCTGCAGGCGTTCCTCCAGGCTCTTTACACGCTCCTGCTCGGCTTCTATGGATTCGGCCAATTGCAAATACAGAGCATCCGCTTCTCCCTGCAATTTGTTCAACAACTGGTCATTCTCATTTATGGCCGTAATCAGCGCCAATTCGAAGCCGTTGGTATAATCGCTGGCCTGCAGCCGCACCTCCTCCAGCTTCTGCTTGGCCTCGCTTTCATCCCCGTCTTGCCGGACCGCCATTTTAAAATGCTCGGATGCCGTTTGCTCCTGCAGCGCATACTGTTCTTTCTTGATTTGATAGTCTTGAAATTTGTAATAATATTCCGTAGCGGGCGGCAATAGATTTGCACCTGCAGCGATGGACTGCTTCAACAGCTCCAGATGCTTTTGCTTCTCTTCAGCCTGCTCCAGCAATCCCATCAGCCGGATCAGTTCCACGCGAAATTTCTGCTTCGTAGAATGGCCATCCAGCAAACTGCTAAGTCGTTCAGGCTGTCCAGCGGCTTCTGGATTTGCCGGCGTGTTCCCGGACAGGATTTGCGCTTTGAACTGTACCAGCTCCTCCAGCTGTTCCTTCGCTTTCTGCAAATCAAGCTCCGCAGCCAGCTTGTCCGCTTCTAGCTGATCCTTATGCAGCGTATACAATATATCTCCGGCCTTCACTTTCTGCCCCGCCGTGTAATAAACGCTCTCTACGTTGCCTGTGGCCTTGTTCTGGATCCGGCTTACCTTTTCATTCGGACGCACTACGCCGCTTGCCTTGACCACGATGTCGATTTTGCTTATGGAGGCCCATATCAGCCCGACAACTAGAATAAGAACCAGAAAACCGAGAAATATCGAGATAAACGGGCTCGTCCGCGCCTCCATGATCTCCCGGCTGTCGGTGATCTCTCCCATATCCCTAATGACTGTTCTCATATTCGTCCTACCTACTTCCCTGGTGTGCTCATGATAGGTCATTGTCCTTCCATCCGCCGTGGCAGTTATTTGCTGACCGTCTCCAGCATGCCTTGTCCCTGCGTGCCCTGTTCATTTATCCCTTCCGGAATCTGATCCTTCCACAGCTCGTAATATTTGCCCCCGCGGCCCATAAGCTCCGCATGTGTTCCGGCCTCGATAATTTCACCGTGATCCATGACAAAAATCCGGTTGCAGCGCATAATCGTGCTCAAGCGATGAGCGATGATGATTGTAGTCACATCCTGCAGATTATGTATGGTCTCCGAAATCGCCTTCTCCGTCGTCGAATCCAAATTGCTCGTCGCTTCATCCATAATGAGGATGTCCGGCTGCTTCAGGATCGCTCTTGCAATCGCGAGACGCTGCTTCTGTCCGCCGGATAAGTTGGACGCATCCTCCTCCAGCACCGTGTTGTATCTTAACGGCAGTTCGTTAATGAAGTCATGAGCCTTGGCTATCTTCGCGGCCTCCACGACCCGCTCCAGCTCCGTCTCGTCATCGATCCCAAGGCAGAGGTTATCGCGGATCGTACCGCTGAAGAAAAACGTATCCTGCGTAATATAAGCAATCCTCTCGCGCAGCGTATCTATGTTAATGTCCTTAATGTTGTTGTCGTTAATGAGAATATCGCCCTTCTCGGGGGAATAGAAACGCATAAGCAGCTGAATCAGCGTCGTCTTGCCTGATCCGCTCTCGCCGACGAAAGCAATTTTCTCCCCAGGAGAGATCGTCAAATTCACGTTTTTCAAGACAAGCTGTCTTGTGCCATACCTGAAATCCAGGTTCTGGAGCTTGATCTGCCCTTTCAGCGATACCGGACTGATCTTCCGGTCTTCGCCCTTCTCCTTCTCCGGCGTAAGATCCAGAATCTCCCCGAGCCGGTCTGCGGCAACTACGGCCGTCTGGACCATCGGCTGAAGGTTGATCAAATTCTGGATCGGTTCGAGGAAATAAGCGAGCAGCGCATTGAAGGTGATCAATTGGCCCATCGACAAATTGCCGCGGATAACCTGGTAGGCTCCTGCCCACAAAATAACGATTCCCCCGAGCGCCTGAACCAGCCCCTTTAATGATGCCTGCACATTATTGAAAAAACCGAAGCGGAACACGCTCCGCAGCAAAACAACAAACTTCTTCTCCGTCTCGAAATTCGCTTTCTGCTCCGCATTGTACGCCTTGACTGTCTCGATCCCGTTGATCGATTCTACCAGGTAGGAGTTCAGCTGAGCGTTGTCCTCCATCTGCTTGCGGTTCATCCGCTCAAACGGCTTATGGAACGCCCATACAAGCACGAGGTACAAGGGGATCATCATTGAGGTTACCCCAAACAGAAACGGGCTCTGGGAGTATAAAATGAACCCGCCGATCAGCGCCATGATGACGTCGATCATGATCGTTAAGGTTGCCCCCGATATCGCGTCTCTCACTTTGGAGGCGTCCATCAGCCTGGAGATGATTTCTCCCGTCTTGCGGGTGCCGAAGAAATTCATCGGCAGCTTAAGCACGTGCTGATAGTAGCCGAGGATTAAGGAAATATCTAACTTCTGGCTCAAATATAACAGCAAATGATTGCGGAAAGCGCTTAACAATATTCTGAACAGGGTCAAGGCAATAACGCCGACGGAGACCATATGCAAGGTCTTGTCCAAACCGTGAGGCAAAATTTCATCTAACAAAAACTTAAAGTAGAATGCACCGAGAATTCCTAATATGGTATAGAGAATTGACGCCATGAACAGGCTAAAGATAAGCTTGCGTTGAGGAATTAAAAGACTGAAAAACCGGGGAAATAATCCTTTCGTCTCATCCCCCTTTTGAAAGGTAGGCGCCGGAACCATCAGAATAAGCACGCCTGTCCAAATCTTAAAGAATTCCTCGGGCGTATACTTTACAATTCCTTTTGCCGGATCGGCAATGATAAGTTCCTTCTTTGTAACTTTATGTATGACTACGTAGTGGAGTAATGTTTGATCAATTATGACGTGTGCGATGGCCGGTAAAGGAATTGGCTCAAAAATGGATTCCTGGGCTGCCTTCACCCCCTTGGCTGTAAACCCAAGGCTCTCTGCGGCTTTAATGACACCGTAGACGTTCGTACCCCTCTTGTCCGTTCCGGCTGTCTCCCGTATCCGGGATATCGGAATCTTCAGCCCATGCTGCTTAGAAATCGTGGCCAGACAAGCCGCACCGCAGTCTTTGATATCGAATTGCTTAATGCAGTGGTATTTGCCCAAAAATATCATTTCAGATCGTCCCATCCGCAATTTAGTTGTGTACAGGCCATTTCATAAATTATACCATTTATGGGATATACCTTGTAAATATCCCTTTAGGGATATTTCGAGGCTTAAATTTCCCTGATGCTCGTTTTAAGGATGAAATTTGATAATGAATTCTCCCTTGTCGCTGACATTGGTTTTTTTGTAGACATTTTTCAGCGTATTTTTCACGGTTCCTGGAGCAATATACAGCATTTTGGCGATTTGCCCTACCGAATGATTATGCATCCAGAGATAGCCGATTTCCTTCTCCCGTTTGGTCAATCCGCATTTATCGAACGCAAGATAGATCGCCTGCTTCCTCTGTTCTGGATCCGGCAGTCTCCCTACGACGCGGTCTATTAATTGCTGCAGCAGCGGTACGACGTATGTAATATCTTCGTTGACGGATAAAGACATGTCCAAATATCCTTTAATTTCACCGTTGATGCAGATAGGAGCGCAGATGCAGGACCAGCCCGCAAACAGCTTCAGGTGATGCTCTTCCCCGCGAATAACAGCAATGCAGCCCGTTTCCATCGCGACGGACAGCGCATTGATCCCCGCGTGCTTTATATCAAACAAGCTGCCAACCCTGACATTATGCTCCTTTAGCGAAGCGACCACATGCTCCGGGCCGCTCAAGCTAAGCGTCACACCCTCCGTATCCGTCAAAAAAAATATAAACGGCCGGATCAAAAATCGGTGAAGCGCTTTCAATTCTTCTTCAACTACGGAGATCAGCTCTTGGTGGGTAGCTAATCTTTGGATCATTTCCTCTTCTGAAATACACTTCAATTGATCCATGTAAACATGATGCCCGCTAAGTGCAAAGGAGCTGTTCCACTGCTGAATCGTTCTCTGGTTCACGTCCTTCAAATAGACCCACTGACCGTCAGGTAACGCCGTCTGATAACTAAAGACGCTTTTCAAAATATCTCTCCTTTCCTACTTTTAAGATATTTTACCATAATATATTTAAAAAATAACCTTTTAACTATATTGGTAATTTAAGTTTTGTAAATATTTAGCGCTTTTAAGGGTTGCTGTATAAGCATCATTCCCAGGAAAAAAACGCCTCGCGGCGTTTTTTAGCAAGCTAAATTTAGATGAAAATTTGAGCAGGACACGGCTAACTTTCAATAGGATAGGCCATGACGCTCATCAGTGCCAGCTCCGGCTGGGTCGTATCGAGACGGCTGTATTGAATGATGACGGGAACATCACTTTCTAACGTTAGCGCATAAGGCACTCCGGCAGGGATTCGCTCTCCGCCGCTCTCCAGGGAGGTAGTGCGAATATGCCTTGTGCGGCGGCCTTCAACAATAGCCTCAATGCCCTCCAGCGGCTCGCGGTCTTCATAATAGATGGTAATGCCAAGCCTTGCCGGCGTCTCCCCGCAATTCAGCACGCAGATGCTTTCGTGGCTGACGAGTTCTCCCCGGCTGTCCGGCGGAATATATCCGTCGGGAATGACCCAGAAACGGTGTCCTTTTGCTTGAACTCCCATATTGGCGGTTCTCCCTTCTTGTTAATTGTACGGATCTTCCTTGGAGCGCAGCAGCTGCGCCAGGAACACCAGAGCCAGCCCCTGTCCCCAGCCTTGGATCCGTTTGCAAGGCACTTCCTTGTACCCCTCTACATCATTCATGACCGCCGTACCGGCCGAAACGTCTGTAACCGTGCCGTCGTCCTTGATCCGAGACAGAATGCCTTCGATCGATTTTTGCGTATACTTGTTGTACAATCTTCCCCGCATCAGCAGCGCCGTAGCGATCCCAGCCGATCCGGAGGTCTCCAGGTAAGAGGTCTCGTCATCCAGCACCGTATGCCACAGCCCTTCGGGCGATTGCAGCCTGACGAGCGCACTGAGCTGATCCCGCAAAGAGCCGTCGATGATCATATAGGATGGGTGCTGAACCTCGACGTACTGCAGCGCCTTCGACATCGTAAGCGCCGCCCAGCTGTTGCCGCGGGCCCAGTAGATACCGGACATATGGTTCTGGTTCAAATGATCCCAGCCATGATAGTAAAGATTCGTGTCCGGATCCTGCAGAAACTCCTCATGTCCGTGATACTGCTTCAGGCCGTCCTCGAAATATTCCTTGTTTCCGAGCAGATGCCCGATGCGCAGCAGAAAATAACCCGCCATGAACATCGTATCCACCCAAGCCTGCTGGGGAAATACGTCATTCACCGAATTCACCGTATGCTGAAAAATACCATCCGCGAACCGTTCCGCTTTATTTTTCAAAAATTCCGCCATTTCGACAGCCGTGTTTAAATATTTCTCGTCCTGGTAGACCTGATATAGCGTCAGCAGACAGTGGCCGATTGAAACGCCGTTTACGGAAAGCTTCGGCAGGCCGTCCTCCATATGCTCGTCGACCCAGGCTTTCAGTTTGGTTAAATATTCCTCATTTCCCGTTGCCTCGTACGCTTCGCAGACCCCGTAATATGCTACGCCGCCCGGCCAGTCCCAGTTGAAATCCATATTAAACGTACGTTCGACGACCCGGGCGATCGTCTGCTTCACCTTCGCCTCATCATAAACCAATGCTGGCATGTCTAGCTCTCCTCCCCTTAATGGCTCTGTGATCATTTGTTCCTCCCATACGTTACCTGAGATACATGAATAAAGGCTGCAGCTGCAAATCGCCAATTCCGTCGGCAATTAACCGGGCGATCGCTTCTCCCCCCTGCTCCTGGAAATGCGTATTGTCCTGTACGCCCGCAGGGAAGTTCATGTATTCGCCCGGGTACACCCACATGAACAGGTCTTTGCAGCCCTCTGGCCCGGCCGTCTCGAACAATCGCTTGCTTCGGGCAGCAAGATCAATAAGCGGCGTATCCGTCTCTGCGGCCAGCTCCTGCATGGCCGTGATATAATCTCCGTGCGTATCAGAAAGCGTTCCGTCCGGGTTGAAATACCGGCGATGCACCGGCGTCACCAGCACCGGGTAGGCCCGCTTCTCCCGGGCAGCTTCGATATAACGCAGCAGATGCTGCTTATATGTCGTAAACGGGTCCGTCCCCCGGGGATCGGGCTTCTCGTCGTTATGGCCGAACTGGAGCATCAGGAAATCGCCAGGTTTGATCAGCTGCAGAATCGCCTCCAGGCGCCCTTCCTCGATGAAGCTCCGCGAGCTGCGCCCGGACTGGGCATGATTATCTACACAGACATCGTGCTTGAACAAGGCGGGCAGCAGCTGCCCCCACCCCGCGTAGGGATAGCCGTCCTCCGGCTGATCCGTCACGGTGGAATCACCCGCAAGGAATAGGGTCAGCGTATTGGGCGCGGGCTGAAGCTCCAGCATATTCAGGCGAGGCGCCTGCCCTGACACATGCAGACGGAAGCGGCCGCCCCGCACAGGAACGGCGAATTTCTCCTCGATAAACTGCCCGGCTGCTGAGCGAATCGGCGGCAGCACCCGCTTGCTGCCGGCGACCTTCAGCAGGGTATGCGTTTCCGCCAAAGCGTCTCCTGCCAGAATGCTCACCACATATACGCCGTCCGGCACATTTGCCGTAAACGTAGCTCCCATCGGAATGCAGAAGCGATGATACAGCATGGCTCTGACATCGCCGGGAACGGCAGCGGCCGCGGCCAATCTATCCCGGGCATACACACCGTTTATGTCCTCGAATCCATATCCGGCCGCAGAGTCATACACACTTTCCGCGGTCACGCCAGTATAGCCTACCGCTGGCTGCCCCGGCCCAAAGTCGAATTTCCACGACATTTTCTCCAGTCCAGGCGCCGCGGCTCCTTTCCTCTCATCTTTCATACAATTCCCCCTCCCCGCTATGGTCTCCTATGACTCACCGTCAACGTCTGCTAGCCTTTCAATCCGCTGCTGCTAATTCCTTCTACAATTTGTTTCTGGAACATAAAAAATACAACAACGACCGGAATCAAACTGACGATGGACATCGCGAACATCGCTCCCCAGTTGGACCCGGACTCACTGTCCAGAAACATCTTCAGCCCCATCGACACGGTATATTTCTGCGGCGAATTCAAATACAGTACCGGGCCGATCAGATCTTCCCACCGCCAATAGAAGGAGAAGATTGCCGCTGTAGCGAGCGCTGGTTTAATGAGCGGCAGAATGATGCGGTAGAAGAGCCGGAATTTGTCGCAGCCGTCGATCGTTGCCGCCTCATCGAGCTCGCTCGGAATGGAGCGGATGAATTGAATCATCAGGAAAATGAAGAACGGCGCCCCGAAGTAGTTCGGGATGACAATCGGCTTCATGCTGTTCAGCCATCCGAGCTTCGAGAAAATAATATATTGCGGGACAAGCACCACGTCATGGGGCAGCATCAGCGTTACCATCATTAGCGCAAACCACAGATTGCGCCCTCTAAAATCAAGCCGGCCGAAGCCGAAGGCGACCAGCGCCGAGGAAATGACGACGCCGATGGTAGCCAGCACCACGATGATGAGCGAATTGACGATAAACTGGGCGAAGGGCTGTCCTCCGACACCGGCCCAGCCTGCGGCATAGTTCCCAAAATCCCAGGACTGCGGGATCAGCTGCGAGGCCGTGGCAAAGATCGTCCGGCTCTCCTTGAAGGAGCTCATGAACAGCCAGATGATCGGGTACAGCATGAGAATGGCAATTGCGCCGACAAACACATGATAGGCCGGCCATTTCCATTTGCCTGCAGCCATGATTAACGGCCTCCTTTCGACTCATAGAACACCCATAATTTCGATGTCTTGAACAGAATCGCCGTCATGATGCCGACCATAATGAGCATGACCCAAGCCATCGCCGCAGCGTAGCCCATATTGTTGAACATGAAGGCCTGCCGGAATAAATACAGGGAGTACAGCAGGGTTCCGTCCATCGGCGTTCCTTCCCCTTTGGAAATAATATAAGCCGGCACGAACGTCATAAATGCGCTGATCGTTTGCATAATCAGGTTGAACAGGATGATCGGGCTCAGCAGCGGCAGCGTGATCTTGAAAAACTTGCGGGGAGCGGTTGCTCCGTCAATGCCTGCCGCCTCGTACATCTCCGGAGAGATGTTCTTCAGCCCGGCCAAGAAGATCAGCATGGACGATCCGAATTGCCACACCGACAATGCAATCAGGGTTCCAAGTGCGGCATTGGGATCGCCGTACCAAGCGACAGGCGGAATGCCGAGAAATATAAGCAGGCTGTTTACGATGCCCTGTTCGTTAAAAATGTTGCGCCACATAATCGACACGGCGACGCTTCCGCCGATGATCGATGGCAAATAATACACGGTCCGGTAAAAGCCGACCATGCGCGACTTCGTATTGAGCAGCATGGCCACGAACAAGGCGAACATCAGCCGCAGCGGCACGCCGGCAAATACATATATAAAAGTAACTCTGACCGAGTTCCAATATTTCTGATCCTGGGTAAACATTTTTTTAAAATTGAAGGTTCCAATCCACTGCGGGTTATTGAATAAATTGTAATTCGTGAATGACAAATATAATGAGATCAAAATCGGAATAAACGTAAAGACCAAGAACCCGATTACAAACGGACTGATAAAAGCATATCCGGTCAAATTGGCTCTGAGTGACTGTTTCCGCAAGGCACCTGCACCTCCTGGCAGTATCATGAATATGAAATCCACCTCAGCCTATTTATTGTTTGCCAGGATGCCGTTCGCTTCCTGCCGGAACGCAGATGCAGCTTTCTCCGGAGTTATCTGGCCGTAGTTGATCTGCTCCACCAGGTCGGCAAGGGAGGCGATCACCTGCGGTGAGCCTACCGGCGGCGCCGGGCTCATCGGTGAGCTCTTCTCTTCCATAGCCGCAACGAAGTCGAATACCTGCTTCTCCGGCTCCGACAATTCAGAGACGATCGCTTCTTTGATCGATGCCGAGATTGGAACTCCGCGCTCACCCTTGATCATTTTGTTGGCTTCCACGTCATTAATCCAGAAGTCGATAAACTTCGCCGCTTCTTCCTTGTTCTTGGAATGGGAAGTGATCGACCAGAACATGCTCGGCTGCATGTACAGGCCCTTCTCCATATTCGGTCCCATCATAGACGCCAGTTCCATCGGCCGGTTGACCGCGGCCTGAAGTCCAACGTACTGGTTAGACCATTGCCATACGCCGACACCTGTTCCTTTGACGATTTCCGATTCCTCCAAAATGCCTTTCGTTTGCGTCAGCTTCTCCTGGGAAGGCACGGCGCCTTCTTTGATCAGCCTGGCCAGACGCCCGAAGAATTCGGTGAACAAAGCATCATCCTCATAGCCGAGCGCCGTACCTTCCTTGTTATACAGGGAATATCCATGGGTACGAAGGAAGTAATGGAAGAAAATATCCGGCGCCATGGAACCGTCCATGACATAACCCGCGTCTCTAACCTTCATGGCGATTTCCTCATATTGATCCCAGGTCCAATTTTCGGGGATGCTGTCGACGCCGGCTTTGTTCAACAGCTCGGGGTCGTATTGGAATCCAAGCACGTTCACACCGGTGGGCACGCCGTACTGGACGTCGTTGATTTTTCCTGTGGAAATCACATTTTCGTTGACGTCATCAATTTTGATTTGATTGCCTATATAAGGCGTCAGATCCTCAAGCTGGCCGTTCTTGGCATATTGAACAATGTAAGAGATGTCCATCTGCACGATGTCCGGCAGCTGGTTCGCGGCTGCCTGGGGCGCAAGCTTCTTCCAGTAGTCGTCAAAGGCCGCATACTCCACGTCGATTTTGACGTTGGGGTTCAGCTCTTGATACTTATCGACGATCTGCTGGGTATATTCATGGCGCTTATCGCCTCCCCACCAGGCAATTCTCAGCGTCGTTTTATCTTTTTTGCCCTGGCTCTCCTGCACGGGCTTGTCATTGTTCCCTCCGTTACTCGCACCTCCGGTGCTGCCTCCGCCGCTGCAGGCAGGCAAAATGAACAGCAGGGCAACCAACATCCATAAAGCGGTTTTCTTCCTCACAAACATGCTCCCCTTTCGTCGAACGCTAGTTTGTTAACGCTTACAATTATCATTTTCGCCCTTATAGGGGGTGTAAGGAAACTCACTCATCCGACTTAAAGGTATAAAAATCAGAGGTACTTCACTCGGCTTTGCCGTCTTCCAGCGATTTGCGGTATTCCGTCGGCGTCATGCCCATCCATTTCTTGAACGCTTGGCTAAAATATTTGGAGTTGCCCCCGAAGCCGAAAGCATCGGCAAGCTCGAATACCTTCACGCCGCCGCTGCAGCGGATTTGCTCGGCCGCCTTCTCGATCCGCAGGCGGCTCAAATAATGGGAGAAGTTGTCTCCCGTCACCTGCTTGAACACTTTGCCAAGATAATCGGGGTTCATGTACAGCATCTCGTGCGCCACCCCGTTCAGGGTCAGCTCCGCGTCCATGTAATGCTGCTCAATGATCGAGAGCATTCTCTCAACGATGGAGGAGCGGCGGCTGATGCTGTTCTTGTAGTAGCCGGAGGTGACGTGGATAGCCGCTTCCTTGACGAACGCCTTCAGGCTGGACAAAGTATCGAGCCTGACGATCTCGGCCATTTGCGCCGTGAAGCGGTGACGATCCTCGGGTGAGCAAAGGCGGATCAGCATCGCATACAGCTCCAGCACGTAGGAGCGGGTGACGCCGATTTCCAGGCACAGCTCCGCCAGCTGGCAGAACAGCCGCTCCAGTTCGCGCTCAACCTCGTCGCTGAGGCCCGACTTGATCAGCAGAGCCATCCGCTCCTCGTCCATCTCAACATCCCCGCTTCCCCGACCGTCTGCCGGCAGATCGCTCTGCGTAATAAGGCTCCCCTCGCCAACGTAAAAGCGGTGGTTCATGCACTCTTGCGCCTCACGATACAGCCTGCGTGCCGCCTCCATCGGACCGGCTTCACTGAGCGCCACGGTCAGCTCGACGCTGTAGAAGCCAAAGAACGTCCGCTTCACATCCGCGATGCTCCTCAGCAGAAGGGCCCTGTCCGGCACCTCGCGGATGGCCATCAGCAGCCTGCCATGGAGCGTCGCCCCTAGCAGAGCGCCCGTCAGCAAGTCCTCGGCAATATTTTTTAAGGCAAATAAATGCTCGTATTCGTGGGAATCCTCCAGTTGGAACAAGAGAAGGCGAACCGGCTGCTCTGCGGATTCAAGCCCGAACAGCTCGCGGTAATATTCCAGATCGCTGCGCCCGTACGTCTTATTGGATACAAGCTCGCGTAAAAATTGCTCCTTCACATGGGGCAGCACCTTGTTCAGCCCGTCCTTCATCCGGGCAATGAATCGCTCCCGCTCGCTCCGTTCCTCCCGCTCGGCCACAAGCTCGGCCAAGGCTTCGCAGATCTGCGCCTCGTTGCAGGGCTTCAGCAGGTAATGCTTCACCCCAAACTGCATGGCACTGCGCGCATATTCGAATTCCTTATACCCCGTGAGCATAATGAACCGGATATCGGGGAACGACTGCAGCGTTTTCTCTACCAGCTCCAGCCCGTTCAGCCCGGGCATGGATATATCGGTAATCACAAAGTCCGGCTGTTCCTGGACGATCAGCTCATAGGCCTCAATTCCATTACGCGCAGTGCCGATCAGCATGGTTCCCGCGCTTTCCCATTCCACGATCTGCTGAATGCCTTCCAATATCATCCGCTCGTCGTCTACGAGCAGCACCTTATACATCCTCGTCCTCTCCTTGTCTATATGGAATGCGGATACGAATTGCCGTTCTGACGTTCGGCTCACTGTCAATGCGGATGCCCCATTCGGAGCCGAAAGTGAGCTTAATGCGCTCCTCGATGTTGAATAGTCCGATGCCTTTGCCCCTCGTCTGCACCCGCCCGCCTCTAAGCTCCGTAAGGAACTCCGGCGTCATTCCCGGGCCATCGTCCTCCACCCGGATATCCAGCCCGCCCCCGCGTTCGGCCGACTCCTGAACGATGATGCGGATATGGCAAGTTTCGACTCTCGGCTCCAGGGCGTAATGAATGGCGTTCTCCAGCAGGGGCTGAAGCGTCATTTTCGGAATTAGGGCATCCAGATATTCATCAGGCACCTCCAATTGGAAGTCCAGCCGTTCCTCGAAGCGGATGCGCTGAATCGTCACATAGCTGCGCACGATGCCCAACTCCGACTTCAAAGTGATCAGGCTGGTCCCATCACTCAGCGAGCTGCGCAGCAGGAAGCCAAGCGCTTCGACCATTTGCGAAATTTGCGACTGACGGTTCACCTTGGCCAGCCAATTAATCGAATCCAGCGTGTTGTACAAGAAGTGCGGGTTGATTTGCGCCTGGAGCGCTTTTAATTCGCTTTCGCGAATGACGAGCTGCTTGGCATAATTTTGGTTGATGAGCTCACGAATGCGCTGAATCATCATTTTAAACGTGCGCTGCAAATGCTCGACCTCGGTCTGCGACGTTCTCGGCACCTCCCCAAGCGACTGCTCCTCCAGGTTGTCGAGATCGCCCTTCTCAATTCTGCGCATCTTCTTGATCAGTTGTTCGATCGGCCGGGTGATGCTCCGCGACAACTTCACTCCCAGCGCAATGCCGATCAGCAAAATCAGAATGAAGATGATCGTGACGAGGTCTTTGACGAATGAAATGGTACGGAACATGCTGTCATATGGGGTCATATTCAAATAAATCCAGCCTAGATCGGACGACCTTACCCGCGTGAAAAAATATTTACTCCCCCCTACGGTCGTTAACCCGTAGGATCCGGAGCGCACCCGTTCATCGGCAATCTCCTCCTCCGGGATGAGAGGATGATCGGGGTAAATGATTTTGCTCCCGTCGGTAATGATGAGATGACTGTCATCCCCGCCGCTTTGCACATAATCCTCCATAATCCGCTCTTTGCGGAAACGTATGATAAGCGTGCCCAGGTCATCCCGCGGAAAAGTCGTCCCGCTGAACGACTTAATCTGCCGCACGGCGTACAGCGACCGGTCGCTGCCAACGTACCACACGTTCGATCCGTCTGCGTCTTCGGCAATCGTCATGAGCTCCGTCTGCAGGTCCTGAGCCAAACCAGCCCGATTGCCTCCGATCAGAACATACCGTTCCGGGTCGATGACCATAATCGAATAAACGAATTTCTCGGAGCCGGCGATGGCGGTGAGACGGTCCATTATTTTTTTGCGCTGAACGGCTTTCTGGTAAGACGTAACGCTGTCCACCTTCAGGCGGGCCAAGCTGTGCTGCAGCTGCTCATCGGAGAACACCCGGAACGACAGGCCTTCCTGCTCCCTGAGCTGGTTCTCGATTCCGAGCGCTGAACTGTTGAGCACCTGGGAGGTTCGCTCGTACATTTGCCGGTCGTACAAGTCAGTCACATACTTTAACGCGATCCAATACAAGGAGAAGCTGACGAGCATTAGCAGCGTAATCAAAATCAGCATTTTGTGATAAATGCCGGCTTCCCTCATTCGTCCGCGAATTTTACCTATCAAGATGGCCACCCCGTTTACAGGTCAATCATAGCAAGCGCTTACAAGTTCTGTTATCGATATTTTACATAATTCATGAGCGTGCGGATACCCATCGTAATATCTATTTCATGCTATGAATAACAAATATTGCTCCATGCTGCAAAACAAACGGGGTTACCCTCTCATCCTAAGCGATGTTGCGGGCACCCCGTGTTACGATGTTTATTCATTTGCAATTTGCGCTGCTGCAGATTTCATTTGTTCAATCCAGCGTTGTCGTGCCTCTGGCAGGATGGGCCGATCGTCCTTCTTCAAGTAACGGATCATGAAAAAGCCGTCCGGTGCGGCCAGGCTCAGCACAAGCTCATGCCGGAAGCAGGAATCTGTCGTAAACTGTGCCTCAAGGATGGAGTAGTCTGCTCCAAGCTCAAGCATTTCACCGAGCTCCAAAATGTCCTGCTCCAAATAACCTTCCGTATGCTCCTTAATCGAGGCGGCGTCCATCCTCTCGAAATAATCGACGGTGAACTGCTCCGACGTTTTGTAGCGGTACCTCTCTGCCTTCGGGTAATAACCGATCATTTCACTGTCGTTATACAGCAAATAGGTGGCCGCCTGGAAGCCGTCCAAATCGAACTCGTTAATAAAGCGCCGCATTCTCTCGAAAAATTGTGCCCCTGCTGGAACAACCGCCTGCTCTCCCGGTAAAACTTCTCCGTCCTTATTCAAATGCAAGACGCTGTATGGCGAGTATCTCGTAATGTAGACAGACTTTTTCTCCGCGGCTATTTGCACGTAGTAACTGGTAATATTGCTAAGAATCTCGCCGTTCTCATCCGCTTCATTGACGCAAGTGTAGATATGCTTGCGCGTATATGTAAATGTAGCTTCTTCCCCGGTCAGCGTAAGGATTTCCACGTTCAGGATTTCAGATTGGATGTTGTATATCTGAAAGTTCATCATCAGCTGAAAATGGTTAAGGAACGATATTTGCCGCTTGTCCGGATGAAACATTCCGGTGAGCTTGTCTATATTTTTGGCTGTGTAGGCTTGCTCTAGCGCTTTTGCGATTTCCTGCACCTTTTGTTCCGTGATTCTAGCTTTCTTGCCGAAAAAAAACATGCCCATCACCTTCCGTCATTCGAATCATTAGTAATATCGGATGTTCAAACGTTATTGTTTAGTTGGTTGGTGGATCCATTGGACTGGGTCTGGATGCAGCAGCTGCGAGCACTAAGCTAACGGACAGAAGAACCGCTATTTACTCATTTTCCCCCGATTTTGAATTCTATCGGATACAGAGGACTTTATTTGCCCCTGCCATCCCTATTTTCACCCGCATTTGGTTGAACAGCGGAACTACGGTCCGTTAGCTCTGCAATATTGTGTTTTTTTCGCTAATAGCGGAACTACGGTCCGTTAAAGATACTGCGAGAGCCTTTGGCGGCCCGAACGGCTTGGGAGGCTTGTCACCTCAGCATCTTAGGCAGTTTGGCATCTTGATCGGCAGGCGTCTTGGCGGCTTGGCGACTTGGCGCCCCTCCCTTCAACGCAGGCACTAAAAAACAAGGCCATCCCCAATCAATTCCAATCCGATCTTTGGGGACAGCCTTGTTTATAAAATACTAATCTAGTGCTGGATCATGCCAAGTCTATGGTAATTACGCGTGTTGAAGAGCCAGTTTGGAAGCAGCTTCCGCTACGCGGCGCAAGCCGTCTTCGATGATCTCGTTCGCTTTGGCCGGCATTGCGTTATGCCCTTCGATGACAACTTCATCAATGATTTGCATGCCGAACACGCCGCCGAATACGCTGCGCATATAATTCACGGCCATTTCCATCGGCGCTGTTTCTGGCGTCGAATAGATGCCGCCGCGCGCGCTCAGGAAGATTGCCTTCTTGTCCGTCATTAACGAAACCAGTTGGCCTTCCTCATTATATTTAAATGCAAATCCCGCAGCATAGACGTAATCGATGAAGGTTTGCAATTTCGCAGGTATGGTCAGGTTCCACAACGGGAACGCGAATACAACAACGTCTGCAGCGCTTAATGCGTCCATTGCTTTTTGTTTAGCTGCCAAAAGACGGCTCTCAACATCCGTCAATTCGCCGCCGTTTTGCATTTTGCCGAAGGCATTGAACAGATCCTGGCCGAAATAAGGCATATCCTCTTCGAATACGTCATACGTAGTGACGTTCAGGTTCTCTTGGCCTTTGATTGCCTCCATAAACGTTTCATACATTCTACTGGACACGCCCTCAGAAGCAGGACGGTTATTGGCTTTAACAACTAGTACATTCATGTAAGATTCCTCCACTTTTTCTCTACAAATTTAGGTATGATTGATATCCCACTCTATTTTATCAGATGTTTCTGGCAGATGTCATATTTTTTAGGCAGCATGCAGCAGACTAACGGCATTCCTCCATCTAATTAACCTCACTTCACAGATAACTTTGATTTATTGGAAAAGATTCCTAGGCATTAAGCATGCTGCGAAATATATGAAGGAAGCGCGCAAAGGCTCGATCGTCAACACTTCCTCCTATACGGCAATTATTGGCTCCGACTTTAACCGTTATTCTGCGTCCAAAGGCTCCTTGCGCGCCATTGCACGTGCGGCCGCGGCGGACCTGGGCCAATTCAATATCCACGTAAATACGGTATTTCCCGGCGTAATCGAAACGCCGATGACGGCAAAGCTGACGGAGAGTACAAAGAAGCGATGGACATGCTCGTCCGTGCGACGCCCATGCAGCGTCTGGGACAACCTGAGGAAGTGGCCAATGCCATTTTGTTCCTGGCTTCGGATGAAGCATCCTATATTACGGGCGGCGAGCTCGTGATCGACGGCGGATACTCCGCCCGGTAATAGCCCGCTTCAAGCATCCCGTTTATAAAAAAATAGCCGAGCCCCTGCAGGAACGTGTCCTGAGCGGTGCTCGGCTATTTTTATCATCAATCATCCAGCTCGACGCTTTGGATGTTTCCGTCCGCATCGACCGTCCACTCGATTTCAACGCCTTTATTCAGTCCCAGGTTGTCATCGTCTTCAATCGTCATATTGTCCGGGATGGTCATCGTTTGCTGCCCGCCATGATCTAGTTGCACGGTAACCTTCCTCCCACTGACCTCCAGGATTGTGCCCTCGTATTCCAGATTCAGCAGAACCAGACCGCCGTTGGGATCCGTAATCGTAATGCGTTTGCCTCCATCGGTAAGCAGCTCGACTTTTTTATGATAATTATTTTTGAGCGAAATATCTTTGAGCACTTTCTGGACCTTTACCCCAGAAGGCAGGCCCTCCGTCTCCGATACGGCTGCTGCGTTCTTTTGCTGGTCGGGCTGCCCGCCTGTATTATTCTGGTTCGTTGCTGCAGTTCCTTTTCCAGGTGCTTGCGCGTTTCCCTGGGTCCCTGTTTGCGCTTTGCCCGCGCAGCCGCTTAGCAAAATGCACGCACTCATTACCAGCAGAAGCGTAGTGGCCTTAAGCCCGCGCCCCTTATTAATTTTATAATTTGTCATTGTGTACCTCCAGTTGTTTGACTTATAAACCTATTCGACCGCCATATCCTATCCTTAATTTTCTATTATAACAAATTAATATATAATTATTCGTGGTTTTTAGACAATTTTCGACTATTAGTGAACAACTTTAAAATAAAGTAAGCGACAGAATTTATTCCTGCATGAAAAAGGACGTGCCTTCGGCACGTCTTTTTTGTTGCGGTTTTTCACTTTTCGTGTTAGTGATAGGTTCCCCTCAGAACCTACGGGCGGGCGATCCTGAGCTCCATAGAAGTCAGGCAGTCCGAATCCATGACCGATCTCATGCTCCATAATATGGACTTCATAGTTGATCGGTTCTGCTAAGCTCATCTACAATCGTTTGCGTGTACACGATTTCATTTGGCTGTTTGTTTAAAATTTGCGCGGGATTCGCAACGGCCCAGCCCACAACTTTAACCGGGATATCCCCGTAAGGCCATCCGTCATCCCCCTTGAGATGTTTGGTCCAGTTATTCAACTGGCGCCCCAGCATTCGTTCAATATCCTGACGCTGCTGCAGCGTCAGATTTTTGGGCGACTGCCAGCGGATCACATAATTAATCGTTCCCTTACCGGCAAAGATTTGGTCAAAAATGAGATTTTTGCGGCCTACAGAATTCTCCTTCAGCATTCGGTTATTATAGACCCATTCAATAGAAGGCCTTAGTGCCTCTGGCATGTCGGACAGCGGATAATTCTATATTTTACATATATATATCAATATATTGGTAGGCACTAATTACCTTTTTATATATACAAAAAATCTCCCCACATGGTAGACAAATGAACATCTATTCCATGTGGAGAGCCATATAGTTACTTCGGTGCATGTACCTTGCTTACTAGGTCGTGGTTGAACGACGCTCGGGAGGCTGTACACTCATACGTTTGCCCGCCCTCAATGATAACCCAAAGCAAAGCAGCAGAACGATGCATGCGAGAGTATACGGATAATTGATATCTATATCGAACAAATATCCCGCGAGGATCGGCCCGGCAATATTGCCGAGACTCGTATATGCCGAATTAAGCCCTGCGACGTAGCCTTGTCGGTCCGCAGCCAGCTTCGACATTTGGGTACCAATGGCTGGACGCAAAATATCAATCGCCAGAAAGACGATAAAGGTAACGGCATAAATCATCCAAAACTGGTGCACAAAAAGCGTTATAAGAATGAAAATACCCGCAAACAGAAGGCATACCGAGATGACGTTTTTCTCGCCAAACCGATTCAAAATCCAACTGAAGGCCGTAGCTTGAACTACGGCGCCAGCGATGGAGCCGAATGTAATGATAAAGGCTATATCCCCGGGTTCGAACCCGAATTTATGATCGACAAACAGTCCGAAGACCGTTTCGAAATTGGCTAGCCCAAAAGACATGACAAAAACGATGATCAGGCTTAAGAAAAAGGGCTCCCGATAAGAATGGAGCAATTGAGTTAGAAAGCTGCTCTCCTTATCCGATGATGCAGGGGATTCGGAGGACACCTTTTGTATAGTTAGAGACTCCCGAAGGACAAACAAAGAAATACAACCTGCTATAAGCCCCGCAACTCCTGCGGCATAAAATGGGACGCGGATGCCGAACTCAGCGATATACCCCCCGATTCCAGGACCGATAATAAAACCTGTCGTAATGGCCGCATTAATGTAGCCCATCCCGGCTGCACGCTCATCCTGTGTCGTAATGTCTGCGACGTAAGCCATCACGGCCGGCATAATCATCGCGGCGCTAATACCGCCAAGCATCCTTGAAATATACAGCAGCACGGGAGCGCTCGCCAATCCGAACAGTACCTCGGAAAAAGCAAATACGATCATGCCGATGACAATCATCCGCTTTCTTCCGTAAGAGTCGGCCAAGCGGCCTGCCAGAGGCGAAAATAGAAACTGTGTCAGTGAGAAGGTAGCCACCAGCAGGCCGACCGTACTCCCGCTAATCCCCAAACTATTCATAAATTTAGGCATGATCGGGATGATCAGCCCAATTCCCATAAAAACTAGAAAAATATTCAACATCAGGATCAGCACCGCACCCCGATTTTTCAACATTAACCCCATTCAGAATTCCTCCAACGTTATATGCAAACATACTGAATATTCATTCAAAATGATGAAAAAAGAAAAACGTCTATCGACGTAATTTTAACCTGAACTATTTAGAGGGCTTGGCGATTCCATGCAGAAACACATCCATAGCCAATTGGTAAGCCTCAAGCGTCTCCTGCCGGTCCATATTTCGCGCATGCTGGCTTAAGCCAAGCAGTAGACTGTCCAGGATGATGGCTAACCCCTCTACATTTGTATTTTTAAATTCGCCGTTATCGATCCCTTTCTGCAGCAATTGCTGATTAAATATGAGATAGCCTTTGACAATTTCATGAATCCGCTCTTCCACGTCCGAAGCTTTCTCCGAATTGTTGTAAAATTCATCAGCGGCTCTGGTCAGTGGATGGTTTAATTGATCGAGCGCTAAATGCTCAGCCATGCCGTGCAATTTATCGATCGTGGTTAGGTAGAGCGGCTCCTTCGCTAGCCATGTCTCCTCCCATTCGAGGTTCCATTCATCAATCAAATATAGAAACAAGCCTTCCTTGTTCTTGAAATGATAATAAATGTTGCCCGCGCTGCAGCCGGTGGCCTTCACAATATCTTCGATCGATGTAGCCTTGTACCCCTTCTGTACGAACAAAGCTCTAGCGGCATCGGCCATCTTCTTCTTGGTTTGCTCGCTTTGCTGCTTCTTTTTATTCATTCCTGAATCACCGCTTTCAGAATACTGAACAATTATTCAGTATTATAATCGACAATGGCCGGCTCAAGCAACTTCTTTTTCAAAGCAGCTAGTCCCCACCATTCTCAGCGACGAACTCTCCAAGATGCCTGATTTTATAACGAAAAAGGTACAGCCCTATGCTAATACAGAGTTGTAGATGACGATCAGGACTCCCACGAGGAGAACTCGCAGAATTCGCAAATTCAGGGCATTCTTGAATCGCTGCTCAATGTCAATTCTTCAATTCGATCTATATCCATCATTCCTGAAGGAACACACCCGCTGATTACTACAGCCGACCGTAAAACGCTTGACCCCATTTTTTGGGATACGGACAAGGCCAAAATGAAAGAAAACAACTGGTACAAAAAAATCTTTAATTCAAGTGGGCCGCTTTAGCCCTGGCTACTTGCAGTGCAGTATTGATCGGGTATATGGTTAGGGGAAACAAGGAAACCTGGGGATACGAACCAATACGCAGCGTATGGATCAAATTGCGGATCTAGAGCGAAGCTTTGACCGGATGATGAATCGTATCACTCTGCTGGTAGAGCATGTGAATAAGTCTGTGGATGCCGTATTACATACTGCTGAAGAACTGATTCGCTCATCCAAGAGCACTTCATCTGCCTCCCATGATATATCAGCAGCGATGACACAGATTACCCCTGGAGCCATCAAGGTTGCCGACGATGGGAAATGTGCAACGGCCTTACCGTCCAGAACAATGAGCGGATCACCATCTTGAAATCATCCCACGAAAGTCTGGATAGACTCGGTCATCACTTGATAGAGGCAAGTTATCAAGGCCAGGAACATATGTCTTATATGCTGGAGCAAACCGGAGAAGTTGAAACCCGAACGAATCATTTAATTGAACAGGCTGCACAGCTCCGTGAAGGAACCGGCAGCACTGAAAAAATAATTGAGCTTTTAAGCAATATTACGAAGCAAACTGCGATTCTTTCTTTAAATGCTTCAATCGAGGCAAGCAAGGCTGGAGGAATCCCAAAATAGCTTATCCGCTGCTGTAGAATCAGTTAGCGCCATTTCCGAGGAAACCTCCGCGGCCAGCCAAGAAGTCCTTGCCCTAAGCAGCAATCAAAGGGCTGTCAGCAGTGAGCTCTCACAGCTGTCCAACAATTTGAGTATGTTAGCAAGTGAATTGCGCCATTCGTTAGCCACTTCAAACTATAAAGAATAATAAACAATCCGGAACAGGAGTGCCCTGCCCGGATTGTTTGCTGATTAATTACTAGTGTATCTTACCCAATCATAGTAAGCGTATAGCGGATTAGCTCCATTGTACGACCCGAGCCAACTATCTACTCCAGTGCCATTCCAAATATTCATCATGATTTTGCCGGGGGTTTTGGGAATATTCTTAGTTGCCCTATGCTTCGCAACACCGTCAACATACCACGTTATGGAATCAGGCTGCCAATCGAAGGCGTAGGTATGAAAGCTTTGAGATGCGTCGAAGCCCAAATCAATGACCTTTTCATTCCCTCCAACACCGTTAGTAAAATAATTGAATTGTACTTTGGTCGTATCCTTGCCTAAAAATTCGATATCAATTTCATCCCATGGTGTGCCGTCGGTTGGCCCCGTGTAAGTAAAGAAGGACGAAACGATGCCCACATTTTTTGCCGGCTTCATATTCACCTCGTACAACCCATATCCGGCTTTGAACTTGCTGCGATACTCCGCACAATCGAATTTATTATAGGAAGGGCTTGTAAGTGCGAGACGCAGCTTGCCATCATTTGTAAACGTTGCATTATTAGCCCGCCAGGTACAGTTGAACATGTTGCCGTTAGAGTACCCGTTGGCCATTTCCCAGGTCTGTGAATTATAGTACGTCATGGGTTCCCAAAACACAGTAGCGCCCTTCGCAGTGATCGCCAACGAAGTCAACAGAAGAAGCGAAGAGCAAAGCGCAATCCACCATTTCTTCTTCACATTTCTCACCTCTTGGTTCATATTTTCCCTGCTGCCTCTCTTGGTACTTGGTCTTGGTCCTTGTGTAGAATGACTACTCAAAATCCTCCTTTCCCGGTAAAATGCTCATAAAATCATGATGTAACCTAATCTTATTACTATTTTCCATAGATTTCCATAACAAGAAATTAACTTTAGCATCAATATTTCAAACTTTTTAAGAGGGCTGGAGCAGGCAAAATCGAAAACTGGCAAGAGGATAGAAAAAACCAAGTAAAATCAAAGGTATTTGCTTGAAATGTACAAATTTGCTTTACTTCCCGTCAATTCTCAGGAGCACAGCCTCTCGGGCCGCCTTCGTGAGCGTGCCGAGCACCAATTCATAGGAATGGTCGATCATCTGTTCCAAGTCATCCACAGGAAGACTGCCGTCCGCAATGACCGTGTTCCAATGTGTTTTGTTCAGGTGGTATCCGGGGCGAACACACTCATGCTGCTCCCTTAGATTTGCCGCAATCACAGGGTCGCATTTCAGCGAAATGTGCACCTCTTTGTCATCGCCAACCTCGGTAAGCAGCGCAAACATTTTGCCTCCTACCTTCATGACCAGCGGGTCTGGACCGAACGGATAATCCTGAACTGCTCCTTTCTTGGATAAGCAATAGGCGGTAAGTTGGTCGTACATGGTATCACCCTTTATAAGAGATATATTAACTAGCACATTGTTATATTGATGCCTAATAGTATAAAAAGGAGACTATTTACAAGTGGTATAAATACTCTCCGTATACTTAGTAATAGCTTCATCGTAATCTGGATACTTATACCCGAGACTTTCTGACACAGCTTTTGAGTATTTTCTAAATAGCTCATAACAAGTTAATAAGGACTTCCACATTTCCTGATACCCATTCTCAGAATAGGTTGAGAGGAGTTCTTCCCAATCTTCATTTGGGAGGTAACGTTCTATAAACTTATAGTTCTTCCCCATGCTCAAGTTGTATCCTTGCTCTAAGCCGATTTTCCAAGCCATCATTCTCAATAAATTTGGTCTTGCTATCTCGTTTAAGTGGTCAATAGCAAATAGTATTTCTTTTCTCGCTAATCCTTTTACCACGTATGTTGAAACCATCCAGAACTCATTACAACAATCATCGAATTCCCTAGCAGTTGGCTTTGTAATCCAATATTGACGATCATTTGCGATCACTTCGTGTTTGATCAGATTATCCTTATCAAGCAACACCTTAACTAAACCATCGCTATTGGTAAAATAATCATCTATTTCATTCTTTGGTATAAGTGTTAAGTCTAATTTATTTCCATCCTCAAATAGGATGATATAAGAAAACCAATTACCTAATTCTGATGGAAAAAGCTCCATATCTTCGGGTTTTTGCATCATAACTGGCTTCCCAAATATTTGGAGCCACTGATCATTCTCCTTGAAAGAGTTAATATCCGTTACAAAGTAAGAGATGTCATAATCTTGGAATGTATCAGGGGGTATATTTTTATTTGTACGTGACCCCTCCAAAGTGACCAGTCGAATTCTATCATCATTTTTAGCGAAATCGATAAGGGTACTCATCATTTCATGTTCACTTCTCAATACCGTAATCCTCCGTTCCAACCGTCATGATCAACCATTTCTAATTCGACGTTGTATTCTCTTCCTCCTTGCTGTCTAAGTAACGGAACCAAGCATAACCCTTTTTCAAAAAAAAATCACAGGCGAAAAGCCCGTGATTGAAGGTTGCAGTCCCAACTGCGCAATTGTAAGAACAATTTAAGCTGTTTCAATTTTTACAGCCAACGCTTGCGCTTCAATGCATAAAGCCGCTGCTTTAAAGGCATGCTCCTGCGTCATTGCGTTTTCCGTTCCGTTCAGAATATCCAAAATAAACTCGCCGAAATAAGGGTATCCCACCTTGCCGGAACAGTCGAAATGCCGTTCGCCTTCATGGTTGACTAAATACAAATGGTTGCCGGACGCTTCCCGGGCGATATCGATGTATTTTCTGATTTCAATATACCCGTCGGTGCCTAATATAAAGGTTCTTCCATCGCCCCACGTACCTAGTCCATCGGGAGTCAGCCAATCCACGCGAAAATAGAACGTGGCCCCATTATCTGCGACCAGCGTAGCATCGCCGAAATCCTCGAACTTCGGATAATCCTTAAAATTGTAATTGGCTACTTTACTGTGCAGCACTTTGGCATCCTTCGCGCCCGTATAGGATAAAAATTGCTCGATTTGATGGGAACCGATATCGCATAAAATGCCGCCGTAATAGGCGGGATCAAAAAACCAGTCCGGCCGGGCCTTTACATTTGCGCGATGCGGTCCCGTACCGATCACTTGAACGACACGGCCAATGGCACCCTCCTCAATCAACTGGCCGGCAAACACGGCGCTTTCCACGTGCAGGCGTTCGCCGTAGTAAATTCCCCACTTGAGTCCGGTTTCCTTCGTTTTCAAGCGTGCCTGATCTACTTGCTCCAATGTGGTGAAGGCCGGTTTATCGACAAAATAATGTTTGCCATGATCCAACGCTCTAAGCCCCAGAGCACCACGCTCAGATGGAATGCAAGCGCCGGCAATCAGTTTGATTTGCGGATCGTTTAAAATCTCCTCCTCGGACTGCGCCGCTTTCACCTGGGGATAAGTGTCTAAGAATCGCTTGACCTTTTCCGGGTCCGGATCATAAACCGCTACGAGCTCGGCACCTGCCTCCATGAGGCCGTTGCACATGCCATAGATATGTCCATGATCCAAACCGATAGCTGCAAACCGAAACTCCCCCTTGCCAACTACGGCATTGGGTTTTCCTTTTGGCGCATAGTTCATGCCGTCCTGCTTGTTTGTCATTGTGTCTGCTCCTTTCGGTTTCTCAAGCATTGCCGCCCGACGTAATCGTATTGTCGCTGAAGTTTTCGATGCTGGTTTTCTTGTCATAGAAATAGGTTGCATGCTCCAGAATACCCTGACGCGAATAAAAAGGACTATCCGGTCCCAGCGGCAGCTTGACCGTCTGACCGGTGCTTGCGGATTGATAAATCGCTGTAATAAGCTCCAGCGTCCGTCTGCCTTGAACACCGTCCGCCAACACAGGCGTGTTCTGTTCGATAGCTCTCAGGACATCCAGGATCTGTCCGCGATGGCCTTCATAGGGAAGATCGGCTTGTTCATCGTAGACCTTCTGAATTTGGGCCTCCAGAGCCTTGTCCTCCTCCGGAAAACCGTTCGGTTTAGATATGGAAGCCGCTACTTTCCAGGGAGCAGATACGCGCGCATGCTTTCCTTGGAAGATCAGCTGCTGCTCCTGGCCATGATGCACCACAGAGCTGGTGATTTGAGCCAACGCACCGTTATCGTATCGGGCGATCGCAATCGAAATATCCTCCACCTCAGCATTGTCATGCGATGTATTGCTCATGACGGCCGTCACTTCGGCAGGCATGCCGTTCATCCATTGGAAAATATCGATATGATGCACGGCATGATTCAATGTGCAGCCGCCTCCTTCCTTCTCCCAGGTCCCCCGCCACCACAGATCATAATAACAATGGCCCCTCCACCAGTAAGAATCGATCTGTGCGTGTACAACCGGACCGATTAATTTCGTGTCCAGCACATGCTTCAACTTCATCATAGGCGTAGTAAAGCGGTTTTGCGCCACGACAGATAAAATTTTACCGCTTCGCTCCGCTGCCTCATTGATGGCATCGCATTCTTCCAGCGAGGAAGCCATTGGCTTCTCCACGATGACATGCTTGCCAGCATTCAAGAAGGCGATTGCCGTATCCGCGTGAGTATACGGAGGCGTGCACACGGACACCAGATCGATGTCGCTGCGCTGGAGGAGCTCCTTGTAGTCAGCGTACACGGCCGCTTCCAGTTTAAACTCTTCTATTCTTTGCTTGGCCTTATCCGGGTAAATGTCACAGATGGCCACGATTTTGCATTGCTCCGGAAATTGTAAATACGCTTGGATATGCGCCGGGGAAATGGCGCCGGCCCCGATGACGGCTACATTTAACAATAGATTCCACTCCTTTAGGCTCAGGTGTAAATCGGGCCTCCCACTCGAAAGGCCCGACCAGTTCATAAGTTACTGGTTGTAGAACTCATCGTATGCCGCCATTTTGCCTTCCATGACAGCTTTTCCGCCCATAGCCATGTATTCTCCAACTTTCTGTTCGTAGACCTTATCGAATTGATCCGGTTTAGCCGTCACAATCTTGGCCAGCATTTCCTTTTCGAAATCCTCCAGGATTTTGGCATATTTGATCTCAGCATCTACCGGAATATCTACCCGAGGCAAGGTATATCCATCGTTATTGCCCGCTTGAATACTTTTGACCGTGAAATCTTTAAAGTTGGCGTCAAAGGCATTGGCCGCGATGTTTTTGTCTGGCTCTTCCGTTGAAATGTATTTACCGTTGAGAATAATGCAGTAATCATAGTAGTTGTACAGCAGGTTTTGGGCTTCCGGCGTATCCAGCAGTACAGGTAGTCCGTCAGCAGTCATCTCGTACGATTTGCCTTCCTCCCCGTTTTGGAGTACCAGTATATTGTTAGGATCCGCCATCCAATTCAGGTACTTAATCGCCGCAACCGCATTTTTGCTCGTAGCCGGAACCATTATATAGGCTCCGTTTGGTTCATAGACGGGCTTCGGATGTTTCCCATCAGGAGTAGAGAAAGGATCGATGGCCTCAAGCACAGCGTCTGGATTATTCGCTTTCAAGTTGGCATAGTAGCCGTTATAGACCGGTTCGTTCGTATTTGGCGTGCCTGCGCCTGCAATGCTGTTGACGACTTGCTGGGCGAAAGCTTGGCTGAAGTCATCGCTGAGCGCGAAGTCCGGGTCGATTAGTCCCTCATTGTACATCTGGTTTAATAGCTGGTAGCCGTCCTTGCTGCCCGGCTGCAGCCATCTTGGAACCGCATACAAATCTTTGTCGGTAATTTCGTCCCACTTCCAGAAGGAATTTACCAAAGGCATCATATGGAACACATCGATATAACCGTAAGGAATGACTTTTCCTCCCGTGTTGCCCGGATCCTTTTCTTTAAAGGCTCGCATCGTATTTACAAATTCCTCCGTCGTTTGCGGAATCGGCAGATTTAATTGATCCAGCCAGTCCTTGCGGATAAAAGTCGTCGTTTGAGCCTGAATCACGCGAAGCGCGGGGATGACATATTGTTTTCCTTCAAAGATGCCGTAAGGCAGGGAAGGCCCCAATACTTTCTTCAGGTTGGGTCCGTGCTCATCAATGAGCGGGCCTAAATCGGTCAGACCGCCGCTTTTCACATAGTTTTGTACAGTCGGTTTGTTATACGTGAATACAATATCCGGTGCGGAACCCGATGCCATGAGCACGTTCAGCTTATCCACTTCTTCCGCCCGTGGAACCGTAACAAACTCTACGTCAATGTTGTTGGGGTCGCCGAAATTTTTCTGGATGTACTGCGCCATAAAGTTTTTCGTAATTGGCGGCTCGCCAGCCGGCGTATTATTTCTGTCGAACAGTTCTACGGTGAGCTTAATCCGTTCTCCTTTAGCTTCCTTGGACGGATCGGCGGCACTACCTCCGTTCCCTTCTTTGCTTGATCCATTTCCCCCGCTGCCGCAACCTGCCAACACCAATGTCACACTCATGACCAAAGCCAGCAGAGCAAACAGGGGCGAGCGATATGGTTTTCGCATGCTATTGCCTCCCTTTTCATTGTTTATATATAGTGACCTTCAGCGCAGCCCGTCGCTAGACTTCTGCCGAAGAGCAGCTATTCAATTCATTCCGGCCTTAGCAGGTCTATCCCTTGACGGCCCCTGTAAGCATCCCGGAAATGAAATACTTCTGCAGCCAAGGATAGACCAGCAAAATCGGCAAGGTGGCAAACATGATACTGGCCGACTGGATGCCTTGCGGAATCGGGGTCGCTGCGTTGAAGCCTTCCTGCGCCGTAGCATCGTTCACTTGGCTATTGATGACCATCTGATAAAGCTTTAACTGGAGCGGGTAAAAGTCTTTGTCACTGATATAGAACAAAGCATCCTGGAACATATTCCATCGATCCACGGCGGAATATAATCCAATGGTTGCCAGAATCGGCAGCTGCAGCGGAAGGACGATCCGAAGCAGGAATCGAAAATGACCGCAGCCATCGATCCAGGCTGAGTCCTCCAGCTCATTGGGCATTCCGGTAAAAGAAGTCCTCATAATAATCAACAAAAAGGCGTTGATCATCAGCGGGAGAATGAGCGACATAGGTGAATCCAACAGCCTCAGTTCCTTTATAAGCAAGTAATTGGGGATAATCCCTGGGTTGAAGAACATCGTGACGATAATTAGGCCAAACATAATATTTCTGCCTTTAAAATTTCTGCGGCTTAAAGCGTAGGCCGCCATGATGGTCATCGCCAAAGCGACTGCCGTATATGTGGCGACCAGGATGACCGTAATAACAAGAGAACGCATCATGGATGCATCTCCGAAGACCGCGGAATAGGAATGAAAGTTCCATTCCACGGGCCATAGGAACACTTCACCCGACATAATAGCCCTGTTGCCGCTGAAGGATAAGGCAAAAATATGGATCATCGGCACGACGCAAAATAATGAAAAAATGCCGATAAGCACGATGATGACGATATCAATGACTTTTTCAAAAGAATTCCTGATCACGCACGTCCCTCCCTTAGAAGATTCCTTGATTGTTGACTTTTCTGGAAATCAGTTCGGCCGTAAGCAGCAGGACCAGCCCGACGACCGACTGGAATAATCCAACGGCAGCCGCAAGCGCAAATTGCGCGGACTGGATGCCGACCGTGTATACATAAGTACTGATGACCTGGGCTACATCCATCACATACCCGTTCTGCAAAGCATAGGGTTGTTCAAAGCTGATGTCCGCCATGCGCCCGATTTGGATAATGAACAACACGACGATGGTCGGTTTAATCCCGGGAAGCGCAATATGCCAAATCTTTCTCAATCGGCTGGCTCCATCCACTTCTGCGGCTTCGTACAGTTCCTTATTAATCCCTGTAAGCGCTGCCAAATATAGAATCGTTCCCCAGCCTGCATAATGCCACACTCCGGCTCCCGTATAAGTAAGGATCCACATGATCGTATTCTCGAGAAACGGAATGGGCTGTCCACCAAGACTTTTTATAAATTCATTCACACTGCCCGTGTGGGTAGCCAGCAATTGAATAGCCATCCCGCCGACAATGACCCAGGAGATAAAGTGAGGCAAGTACAAAAGAGTTTGACTCAAGCGCTTATACCAGTTGATGCGCAGCTCATTGAGCATAAGCGCCAAGATGATCGGAATCGGGAATGTCAGCAATGAAATCACATTTAACATTAAAGTATTGCGAAGCGCTTTATAAAACTGCGGCATCGCGAAAATCTCCCGAAACACGTCTAGTCCAACCCACTCGCTCGCCCATATGCCTTTAAAAATGTTGTAGTCCTTAAAAGCGACCACGACCCCCAGCATAGGGATGTACTTGAATGTAATAAAGAATGTCATGGGCAATACCATCAGGAGATACAACGGCCATTGCCGTTTAAAGCCGGTTATGGCATTCCGTCGTTTGACGGGAAGTTCTGTACCCGACCGGCGCACCTCTGTTTGCATAGGCGTCATCCTTTCCGCTGAAGTCTGTTGTTTGTTTGGAGCTAACTATACAACAGGGAATTTCCCCTGCGAAATTCTCAATTATTTTGGGGCACACACCTTTTTTTTGCGGCCTATTCACCTTTTTTATATGCCTAACTATTTTTTGTCATGGCAGACCAGCTGCCGAAATTTCAGGCACAAAAAAAAGAAGCGCCTCGAAAGAATGCATGCGTCATGCATATCCCCCAGGACAGCTTCTTCATTTATGTCCTACTTATGATCCTGATAAGCGCGGTGTTTCTCCTCCTGGACCTGCCTTCCCCCCATCATCATATACTCTGCTACCTCCTGGTCATAAACCGAATCGAATTCCTCAGGTTTCGCCGTAAGAACTTTCACAAAGATCTCATCATTCTTATCGTTCAGGATAGCTGAGGATTTGATTTCAGATGGCAGGATGGTTGGGATCCGCGGAGTTGCAATTCCGTCGTTCATTCCATATTCCACGCTCTGGAGCGCAAAGTCTTCAAAGCTGGGAATCGAAGCATTGGCTTTCAGATTCAACTGTTCATCCGTGCTGCTGACATATTTGCCATTAAGAATGATGCAATAATCGAAATAATTAAATAGCAGAGTGTTCGCCTCTTCATTCTCCAGCGTAACTGGCAATCCATTCTCCATTTCGTAGGTTACCCCCTCAATCCCGTTCTGAAGGGTAATATAGTTTTCCGGCTGCGCCATCCAATTCAAATACTTGATCGCTGCCTCGGCGTTACGGCTCGTTTTTGGAACCATAATGTACATGCCCGTCTTTTCCAAAATCGGCTTTGTTTTTTTGCCATTTGCATTGGTGAAGGGATCAATGGGAGTCAGTATCGCGTTTGGATCGTTTTTCTGCAACTCGGCCAAATACCCCATATACACAGGTTCAATCGTATTGGGCGTAGCGGCGCCAACGCGGCCGTTCACCAGGTGCTTCTGGAATTGCTGGGCATACCTGTCGAGATGGAAATCAGGATCGATCAGACCTTCATGATACAGCCGGTTCAGAAGTTTGAACGCATCTTTGTTCCCCGGCATTATCCATCCCGGATCGGCGTATAAATCCTCCTCGGTGATGCGGTCCCAATCCCAAAACGAGTACTGCAATGGCGCTATATGATAGTAATCGATATGTCCATAGGGATAAATGGTTTCCCCGTATTTCTCCAGCCTGAGCTTCTTGAATGCCTTTAAGGCTTGGTAAAACTGCTCTGTTGTTTCAGGCAGAGGCAATTCCGCTTCCTTGAGCCAATCTTCGCGGATCAGGGTCGTGCTACGGGCAGTTAGCACCCGTTTGGCCGGAATCGCAAATTGCATTCCATTTATGCGTCCATAGCTTAGGATTTCCTCCCCCAGGACGGTTTTCAGGTCTTGGCCGTACTGGTCCAGCAAAGGAGAAAGATCGGTTAATTTGCCTTGAGTGAAAAAGTTATAGACCGTAGGAAGATCGTACGTAAACACGATATCCGGGGCTTGATTCGCGGCCATAAGCACTTGCAGTCTCCCCACTTCTTCAGCCCTGGGTATTGTGATGAATTCAACCTTGATTCGTTCCGGATCTCCAAAGTGCTTTTGAATATACTGCGTAATATAATTGTCCGTAATCGAATTTACTCCAGCGGGTTTGTTATTACGTTCGAACAGCTCGATTCTTAACGTTGTCCAACGATCAGTCGAAGCGGATTCGTCGGCCCCGAGGCGTCCTCTGGCACCCTCAGCATGGCCTGATTTATTCGATCCCGCAGGGCCGTTACAGCCCATCATGAATGACAAGATGGCGGTAACCACCATGATCGAAGTTAAAGACCGCAGAAACGGCATGGAGACCCCCTCCTCCTCGATTGTTAAACTGAGTTCTATATGGTGCGGTACATATTGCGAAACTCCCCTGGGGGAACGTCTTGAAGCTTCTTGAAAGCCCGATAAAATGAATTCACATTCTGGTAACCGATTTGTTCTGCGATCGATTGGATCGAATCCTCTGTTTCTATTAATAGCCGTTTGGCCTGCTGCATTCTGATCTTCAACACATAATCAACGAATTTCTCGCCCAGTTCCTCTTTAAATAGCAGGCTAAGAGCGCTTGGTTGAAGTTTGAAAATATCGCTTACCCGGGCCAGGGACAGATCCGGATCGGCAAAATGCGCATCAATATAACCTTTGGCTTGCATCGCAATGCTGTGATGTCTTCTAGCCTGCCGGTCCTCATCCACACAAGCCTCGAACATCGCCATGATGCCCATGAACTGATATTCGAACTCATCCAGCGTTTCTGCCGTTTCGTTCAGGTTGGCGAACCGATGCTGAAAATCCTGTTTCCAAATTTGTTGAATGTTCGGTGATAACGCGTTAACCGCCTGATCCATCCGCTTGGCGAAAATATTTACAAGCCCAGTCATGTCTTGCTTCATAAACCGCATCTTTCTTAATTCCGTGAAAATCTGAGTCAATTTCTCCCGCCAATCGCTCTCGTTCATTCGGAAGGATTGAACCGCCTGATCCAGAGCTTGCAGGTAAACGTAATTGTCCAGGCTCAATTTACCGGCGCTCTTACGATTATCAATGATCGTATTCGTTCCGAAAATCATTTTCAGTTCAACGTTGTCGTGCGCATTGCGGTAAGAATCCGCGACGGTTTCGATGGAATCGGAATCGGCCCCCACCCCAATCGTTATCGTAAGCTCCAGATGCTGATTGATCCATTTTTGGAATTCCTCCGCGTAGGCTGACGTCGTTTTGCTGCTGCGTGGATCGGCTGCAATATGCTGGATGACAAAAGCGATTCGATGCGGTTCCATCCAGACGTCCCAAACAAATGAATGATGGTTCTGCCCTAGGTCGCGGAAGGCGCTTTCGATAATAAATTTGAGCAAATGCTGATCCTTGACCTTGTATTTGTCAGTAAAGCTAGAATAATGATCAATTTCCACCACGATAACCCCTAGCCGGTCATACGCATCAGGCAGGCTCAAATCCGCAAGCTTCTGCTTGAATTCTTCGTCCGTTAAATACAGATGGCCCGCCAACAAGTCGTGAAACAGACGCTGCTGCCGCAGCAAACAATCTTCCTTATGCAAATTCTCATAATCCAGAGACCTCTTAAGCAGATGATCCAAGGCCATTTCTATAAAAGTGAACTCATTATTCGCCCCCTTGATGCCAAGCTCCTCACTTTTTCGGTTCGAAAACTGGCCTACCTTTTCCATAATGGAATGAATCGGCTTGTAGTGCATATGCGTTACGATGGTAAAGCCGACCAATGCCAATAAAATGATAAAGATCAGAATAAACATCCATACACTAGAGAAGAGAGACAAAATATTGTAACCACTATCATATACACCCTGGGAAACAAACCTCCAGCCCGTATAGTCAGATTGAACCATAATCATGTCCGCCCCGCTGTCCGAAGCCGATGGGGCACTATCATCGCCTTCTAATAGCAGCACTGAATTGGAATCGCTTTCATTTAACGAGTTAAGATAGTCCATAAAAGATCGCTGGTACACATTTACGACAAAGGCACCACGTACTTCATCCCCCGTATAGGCGAACTTCACAAGCGAGACAACCTTCTGCTTGTCTTCGTCAAAAGCCGCATAGGCGAATAAGCGCGGATCATGCCAGTCCGTCGACTCTTTCTTGTCAAAGTTAAACATTAAAAATTCACGATCGCCAAAAGAGTCCAGCGCATACGAGCCAAGATCCGAAATAACCCGCTGCTCGTCCTCATTGTACATATAAATCGTATTGGAGAAAGGCAGGGCTAGACTTAATTCGATAATTTTCTTCTGCAGCATGAAATCATCAACAGCATGCTTGGGCCGATCGGAAAAATACTCCTGGATGTCGTTATCCATTAACAATTTGCTGACTACATTGCGTTCAATTAACATCAAATTAGCATCCAGATTAAAGACCATACGATTCAAGATCGCGTTGTTGGTCTCCTTATACTTCTTCTCGGAGGCATTATTCAATACAAGGAAAATAATAAAGATCATCGAGGAAATGATGACGAAGAGAATAGGAGCATATGAAAGAATCGTTCGATAATACCAGTTCATTTTCATAGAGCTAATCTCCCAAAAAGCAGTTTCATAGATTATAAAAGAAAACCATCTATGTTGTTAATTCACATTTTATTCGGAGTTATCTTTTTTTATTCCTGAGCCATATATTCGCTATAGAGGCTTGTTAACCCTGCAAAATTTAAAATTTAAAATTTAAAGGAATGCACCCCTAGAATAGACTTTGGAAAAGCCTTGGTTCAACCATAAGTCCTAGGGGTGCACTAATCTCATTTTATAGTAATTAACGAACATTGCGATATAAAAACAAGTAAGCAGAAATAGTAAATAATAATACTACCCAAGAAAATTGAACCACTAGCCCCGACCATTTGTCCAAAAAAATATTTACCTCAGATATTGAAAAAAGATTCATTGTAGCAAGAGTAGGTAAAAATTTAGCCAACTGAAAAAACGAAAACAACATGTGGCTAAGTCCCAAAACAAGCGGGAGCATGATAGCGATAGGTGCTATAAACCCCTGTAAAGACAACAAACATGGCGATGTTTACAAATTTCGCACATAAAAGTTTTAATCTAGATGGTTGTGTGAGAAGTGTTGTTCTAAGAGCAGCGTGCGAATATTCTTGTCCAAAATAACCTGCACTGGCAACAATAATTCCTGGTTGACCCAAATAAAGGGCTTGCAAGCAAAGAGAAAGGATCTCCTGCTCTCTCCCTATCTTTGGTGTATCGGATGTTAATAAGTAGAGTAAGGGAATGATAATAGCTCCAACTACACCTAGAACACACCACCCATAAGAAAAAAATTTAGTTTTCTCACTACGCAATGCAGCGTACATCAATATTTTCCTCCTACATCACTACGAATAAAAGCGTAAAAAGACGTGATTAAAGCTATTGTCACCCATATCAGCAGTACGATACCGCCTTTTAGTGGATCATGTTCATAAGGGGCTGTTGGTGTTGCAACGAGAAGATTACCTGCTGCCACAGGAAGATACCCCCCCCCATTCCCACCTTTGTGCTAAATACTTTCCAAGATTGTAAACCTGAGGAACTAAAAAAGCTAAAGGTACGATAGCATTTCTAAAGAGCATTCCGATTCCAAAAGAAAGTACAGTTGATAAAATCCAATTCAGCGCTGAAAAGCCAATAAACTGCCAAGCTATTGTACTTGACGGATTGTAATATGAAGTGCGACAGGTGCCAAGAGAATAACAAATAGTCCATGGCTGATTCGTGTAGAATGAAGTTACCACACCACCCCTATACAAGGAGAATCAGAACATGAACTACACTCATTTTAGCATAGTCGAACGTAGTCAGATAGAAGTCCTACGTTTGGGATGGACTAACCGCGAGATCGGTAAAAATCTTGGGAGAAGGACTGATCTCGAACCAGATTCAAGAAGTCTGCTGCCATATGTCTCCGGCATTCATCCGAGGCATTGAAACGTTTTTCCCGAAAGCCGAGATCACTTTTGATAAATTTCATGTGATGAAATTAGCCAACGAAGCCGTAGATGAAGTACGTAAGAATGAGCAGAAAAAGCAACCAGAACTAAAGCACACAAAATATATTTGGCTAAAAAACGAAAGTAACCTGAATGATACACAACGAGAAACGTTACTTCGCCTAAAAGACCAGCATTTAAATACAGGTCATGCTTACCGTTTGAAGCTTGCTCTCCAAAATTTTTGGTCGGAGCCGCATATCTTTGCGGATATATACTTAGGGGAATGGATGAGCTGGGCAAAGCGTTCCAAACTGGAGCCCATGATTAAGTTAGCAACTACCATTAAACAGCATGAAGAAGGCGTTTTACGCTGGTTTCACAGCAAAATGACGAATGGTTTCCTAGAAGGACTAAATGGGTTGGTTCAAGCAGCTAAACGGAAAGCAAGAGGCTACCTTGCTTTGTATATTCCAATAATTGCGTCACAGATTTTTATATTATGAGAATTCCTCCTCATACGACCTCAAACACAACTTTTTTTGTTATTTTATCCATAATTTCATAGAGTTCAATATAGCTATTTGCTTTTACCATAAAATAACCTATGCGATCCCATGAATTTCTAAATTTATTAATTTGGTCTCCAGGCTTTACGCTTATATTCCAATTAACCACATGTTCTTCGTCATTTAATATGTCCAAGTTTTTAATTTCTTTTAGTTTTCCTGGTTCAGCATAAAAAAAACGCACAGCAGTTAATGATCTGTGTTCAAAATTTATATTTAAATTGTTGTTCTGTAACATCATATCAATAAAAGTTCTTCTAAAGTTAAAACCATATGAATTGGTAATCAATTCAGATATGTTATCCCCGGGTATTCTTGCAGCACATTCTACAAGATGAGGAATCTCTTGCTTAAGAATCCATTCCGAATGCAAAACACCGTTTTCAACCTCCGCTGCTTCAATAATCTTTTCTTTATAATATTTTATTTTGTTTTTTACAGCTTCAGATACTTGACCAGGAACAATGTGTCCTGATTCTACAAAGTACTTGCCTAAAAATTTGTCCTTCAGCGTAATATTAAAAAAAACAATCTCACTATTCTTTACAAGACATTCTACACTAACTTCATCACCTTCAATAAAATCCTCTGCTATGTACTGATGCACAATTTCTCTATCTGGTACCAAAACATTTTCGGTTGAATGCATCGTTTCTTCATAAGCACTCTCGATCTCTTCAACTCTGTTGATTTTAATAACCCCAATAGAAGCGTGTCGTGTCGCTGGTTTGAAAATAATCGGATGTCCTATGAAAAATAATTTTAATTGATTCATTGAGTTTATTTCTTGATAACGGGGTTGAGGAATTCCAATATCCTCGCAAAGATCTCTCAAAAGTATTTTATTAGTGAATACCCTCGCACCCTTATCTCCGACTCTTGGAAGTCCCAAATATTGGGCTGCTTTATTAGCCGCCTTAACGCAATATTCAAATCCGGGAACTACTGCGTCAAATTTAATTTTTTTAGACCAAGCTTTCACCACATCCATATATTCTTCAGAATCGTGGTACTTGCTTTCAATAATTTGACTAATCATCTCAGAACTAAACGGCTTCATTTTTCTTAATACATCAGGCTCTTCAATTATAAAAAAGCGAAACTCATCTTCTTCATTCATTTCAACTAAATTTTTAATAAACATGGTATATCTACCGATTTGTAATATATTTTTCATTTTCATAACCCCCATTGCACAAGATTGGATTTGAAAGCAACGAGTAACAATCTTCATTCATACATTTAAAGTGCTGAAAATCTAAAACTACCTGCTGAAGCAATTTTTCAATCGGATGCGCTTGAATAAACGCACATTCTTTAGCTGTTTTTTCACAAATGAAACATTTACGAGGAGATAATTGCAACATTTTACGGCTTATTTTCCTTCCACTTTCATTAAACACATCAATATCCCAATACTTGCTGAGTATATTTTCACATTCTATTTCTATACATAATCTTTTAAGTAAATACGGATCCTCATTTATTTTAAATAAACCTATCATTCCTAAAGTGCTATTATGGAACATCATATTTTTTATTTCTATATTATATATGTAAAGATCTTTTATTATTGTATTAATTCCTAAACTGGCCAATTCGTAGCTTGGATAAATGGTTTTATTCGCTCCAGGCATATTAACAGTAAACTGAATCAGCGCACTATCATCTCTTAAGGAACTACGCAAAGCTTGGAGCTTTTCCCTTTGCTCTAAGATTTGCTTCATCTTGTCCGATACCTCCTTGAATATATCCGGTCTCCCAAAGTTGTAAAGCAAGGGAAACCGCAACCAAATCTGCCGATCCGCCAGGACTCAAAGACTTTTTTTTAAAATCCCATTCCATTTCCTCTAGCAGCTTTTTACCTTGAACCGTAAATACTCCACCTAGATCAAGTACCTTTTGGGCATAAAGCTGGACATATGAAATACGTTTGTAATCAAATTCACGATTAAGCAACGTTGTGTCCTCAGTCACAGACATTAACGATAACAATGTATGGATAATCGCTTCGCGCAAATCACCTTTTCGCTCCAACGCGTCCTTTAGCGCTGGAAGACCTACGTCCAACACATGATTATATCCGTCTTTAACTTCGCCTCGAACGCCTTGGATTCCCCATTGCCTATATGCTCTTAAGCCCACTGTAGGACATTTCTCGGTTATCCTTTTTGCTTCGCTTAACTGCATGAGCATATCGCGCTCGGCAATTTTACTGACATAATAGCATACCTGAGCAGGAACCAAGCTATTATGCCTTATATAGCAAATACCCGCCGCCGCACATAACAATACGCCATGGAATATCATCCCTTTATGCGTGTTAACTCCCCCCGTTGCTTCAAACATATCCTTCTCTGCTTGTAAACCTAGCTCTTGAAGCAGGGGATACAATTGCGACAAGTTTGCTTCTAAGGCAAATCTTATCCCGGTCTCCGCCGCTTGAACAAAGTAATCTGCTATAGCTAAACCGCTATGAATAAACGAATAGATATCCATGTCGTTGTGAGAACCACTATCTAGAGCACTAACTAGGCCGGGTGTTGGCCAACTGATTGCCTCAGCCATGACGGAAAAGTTCATTTTACGTCCGATCCATTTAGCGATTAAAACTGTATCAGGCATAAACTAGATCCCTTACCGCTTCTGGCCAGAGCTCGCAATTTAAGCCATACTGTTGTAAGAAACTCCAGACACATCTTTCAATACCTAAGCCCATACAACCTGACCAAGTCTCTTTCTGATTTGCCATATTAAAATTAAACGTTTTAGAGAAAAAATCGCCGTGTGTATCAAAAGAAGCTATAGATAGGCTATCTTGTTTATAAGGAATTTCCGCTTTCACTTCTACTTTTATATTTGAGGGAATGTTAAAATTGTTACGGGCTTGATCATCGATAAAAAAGGGATCATTTGCATGTGCACAGTGACCTTTAATACCCAGTTTCTCCATCCAGTCAATCGTCCATTGTAGGATTTTCCTTTTATGCTCAATTACAAATTCAGGAGTTCCAATAAATATGAATTCACGCATGGAAAATTGGTTCAATCTTTCCATCATATAAATCCTTTTTCCTTCGTTCCGATAACATTCTCCGCGGATATTATAAATTTGATTATGTTCCAAATTCTGATTTTCCAAACTAAAGTAAATTTTGAAGCATGGCGCACTTTGTAAAACATAGTTTGGCGAATCCAAGTGTAGATTTACATCATTCGGTAATTTTCCGTTATTACTAACTGTTTTTGCTGTAAATTGGTCTAGTGAATCATTGTTCAAATGGCTAGGAAAAAAAAGATGTTTTGGTGAGCTTTGAAAATAATTCATTTTTTCCATATAGTATTTTGGAATTAAAGAATTATGTTTAACCTCTGTTACATTATGCAGTCGCTCTGATATATAGCTAACATAACTTGTATCAAACCATTCAAGAAGACGGATAATTTCCACAGAAAATTGTAAATCCTGCTCCCGTATCATTTTGATCCAACCCGTTCGAAGTAGTTCCGCTGAAATGTCTGAATCATTCACAGGAAATGTACAGGAGCAAAGATCGTTACTCTCAAAATGTTCTTCATTGCTAACTGATTCATAATCATTTGCAACAGATTGTTGTTCTTTGGCATACCAATGATGCGTTAGAAAACGATCTATTTCATTCCTGATTTCTCCGATTTTTTTGGTTTCAAGATAGTGCACTGTGACCTTCCTATGATCAACCTGATCCACATATACTTTATGGACGGATGCATGTTGCAGTAATTGATAGCAAAAACGTTTAATCCCCAAATCATTCAGCGAACTATTTAACTCAAATTGATATTTTTTAAACATAGGTACCCTTCCTTTCAGAATATACCTCTAAACCAATTTTTATTTGGTCAGGATGGATAATCGAACGACCTGTAAATCCCAAATTTCGAGAGAATTCGCAATCATTCCGATAACCTTCTAAGTCTTTATATTTCATAAAAGTGGTGTCAAAACTGTAAAGAGAGTTTTCGTTGCAAAATTGGCATATTTTCTGCTTTGCAAAAAGTACTTCCTTTTGAGGATCATCACTATTTAACTTAACATCATCATAGTAATCGCCTCCGCCGAGCGTAAACGCATAAATATTATCACTACATTGGTAAATACGCTCCAAATTATTTAATCCTTCCTTGCTTTCAATCATGATTTCATAAAGCGGTTTATAATCATCATCTGACTCTTTTGATATAAACCTCCAATATTCGTCAATTTCTAGTAAATCCTCTGCTTTATTTACCATCGGTATGCGTATTCGTGTTGGTCTATTTTCCAACAATGCCTCAAAATCCGCTTTCCAGTGATCGGTATAAACACTGTTGATTCTAACAATTAAATTTAAATCCAGATCCTTAAACTCGCTAAGTGCTCTTTTCACTAGACTTCGGGCTTCAATTTTTTTGTTCTCAGGAGTCCCGTCCTCCAGACAAAGGATAATATTCTTAAGTCCGAGAGTCATTGCTTTTTCAATATATCCCGGTTTGTATCCAGCAACATAAAATATAACCCGTTCATTATCAGTAATTTGAGAAATTTTCTTTCTCATCGTATAGTCCCCCCCTCTTCTTCCTTAATAGCCGTTGCAGCAGCGACCAATAAGGCAGCAGCTTCACATCTCCCTTTGATAACCCATTGGTTTGCTCCGTTATAGTAAACCTTCGGGTTGAAACGTACTAAATTAAACTCCTTTAAAAAGCTAATAACTACCTGCTCAATGAGCTCGTTATCAATCTCCGGCACTAGATTACTAATATAAACACCTTGATTCTGATCAGTAAACTCTAATAATAAGTCACTAGATTCAATCGACCCTACCATGATATTCATTTGCTCGCCACCTTAGATTTACATTTTGTAAATTTAATATTGTTTCAAGTAAGAAGTAATCGCCCCATATTTGAGATTCCCCTTTTGTGAAAGTAACGCTCTTTGGAGTACTGGCATGTAGCAGAATGCCTTCATGGTCTCTGACGGAACTAGCCATATAAGTATTAGTGATCAACGTGTCCAGTATACTTAATCCAAGATCTGCATAAGCTTTTTTTTGCGATTTGTCGTCCAAGTGAGAAGCTAGCTGTAGCAATGCAGAAGCTACGATACTAGCGGCTGAAGCATCCCGTAACGTAGTCTGGTGTTTAATGAGCATGTCCCAGTGAGGAATCAAACTATCATCCGTATTTTTTTGGTAGAAGGACGTAAGCTTGTCAATCACATCCAAATATTCAAAATGACCTAAATTCAAGAAAGCTTGCACCATCCCGTATATCGCCCAAGAATGCCCTCTTGACCACACGGAATTTGCTTCTGCAGCATTTTTGTTGTAGATCTCTATCTCCCTATCCTCCCCGTTAAACTTCACATATTCACAAGTTCTTCCATCACTAAATATCATCGTTCGCAGAATGTTGTCGATACAGCCCTCAGCGGCTATTCGGTATTTGCTGTTATCGGTCTCTCTGAATGCCCAGAGCCATAAGCCAATATTCATCATGGCATCTATCCCTTGATAGTGCTCACCGTCTGCTAACCAATTGCATTTTAAATAACCGCCTGGCATCAATGAGTCAAATAGGCTATCAGCCGCCTCTAGGGCTACGGTTCTATATTTCGAATTTCCAGTCAACTTATAACCCGTAATATAGGAAAAAATAAAAAGATAACCAATATCCTGAAAGTCCCCGTGATATTTATATGGTTCGAGGGCTGTTGTCGCCTTGTCTGCTGATTCTTTCCAGAATTCGTCTTGATCCATTGCAAACATTAGCCAAAGCTGTCCAGCAAAAAAACCATTAGACCATTTGTCCTCCCATGACCATTTTCCATTGCGGGTTACAAAAGGGAATAAAACCTTCCCCCCAGTTACATTCAACTGGTTCCAGATACTGATCTCTTGTTTCAATTGTCTTCTGACGAAATCGAGCAACAGATCCATCTTCTCCTTCAAAGTGTTCATGAACTCACCTCGAATTTGACTGTTTCATTAATTTCAGTAATCGTCTTTTCCAACTGTTCATAGTTTGTACTCTGAAGCACTACATACCCCTTTCTTGCCCAATTGCTGGTTAATGGCTCAATGAGTTGACCCAGTTCAAACCCCGACTCTATCCGTTTTATGCTCGGAATATTCCCTAGAACATCGAACCCCTTGACGGAAATCAACTTTCCTGAGGGTGGAGTAAAATAAATAGCTGCAGCGACATGACAAAATTGTGAGGGAAACTGCACTTCAAGCCCCAATAAGACATTAATATAGGCTTTAAATAAGTTCAGATCGTAAGCTAACTCAAACAATTCAGGTATTAGCCCTCCAGGGGCACGACCAGCGCATTCAATCAGAAATGAACCTTGTTCGTTTATGATCCACTCCGAATGTAAAAGCCCATTTTGAACAGCAAGCCCCTGTATTAATTTTTGTTTAGCATCGATAACTTCTTCTCTGATTTCCTCATGTATATCCCCCGGAATGATATGTCCGATTTCCACGGAATACTTGCCGACCGTAGTGAGCTTCTTTGTAATATTATGAAACAACACTTGACCATCCTTGACAAAGGACTCGACACTGATTTCAAAGCCTTCCACATAATCCTCCGACATGTATTCCCATATTAATGGTCGTTGTGTAACAACTAAATTCCCTTCTGTTGCATTCGTCGTTTCAACCCAAGCCAATGCAAGGTCATCCTTGCTCTCAATTTTGATAACACCTGTACTTGCCTGTCTGTTCACAGGCTTAAGCATCAAAGGCTTACTCTGATAAAATTGAACTAAATCTTCAAACTGCTCAATTTTCGCAAATCTAGGCTGCAATATTCCTAGCTTGGATGCTACGGTCCTAAGCTTATACTTATTAGTCAACGAATCGGCTGCGACATCTCCCAAACGTCGTAAACCGAGCCTCTTAGCTATTTCATTCACCGCAATAACGCTATATTCTCTTCCAGGAATGACTGCATCGAAGCGAATTTCCTCATTCCAACGGACAGCGGTATCCACACAGTCAAGGGACTGCTGGTACGAGCCGATTCTTACCTCTTGACATATCGATGAGTGGAAACTCAAATAATTATTTTCGTATAATTCCTTTTCCTCTAAAATAAATAAGATAATATCATCCGCCATATTTTCTATAATATTAACAATTTTCGGATTCAACCCAATTACCAGGACATTCTTAGTCATAACTATATTATCTGTCCTCCTTGATAACTATTGTTTGTAATTGTTTTTTTGATAGGAAAAGCTTATACAATACAGAGATAAGCAACGCAAATGTAGCTAATATTAACCAAAAAATCCATAATTCATTTTGCTTATTTAACCAATTATAAGTTGCGCCACCTATTAAATTGCCAAGTGCTCCGCCGATACCAGCTCCTAATAGCGCGAACCCATAATAACTGCCTGCTGTTCTTTCTGTAGCCAAATCTCCAGTAATAGTATCAATCGTAGGTACTACCAACATTTCACTTAAAGTGAATAAAAACGTGAATAAAAGTAAAATAACTATTCCTGGAAATGCTGTGAGACATAAAAAAGCAAACGACATAAAGAGCGTACCGATCAACAATATAGTAGATTCTGTTAACAAATTACCTGTTTTTTTAATTAAATAATACTGAAGGATAACGACAAGCAATCCATTGAATGTAAACATAAACCCAATGTAGTCACTGGTACCTCCTACATCTTTCACATACAATGGAACTGTCAAAGAAAACTGATTATACAAAAACCAAAATCCAATACCGTTCATGGTCATTAGCAGAAACTTACGATCTTTTAATACAGTTTTAAATGTCCATAATGGCATCTGATCATTTTTATTCTCTTCTTCCGTGATGGTGATATCTCGAACGAAAATAAGAACCATACAAAGATATATGATAAATACGCCAATAGTAGATAAAAATACGAAATAGAACGAAGCTTTATAAAGGAAGCCTCCCAAAATAGGACCAATGGATGCTCCAATGTTTGTCAGAGTACTTCTTAGTGCAAAGACTTCTTTTCTTAGCTCTCCTGAACTCTTATAGATGATTACCTTCGTGGCAGGCGCATAAATAGCCGCTCCTATACCAACCAATACCGCCGATATTATAAATAGCACCAAACGATCTGAAGCTAGATAGACAACATAGCCAACTATCCGAATAGCTAACCCGAGAATCAGTAATTTTTTTGTACCTACAAAATCGCTTATTATGCCTCCCAAAAAAGATAATCCCTGCATTGAAATAATGGAACACATCAAAACAACGCCAATTTGTGAAGCATCTAAACCTTTAAACGTATTTAAATATAAGGCCAGAAATGGGTTGAGCATATAATTTCCAATATTAGTGAGCAAAATACCAAACAAAATAACTTTGATATCTGCGTTTAGGCGCGAGAAATGGCTTAGCACGTATCACTCACCTACATGAAATATAATGTTTGACTCAATTTGATCCAGTTTCTCCTGTAGGTCAATCATTTGATTACTCTTGATCATAAAATAACCGACTCGATCCCAGGAAGAATTGAAATTAGTAATGATCTCCCCTAAAGATACATTGATTTGGTAACTAATTATACTTTCATCACTTTTTAATATATCTACTCCTTTGAGGTCGATTAATCTTCCCGGATTCGGTCTAAAATATCGAATTCCGGCATATCCGTCGCATAAAGAAGCAACATTAGGATGTCTCCCCATAAGCACTTGTAAAAAAGCTTCATATAAATTAAAATGATATACCTCATGTATCAGTTCAGGAATTTTGTCACCTGGTGCCCTTGCAGCGCATTCTATCAGCATCGGACCTCCGGTAGTCATCTTCCATTCAGAGTGGAATAACCCGAATGAAACCTCAAGTCCTGAGAGCAGCCTTTCATTAGCCTCCAACAGACTTGATTTTTTTTCAAAATCTAGAGGAGCCGGCAATATATGTCCAGTTTCTGCAAAATACCTTCCTCCAACCGTCTCTTTCAATGTAATATTATTGAAAATGACCTGACCATCCAACACGAGTGATTCTACTGAGTACTCTACCCCCTCCAAATAATCTTCAACAATGTACTCCCAAAAGAGGCTTCGTTGTACTAGCCTATTTTTTTCTGACGCATTAATAGATTCGTTCCATGCACTTTCTATATCTTCACTTTTTTCAATCTTGATTACCCCGACAGATGCTCTGCGATTTACAGGCTTAATAATGATAGGTCGATCGTGATAAAAACGTGCGACATCAACTTCACTACTTACTTTAGCAAACTCCGGCTGAGGAACCCCGATCTCTCTACAGGCCTGACGAAGTCTATATTTATTCGTAAAAGCTGCGATTGCTTTTGCACCAGGAGTACGCAATCCCAATCGAGCTGCTGCTTTGTAAGTTCCTTGAACTGCATATTCCATACCCGGTACGATCACATCAAAACCAATTTCCTGAAACCATTGGAAAACTTGATCTACAACTTGCTCACTCTGCTGGTATTCTCCGAATCTGACCTCTTGCAAAATTTTACTCTTATATGCTTGTGGATTGGCCTCATATAGGTCCTGTTCTTCCAAAATAAATACCTCATAGCGGTTATCCGCACACTCCAATGAGTGCAAAAAGGCTTTATTTAACCCTACCATCAATACTTTTGTCCTCACACCATAAAAGCCTCCTTCCACAATGGTGGTAGTACTTTAATCAAGCTTTTTACCATTTCCATATTTTTGTGCAGTCTGAAGATAAAACGTTCCAACTGCAATATCAAATACAGCCATTCCCATCGGATTAAACATCACGGGTTGATCAATGGCTATGTCCCTAAAAGCCTCACGGCAAACAATATCTAGTATGGAGCGGGTATCTTCCTTACGAAGCCCTTTTTCTTTGTGCATCATTTCGATATCGGTTTTTTCCCGGCAAACCTCTTCCCAATCGTCAACAATGATTGAATCCTTGACATATCTAAACATTGAGGTACAGTAATCCCTCAAAGACACATTCAAGAGCAGCGCCCCCTGCTTAGGTGGTTTATTTATGTATGGCGCCTCAGAGACGGTACAAGTGATGAAAATGTCACTTTTGTCATATGCCTCTTCCCACTTCTCAACGATATGAACCCTCGCCTTGTCAAAGAACTCTACTTCGCTCATCTTGATCACCGATCTTATATCATATAAAAAAACATTTTCGATTCGTTCACTAAACAAATTTTCACATACTTTTAAATGATACCGACCGATAGGTCCCCATCCAATGATTCCAATATTTATTTTCTTGAGCGAGCGGGCATCATCAAAATATCTCATGATTAATCCACTCACTCCCGCAGTTCTAATCACACTAAGCAAAGCACCATTTATTAAGCCAATCATTTGACCAGTATAAGAATCATTTAATATAACGACGCTATGCGCTCTTGGCAGTCCCACCTTAATGTTATCTGGAAAACTCGCTATCCACTTTATCCCTGCAGTTTCTATCCCCCCTCCTACAAAGGCAGGCATAGCGATGATTCTATTTTTAGGATTCCTATACCTTAAGTAAGGCTTTACCGGTTGCACGTATTCATTATTGTTCAAACAATAGACTGTATTTTCTATCACATTTATAATCTCTGACCAATCGATACCCAGTTGGATGATATCCTTTTCATTTAAATATAGCATTGCACTCCTCCTAATTTAGTCCTGCAATATACTTCGGATGTTCCTAGACTACTGCATGTCTAAAGATCCATGTCTAAATCGTGTATTCATTTTTCACGTTATTCATTAGCCCTTCCGAAGGTAATTTATTAGTGAGATTATATTTGGACTCTATCAAAGTATTTTTTTAAGTCATGAACCCATTCCTCGTTATAAATCGTGCTAGCGTATCTGTCTCCACGGTCCGGAAACACAACAACCACTTTAGGTTTCTTTTCAAAGTTTCTACCAGCAAAGTATTTCATCACAGCCCCCAATACGGATCCGGATGAACCTCCAACAAAAACCGAATGTTCTTGTAAAAGATAATGACACATATTAATTGTCGTCAACTCGTCTACCATAACGACATCGTCGATGACCGCATGGGTTAAAATGTCAGGGACCATACTAGAACCAATACCTGGAATGTGTCTTTTCTGGGGATTTCCACCAAAAATAACCGACCCTATAATATCGACTGCAATAATCTTCGCTGACGGATTTACCTCCTTAATTTTCCGCGAGACTCCTGTAATCGTCCCTCCGGAGCTGACTCCCATAAAAAGATAATCAATATCCGAAATTTCTTGAACAATTTCATTGCCTAAAGTATAAAAGTACGCTTCCGCGTTATATAAATTTCCATATTGATTTACCCAATATGAGTTAGGAATCTTCTCAACCAATTCCTTTACTTTTTCAATTCGCTTAAGCAAATAGCCACCGGAACTATCAGGTTCCTGAACCTTGATCACCGCTGTACATAAACTTTGAATAATCATTTCATTAATTGGAGAGATGAGGGGATCTATCACGCAATAGAACTTTAGTCCATAATGCTTGCAATATGTTGATAGAGAGATACCGAAGTTGCCTGAAGAAGATTCGATAATCGTGGTGTCCTTATTTATTATGTTCATTTCTAATAACTTATTAATAAGGTAATTTGAAGCTCGATCCTTAACGCTACCAGTTGGGTTGTAAAACTCTAGTTTAGCAAAGAGATCAATATTGCTTAATTTATTTGAATTAATCTGAATAACAGGCGTTTCGCCAACCTTCTCAATAATTCGCTCGTAGACCATAACATCCCTCCAACCCCAAATGATATATCTTTTGTAAAATAATAGTAATAAAATAATTATAGCATGATATTCTTGTAAATAAAATATAGAGTATATTTGTGATGTAATTTTTTTCACTTGAATATTTAGAACTGAAACAAAAGGAGATTTTACTACTATTGGGTGCTGTAGGAATAGGAAAAAAAGCATATGGTCACCGCCTTGGGAGTCGAGGCATGCAGACAAGGACAGTCGGTACAATTTTACCGCGTCTCGGATTTGGTGGCGGTGTTACAGGAGAAATTCGCAGCGAGCATACTGACCCGCTTTCGAGAAAAGCTAAGTAAGCTAGACTTACTCATTCTCGACGAGCTTTGTTATGTCCCTTTTAGCCAGACAGGAGCCCCTAATAAAAGGTTGCCCCAAAACAAGTTATCGGGACAAAGGACGGGCCATGATATTTATTAAGTAGTCCCATAGTTTATTTACTGGTTCCACACTTTTTTATCACCGGACAGCAGCAGTTGTTAGATGACGGATTATCAAGCTAAGTGCGACATGGCATCCATGAAGGATTCGTGGGCAGGTTTCCAATTAAGCCATTTCCTGGGACGGTGGTTGATGAGGTTGACGGCATGAGCCAACTCCTTATCGGTTACCTCAGCAAAATCCTTACCCTTGGGAAAGAATTCCCGAAGAAGTCCGTTGCCGTTTTCATTAGAACCTCGTTGCTAGGAAGAATAGGGATCAGCAAAGTAGACAGATAGGGCATGAAAGGCTTCTAGCGCAGCATAGCAGGCAAATTCCTTTCCACGATCAGCTGTAGCCGTAAGGAATGTCCCTTGTGGGAACTGTGAAACTGCAACACTAAAGGCAACCTCCATCGAATACGCTGTTCGGTCAGGCATCTTTATAGCTAAATATAGGCGTGTCTTTCGTTCTATGAACGTTGTAGCACAAGCACGACTCTTTCCTCTACTAGAGACAACCGTATCTAGCTCCCAGTGTCCGAATGTAGTTCGCTTCCTCACTACTTTGGGTCTTTCGCTAATTGTTTTGCCTACAAGGAAACGTCCACGTGTCTCTTGGGGCTTGCGGCGTTTCCCTTTATGCCGAAGCATTTTTACTTCACCCGCAGCAAGGCGTCCAGCATAAAGCCAACGATAGATCGTCTTGAAGCACACGAACGATTTCCCGTTCACTCATCTATGCTCGGCGATTTGTTCGGGCGATCAAGTCTGCTCTAGGTTCTCTTCAGTTCGCTCGCTAACTCAGGCGTGAACCGACCCTTTGGCTTACAAGAAGTCCTCCGTTTCCTTATAAGCAGCCTGTGCAACTTCTGCTACGTAGGTTCCGTCCTTGCTTCCGCGCTTCTTTTCTCTAGCTATAGCAGAGTGGTGTCTCCCAAGATTTTTACCGATCTCGCGGTTAGTCCATCCCAAACGTAGGACTTCTATCTGACTACGTTCGACTATGCTAAAATGAGTGTAGTTCATGTTCTGATTCTCCTTGTATAGGGGTGGTGTGGTAACTTCATTCTACACGAATCAGCCATGGACTATTTGTTATTCTCTTGGCACCTGTCGCACCCATATTACAATCCGTCGTTTGAAATAACGCTCAGAGTTCAAATCAAAAACTTTCGTTACCTCATCCACTCCGACGGCTTTGTCCCCATTTAATTCCTGGTGACACATGTACAATGCTTTCTCATCCAGTAGGTGGATCAAGCTTGTAAACTGCTCTTTGGGTCGTTCTATTGCTAATTGTGCTATCTTAACAAGTTTTGTTTCCAATTCGTTACCACCTCTGAGTGTGGGAATTGTGTCCTTTGTCAAAGTCTTCAGAGGTGCTTCGTTTTCTCCACCGCCATTACGCAGCTTCATCGATACTACTCAGCCATCTCTATCTCTCATTTGCTTCCCTTGCTTGGTTTTCGCTTGTACGGCATCCCCACTGATTCCAGGAAGAGAGAGGGTCTCCCGGGTTGCCGCTAATTCTCCGTTATAATGTGCCAAGCTCTTAGACTCCGGAGTGTCCATTCAAACTCACCATAACGCTTGAACGAATTTCGCCTTCTGTATGTGTAACTACATCGGCCTTTCTCGACTAATTTTTCAAGGCTCGATCACTTCAGCTAACGCTTTCGGCCCATTATTTTGCCGTTCTACGCTTAAGGCTACCCGTTTCCAAGAACTAGCTACAGGACTGCTGGTTAGGCTTTATCCTGATGGGACTCCCGCCCACTAGAATAATGACCTTGCCCGGCCGCACTACACATAATTTAGGACTTGTTCTGCGCCAACGGTAACGCTGGTCTTTTTTGCGTACCACTTCGTCGTCAGCACGTCCAAAAAACGGTTCTCCCGAGGGAGAACCAATCGTTGAAGCTGTTTACTAATCCATTTGAATGTTGGACTTCTTGGACTCAGAAACCATTCTAGCTTCTTTGCTTCCTAATAGGAACGATAAGATAAAAGTAAAAACCACAACACATATTACAATATATATTTGTTCTCTTATTGCATTAAAAATGTAACCATGATCTATTTGTGAAAAGTAGAAAGTGATGAGCCACCCCGTGATAACTCCGATAACAATTCCTATCATGCCAAATAATCCACACTGAACGATAACAATCTTCCGAATTTGACCGTGGGTTGCGCTAATCATACAAAGTATAGACATTTCACGACGTTTAGTCAGGAGGATGGCCGATAGATGATTAGCCATCCCGCTCAGTCCCATTATGAGCAACAACACAAAAGTCGCTCCCAATATCAAAATGCGCTCGGACATTTGCTTTGACAGCTCCTGCAACTGAGTAGATTTGTCGCTCCAATTGATTTCGTCATATTTATTCGTTTGAAGCATCTTTATATGCTGATCTACAAGCGTTTTCTGGGTCGGATCGACGTATAGCATGACACTATGCACATTGGGTTGATCCAGTCCTGTGAGCGCAGAGTTGTTCCAATCCAAAAGCAGCAGTGAGTCTTCGTTTGCATACAACTGATCTAATACTGCTGCAATCGTAACCTTCATCTGGCGGTAAGGTTCTTTATAAACTAAAGGAACGATAGAAAATTCCAAAGTATCCCCCTTCCTAACACCCAACATTTCGGCGTAACGCGCTGTTATCATTACCGCATTTTGTGATTCGATCTCTTGTGGCAATTGCAGATCAAGTTCCTTAACGAGAGAATGGATGTGAACCAGCTTATAGTTCGCCACTTCTCGTTTCAAAACAGGTTTATTGTGTTCATCTTTAAAAAATGGAGAAGGGGATGACTTTAAATTCAACCATCTCTGATTGCTCTTTGAGAAATCATAATTATCCAGAATTAATGTCCGATTGACGCTAACCGCAATAGCCGTTTTCACACCTGGTATTCGTTGCAAATCTTCTTGTATTTCCAACGGAACAGTGGAACGCATGCTTTTATTGCTCGATACTAAAATATCAGAGATGTAATTTGACTCTATTTGCTTCAACATGTTATCTCCAATCCATGTATAAATAGTGACAATCGGAATAGTCAATGTCATGGATAAACCAATGATAATAACAGCCAATGTACTTTGGGCTCGTTGGAAAATCAGATTTTGAACAGCAATTTTGGATTCTATGCCTGCTACTCGTTCAAGGAGCGGGGACAATATGCGCAAAACAGGTGATATCCAAAAGGGAGTTAACATATAAAGGGAGCTGGAGATCATTAATCCTCCTACAACATAGAACAGAACATGCAAGGAACTTTCCTGATCCCCCCATCTGCCTATACCTGCGCAAAGAAGACTAATCACCAATAACCCGACCGCTATCCATTTCTGAGTATTCCGAGGACGCAAATTTTCATCAAGTATCTCATTAAGGAATTCCATGGGCAGAACTTTTGAGGCTTTATGGGCAGGAATCAAGGAAGTTAAAAAAACAAATAAAGCGATGCTTATTGCAGTGACCGCAACGTACTTATATGAAATTGACACTGAAAATAATGGGATCGCAAGATACCAGGCCATCCAGTTTATAGTTAACTTTGTTAATAATACACCCATAAGCGAGCCGAGAAATGACCCGATAATGGCAATCGCCAACCCCTCTATACAGACCATCAACTTCAATTGACTCGGACTTCCACCGATCATACGTAGAAGAGCTAACTCTTTTTTTCTCTGTTGTACAGTAATGTAGAAACTACTCAGCATCATAAAACCACTGGCGAACAAAACCATAATGCCTAATGCATATCCGATGACGAGAAAACTATTTAATTTTTCTCCCTCTTCATGGTTACCTACAATATCCACATCCGGTATGGGATCTAAGTTATCCTTCACAAACCGCGAAAACCTTTGCTTATCATGATCTTTGACTAAATCTATCAATAGAAGATTAACTTTTACGTCGCTTCCTGCAATCTCTTGCAGGGATTGCAAATGAAAAATGGCATAGTCCGGCAACGGGCCGTCTGGTCCGTAAAGATCAGGGATAATTTCCTTTACGACCCAGGGCTGTGAAGATGGAATAGACGGTATGGATGTTTTACCGTGTAATTCGACATCCCAACGTTCGGCAAGTCTCTCAGTTAACACAATTTCATAGGGTTCCAGGGCTTGCGTAAATTTATAAGTCGATCTGGCAATTTCGGAATTATCAACCCCAACAACATAAAAATCAGGAGAGAGTCCAGGGATTTTAGGCGCTGCCAATATTTGCGCAAAACCTTGTACCATCGTACTGCTCGTAATTTGATCCATTTGTTCTGGGGTAAGCCCTTGTTCAGCAGTCCTATATCCCACCATAATATCGGTATACCCAAATTGATCAAACTGTTGTTTTTTTATTGAAGCATGAAGCATCTGACTGAGCAGCACTACACTAGTTAAAAGAACCGTACCTAACATTACGCCGATGAGCATATAGAGCATCCTGCTCTTTTTCGCAACAAGCATCTTCCAGGCTAGCATCAGAATAACCATCAGATATCAACCCTTCCTTGCGATGCAAGTTGAAGATCGACGATAACCGACACCCGTTTATTGTGGTCACATGCCTTATCATTAGCATGATCAAGAACCAGTTTGCCATCGTGTAAAAAAATGACCCGATCCGCGTGAGCGGCCACTTGAGGATCGTGAGTAACTAACAGAATGGTCTGATTACGATGTTTCTGAAGTTGAACCAGCAAAGACAAAATATGAGTGGTCGTTACCGAATCCAAATTTCCTGTTGGTTCGTCAGCAAGCAATAGGCAAGGATTTTGCACGAGGGCTCTCGCGATCGCGACACGTTGCTGCTCCCCACCCGATAAAGTGTGAGGATATTGTTTTCTTTTGTTAAACAAACCTACTTTCTCAAGCAGATCTCTCGCTTTATCGTAAGCCTCTTTCTTCTTCACGCCTGCCAGCAACAAGGGCATGGCAACATTGTCTTCGGCATTAATTGAGGCAATGAGATTAAAAAACTGGAATATGAATCCAACCTTTTCTCTTCGGTATTGTGTAGCATATGGTTCAACGGAAATATCTTGCAAAGATTGACCATCGACTCGTATATTACCTTCCGACGGTTCAATCAATGCTCCGACAAGTTGTAGTAAGGTTGTTTTACCAGAGCCGCTTTTCCCCATGACGACAATGAATTCTCCACGTGATACAGCTAGGTTAATATCCTTAATGACATATGTCATTTCCGAATGCGTTGTATAGAATTTGCTGAGATTTTCTATTTCCAGAATCACAGTCAAAGTGCTCGCCTCGATTCGAATTCGGTGTCTTGATACCATTGCGATTGGGTGCGGTACATTTTAGCATACTCCCCGTTTAACGAAAGCAATTCTTTATGGTTGCCAATTTCAATTATTTCACCTTGTTTCATAACTATTATACGATCGCATAATCTCTCATTTCTATCGCCTACGAAATTCAGCAGAAGTCCTCAAAGCAAATATGACATAAAGAGCCTCTTAAAAAAGGTAGTATGTACATATACTAGCAAATGCTTACATTTTTGTGTACCTTTTACGGGATCTTTTTGACTAGTTTTAATTTCGCATTAATCGCACTTACCATAGAAAATTTCAGCCTGACCGCCAATCATAAGATTTATTGTTTTTTCACTTATGGCTGCGAATTTTGCTTGTAACTCCTGACTATATTTTGTTGATTTTATTGAGTTTGCCGCGGCACAGATAAACACGAAAAATTTGGCATCCATTTTCGGCCCAGGTTAATAAAATAGAGCCACCCCGATTTGAGGTGGCTCTCCCGTCCATTTTATTATTGATCTAAGGTTTTCGTCCCTCACTAGCGAACAACTGAGCAATTTGTAATTGATCCGTATTTATGTTTTGCGGGTTGTTTTCATGAGCACCGATAAAATATGCGCTCTACAAACTCTGCTTACGAAGTTTCAGCGCGTGCAATCCGACGATCAAATGCCAGCCAAGATCGGCTGCAATCAAGAGTCGGCCGAACAGACCTGCCAGAACATCTGGACCAAACTGGCCATCTTGCGGGATTTGAAGTACGAATACAATCATGGCGACGAGTGTAATGCCGGTGCTCACAAACAGCCGTCCCCGTATCGGTCTCCAGGCGTTGCTGCGAGCCAGCGAAAGGCTGAGCAACAATGCTGCAACAGGTGTATAATCGAGCATGGCGCCAATGGAATGCATCTTGCCGCTGAACGTCGCATCGACCGGACTCACTGATATTGGATCGGTGACGAAGACGGCCGCAATCAAGACGCCGACTGCACTTATGCCAAGGATCCCCAGCCCAATGTATCCCGTGATGGTTCGAATTTGCGGCAAAATTGTTATTGCGACGCTAATCTGTGCAGCAGCCAACAATCCGAATGCAAGCTGCATCATCCATCCGAAGCTGCCGAGCGCATATTCACTTATAAAGCGCCACGTCGGGTCGAATTCCGGCTGCAGTAGATGGAGACTGCAAAGGATCAGAAAGAATAATGTCCCTGAAAGGACGGAAACCTGCGCCCATCTGGAAGCAGTCGCTGAAACTGGTTTTGCAACGAGTAACGGTTTAGCCAATTTCGTTCCCCCCCCCATAGTCAAGACTGTTGTCATCGACGATGCATATCCGCCTTCCATCCACCCATATGTTACCGTCCCTTCAGCACCGCCACTGATATGCCAGGCGCCGACCAAACGGCCCAACGTTTGAAGATCGTTCATCATCGCATTCTCCTCGTATGAACCCATTTACAGACCGAATTCGGCGATAGCCTTGGCCAGGACTTCTGGCGCCATCACAACGGCGGAATGATCTTGACCAGGCAGCGTATGTATACCAGCCTGAGGTAACCGTTCAGCAAGTGCACTAGCTGCGTCATGAAGGAACGGTTCACTGTTCTCGCCAACGATGATTATCGTGGAGGCTTTCACAACCCATCTATCGGCCGGCAGCGGCTTGCCTGACTGTGTGTTCCCCATAATCAGGCCGTCATACGCCAGTGTGTGTGAGAGCTGCTCCATTTTTTGCCATGATGGGTCGGCTTTCATATAGTCGATAAATTCCCCCGGAATGCCGAGAGCCTCGGATGCAAAATACTCGACTGCTTCGGTCCGTTTGCCGACTTCGATCAACCTATTCAAATGCTCAACGTATTCTGCAGGCACTCGCTTTCTGCTGTCATTGATGATGAACGGCGGTTCATATAGATACAGTTTTGTAACTTGATCTCCCAATTGGCTTGCCGCCTCAAGAGCTAATACCGCGCCGGACGAACTTCCGAACAGGCGGGCTTGGCCGCCTGCGACTTGAACCAATGCCTCGATATCTTCCACTTCTCGCTGAACGGCATATGGCGCATTACCGTGCTGTGACCACGTCCGCGGCGATCGTAATTATAGACTGTGAAATGAGCGGCCAGCTGCTCGGCTAACTGAGCGGCATCATGATGGTCGGCAGCTGCGGATGATACGAGAATTAGCGTCGGACCCGTTCCTTGCTTTTCATAAGCGATCTTTGTTCCATCTTTTGAAATAACTGAGTTCATATGTCCTCCCATGAAATTTTCTAAGTATTGTTCAAGTCGATCATAGGCATCGGTGAATCCCGACGCTCCCGATCCTTATGAATGGTTGTTTTTCTTCTCATCGACATCCATCCTTTTTAGGTCATGTTCCAGTGCATCAAGCCGCTCGTTCCAGATTTCCCGGCAGTTCAGCATGTAGCCCACTATAAAACGGTTGATTGCTGTCATAAATCCTCCTTCTTTTTGTAGTCGAGCATATAGTCCTCGAAATTGTCGAGACGTTCTTCCCACAGGATGCTGAAGGAATCAAACCATTCGTCCAGTTCCTTGAAAGGAGCGGCTTCAAGGCTATATATTCGCTGCTGTGCCTTACTGCGGGCTTTCACCAGCCCGGCCTCGCCCAATATGCGCAAATGGCGAGACACATGCGGCTGGCTAATACCTAGGGCTTGAACGATTTCCCCCACCGAGCGCGGTCTTTGTTTTAACAGTTCAACAATTTTAAACCGATTCGGCTCGGCGAGCGTAAGTAATGTTAACTGCATAGCTGATGTATTCATGTTTATAATATACACTTAGGTATATATATACATTAATATATATTAGGGAAATATTTCCCTCCTAAGTTATTTTCTTTAACAGAAATATTCAGTCCCCGCCTGGCACCGTCAAATTAGCATTGTTATCGCTTCTTCATCCGCTGACAAGAACTTTGCAACTTCATTTATTGTTGCGTCTGAAGAGATGATTTCGATACCGGTTACGATATGCTATATTTCCAAGCCAAAAAAAGAGCAGAGTGTTTATAACTGCCCCTTTGCCGGCCATTTTTGCTCTCGTAGAAAACCTAGAGGTAAGAAACCTCAGGTATTTTCCTCTACGCCTCTATTGGCCAATCTTTATATTTTTCTATTGCTTGAGCAATGATCGCATTCGTCGGGAACCGCAATTGCTTGCCTTTTTTCTTCTCCCGAATAAGCACCATTTTCATGGCATTGCTGACCTTTGCCACGACATCAGCACGATGCGGACTCGTCCAGTTGATTTGAAATCCCTTCTTCATTGCCGCGACCACTTTGCGAATCAAGCCTGAAATGAACTCATTGGAAGAGGCATCATTACCCCTTATTCTCGCCGCCGACGATTTATACATTATGGAATGTATTTTTTTAGTGATCTTAAATTTATTTTCACTCGTATAAATTCAATTATTCCGTTCTTGTCATAATCATCAAGATTTCTAAAACCATCAATCAGCCTTTTTTCGAACTCATCTTCATATATTGTCCCATCTTCGTCAGCCACACCGGTTAATAACCAGTTTAGGTTTACATTATAATGTGTTCGGATTGAGATAAGCGTTTCGCAGAAGGATTAATATTCCCCATTTCAATTTCACTCAGATTTCCTTGAGAAATGCCTATACCTTTTGCAAACTGAATTTGGTTTAAATTATTCTCTTTACGGATACATCTTGTTCTATGTTCAATGTCACTCAATAATTTCACAACCAATCGTAAATTCCCGTGTACATTTATTCACACAAATTAAAAGGAGCCCGAATCTTTCCCCGGGCTCCCTTCAGATGTTCAATCATCATGCATTTCGGTTCACAACATCTTTTACTGGTTCACGACTTTTTTATCACCAGACATCATATGTTAGGTGATAAAAAAGTCGTGAACCAACATAGTTGATTTTATTGGGATTGCTGCACCATATGATAATTACGAAAAAAAGAAAGTGTGGAACCACGGAAAACAACCACCTAAAGAAAGTTGGAAACTGTAGGCTCTGCCTAAATCAATGTTCCTTTGGATATTTAAATGTTTCATTCAATTTCCTCTTTAAACGTACAGGATTTATACACTTTATGAGCTATATTTATTTAATCCACAATGTAAAATAATTGCCCTGTCGATACATCCTGAGAGTTCTTTGACGTGATTTCATAATTTATCACAAAGGATTCATTCGACTTGACTAATATGTAGCATGGGAAAGCAATGTTCTCTTTAGGATTAAGTTCATCGAAATGAAACTCTACCACCAAATAATCTGCCTCGTTATGGATTTCAAAATCAAGCAAAGTTTTTAAATACCACCTAAAATCTGAATAATCATGTTCAATTCGTTTTTCAAGATCTAACAAATTTCGATACTGGTTAAATGGAATAAACGAATCATTTACATTATCTTGAACTTTGCTATCTTTTTGGTGACGCAAGAATAAATTTAAAACGCTATCATATCCTGTTAACTTTTCTAGTACAATGTATTCGGGTTCTTGATAACTGTCTGGTGTAAGAACTTCAATACTCATTGGTAATTTAATCAACACCTTAATTTTTTCGTCATACTGTTTTCCCTCGTTCTTTAAAACAAGAGGTATGAGTGAAAATTCTTCGAGAAATTTAAATTGCTTTACAAATGCTTCTAGTTCCTCAAGTTCATAATCATATTCCTCTAACTTTTCAAACTTTTGCTTTTCAACTTCATCCCCGATTCGCTCAACTGGAGTTGAAAAGAATGGTGTATGAAGCCGAACTTGCTGCTCTTTCAAATTGCCAACATAAAAGAAATCATCACTTAGTTGAATACCCAGGAGCCGCTGTGTTTTTTCACGGATTTCTTGTTGCTTCTTCGGTGAATATTCTGATGAAACGTACAATGATAACTTAAGTGGACTTCCAAATATTCCAGTTTCCTTCACCACCTCTTTCTCTTTTTGTGGTATATGGATCTTATTGATTTCATCAATTTCTTTTATTAACTTTTGTTTTCGTTTTTCAATAAACTCCATGTTTAGTAATTTGAGATTAAATGACTTCATTGTATTTGAAAATGATACTTTTTGGGTAAGGTAAAACTCAACAAGCAATTTATTGGACGGCAAGTCACTCTTAACTTCTGGATAATTAAAATACACCCACTCCAATAGTTGCTTCTCAAAATCAGCCTTAGATACTTTACTTCCATTTGTTGAAAATTTAAAAAATTGATAAACAATTGCACCTGTCATCATTTCCAACAAATAGTGCCCAACAGTATGTCCCTTATGAGACAGGAATTTGTTGAGAGACGTATAAATTTTTGATTCCATTGAGTCCAAATCGAAATTCTCTAACTGGACGTTCATCCTATCAAGAAAAGGACTGATTGTAGCTATTTCATCCTGCTCGTCAGCAGCAAAGTTGTTTTTGTTCAGTTTATTAATAAACTGTTTGGTTGGATCACTACAAGTTCCAATAAGAATTAATTTATAATCTTTTGCATTCGGCACATCCTGAAGCAGCGTTTCAAACCAATGAATAATATTGGGCTTAGTAAAATTATTTATCGAAGATTTAACTTGTGTGACTTCTTGTTCATCGTTTTCATAAAACCACGATATATCAACCTTATCGTTTGTCGTGTCAGGTTCGATTTGAACGAAAAGCCAATCTCTTGCGACCAATGAATTCAGTACTGACACAACTGACTGATACAAGTATCCTCTTGCCCCTTCTTTTCCTCCCATACCTCTTCACCCGTTCTATAAATAAATTTTACAAACCGCAACGCCCACAAATATCTAACCACCTACACCATTGAACATAAAAATATTTATTTAACTTCCATGGAATGTTTTGTTTTAAGAGAGATTTGAATATGGAGATAAATCAATTCTAATACCAAAATTATTCTCCGCTGTTTCTTGAATATCATTTACCAAATCCCCACAACCATATGCATTATATATTTGACTATTTGAGTTCATAACTTTAAGTAATTCGTTAAGCTCATCTTCTTCAAATTCTTCTAATTTTCGTTTCACTATCTCAATACGCCTAATCGCACCTGAATAATTATTTGCACTTGATAGATATTTAATTAGCATTTTTCTATATACATTCATCTTATTAACTGTTCTTGCAAGTTCCTCTAGTCTATTAAGGGTTATATAATTGAATTCGCGGGAACTAAGGTGTGGTACTACTTTATTAAGATGTTCCTCCGGATCAGAACTTAAAAACCATGCTCGAACGAAAAGGGAGTTATACCTTCTAATCTCCGTATCTAGCTGTTTCTGTACATCCTCATCAAGAAGTATAAACAACCGTGGTGATTGATTAAAAAGATCAATTAATTTATTTATTTGTTTTTTTCCAAAGGAGACTTGACTGTAGTAAACTGGATCATCCGACAAACATTTGATTACCAAATCCGGATATATTCGGTTAATTAACTCAACCGTTATAGCGTTAACCTCTCTATTTTCATCACAGTCATCATCATCCAATCTATAGGTAAACTTCCACAATTTCTTAAAAAGGCTTGTCAACGCTTTTCCGTTCATTTCACCAAGATACCTCTTAACTAACATCCTTTCGAATTCAGTAGTGTCATTAGCTAGCTCGTACATCTGAGGTAACTTAGTAATAATAAGATCAACCAGTTTTGCAGTATGAGTGGATGACTTTGTAAGCACTCCCTCCAACATATTGCGAATATGAGCCCGAACAGTTTCTTTATTGGGTGTAAACAACACATTATCTTCTGTATCAAGTATGTTTGGATGAGCTGATAAATTGCGATGATCTTTCAAATACTCTATATTTGCCTTATCTGATAATTCAAGAAGTTTAGTTTCTTGGAACACCTTTTCGACCAACAATTTCTCCCATTTGGAGGAAGTAATATCTTTTTTCTTTTCTTGTTCAACTTCTTTAAGAATTTTTTCAGCACCGGGATCACTCTCACGTTCTACCTGATCCTTTAATTTGAAAACAAGATCGGAAATAACAATTGCATATAGCGAAAGTACAGCCGATCTATAATTACCAATTGCATACGAACTCATAACTTCTTGAAAATATTCTTTTGTTTTTGGATGCTTAATACGTTCTGCTGCTACATCTAGAGAATAATCCTGCATCAAATTTATCTTAACCTTTCTTCATTAGTGTATTATTTTGAGCTGTCGTAAATGAGATAAACTTATTTGAAGTTCAAAAAGATCATGCACCGAAAAGATTCACTGTAATATAATTCCCCCCGCAACAAAGGCCATCCTTTCCTCTATTATATTTTTCAAAACGCAAACAAGATCATAGGCGATTCTATTGCTTAGTTTAATAGCTTAAGTTCCCAAACAGTTCTACTTTTCTCACTTGGGACCGCAATTACAAGTAGTTTACTTGGCCTCGTCATTCCAACATATGCAATACGTAATTCCTCATCATCAAGTGTTTTTAAGCCTTGAGAAAGCATCGTTCTATAATAACCCCCTTTGGCACCCCTTTCTTTTAAAATGAGTAAAACAGCATCAAAAGTTTCCCCTTTAACCGTATGTACAGTACCTATTCTAAATCTTTCAGAGCAATCTTCTGTAATTCTAAATAATTCGTCAAAACTGCAATCCACACAATTAGGTTTGAGATTCATTTTTATAGGCATATTGTGACATCTAAGAATATCCGACGCCTGTTTTACCCATTCAATAATACTACCAGTCGGAGAAGGCAAACACCTCAGTATATGCATTATGTTCTGTCGATGATGAACAAAGCCTCTTTCCAAGATCCAATTATTAAGATCATTTGCGGAACAGTAATTTTTATTATGTAATCCTTTGTATATAGCTTTCTCTGCTAGTTTAAATGCATCTAAAATACGTCCCTTTTCGGCCATATATTTACTTTTTGCTATATCTCTAACGTAGTACCTACCTACTAACCATGGATGTTCAATCCGTTCAGGTTGGGATAGAATCTGGCTCTGTATAGACTTACTTCTAAAAATAACAGCAACCTTTTCATGACTAATCTCAATCTGATGTTGTTCACATAAATGAAGAAAGTAATCAATTGTTTGTTGGATACATTCCGGTTTGTAACAAATAACCTCCGGAATGTGGCCATAATTCTTAACAGTCTCATTAACCGCGACCGGTGGATTATCACGAGAAGTAAGATTATATGTTACATTACAAATATTCTGGGAGCTCCGTCTATTTTCATCTAAAACGACAGAGTTCTTTCCCCACTCATTAAATTTATCGATAAAAAGATCAGGCCGAGCGTCGTTCCACTCAAAAATGGCTTGATCAGGGTCCCCAACTAACATTACATTTTTAAGTCCATTATCAATTAATTTATTGATTATGCCCATTTGAATCTCGGATGTATCTTGTGCCTCATCGATAATGAGTTCTGGAAATCTCATAGCAATAGACTGTGCAATATTAGGATACTTTTCAAGGATTTTTAACGAGAAGTAATTAGCATCTGCTTGCGTTGCATATCCTTGTTTCCAATACTTCATTTTTGTCTCGCGCAATCTATTCACATGACCACTTTCAGAACCATCCTTATTTCTCCATTTAAAATGAAACCTCTTAAAATCTGCTGTTGTTGGTATAACACCATCATTAATTGAAAAGCTTGTGCAATCAAAATACTGATCATAATCATAATCATAATCGTAATTCCCAGCTGACCATGTGCCATGCGGTTCACCAACAAGGATAGGCCGTTTTCCACAACCCATTATTAAATGTCCAAACGGCAAGAATATAAATTTATTAATAAAACTATCCAACGTTCCAAGATGATGAGGGAAATTTATTGTCATCCCTAAGTTTTGATCGAGCATTTTCCGAATTTCATGCCATGCCACGTTTGTAAAGGATAATACCGCAATCCCCCTAGTTGATAGTTGCCAATTATTTAGCTTATGAGCCAATCTTGCTGCTGTCGTATATGTTTTTCCACTTCCAGGACAAGCCTTAACGGCAAATAACCCTTTCTTTTCAAACACGATTGTTCGTTGAATGTGAGATAAACTTTCAAACATTTAGTTCACCCTTAATGACCCAACTTATCGAACGTTTTATATAGTCTGGAACTACAAACTGTCTCCTAGCTATTTCATCATTCTCAAGTTTTAGAGCAAGCCGATGTGCTAATTCCGATTTTGCTTTATTACTTACCACTTTTCTCAGGAAGCTGTGTGCAAAATCAGAACTTGTGTCGCCAGATATCCTGGAAGCCGAGATAGGATGCATGTCCTGAAAAATACTAAACAATAAATTTTTATTATAGTCACTGGCCATAATTAGCTCGTATTCAAACGTCACAGCTGAAGTTTCGACATGCAGCAGTCCACCCTTCAGCTCTAAAGCATTTTGCGCTCTTGAAGATACTTCCTCTGTCGCTAGGTCCCTATCATCATCAGTGATAATCACACTACGTATACCTAGTCTCTTGTTTTTATCATTTGAATTAAAAAGTCTTCCAAAATGTTCAAAAGAAACACCGTTAACAATAACAATTTCGATACCCATTTTGTCCAAATCATATTCATTCCCCATGATTTTCGAAAACTTCTGTAACAAAAGAGCTTCTGATATCCCTTCGACAAAAATAACTCCATTTGAAAAAAACAATTGCGACTTGGTTACATCAAGAAACTTACCCAGATATTTTTTATTATCATCAGACAACTCTGAATTTGCTAAAGAATATGTAGATACATTATTGTCTTGGCATTGTACTACGATCAACGAATCAAGGTCCGCTCTAGCTGTAATTGTTGGTGAATGCGAAGTAATAAAGATTTGAAATCCAATCGAATCTAATTTGCTTAGATAATTAAAATAAATACTCTGTAATTGTGGGTGCAGATGTGCCTCTGGTTCCTCAATTAGTAACGCAATATATGACTCTGGTTCTAAATGCTTACGATTCTTCAAGTCACCCAAAACTGTTGCCATGTACAGCAAATTATTATACCCGAGGCCATTTTGTTGAATATCAAAGTATTTTTGTTTGCTGTAGTCCCCTCCCAAAATGTTTGTATCAAATACAGGAAATAATACTCTTAAGCTATCGACGATTTTCCTGAATTCAAAAGGTAAAAATTCCACTTCCACTTTTTGTTTTTTATTTGATATAGAAGTCTCATCAAGATGCTCGTTAATCTTTTGCTTTCCTGTTTCAATAATACTCCCCCAATCAGGGTCTCCAGTTAACGCTTCCCTAAGTCTTAGTGTTAATTCATCTCGTTTTTCATCAGTAATGGGATTACCATGAATATCTTCCCGGAGATAAGAAAATAATTCACCTAATCTATTTCCACGAACTGGTCTAAGTTGTTGAGCTGCGTCTCTAAGGGCATCCAGATACACGAAAAGCAACAAATTAAAAACATCGGGTGTAATTTGTTGTCCCTCGTTGTCCCCTCCCCAAACGTTGTATCTGATTTTCTCAATACCGTTCTTATATTCTAAAAAATATTTATAATGAATCTGTAAACATTGCTGAGTTCCATCCTTAGATAGGGAAAATAAATCGATAAAAATTCCGCTTTCTGTGGGGTCTTCTATCTTGAATTGTAAATGGAATTCAATCGGGTTGATATTTGCATCAGGATCATGCCGATTAATATGAAAATCACTTCGCTTCACATACGTGTCTCTCAATTGTTTGCCATAATTGAAGCAAATCCTAAGAGCATCAATTATCGTTGACTTACCAGCATTATTTTCACCAATTAATATATTTAACCCTTTACGAAAATCAATGCTGAGACAAGATATATTTCTGAAATTCTTAATAATTAAATTCTCCAAAAACATATTGATCCCCCATTATCGTTATTATGTATAACATCATTTCAGCTGACTTCGTTTTTCTTCCAAATTATCCACTTTTAGAATTCGACAGATTATTCCAAATCCCTACTTTTGAAACCAATTCCTTTACCTATAACAATAAATTCATTACCTGGCTGCTCCTCCACTAATAATGCAATTGGCATTATTGTTAAGAACATTTACTATTCTACTCACTCTCCACCCCCTTAAAACATAAAAAACCTAGTAACATTAAATCATTACTAGGTTTTGCTTATAAGAATAATAACACCCTATGGTATATTAAATTTTAAATCATACCCCCAAGTGATGCTCTTTCGATAACACCTTGTGAAATTATAATATCTCAGCGCTGTCAACAATGAAAAAAAGGTACATCTGCTCAGGTCCATAAACTGGTACAGTTCTATTTTCGTTTCATCGCTCGTTCAAACTCATCGACTAGCTTTGCAAATTCGGATACATTCGGCTCAAGTCCAAATGCACGCTTCATGTCCCTATAATGGCGAAAAAAACCACATTCGCTTCTTCACAAGGATACCCTAATAGCTGAAGCTCCAAAATAACAGCTTGTGCGTAATGCTTAATCATTAATCGTCGACTTGACATCTGGGACATAATTAAGTGACACCTTTAAAGGATACGCTCTAATTAAGATGCATCTCCAGCTGTTCAATAATTTTTTCGTCTAGCTCTTTTGTAGTATTTCTATACATTTTACTAAATACCTTAATATTATCAAGTGAGTCGACTCTCTTTTTATACTTCCTCATCTGTTTTATTATTATTGGAAGATGTCGTATCAAATATTGATCTTTCGATTCGACTCTTCTTTTTAGCAAATCTATAGACTTTGGAAATTTAGCCGATGAAATCTCCAAATGATTCATAACCTTCTTAGGCAATTTCCGTAGTATAGTGTACTTTTTAATCTGCTCTGATGGATTTAACCTGTATAATTCGTCCGCAGCATGTGCTACCATCGTACAATAATGGTTGTCCAGTTTGTTCCAATCTTTTCGAATTTGATTTTTTCTGCTTGGGGGCAATATTTGCTCCATCCACTCTCGATCTTCTTTCATCATTATTTGATATAAATCCCCAGCTTGTTTAGCAATTTCGGCTCTCGTTAACGTTATACCGTTATCTCTCCCAAGAATATCCAGTATTCTTTCCCGTTTTTTACTTAGAAGCTTCGATACTTCGAATGTTGAAGCGACTTCAATATTGGCATCTAAGGAAGTCCACAACATATTTAAACACTGCAAAATTCTTGTATCAGAACTCGGTTTTCTTAACCTTTTAAAATATTGATTTATTTGTGTAGGTGAAGTATTTAGTTTTTTAGCAATTTCACTATAGCTTAAGCCACTTGAATGAAGTTCTAATAGGGTTGAATACCAGAGCGGGCCCATTGTCAACACAGCATAACGCTTGTCATTATTTAAGTCCTCCATCTTCCACCTCCTAGAGAAACTAAAACCACATAAAGGGCAACCAAATAAGCCAGAAATATACTTACCACCGTGATCAACTCGAACACATTTTTTAATGACTTCTAAGTTGTATCCTTTACATATCGGGTTATTGCAAATCCAAGGTCCGTTTCCAAAAGGTATTGGAATTGAATAGGCTGTGGTGTCTAATAAAAAATTGTTTACTGATTTTGCTAAGAACATGATCATCAGTATATATAGTAGAATATTTTTCACAGGACCTTTTGTAGCAAAGAAACTGAAACTTCCTATTTGTGATAACAAGTCTGCAGCAATATACTCTTTGAGGCCATTTTGAATTAGATAGTTGTTAAAATCATGAATAAGCTGCGTTTTGTCTATTCTCCCTGAATATTTTAAGTATCCATTAGTTCCCAAGATATTTCTTATTTTTATAAAGATTACTTCTCGAGATAACTGACTTGAAAACTTAACGATTTGATAAAAGTTATTAAGTATCTGTTTCTCGGCTTGATATTTAAGAGGATTAGCCATTTTTTTATATTCCGATAAAGTGCAACCACATTCACAACGTTGAGAAGCTAATAAATCCCTTTCATCTATCATTGCCAACTTCTTTTCGCAATTGGGACAGTGTGTAAGCAGTTCATAAGCATGCTCTGGACAAAAAGATAAGAATGTTATTTGATGAATTCTATGCGGATAAACTTCTCCATATTTCTGATAATCACCGTTCATGCATTCGGGACAATATCGAATATTCTCTGATATGAATCTTCTTTTTCCTCTACCTAGAAAAATGGAGATGTTAAATTCCCCTTCATTATTCAAAATTTCTTTAAACGCAGCAATTAGTCTGTCTTCTGGAATAAACGGTTTAACCCAATAAAAAAATGTATTTAAGTTGTGCAAAGAAGACTGGAGGATAAAAAGTTGTTTGAACTCGGGGAAAGAATTAAAGAACAAAGATTGAAACAGAAATGGACTCAAGACGTCCTTGCTCAAAAAATAGGTACTTCAAAACACGTAATATCAAACTGGGAACGTGGGGTCGCAAACCCTGATTGCAAACAAATTGTCCTTTTATGTAAAGCCTTGTCTGTTTCAGCTGATTTTTTACTCGGGATCACAGATATGCCAGATCCGTATTACAAAGATACAGTCAGCCAATTAAACCTTTTATCTTCTTTAAGCTATTCTTTCGCTAAAGAAAATTCATGGGACTTACTGCAGCTTATTGATTCTGGAATCGCATTGAGCGTGAACAATGAGAAGCTTTCAAATAAAGAAAAAGCCCTCCTTCAAGAAGTGATTTCATCAATAATAACAAAGGTTCGCGAGATGACCTGAAAAACTAGGGAAAGATAAAAGGAATATTTATGAATATTGTCATAAAACTCTCACCCTGGCAATGCATACTATAATTTCTCGTGGTTTTTCCGGTACTTCTTAAGTGCTCTTATTCAATGCCATACTAGATACGAAGGCTTGCTATCTAATCATCATCTTTAGAGGACAAGGAATTCACTACTTTTTGTACTGAGCATTAGCAACTACGTTTCTACAATTCCCATGTATCGTTGCTATTTGGCCCACCTTTCCCAATAGCAACGATAAATAAATTATATATTAACTTGCATACATCACTTCGTTACTTCCATGCTTATTCTCTGTAAGCTACATTGAAACTTAAGAATATAATTTATGTTACAAGGAATATCCGTTTATCGATATTTTAAACAAGCAATAAGCAATTTAATCGATTAATCCTATAAGAAATTTTTCATATATCATAGTAACCAACAAGACAATGTTGGTTCATCTATAGATATGTGTTAACATTCTGCGGAAAATGTTTCTTTTAGTAGAGAATAAGTGTATGTATAAACCAAAACCTATTGAAAATACTAAGACCCGGATAAGTTGAAATTATCCGGGTCACACCAATAAACGCCCCTCATAGGCGTGGGTCTATATTGGTAGTGAAGTAGACTATTTCTCATAGAGTGAGGGTCCCTTCTTTTTATGCATAGATCTAATTATGAGTACTCGATACTGGGTCATGGAATAGCTCCCTATCCACTACAAATCCTTTTTTATTAAATCAGTTATTATTTATGTATATTTTCAGTAATCTTTAAATCGATAATATCTGAAACCTCTTGTTGGTCACAAACTGGTAATTTTCTGAACTTAATGAGTAAGAAACTCTCCACTTTATTAAGTTCTCCAACCTTTGGATTGAGACTATTTTCATTTGCTGTATATCCAAATAAGAGCCACATTGCGTTTACGTTAAACACTTTGATAATAGCTAGAATTGTTTCCAGAGAAGGATTATATTTATTCTGTTCTAGCTCACTCAAAGTTCCCTGGGACACGCCGATTAAGTGCGAAAACTCGGTTTGGTTCATCTGATGTTGCTTCCTAATTTCCTTAATTCGTCCCCCTAACATTGGCTCCAACTCCTACTTAATAATGAAGTCCCGATGACCTAACAAGGCATCATCGGGACTGTTCTAGAAGTTCCAAACTTTTTTTACTGGTTCCATAGATTTTTTAATGGTTCCAGACATTTTTTACTGGTTCCACACATTTATTTCACCAGACATCATTGTCCTTTCGTATTTAAGTTGGTATCTCTCCATTTCCCCTTCCCAAACTCCCTCAATCCCTTCTCCCACTTACATTCACGCCCTTTCTCTCCCTTAAACCTTACCTCTATTCTGTAATTCAAGTTCTCCCCCAAAAACTACCCCTTCGGGATTAAAACAGATGAAAAACAGGCAAAATCAGAAGAAAAAATGGAATTAAGTTCTTCCATAATAGATTTAAGGATGAAGGAGAAACGGATGATGGATCAGGCATTTTCCCAGGCTCTTTTTTCAGGCTTTCCTTCCCGCTCTTTCTTTGGTTAAATCCACTTCAACCCCAATACTGACAGGCTTTCTCCCGCACTTATTCAATCGTTTGTTCAAACAAAAAAGAACCGAGACAACGTACCGAAGGTACGTATCCCGATTCTTCTATAAACTGAATACATATTGACTGCTCCCGCTTTCTCCCCTGTTCAGATACCAACTTAATTACAGCAGATACGAACTTGAATTACGAGGGAAGAACTTGAATGCGAGGAGACAATCATATTTTTGCCCCTCACTCCCCCTACTCCACCGTCACACTCTTCGCCAAGTTGCGCGGCTTGTCGACATCATTGCCGCGAGCCAGGGCAGCGTAATAAGCAAGCAGTTGCAGAGGCACAACGGATAGCGCCGGGGTAAGCATCGGCAGCGTCTTCGGAATAGAGAGCGCTTGATCGACAGACTTCAGCAAGTCCGCAACATGCTCCTCATGGGTGATGGCCATGACATCCGCGCCGCGTGCCTTCACTTCCTTGATGTTGCTGACGGTCTTCTCAAGCACGTTGTCTTGGGTGACCAGGGCAATGACCGGAATTCCTTCCTCGATCAATGCAAGCGTGCCGTGCTTTAGTTCGCCGGCTGCATAAGCTTCGGAATGGATATAGGAAATCTCCTTCAGCTTCAGCGAGCCTTCTTGTACAACGGAGTAATCCAGGCCGCGTCCGATAAAGAACAGATGCTCGTGATCCGCAATTTGCTCGGCATAAGCCTTCACTGCGTCCGCCTTCTCCAGCATGCTCTCTACTTGTTCAGGCAGGGACTGCATCGCCGCAATGACATGGGCGATCTCCTCCTCGCTTTGTGTGCCGCGAACCTGAGCCATGTACAATCCAAGCAGGTAGAACGCGATCAATTGGGAGGTATAAGCTTTCGTCGAAGCGACAGCGATCTCCGGTCCGGCCAGCGTAGCGATAACATCGTCCGCATCGCGGGCGATCGAGCTGCCGACCACGTTCGTAACAGCGAGTACGTGAGCACCGTTCGCATGGGCTTCACGCAGCGCAGCCAGCGTATCCGCCGTTTCGCCGGATTGGCTGACAACGATGACGAGCGTGTCCGGCGTGATCAGCGGCGAGCGATAGCGGTATTCGGATGCCACGTCGTTCATCACCGGAATGCGAACCAACTGCTCAATGGCCGCGCCGCCAACAAGTCCGGCATTGTATGCCGTACCGCAGGCTACGATGTGAATGCTGCTGAGGCTGCGTATTTTCTCCTCTGTCAGCTTCAAATCAGGGAAGACTACCTGGCGTCCGTCCTCGCTGATCCGGCCTCTCATCGTGTCACGGTAGGCCTTAGGCTGCTCATGGATTTCCTTCAGCATGAAATGATCGAAGCCGCCTTTTTCTGCGGTCACCGCATCCCAATCGACAGAAATCATTTCCCGAGAAATAAAGTTCCCCTCAATGGTCATCAATTCGACAGCATCTTCGGTCAGAACCGCCATCTCACCGTCATTCAAAATATATATTTTGCGCGTGTAATTCAAAATGGCAGGAATGTCTGAGCCGATGAAGTTCTCCCCTTCACCCAGCCCAATAATCAGCGGGCTCGCCTGACGTACAGCGACAAGCTTGTTCGGTTCATATTCCGTCAGCACCCCAAGCGCAAAAGCACCGCGCATATAGGTGATGGCCTTCTGAACCGCCTTGACGATGTCTCCTTCATACTCGCGAGCAACCAAATGGGAGATGACTTCCGTATCCGTTTCGGAAACAAACACGTACCCTTGGCTGATCAGTTCTTCCTTCAACTCTAAATAGTTCTCCACGATCCCGTTATGCACAACGGAGAACTTCTGGCTGTGATCGGTATGCGGATGCGAGTTCACATCCGACGGCTTGCCGTGGGTAGCCCAGCGGGTATGTCCGATACCGGCCGTACCTACAAGCGGCGTATCCTCCAGTTTCGATTCCAGGTTGGCCAGACGGCCGATCGACTTGGCGATTTGCAGACCCTCCGGTGTAAATACGGCGATGCCTGCGGAATCATACCCGCGGTACTCCAGCTTCTTCAGTCCCTCGATCAATACGGTTTGCGTGTCTCTCTTCCCAATATATCCAACAATCCCACACATATTTATATATCCTCCGTTTCATCATCTCAGAATTAATGTGCTCGAAATGAAAGGAAACGGAAGAATTGCACCGCAGTACACAGAGACAGCATATTCAATTGTCAAAAATTAAATATATGAAAACAATTAGAAAAGTCTGAAATTATCCAGGCATTTTCATGAATGTCCACTTCTCTCCGCACACTGCGGTTCTCCCGCATCTTTCTCTCGCACATTCATGAACGCATATCGTTACTCTCCAGCATCCTTCCGGGAAGCTTGTAAGAACAGTCGCCCATTCCTTTTGACTTCCTCGGTCACGGTATGGATGAAATACCGGGAGGTCCCCGCCGAACATTTCGAACACCTCCACCTCGTCAGCTTCGACTGCCGAGCATGCTCTCGTAAAGAACTAGCAATACCTTATCTCCAATAGCACAGGCTGCATTCCACTAGCTGCTGGCGGACTTGCTAACCCTATGGCCTAGTATAAGCCTGCTGTTGAATGCATGTATGCATCGTACGGGTATCCCCCCGTATTACGAGAACATAGCTTCGCGCGAATGAAGCTCTGGCGCTTAAACTGCTAGGTAACCTCACAACCCTCGCTTTCTTTTTTTGAATATGCTTAATTATATGCAACTGCAAACCATTTGGCAATAATCATCTCGTCCTGGGCTTCACTGCCCCCTTTCCTTTCATGGCCTGATCCTTTCCCGCACAGCTCTATACCCGTAAAAAAAGCCGCTGAAACAGGTGTCACCCGTCCCAGCGGCTTCATGTTATAAATTACGTAAATAGTCCCTTGTAAACAAGCAGAGTTATACCAGCTCCGCCTCGACAACCGATACGATTTGCGATACAAGCTGCTCGAGCTCCGCTTTGTCGGGACCCTCTGCCATAACGCGGATCAATGACTCTGTTCCCGAAGGCCGGACTAACACTCGTCCATTATCGGACAAATGGCTCTCAACTGCAGCAACGGCTTTGCCGATCGCCTCGTTGCCCTCGTATTTGCTCTTATCCTGTACCCGAACGTTAACCAGGACTTGAGGATACTGCTTCATGACCTGTCTGAGCTCACTAAGGGATTTACCGGAAGCAACCAGGGTATCGACCAGTTGAATCGCGGTCAGAATGCCATCCCCTGTAGTGCTGTAATCAAGGAAAATCACATGGCCGGATTGCTCTCCGCCCAGCTTATACCCCCCGCGGCGCATTTCCGCCATGACATAACGGTCGCCGACCGCGGTCTGCGCCGTATTCAATCCCAGCTTCTTGGCTGCCTTATAGAAGCCGAAGTTGCTCATTACCGTAGTCACGACTGTGTTGTCCTTCAATTTGCCGGCCCGGTTCATGGCATCGCCGCAAATGCACAGAATATAGTCGCCATCCACTTCTTCTCCGTTCCCGTCAATCGCGATCAGCCGGTCCGCATCGCCGTCGAAGGCAAGGCCGAGATCTGCGCCCAGGCGCACAACCTCTTTCTTCAACTCCTCCGGATGCGTAGACCCACACTGCTCGTTGATGTTAAGTCCATTAGGCTCCGCCCCGATCGTGTGCACCTCTGCGCCCAATTCCTTGAACAAACGCGGCGCAAGCTCGTAGGCGGCCCCGTTCGCGCAATCCAGCACCACCTTAAGGCCTTTGAAAGAAGAAGAAATTGTCGTTTTCAAAAACTCCAAATACTTCAGTTTAGAATCCGTATCTATCGTTACGCTGCCGAGATCTTTGCCGATCGGACGCGGTAGCTCGTCTACCTCTTTGTCCATCAGCTCTTCGATTTGCAATTCCGTTTCGTCCGACAGCTTGAATCCATCGCTACCAAAAAATTTAATACCGTTATCTTCAACCGGATTATGTGAAGCGGAAATCATGACGCCCGCGTCCGCCCCCAGCTTCTGAGTCAAAAAGGCGACTGCCGGTGTCGAGACGACTCCCAGGCGAACAACGTCTGCTCCGATAGACAATAGTCCCGCTACAAGCGCTGATTCCAGCATGACGCCGGAGATCCGGGTATCCATCCCGATCACTACTTTGGGTTTCGGAGCCTGGCCTGCCAGGACATACCCTCCGCAGCGACCGATCTTGTATGCCAATTCTGCGGTCAGTTCCTTATTTGCAACTCCACGTACTCCATCCGTTCCAAAATACTTTCCCATGATTTCACTCCTTATTCGTTATGTGAGATTAAATTTGATGCCGCTATCGCTATTTTACGGCAGACTTACTGCTTCTGTTCCGCGCCAACATTGTTCCCGCTTCCTCCTGCGTTCTCCGGCAGAGGGTTGGCGGCATCCGAATCGTTGGCTGAATTCGAATCCTGCTCCTCTTCCGGCTCCGTAACCGTCGGCTCAGCCTTTTCTACAAGCTCCACACTGATTTGCCTGGATTGATCGCTCTCGGCCAGACCCAAATGCAGCGGCAGCGCGACGACAACGGGAACCATGTGCATCCCCGGCCCCAGGCCAGATAAATCCGCGGTAATCTTGATATCCTCCGGCTTCAGCTTATCGATAACCACCTTGGCGCCCACAACCGTTAGAGACATCTTCTTCTCTGCCGGATCGACAATGTTTGCTGCCAAATTTGAATTATCCTGCTTGAGGGTAATCGGAATGCCGCTGATCTGTCTTTGGTCCGGCGGCTCCACTTTGACGGTAACCGTAACGGAGCTAGGCTCGATTTTCTCAGAACCTTCGGGCGGAGTCAAGTCCACCGTATACCTAGTTTGATTAGTTCCTTTGAATTGGCTTAAATCCACCGCAACGGAGTATGAGGAAATGACTTCCAGTACTTCTTTAGACCCATATATGGCTACGCCTTTTACGTCGCTTTCCACGCTTGCTACAACCAGTCCATCCGGCAGCTGCCCGACTTCCCGCACCTCAAGCGGAACGCTCTTGTACAGCTTCGTGATCGGGATGTCGACTTCCACGGATGAAGGCACGATTACAGCGTTCCTCATTTCCTGCCCATGCTTATCATATGCGACCAGCTTCACAGTTTTTCCTTTGACCGGATCAGTAATGCCGCTAATATCTATGATTCCCTGCACCCGAGCCAGCTCCGCTAGTTCACTCTCAGGCAGAGTCACCTGAACTACGCCGGAGCCTGCTACGATCGGACTGCCTAGCTGCATTCCTTGTGCAGGCTGTCCCTTCGTCACAATATTCACGGCAATGTCTTTCGTTTGCTTCGCTTCGATTGATACTTTAACGATGGATGGGCTCATGGAGACCAGTGAAACACCCGGCGGCAGCTCGTGAATCAGCGGCTGGGACGACGTACCCGGCCCCACATCGCTCAAATCCAGCTTGACCTTATAATCGGAGAAATTGGTCGTAATATCCGTGCGTTTTCCCCGTACCTCCAGCCTGACCTTGTCGGTCTCCAGGCCGGAGAGCACATAATTATCGCTGTCAAAGCCGACGATTTGGATTTTGACGTTAGGTATGACCTTCGTATTGACAACAGGCGTTGGCGCTACGGGCGTCCCGCTGTCCAAATGCACCATGGCCCAGAGAATGATGCTGACGATAAGAGCGATCACCTTAGCTACATTGTTATGGCTCAGCCATTTATCCATTGTTCCCGCCCTCCTTCCTCTTCCAGAAAGGCGCACGCTTCTCGGCCGGCTTCGAATTAGGCCCCAATTCTTCATACAGCTTGGAAATCAACGACTCTTCATTGATATCCCGAACAACCTGACCATCGATCGCCAGGGAAATTTGTCCCGTCTCCTCCGAGACAATAATCGAGATGGCATCCCCAACCTCGCTGATCCCGATCGCTGCCCGGTGCCGTGTCCCAAGCTCCTTGCTAATGAATGGATTCTCCGACAACGGCAAATAACAAGCCGCAGCCGCAATCTTACGGCCCTGCACGATTACGGCCCCGTCATGAAGCGGGGTATTGGGAATGAAAATATTGATAAGCAGCTGGGAAGTGATCACGGATTGAATCGGAATGCCTGATTCCGTATACTCGTTTAACCCGGTATCCCGTTCAAATACGATGAGCGCGCCAATTTTTCTACGAGATAAATAATTAACGGCCTTAATGATCTCGCTGACTTCCTTCCCGAACTCCTCTTCATCGGCCGTACTTCTGCCGAATAATTTGCCGCGGCCTAATTGCTCCAGCGCCCGTCTGAGCTCCGGCTGAAATATAATAAATATGGCAAGCACCCCAAAGGTAAACATCTGGTTCATGAGCCATTTGAGCGTGTACAAATCGAACCAGGTACTCACGGCCCAAATGACGACGAGAAACAGAATTCCCTTAAGCAGTTGAACGGCGCGCGTGCCCCGCACTAACAGAATAAGGTGATAGATGATATAAGTAACGATTAGTATATCGATGATATCTTTAATGGTATCCTGCCATGTTAAATTTGCAAAATAGTTCATGGTGCAACCCCCGGTTATCTCTTCGTCAACTCGATCGCCAACAAAGAAACATTATATAGATGCATCAAATCGGTGAATTCGCTTGTCTCTATATATTCCCCTTAAACTCTAGGTTATAACGTTCACAATCCAGATGCAAGTGCCGCTGAGAAATAGCACCTTTCGCCTATGCATGCAAAAATTTCCTCTAAGCACAAAAATAAAAAGCGCCTTGTTCCCAAAGAAGGGAGGCGCCGATAAATTGCCTGATATTTCATTACCTATAGGCGACTTCCGTAAAAGTATTCGTGATCCTGTACCAGAGCCAGTCCAGCGCCTGATCGATACTTCTAACCTCTCCCAAAATTTTGGCGGTTGAAGCCTGGTAGTACGATCCGTCGATAACCGTGAGGTTGCCTTCCACCTCGCCGTAGATTTCCGCCGTGCCGTTCTCTACCGTCAGGTTGCCGGCTACTTTGGAGCCGCTGGGCACCGTCACAGTCCTTCCGTTGATCACAACATGATCCAGATCTTTCCCTTTCACAATAAGCTGATCATCGCTATTCCATAGGGAAATGGTGCTAAACAGCATTACTAGCAGAAACATCGCCGCTGCCGTTAATGCAGGGTGTCTCTTGACCCATTGGAGCCAAGCCCGTTGTTTCTGTTGGCTGGGAATGGACTTCATGATCCGGTCTACCAGCTCGTCGGAAGCGGATAATGAAGAGCGCTTGATTGTGGCAAACAGCATCAATTCCGCCTGCTCTAGTTCCTTAAAATGCATCTGGCAGGATGGACATTCCTGAAGATGCCTCTGGAGTGACAAGGCCTCTTCCCCAAACAACTCGTCATCTAAATACTCATGCATCAATGAGGTGGCTTGTTTGCAATCCATATCAGCCAGTCCTTTCAGTAAAATCTATACGAAACCAGGGCAACTTACGGTGCAAATAGTCGTCCTAACATACAATACGTTGCGCTTAGCAATACGTTTCAAGAAACTAAATATTTCCTACACTCGGCAAAAGGTTATAAAACCTTATGCTGCAGTTTTTTGCGCAAAAATTCCCGTCCGCGGTGAAGACGCGTTTTGACTGTGGTTACCGGCATATCCAGCACATCGCTAATTTCGCTAAGCGACAGCTCCTGCAAGTACCTTAATATAACAACCGATTTGTATTTCGCCGGCAAACCTTCGATTGCGTAATGAATGGTCTGCTGCGTCTCTGTCAGCAAGTATTCACTTTCGGGCGTCCGTTCATCCCCCGGAATCAGCGTATATCCGTCCAGACCTTCCTGGTCGTTCATCCCCGCATCAAGGTAATAATTCGGCTTGCGCTTCCGGAGCCTGTCTATGCATAAATTGGTGGCAATCCGATACAGCCAAGTTGAGAATTTCTGCTTCTCATCGTAGCGCTCCCAATTTTTATATACACGTAAAAAAGTCTCCTGCACAATGTCCTCCGCCTCATGGCGGTTCGACAGCATGCGGTAGGCCAGATGAAATATCTTATCCTTATATACATCAACAAGGTCGGCAAAAGCTTCCTGATCCCCTTGGCGGGCTAGCTTCACTAATCTCACATCAAAATGATCTACCATTGAATTTCCCCCAGATCCATGGACGGGCTTCAATTTTTCACCCTGCCTGTCCGGCCATAGGCATCCCATAGTAACCAATAGGACCCTCGTCGTCGGCACTTCATTCCAAATGTTAATTCATGTCTCCTGAAAAAGCAAGACATGACGTCAACTCAAGCATCCGGCTCGTCGAAATCTTGAAATATCTGTAAACTCACAAACAAGCCGGACCCTCGTCAGAGGTTTCCGGCTTGTTGTTTTGCATCGTTATATGATCATCAGCCCGTATTTCTAAGTCCAGCGGCGATTCCGTTAATCGTAAGCAGTACTTCGCGCAGCAGGTTCGGATCGTCCTGATCTTTCTCGCGAATCGCGCGGAGCTCGCTAAGTAGCTGTACCTGCATATAACTAAGCGGATCGATGTAAGGATTACGCTGGCGAATGGACTCCTGAAGTCCCGGATTATGATCCAGAATATCCGTTTGCCCCGTAATTTTCAGAATCATATCCTTCGTCAAATGGAATTCCTCTTCGATTTGCTTGAAAATGCGATCCCTGACTTCACCGTCTCTGCACATCGCGGCATACTCTTGGGCGATGACCAGATCAGCTTTGACGATCGCGAATTGAAGCGTGTCGATGACCGAACGGAAAAAGGAGAAATTCTCATACATTTCTTGCAGCACTTTCAAGTTCTCTTCGTTATTCTGATAGAACTGATACAATCCCGTTCCAGCGGCATACCAGGCCGGGAACAGATATCTGCTCTGCGTCCAGGCGAATACCCAAGGAATAGCACGTAGATCCTCAAAACGATCGCTATTTTTGCGCTTCGATGGTCTGGATCCGATATTCAGTTCGCCGACTTCCAGAAGAGGTGTGGATTCCTTGAAGTATCTCAGGAAATCCGGCTCACGGAATACCAAGTCCTGATACTTTTTCAATGAAGTCTCAGAAATAACCGCACTAATCTCTTCCCATTTTTGTTCATTCTCGTCATTGTCGCGATGCAGCTTCGCATCTATGGCCGCCGTAATCAGCGCCGAGGTTGCTTGCTCCAGGCTGCGATAAGCGATGCCCTTCAAAGAGTAACGGGAAGATATGACTTCGCCCTGCTCCGTAATCTTGATGCCTCCGCCGATCGTCTCTGCCGGTTGAACCAGGATACTGCGGTTCAGCGGCATTCCTCCCCGGCCTAGCGCTCCGCCGCGTCCATGGAAGAATTTCAGCTTCACGCCGAATTCGCTAGCTGCAGCAGTAATTTGCTTCAGAGCCACGCGAAGCTCCCAGTTCGCCGTCACGACGCCGCCATCTTTATTGCTATCGGAATAACCAAGCATAATTTCCTGCAGGTCATTCATCGCCGCAACCGATTGGCGATAAATCGGCATGTTGAACAGCTTGCGCATAATGCCAGGAGCATTATGAAGATCGTCGATCGTCTCGAAGAGCGGCACCGATTGCAGCGTACAGATTACCGTGCCGTCCGCTTCCCTACGGAACAAGCCTACCTCTTTGGAGAAGACCATAACCTCAAGAATATCGCTCGCCGCTTCCGTCATACTGATCAAATAGCTCGTAATGCACTGGGTTCCGAATTCCTGCTGGGCCCGGAATACCGTGCGGTACACATTCAGGCACTCCGTAGTGCTCTCGCTGTATTCTTGGTACGGCGAAGTTAGAGGGCGAGGATCGTTCAGAAGCTCCTCAAGCAGCTTGATTTTCTCTTCTTCCTCCAATTCGGCATAGTTGCTCACGATATTCATGTTCGCCAGTATTTCCGTCATTGCATTCTCGTGCTCCTGGCTATGCTGGCGAATGTCCAGCGTCGCTGTATGGAACCCGAAAAGTTCAACCTGGCGGATAATCTTCTGAATATGCGTATCTGCGACGTAATCCGCATAATGGTGACGCAAGCTGCGGTCAATGATCTTAAGATCGTGGATAAGCTCCTTAACGTCCGAATAACGCTCCGGAGTTCCTTTCTTGGAATCATCCAGCAGATTATGCAGCTTCTCCGTCATATAAGTCAGCTTGACCCGGTAAGGCTCTTTCTCGTTCAACCACTGCGGTGTTCTTTGCAATGTAACTTGCAGGCGGTCTCTTTGAATCGAAGCCTCCAGTTCATCTGTGACATCGACGATCGTCGTGCTGAAGCTAAGATGCTTGAACAGTTCAGCCAGACAGCGCTCGTATTCACGCACAACGAGCTTGCGCTGGATGTTCAGCGTCTGCCATGTCACATCGGCCGTTACGGACGGGTTGCCGTCCCGGTCTCCGCCGATCCAGGAACCAAAACGCAAATATGTCGGCACATGCCACAAATGCTCTGGATAGTATTTGCTCAGACATCGCTCTAATTCCAAATACACTTCAGGCAGCACCTGGAACAGCGTTTCATGGAAATAATACATGCCGTTGCGTACTTCATCGATGACTGTTGGTTTGCGGTCCCGCAGTTCATCGGTTTGCCACAGCGTAATCACTTCGTTAAGCAGCTTCTCGCGAAGCTGTTCCCGCTCACGGAACGTTAGCGTTGGATTATCCAACTGCATGACATCGTCGGCAATCCGCTTGTGAATGTCCAGAATAGCCCGGCGCATCGCTTCTGTCGGGTGAGCCGTCATTACTAGTTCCAAAGACATTCCTTCCAGAATTTCCTGCGCTTCCGCATAATTGAAACCACGTTCCTTCAGATCCCTGACAGAAGCTTCGATCGAACCTGATTGAACCGATTCGCCTGCAGAACGCTCCAAGTCTCTTCTCCGGCGAATTCGATGGTTCTGCTCCGCAATGTTGACCAATTGAAAATAAATCGCGAACGCACGGATAACTTGGTGACGAATGTCGGGTTCAAGAGAATTAATCATATCTTTAAACTCTTCATGCAATTCCGGTAAAAATACAGCCCGCAGCGACTTACTGGCTTCACGAATCTTCTCGACAATATCCAAGAGCTCGTTGCCGCCCTGATGGACCAGGACCTCTCCTAGAATATTGCCCAAAAAACGGATGTCGCGCCGAAGCAGGTTATTTGAATTGCTTTTGCCTGCGGTCACTGTTAATTCAGTCATGTTTCTCCCCCATTTCATCCCTATTCCGTCTTTCTAAAGCCTTCCTACTATCATACAATAAACTGTTCTGAAAATCTTCACTTTATTGTAAAGTAGCATCAAAAAAATTCAGCCAGCAACGAACCTATTCTGGCTTTTTATACAATCAGACGCATAATACGACGACTCCAACAGGACAATTTCACAAAACACCTTATATTTATGCATCATAACCGTAATCACTTAGATTACACATTCTAGAATCCAATACTTACCTTATCACGGTGAAGTAATGAAATGCAATAGTATTATTCGGAGAAAGTGACACTTTACAGCAATATTCTACCCAGTTTAATCTTCTAGTAATTTCTGCCGCTGATGATTTACTTTGTTTCTTTTTAGAATTATAATACGAAGTGAGTGCTCACTCATTATCCTTGAAAAGGAGAATTTACCATGGCTCACAATAGTCCTGTAATTCGAGTTACCGATGCCTCGAAGCAGTTTGGCAAGAAAAGCGTCCTAGAACATATTTCGCTTGATGTATTTCCTTCGGAAACCTTCGGTCTCCTTGGCCCGTCAGGTTCAGGCAAGACGACGCTGGTCAAGCTGCTCACAGGGATCGATCAGGCAACGTCCGGATTCATCGAAGCATTCGGCACGCCTATGCCGCGCCTCGATATTTTATCAAAAATCGGCTATATGGCTCAATCCGATGCTTTGTATACCGAGCTCAGCGCCCTGGAAAACCTTGATTTCTACGCTGCCTTGTACGGCTTAAAGGGGGCACGGCGTAAACAGCGAATGTCCGCGGTTATGGACATCGTCTCGCTGCAGGATCATCTCCATAAGAAGGTGATGCAATACTCCGGGGGCATGAAACGCAGGCTATCCCTGGCCATTGCCTTGCTGCATGAGCCTCCCCTGCTCATTCTGGATGAGCCTACGGTAGGAATTGACCCGTTGCTGCGCCAAGCGATCTGGACCGAGCTGAAGGCCTTAAACACCAAGGGAACAACGATTATTCTGACGACGCATGTGATGGATGAAGCGGACAAATGCGACCGTCTCGGCATGATTCGGGAAGGACGCTTGATTGCCGTCGATACGCCAACAGCACTGATCGAGAGAGCGGGTAAACCTTCTATTGAGGAAGCTTTTATTTACTACGGAGGTGTTCACTCATGAGAGTAAGGGCCATCATCCTGCGTATTTTAAGACAATTCCGGCGGGACAAAAGAACGCTTGCTCTTCTCTTCTTAGCCCCTCTCTTAGTACTGACTTTAATGAACCTGGTCTTTAATGGTTCGGATTATGAACCAAAGGTTGGGGTTGTGAATGTTCCAAGCCAGCTTACCGGTCAAATGAAAGAGCAACAGGCTCATGTCTTCTATTATGAGAGCAGAGAAGCTGCTGAGCAGGCTTTGAAGGACCGGAGCATCGATGCCATCGTCTCAGTAGACAATACAAGCCTTCAAGTCAAGCTGGAGGGCAGTGAGCCTTCCGTCAATAAGGCCGTCATTATGCTGCTGCAAAAATCAGGCGAACAACTTCATTCCGAGACATCTGCGAGCAACATGAATATAACGTACCTGCACGGTTCGGAGAACATGACGGCGATCGATCAATTCGGACCGATTCTGATTGGATTTTTCATCTTCTTTTTTGTCTTCCTCATTTCTGGGGTCTCCTTCCTCCGGGAACGCACGACAGGCACGCTGGAACGCCTGCTATCGACACCTCTGCGCCGCTGGGAGCTCGTCCTTGGGTATATCGGAGGATTCGGCATATTTACGATCATACAGGCGCTATTAATTTCCTGGTTCTGTATCAAAGTACTCGGCATTCTGATGACCGGTTCCTTTGCTTACGTGCTTCTGCTGACGCTGCTGCTGTCGATGACCGCACTAACACTTGGCACCCTGCTGTCCGCCTACGCCAATAATGAACTGCAGATGATTCAGTTTATTCCATTAATTATCGTTCCACAGCTCTTCTTGTCCGGCCTATTCCCGCTTGATACTCTGCCCCTCTGGCTGCAGAAGCTTGGCATTATCATGCCGCTAACCTACGGGACGCATGCCTTAAGCGACGTCATGATTCGAGGGATGGGCTGGAGCGCAATTGTCGGGGACGTCATGGTACTGATCGGATTCTCCCTATTATTCATCGCATTAAATATTACCGCTTTGCGGAAGCATCGCAAAATATAACATTCCGAGCGAGCTTATGATAAAATTAGGTAATATGAGGATGCAATAAAACCCAGTGGTTTTTCAGGAGGATATACCGGATGTCCCAACAAGATCAGATAGAACAATGGATTCAGGAAATCATCAAAATAGATGAAGCTAAAATGACCGATAAACAAATTAAAATTATTCAGGCGGCTGTCGAAGTTTTTGCAGAGAAAGGATATGCGGCTTCCTCAACCAGCGAAATTGCTCAGAAAGCGGGGGTTGCGGAAGGAACGATCTTTCGCCACTATAAAACCAAGAAAGACCTGCTCCTCTCCATCGTATCTCCGATGATGAGCAGGCTAATTGCCCCCTTCGTGTGGAATGATTTCAAAGAAGTGCTGGAGTCAGACTACCCTACGATCGAGGACTTTCTTTATGCGCTTGCAGTTAATCGCTTGAATTTTGCCCGCAAGCATATTAAGCTCATTAAAATTTTACTGCAGGAAATCCCGTTCCAGCCCATGCTGCAGGAGGAGTTCAAAAAACATATCGGCAACAAAGTCTTCCACAGATTCGCTGAAATCGTGGAGCATTTCAAAAGCAAAGGACAGATCATCGAAATGCCTGCTCCTTCCCTGCTGCGATTCAGCGCTTCGGCCATGATTGGACTGTTCATTTCCCGTTTTGTCATCTTTCCCGACCAGCCTTGGGATGAGGACAAGGAAATTCGGGATACGATACAGCTCATTTTAAATGGAATATCTGCCAAGCCCTAAACCAATAAAAAATTAAAAGCCTGACGGAAAACACGATGTTTTGCTGTCAGGCTTTTATGCATTTGATTTGAAGGAAGGCAGCAAGCCATATGCCTGCTACGCTCAATAGATTGTGGGCTAATGCCACTTGCCCTGGAAGGTGTAGGTCTTTTTTGTGAGCAGCCCAGGACCCTATAATGGGCAGGCAACTGCTCGTTAGGAGTCGCTTCAATCATCCCATCAATATCACGAGTCATATAGTGGAACGGGAATGTATGTCTCCAAATCAAGAGTCATTGGAGTACATTTAATATAGTTCTACTTATTTAAATGGATTTATAGTAGTTAGTTTTTGCGGAAAAGGAGGGAATGTAGATTTAAATGGATTTCATGTCGTAAGAAGTAGGGGAGATGCTCCTCAAGGTCTGGATTCTTGATTTTAGATGCAAAAAATCCATCTAATCCCCTGAAACATTCGTTTAGAGCATAATTAGATACATCAATTCCATTTAGTCCGGTCAGGTTGAAGTCCAACTGTCTATATACGAGAAGCTAAAGAATGGGGATAGGCACTGTTCTGGCCTGTTGCTTGCTTTCCATAAACAATTATAAATAATCATAATATCCCCTTGCGGGATTCTGCAAAAAGCCTAAGGATGGGCCCTTTAGAGCCTGCACGGACGATCGGCCCCCTGTGGCTTCTCTCTCCATCTACAGAAAACAAAAAAATAGCCCACATAAACAAAAAAACTGCCTGTTGGCAGTGTTGTTTGTTTATGGAGCGGGTGATGGGAATCGAACCCACGCTACCAGCTTGGAAGGCTGGAGTTCTACCATTGAACTACACCCGCATCATTATGGTCGGGACGACACGATTCGAACATGCGACCCCCTGGTCCCAAACCAGGTGCTCTACCAAGCTGAGCTACGTCCCGTTAATGATGTGTTAAGTTAAAGTGGCACGCCCTGAGAGATTCGAACTCCCGACCTTTTGATTCGTAGTCAAACGCTCTATCCAGCTGAGCTAAGGGCGCATAATTATGGAGCGGACGACGGGAATCGAACCCGCGACCCTCGCCTTGGCAAGGCGATGCTCTACCGCTGAGCCACGTCCGCATAACTATGGTGCGCGTGGAGGGACTTGAACCCCCACATCCGAAGACGCTAGATCCTAAGTCTAGTGCGTCTGCCAATTCCGCCACACGCGCATTTTTGAAAAAGTGAGCCATGAAGGACTCGAACCTTCGACACCCTGATTAAAAGTCAGGTGCTCTACCAACTGAGCTAATGGCTCGTACAATGGCTGGGGATATAGGATTCGAACCTATGAATGACGGAGTCAAAGTCCGTTGCCTTACCGCTTGGCTAATCCCCAATAAAATTTCAAATGGTGGAGGCTAACGGGATCGAACCGCTGACCCTCTGCTTGTAAGGCAGATGCTCTCCCAGCTGAGCTAAGCCTCCATATGTAGGACAGTGTTCATCTGAAGCCCCAAGGGATTCTCATCCCTACTGATGCTTATAATGAAAGTGGTGACCCGTAGGGGATACTCTCACTTCGTTCGAGACTGCGATGTTACTGCTAACGACGCTTATGCTCCGACGAACCCCTTTATGGGATTCTCATCCCTACTGATGCTTATAATGAAAGTGGTGACCCGTAGGGGATTCGAACCCCTGTTACCTCCGTGAAAGGGAGGTGTCTTAACCCCTTGACCAACGGGCCATATGTTTACTACACAAAGCAAAGATAGTGGAGCTCTCAACCGGGATCGAACCGGTGACCTCATCCTTACCATGGATGCACTCTACCTACTGAGCTATGAGAGCAAATGGCTCCCCGAACAGGACTCGAACCTGTGACAACTCGATTAACAGTCGAGTGCTCTACCGACTGAGCTATCAGGGAACATCCGCTTGGCGACGTCCTACTCTCCCAGGACCCTGCGGTCCAAGTACCATCGGCGCTGGAGGGCTTAACGGTCGTGTTCGAGATGGGTACGTGTGGAACCCCTCCGCCATTGCCACCAAACATGATTTTTGCGCTGCTTCCGCTTCATCGATCTGCTATCGCAAAATATCAGACCTTAGAACAGACATGCAGCTTAAAATCGACTCAGGTTCTTGATCACCTGAAAACTGGATACGAAACTTCATTTGCGTGTTAGCCCTTACTTGGTTCACCGGGGCCCCCGAAAAGTATTCGGTATACTCTTCGAAGCCTCCGCTTCACTTTTTGGGGTAAAGTTTGGATAAGCCCTCGACCGATTAGTACCTGTCAGCTCCATACATTGCTGCACTTCCACCTCAGGCCTATCAACCTCGTCGTCTTCAAGGGGTCTTACTAAATTGGGAAATCTCATCTTGAGGAGGGCTTCACGCTTAGATGCTTTCAGCGTTTATCCCATCCGCACGTAGCTACCCAGCTATGCTCCTGGCGGAACAACTGGTGCACCAGCGGTGCGTCCATCCCGGTCCTCTCGTACTAAGGACAGCTCCTCTCAAATTTCCTACGCCCACGACAGATAGGGACCGAACTGTCTCACGACGTTCTGAACCCAGCTCGCGTACCGCTTTAATGGGCGAACAGCCCAACCCTTGGGACCTACTTCAGCCCCAGGATGCGATGAGCCGACATCGAGGTGCCAAACCTCCCCGTCGATGTGGACTCTTGGGGGAGATAAGCCTGTTATCCCCAGGGTAGCTTTTATCCGTTGAGCGATGGCCCTTCCATGCGGTACCACCGGATCACTAAGCCCGACTTTCGTCCCTGCTCGACTTGTCAGTCTCGCAGTCAAGCTCCCTTTTGCCTTTGCACTCTGCGAATGATTTCCAACCATTCTGAGGGAACCTTGGGGCGCCTCCGTTACTCTTTAGGAGGCGACCGCCCCAGTCAAACTACCCACCTGACACTGTCCCCGAACCGGATCACGGTCCCAGGTTAGAACTTCGATACGATCAGGGTGGTATCCCAACGGCGCCTCCACCGAAGCTGGCGCTCCGGATTCCTAGGCTCCCACCTATCCTGTACAAATCGCATCAAAGTTCAATATCAAGCTGTAGTAAAGCTCCATGGGGTCTTTCCGTCTTGTCGCGGGTAACCTGCATCTTCACAGGTATTAAAATTTCACCGGATCTCTCGTTGAGACAGCGCCCAAGTCGTTACG